>CAZQKR010000048.1:0-29736 GCA_964594045.1 uncultured Saprospiraceae bacterium | reverse complement strand
CAACCCGTATTCAACCCGTATTCAACCCGTATTCAACCCGTATTCAACCCGTATTCAACAAATATTATTTGGACTTAAAAACAATATATTCCGGAGGAAGCCGCGACGGTTGTTGGACGATCCTCCGTTTAGCTGAAGCATTTGGAAGTGAGGATTTTGAATTCAATTTTTTTAACTTTCAAATTTTAATTTATGAAAACTAAATATTTATTCCCTTTAACTGGATTAGTTATTTTAATTCTTATTTCTGTGTTTATAAGGTGTTCAGATGACTCTATAAATGTCGGGAAAGATTACATAAACAATGTAAATGATGAAAATGTAGTTGAAAGGACAATTGCCCCTGATTGTTTTACTCCTTCAGCCCTTTGTGTACCAATAGATGTTACTGATACAATAGAAATTCCGGGATATTGCGGTTTGCACCAAGTCAAATATACTGCATGGCACTGCCCGGGAACTAATGAAGTTGCATTTACTGATTTTGAAGTTAATGTTTTAGTGTGGTGTGATAGTTTGATGAATTCATGGAATTATTTGAGTAATAGTCAGCTAAATTTTGCATTTGATCAATATGAGTATGCAGCATCTCTTGCTGTAGAAGAATTATATATGCTAGGTATTCTTAACCCGGGGATCCAGTGTCCCACAAGTTTTGTTGGTGCAAATTTTTATCGGAACTTGTGTTATAAATGGTGTATGACCAAAGGCTCAAGACCATTCACACTAAAGATGGTGAAAGCTCAATGTGGTACAAAATGCTGTGTTAGAAGGCAAACCTATTGCTATAATAATGGTGTTCTGGAAATTTCCAGTCCTGTATTCTCAGATACAGGAGGAGATTGTGGAACATGGCCTTTAGTTCAATGTAATGGCATTTTGATAGGTGAATGTGAAAGAACCTGTGGTATTCCATAAAAATTCGATCAGGTTTTTGGAGGCTATCTTTCAATAACCTGATTTTTTTAAATAGTTCTAATAATATTAAAGAACTGAAAGCAAAGCTATTAAATTAAAAAAATCAAACTTTAATCCAATATGATTATTCATAAAAATATAAAAAATATAATCTATGGGCTGGTTCTGTTAGTTGCTTTGGTTATAACAAATTCTAAGCTTTTTGCCCAGGGAGATACCAGAGTTTATGTTCCACTACAATTCGAGAATTACAATCCTGTTTGGCAACACACCATGATTGACACTTCCATCATCGGAAGGTTTAAGGGATTGAAAAATAATATTGACTCCATTTTTTATGATGGATTCACGCATTTGCACAGTTGGGATCTCTATATTGTAAAACCTGTTTTTCACAATGGAAAAGTATTCATAATTGAATTATCGGATTTTGTTGCTACTACCGGGGCATTTATACAATGTCTGGATATGATGACAGGACTAGTAATATGGGAATCTGCCTATGACCTGAGACATGATACAAGAAAAGAATGGCCCAGAAATGCATATATTAACCGAAATGGCCAACTGGAAATTCTTGGGCACAGACTAAATACGCTGGCTCCCCAGCCTCCATCTCCTTATTGGAGAGGATCACTTATGACGGTCAGAAAATACAATGTAGAAACAGGACAACTTGAAGAAAGGACAGTCATTGAAGAAAATGACACGTTGGCAACAATGGTTGAAAATCCATTTAGTCTGTTCCTGGGCAGGGTATTAGGAACTTATTTTTTTCCTTATGGAGATAAATACCAATATGTTTCAGCTGTACCCTATAAATCTTATATTCTGGATTCGATGTCTTATAAGATAGATTCTTCTTCTGCCAAAAATGATTTGCATAGTGGGATTATTTATGCAGGTCTTTATAAAACGCCGGAAAATCATTTTATTTCCATTATGCACACAACAAATGCTGTGCTTTATGAAAATCAAAAGGATTCATTTGATATACGACTTAGATTATACGATAGTGAATTGAGTGATTTGCAAGCCGCAAATATTGGTCATGTATTAAGCCCGGCAGATTATTTTGATTGTGTTTATGCAGATGACGACTATTTTGTACTCGTCAGTAAAGAAGTGCAGAAAGTGGGTAATCAAACTACTAATATATGCAGATATGCATTGTTCAGAACTGATGGTGAATTTATTGAAGAAGTAAGCATGGTGGATGAAAATGGCAATCCTCTGGTAAACGAGGCTGGTGTCGGACAAGCTATGAAGTTACATCATCAGGATGGAATGATCATTTTTACACATGAAGTAGACAATGAATCATTCAACTATCTGAGTATTTTTAAGACAGATGGAATAGGAAATTTGGTTCGGGTTCAAAAGATCAAAATCTCTGACAAGAATCACTATATTCACCCAAGAGGAATGAGTTATACACCCGAAGGAGATATCTTAATCTATGGTACCCATATCAACAAACTGCTTATTGATGATAAATATCGTGGCAATGCATGTATGTATCTGCTTTTTACATCTGAAGAGCTTGGTTTGGGAACAGAAAAAACAGTGTTGCATCCTGTTCCTTCACTCAAAATCTATCCGAATCCAACAAAAAGTGATATTACATTTGATTTGGATGACTCAATGAATGCTTTCAGTTTTAGTATCTTGAATAACCTTGGACAAATTCAGAAAGTTGGAAGTATTGAAAAGAACTCTATCCGGATTGAAACCGGAGATTTAAAAGCAGGTATTTATTATATCGCGGTAATGGACAAAACAGGCAGGATCAAAGGAACAGGACGGTTTGTGAAAATGTTTTAATGAACTGTGAGCAGTGAGTTGTGAACTGATGCGAACAGTTCAAACAGCTCGAACAAAAGAACAAAGAAACAATTTCGAATGATCTGATTATCTGATATTCAGATGCTATAATGATTTGAATTTCAGGGTTTAAAGCAAGTTTTACGGGCTGTGCGAGTATATGATTTCTCCCTGCGGTAGAACCTGTTTAGACCCTTCCCGGCTGACGAATGAACGTTAGGTTCGAAACTGACGAGCATCGGGGATGACGATAGTTACTTTAGGGTTAAAGGGTGAATATGGTTCAAAACTTGTAGTCTGAAATCAAGATTTCTCCCTGCGGTCGAAATGACGACAGCGTTTTTTGGGGTAAAAGGGGAGGAAAAGGGCGGCATGCCGCCCTTTTCCTCCCCTTTTTTACAGACCTGTTTTGTCATTCTGAGCGGAGCGAAGAATCTTCTGATGATCCAATCATCTGATGATCCAATGATCTGATGCTATAATGCTATAATGATCTGATGATCTAATGATCTGATTATCTAATGATCTGATTATATAATGATCTGATTATCCAATGATCTGATGATCTGAATATCTCTAATTATCTATATATTAGAACATTTTAGCATTATAGCATTAGATCATTATAGCATTTGAACATTATAGCATTTGAACATCAGATAATCAGATCATCATACTTCCTGGCAGAACCCCGGGCGAGGTCAGCAGGATATTTTTCAGCGTTTTTGAGGATTTTTTCATGAATGATCTGTTGTACATCCAATTTGTATTTTTCGGCCAGAAGGAAAGCGAAGGAAAAGACATCTGCCAGTTCATCTTTCAATTTGTCCGTATCGGCATCTTCTGCATTTTTCCAGAGGAACAATTCGAGGAGTTCAGCTGCTTCTATGCTGAGGGCCAATGCCAGATCCTTGGGATTGTGAAACTGAGCCCAGTCCCTTTCGTCCCTGAAACGGGTCAATTGTGCTGTAATGGATTGAATGTCAGACATGTTGATTTTTTTAATTTGGAAATCAAATTATTATATCAGAATTTTCTGATCCTTACTTCAACTTCCGGTGTATCAGCCAGCAATTTGACGAGTTCAGCCGTGTTGGTCTGCCCAAAATGATACGGGTACAAAATCCGGGGTTTGAATGACCTGGCCGCCAAGGCAACCATCCCGGGTGTCATGGTGTAAGGCAGGTTCATGGGCAGAAAAGCTACATCAATATCCTGTAATTCAGCCATTTCGGGAATATTTTCCGTGTCCGCGCCAATATATACCTTCAGATCTGCAAACCGGATCACATAGCCATTACCTGCACCTTTTGGATGAAATGGCTGCCCGTTGTCTCTTTTGTGGACGATATTATAAGCCGGAACTGCTTCAATAGGCAATCCGAGCATCTCTGTTTTTTCTCCATTGCGGATCACCTCGCCTTTCTGCAATATGCCAAAACAAATTCCGGTCAGCAGGATCTCTGTATTTTCCTTCATGATTGCATTCATGGCAACGGTGTCCAGGTGATCACGGTGTTCGTGTGTGATCAGGATGAGGTCCGCTTTGGGCAATTGGGTATAATCAGCTACTTTAATGTATGGATCCACATGAATGACCTTACCCATGAAACTGAAAAACAGTGAACCATGACCCACAAAATGGATCTCCAAAGGTCCTTCAGCAGTTTCAAACACATCTTTTTCAGGGATCTGAGCATTGACCATAGTGTAAATGAAGATTAAAAAAGGTAAGAAAAAGTATTTTAACATTGTCAGTTGTATTTAATAGATTTTGTGAAATTTTGTTAAGATTTTTTGCCCGTTTGCCTTTTAGCCATCTAATCTTTTAGTTATGCAAATAATCATATTAATAAATGATGAATGCTATTCTTAAAATAGTTGAGTTATTCTCTGTTGTTCGTGCATTCGCAGCTATTTATACTTATACCTGCCAGAGCAGACTCAGTTTTTTAAACATGTTTAATTCATAATGAATTTTAAAGCTGCCGGCAACCTTTTATTCCAGGAGGTTTCCGTGTGGTTTTCACCTTTTGCATAGATGGTCTGCCAGTTGGAGGAATTAAAACCGTGCCTGATCATCAATCGGTCGATTTTTTGTTGGGTTTCAAAATATAGACTGTCCAATCCCTGATCACCCAGATCAAAAAATATTTTATGCCGGTCCAGTTTTCCCAAATGTGCATCTGCATAATTCAGGAATGCATCCGGAACAGGATTGTTTTCCAGGCCGAAAATGCCCGGCCAGTGGGTGGACATGCACACAGCCCTTCCAAAAACTTCTGGATATTGAGTGATCGCATACAGGGAGATCAGTCCGCCCATGCTGCTTCCCATGACGATCGTATGGGCAGGATCGCTCAATGTTGAATAATGTGCATCCACCCATGGTTTCAGTTCACTTACCATAAACTTGAGGTAAAGATCAGAGTTGGGAGTAAAAGGTCCTTCAACTCTATGATTTTCCTCGAGTTTTTTCTGAATGAAATCTTTTTCTGAGTCAGTCAGTGACTCAAAAGGCTTTTGAGGAAAATAGTCTCTGAACCTGTTCTGACCATCGTTCCATATCCCGACCACGATCACATCCTTTATTTTTCCGGAGTACATCAATTCTCCGGCGACATCATCGATATCCCATGACTGTCCGTTCCAGCTTTTGGTTCTGTCGTACAGCATCTGTCCATCCTGGGCATAGATCACCGCATATTTTTTTTGGACTTTATAATTCCCGGGCAACCAAATCTCAATATTTCTTGGACGAACGAAAACAGACGGAAAGCTATCTATAAAATCAATTTGACCGATCTCCGGAACCTGGTGCATATTTCTTCCAATGATTTTGGGTTTACGTAAAGTATCGTCCTTTAAATACATGAAATACTGTTTTGGAATGATGTGTTTAACAGATTTATGTAATGAAATGTTTGCATTGAACCGTTGAAGAAATTCCACATGAGCGCTTTTATCCGGGTTGTTAGTATCCCTTTCGGAGGTGCTGAAACCAAAAAGAATGCAAAGTATGCAGGAAACAAAGACAGTGATGAACAGATTTTTGATGTATAAAATATGAATTGGCCGCATTGGAAGATATTTTCGGACTAAGTTAGGATTTTCTTTCAACAAAAATATCATGCAATCCGGCAAACAGGAGCAATTCCAACAATTTTATACAACTTCTGTGTATGGAGTAAACACGTTCCATCCTTCAGGAATAACTATCCGGCACAAAAACAGTCAGGAAAGTTTTGAAACAAGGTACGGAATAAATTGTTAATTAAGAGATTGAAAGAAAGTGCAAATAAAAATTTTTATTTAACACAGTGCAATAATTGATTTGTGATAGCAATTAAAATGCCGTATTGAGTTATTTTTGAGCCGCCTAAAAGAAAAGGGCTATGGACGTTTAATGGCCCGGATCATAAAGCGCGAAGTTCTTTTGAGCATAATTCGGTTTTGACTTTTACGACGGGTAGGTCTGGATTTCGTTGAGGGAATTCGGGATTTTTTAGAAATTATCTGATTCTGAACCAATTAGTTATCCAGGTCACTGACTTGCCTTTGATCAAAAAAAAATAAAACGCAAGTATCGATAAATCAAGGGTCGGGGAGTTAAAGCTGACGATCATTTAAAATTTAAACAATGAAGCAATTTTTAAACAAGTATGTTTTTTCCATGACGATGGCTGGTGCTTATTTCCTGATCATCGGTTTTGCCATTGCGGCAGCCACATTTATTGAAAATGATTTTGGTACTGCAACTGCCCAGAAAGTAGTTTACAAAGCCTGGTGGTTTGAGCTGATCATCCTGTTTTTTTGTCTGACGCTGATATGGAATATATTCAGATTCAATCTTTTACGTTGGAGTAAAATCCCCGTATTTCTTTTTCATTTTTCCGGTATACTGATCATTGTGGGTGCCGGGATCACCCGGTTCATCAGTTATGAAGGATTGATGCCGATCCGTGAAGGTGGTTCAAGCGATGTAATATACAGCGATGATACCTATATCAATGCGTTTATACAGAGTGATAATATGATGCAAAATGCTGATTTCAAGGTATTGTTTGGCAGTCTGGGCAAAAATCGTTTCAATGAATCGATCAATTTTGCGGATAAGACCGTAAAGGTCAAATTGGTCGAATTCTATCCCAATGCCGGGTATGAAATGCAGGAATCCGAAGGTGGTTCGCCATATTTTACCCTTAATTACGGTGGGATGAACGGTATGCAAAAAACCTTTCTCGGTGCCCGGGAATCTATGGATCTGGGTGGAATCCAGTTTGGTTTCAATGCAGGGGAAGACGTCAATGTCGAACTGACAGCCAATGGTGACAGCTTAATGATGCGTTCTGACCTGCCGGTCAGAACACTTTCAATGGATACCCAGCAAACAGATTCACTGCCAACCGGAGTGTGGTTGCCCTTGACGCCGAGGACCTTATATACATTCAATGAAGAAACGGCAATTGTTTTTGGTGATTTTATCCCTTCAGGGAAGATGTCACCGGTATCACAAAGCCGTAAAATTGAGTCTTCCGGTGTCAATGCAGTCAAATTGCTTGTAAGTTCAGGAGATGAGGAAAATGAGCTTGTACTGTTTGGAAATAAGGGTATGATCGGAGAACAGAAAGAACTCACATTCAAGGATTTTTCTATTAAACTCTCTTATGGCTCCAGGCTGATACAGTTGCCTTTCACCGTAAAACTAAGGGATTTTCAGCTGGAGAGATATCCCGGATCAAACAGCGCTTCATCCTATGCATCTGAGGTAACACTTATCGACGAGGAAAAAAATATCAACATGGATTACAGGATCTATATGAATCATGTACTGAATCACCGCGGTTTCAGATTTTTCCAGGCATCCTATGATAAGGATGAACTGGGGACCATCCTGTCTGTCAATCATGATTACTGGGGAACATTGCTCACATATATCGGATATTTTGTTTTAACATTAGGTATGATACTGACCGTTTTTGCAAAAAATACACGGTTCAGGAAATTGTCCCAGAAAATTTCAGAATATCGTAAGAAGCGGATTGGACTCGCTGTTTTGGTACTCATGTCCATTTTCACACATGGTGCATTTGCGCAGGAAACAAGACCTGCGAATAAGCCCATTCCGGTTGAACATGCTGAAAAATTCGGGAAGATCCTGGTTCAGGATCAGATGGGTCGTAAAAAACCGGTGAATACCTTGTCCGGTGAACTGCTCCGCAAATTATACGGAAGAGATGAATATAAAGGTCAGAATTCAGACCAGGTATTTTTGAGCATGACGATCAATCCGGAGTTCTGGGCTGACGAACCTATGATCAAAATCGGACATGAAGAGTTGAAGGACATGCTCAAAACGGATAAATATGCCAGTTTTAATGATTTTTTCAATGAGGAAGATGGCAGTTATCTTCTAGGGAAATTCATTGAGGAGGCGAACCGGACACCTGCTGCAAGTCAGAGCAAATTCCAGAAGGATGTGATCAAGGTAGATGAGCGTGTCAGTATCATGTATATGATCTTCAACGGCAATTTCTTGAAGGTTTTTCCCAAAAAAGATGATCCCAACAACAAATGGTATGCCCCCGGTGAAGCTGCTGGCGTGGATTTCGGTGAAGAACCGAATTTGCTTGTGCACAATTTTATGCAATGGTATTCGGGAAACATCAACAAGGCTTTCGAATCCAACGACTGGAAGGAAGCTGATTTGAGCCTGGAAGGACTTGACGCTTTTCAAAAGGCATTTGGGAAAGAACTCATACCGGCTGAGAGCAAGATCAAAGCAGAATTATTGTACAACAAGATCAATATTTTCTCCAAATTGATCAGCTGGTATGGACTTGTAGGTCTGATCCTGCTGATATTCCTGATCTTACAGGTTTTCAAGCCAACCATCAATCTCAGGTGGCCCGTAAATATCGGGATCGCATTGGTGGTTCTTGGATTTATTGCACATACGGCCGGATTGGGACTCAGATGGCACATATCAGGACATGCACCCTGGAGCAACGGATATGAATCAGTCATTTACATCGCCTGGGCCACAGTGCTTGCGGGTTTGATCTATGCCAGAAAATCACCCATTTCGCTGGCTGCAACGAGTATTATGGCTGCATGGATACTGATCGTCAGCATGATGAGCTGGGCTGATCCGCAGATCACCAACCTGGTTCCCGTGCTCAAATCCTATTGGCTGACCATCCACGTTTCCGTGATCGCAGCAAGCTATGGATTTTTTGCGATCGGATCACTGATCGGTTTGATCAATTTGTTGCTGATCATCCTGCGCAAAAAGAAAAACGGATCCGAAAGGGTACTCCTGACTATCAGGGAATTGACCGGTGTGATCGAAAGCGCCTTCATCATAGGTTTATTCCTTTTAACCATCGGAACCTTTCTGGGTGGTGTCTGGGCTAATGAAAGCTGGGGAAGATACTGGGGATGGGATGCAAAGGAATCCTGGAGTATGGTGAGTATCATGGTATATTCCTTTATCGTACATATGCGCATGATACCTTCCATGAAATCGCTGTTTGCCTTTAACCTGGCTGCATTTATCGGATTTGCCACGATCCTGATGACTTATTTTGGTGTGAACTTCTATCTCTCAGGCCTGCATTCCTATGCAGCAGGAGACCCTGTTCCGATCCCTACATGGGTATTTGTGTCTACGATCGTGGCCATTCTGATCGGTACCATTGCCTGGTTGAGGCATGATCCTGAAGAAAAGATCAATTAATAAATAAACCATGACAAGTCATATAAAGATCGTGATAAAAGGCCGTGTCCAGGGTGTATGGTTCAGAAAATATGCACAGGATAAAGCTGAAGCTCTGGCATTGTCCGGCTTTGTGAAAAATGAAACGGACGGAACTGTATACATTGAGGTTTCAGGAGAAAAGGAGCATGTAGATGTGTTTGTGCATTGGTGCCATTCCGGTCCACCACTGGCGCATGTGGAATCGGTAGATGTCGAAGTCAACAGCATGCAGCATACAGGTGCTTTTGACATCAGACACTAGACCTGTAAATGCATGGTGCTGTCCACTGCTTTTCTGAATTGATGTAACCGGATCGGCGGGATAAGTCATTTCAGCCGGCTGATTTTGTCAGGCAATTCCGAATTCATACCAATTGACTGTAATTGCCGGATCAAAGTCATGAACAGTAAAAGGCTGATCAATGGAAAGTTTGCATTTGGTATTTCGGCATTTAGCAATATGTTTGTAAGGTCTTTTGGTTTATAAAAAAGTTATGAAATTTCAGGAATTATGAATATTTGTATTATTGGTTCAGGAGGAAGAGAGTCAGCGCTGGCATGGAAGATCAGCCAAAGTGTGGTTTGTGATACTTTGTTCATATTACCCGGAAATGCAGGCACTTCTGAATTCGGCATCAATAGGGATGCAGACATTTATGATAATGATGTTTTTAAGCAATTCCTGTTGGAAAACACCATTGAAATGGTTGTTATCGGGCCTGAACAACCTTTGGTGGATGGCCTGACGGACAGGATCAAAGCCGATATGGATCTGACAGGCATTATGGTGGTCGGTCCATCTGCAGAAGGGGCCAAACTGGAGGGCAGCAAGGCTTTTGCAAAGGAATTCATGTATGAATTTGGGATCCCGACAGCTGGCTATGCTCGTTTTGAAGAAACCGATCAGGAAAAGGTATTGGCTTACCTTGACAATCATGAACCTCCTTTTGTCCTGAAAGCGGATGGCCTGGCTGCAGGCAAAGGAGTATTGATCATTCACGACAGAACTGAAGCAAGATCAGAAGCGATTTCAATGTTGGGAGGTAAGTTTGGTTCTGCTGGCAGGACGCTGGTTGTAGAACAATTCCTGGATGGTATTGAGTTTTCGGTTTTTGTGCTGACCGATGGAAAAACATATAAAATTTTACCTGTTGCCAAAGATTATAAAAGGAGATTTGAGAAAGACCAGGGTCTGAATACAGGAGGCATGGGTGCAGTCAGCCCGGTTCCGTTCGTTGATGAGCAGTTGATGGAAAAGGTAGAGACGAGGATCATTCAACCAACCATTAAGGGAATTCAAGCCCGGGGAATGGATTACCTGGGATTTATTTTCTTTGGACTGATCAATGTCGGAGGTGAGCCTTATGTGATTGAATACAATTGCAGGATGGGAGATCCTGAAACCGAAGTCGTTATTCCAAGACTGGAAAATGACCTGGGAGAATTATTGTATGCGGCCTGTACCGGAAGACTTGCTGATGTGGTCATACAGGAAAGCAGCTCAGCGGTTGTTGCCGTTATGCTCGTGTCAGACGGTTATCCCGGACCCATTGAAAAAGGTAAGGTGATCAAAGGATTGGAAAAAATTGAGGAGAGCATGGTATTTCATGCAGGCACGACTGTGAAAAATGGTGCAGTTGTCACGGATGGCGGCAGGGTTTTGGCAGTCAGCTCCTCTGGAACAAATAAGGAGGAAGCCCTGGAAAAATCTTTGAAAAGCATAGAAAAAATCCGGTTTGAGGGTAAGCAATTCAGGACGGATATCGGATGGGATATTTAATTGAAATTCAGGAATTGAGGCTGATAAAGCGGGATTTTAGGTATATGAAAAAACGCTTTTGAATTTGTATTTTGAATCAAAACAAATTTTATCATGCATGAAATCTTAAAAAAATATGCGGATCTGCTGGTTCATTATTGTGTAGGGATCAAAGAAGGAGATAGTTTATATGTGACTTCCACGATATTGGCGGAACCGTTGGTCAAAGAATTATACAGGAGTGCTACCGAGGCAGGAGCAAACGTGGAAGTCATTTTGTCCTTCCGTGAACAGGAAAAGACCTTCATTGATCATGCAGGGGAAAGACAGTTGAAAACGGTTTCTCCGTTTCACAAACTGGCCATGGAAACATTTGACACTTTCATCAATATCCGTGCACCGTTCAATCTGCGTGAAATGCAGAACGTCGATCCGGAAAAGTCCAGGATCCGGCAGGAGGCCAACAGCCCTGTTTTGAAAACCTATTTTGAAAGAACAGCCAATAAGTCCATGCGCCGTTCTTTGTGCCAGTTTCCAACCGATGCGAGTGCCCAGGAAGCCGGCATGTCGCTGGAAGAATATGCTCAATTTGTTTTTGGTGCATGCAAATTGTATGATGAAGATCCCATTGCAAGTTGGAAGGAAGTTGGCCGGTTCCAGCAAAGGATTGTAGATCTTTTGAATACCAGAAAGCATTTTGTATATCAAAGCGATGCTTTTGAGATCAGTTTCAATACAGAAGGAAGAACCTGGATCAATTCGGACGGTAAGGCCAATATGCCATCCGGGGAGGTCTATACTTCACCGGTTGAAGACTCGGTCAACGGCACCATTTTCTTCTCCTATCCGGGCATCTACATGGGAAAGGAAGTTGAGGATGTCCGCCTGTATGTCAAAGATGGTCTGATCGAAAAATGGGAAGCTAAAAGAGGAAAGGAATTTTTGGATCATATTTTTTCTCTCAGCGGATCAAGAAGGTTCGGAGAAGCAGCGATCGGTCTGAATGACCACATTCAAAGGATCACAAAGAATATACTTTTTGATGAAAAAATGGGAGGTTCGGTTCATATGGCGATCGGTCAGTCCTACCTTCAATGCGGTGGTAAAAACGAATCATCCATCCATTGGGATATGATCACGGATATGAAGCAAAACGGAAGGATCTATGCAGATGGTGAACTGATCTATGAAAAAGGCAGTTTTCTGATCTGAAAGAGAAGATTTACAGAAGCTTTTTAGTTCAGGGTAAAAAAAATCTATAAAAAGTTGTATTTATTTTACAGAAAAAAATAAATTTGCACTCGCTTTTAAAAAGCCCCCATAGCTCAGTCGGTTAGAGCGACGGACTGTTAATCCGCAGGTCCAAGGTTCAAGTCCTTGTGGGGGCGCAAAACCGGAGTGAATGTTCGCTCCGGTTTTTTTATTCCAATGATCGCTTGTTTTGGACAGTTCACTTTTTTACCACATGTGGTGGATATTCAATAAAAAAATCAATTGGTATAGTTTATTTATATAATATATATATCTTTGTCGATTAGTTAAATACAATATGATTGCGTACGTACAAGGCAAATTGAGTCTGAAGACACCCCAGTATGTGTACATAGATACGGGAGGCATTGCATACCACATCGATATCAGTGTGTATACTTATGAGCGGTTACAGCACCTGGCAGAGGCCAGGTTATACACGCATCTGCAGGTCAGGGAAGACGGGCATTTCCTGTACGGTTTTTTTGAAGAAAGGGAGAGAGATATTTTCAGGGCACTTATTTCCGTGAGTGGAATTGGTCCCGGCACTGCCATAACCATTCTGTCGTCCATGAATCCTGAAGAGATCCTGATGTCTATTGCGCGGGAAAATGATGATCGTTTCAAGCAGGTCAAAGGCATCGGGGCCAAAACAGCCAAGCGTATCATATTGGACCTGAAGGATAAAATTGGTAAATTGGGTCAGGCGATGACAGGAGATACAGTATCCGGAAGCACGGGGGTAACTGTCAGGGAAGAGGTCATCCTGGCTTTGAAGGGTTTGGGAATTCACAGGCAAAAGGCTGAACCGCTGGTTGACCGCATACTCAGGGAAAACCCGGAGAAAAATGAACTGGGTGAACTTTTAAAGTTGGTGCTCAGGCAACTCAACTGAGCCTTAACCAAAAAAAGGCAACCAAATGTTCAATTATATACTCAAGCTATAATTATGACGTTATTAAGTTATTTGAAAACAATTTCTTAATATATATTTTCAGAACAACCTGTCAGGACAACCAATTCCACAGGAAATTTATGGTTTTTTTGATGCTAAGAATGAAAGATTTTACGATGAAGTTGAATATAGCCAAAGTCTTGTTTATTATATTTTGCTCAATCACCCTGTTACCCGGAGAAAAGGCTGTGGTTGACAGCCACAGACAGAGGGAATCACGGAATGACCGGATGGCGGGTGTACAGGATACACTGAAACCCAGGTTTGGAAATTTTATTGAAGACCAGTCCCAGAATCCCATCGATCTTAAAGATCCTTCAATTATTGAACAGAAGGTTGAATACGATCCTGAAACAGGTATGTACATCATTACGGAAAAAATAGGGGATGACTATTTCAGGATGCCGAGTTATATGACCATGCAGGAGTATCTGGAATGGAAAGCCAAACAACAGGAAAAATCTTATTTTGACAGACTGGCAGGAGTAAAAAAAGATACAGATGTATTGGACAACCGGGTGGATCCCGCTTCATTTGTTAAGGTGAAGCAAGATTTGATCGAGCGACTTTTTGGGGGTAATGAGATCACCATCAAGCCTCAGGGAAGCATTGATCTGACTTTTGGCGGAGATTATCAGAAAAACCTCAATCCGGCTTACACACTGAGACAACAGGAAACCTACGGATTTGACTTCGACATGAACATCAAAATGAATGTGGTGGGCAGTATCGGGGATAAACTCAAACTCGACTTCAATTATGATCCAAAGGCAACTTTTGATTTTGATAACCAGATCAAACTGAAATATGACAGCGAAGAATTCAACCAGGATGCCATCGTAAAGAAAATTGAAGCCGGAAATGTGAGTTTGCCTCTGCGCGGGTCACTTATCCAGGGAGGACAAAGCCTTTTTGGTATTAAAACAGAATTGCAATTCGGACATCTCCGGATCACTGCGATAGCTTCACAGCAAAAATCCAAGCAAAAAGGATTGACCATAGATAAAGGTTCAGTAAGGCAGGAATATGAGATCAGACCGGATGAATATGATGAAAACAGGCACTTTTTCCTTTCTCATTTCAATCGCGACGCTTTTGAAGGTGCACTTCAGGAACTTCCTCAGGTCAAAAGTCCTTTCCGCATCTCCAGGATAGATGTTTATGTGACCAATGACCGCAATGAAACACATGATCTGAGAAATATCTGCGCCATTGATATGCTTGGAGAGCATGATATCAACAACTATTCCGATCCAACTCCGGTTTTTGGCCCTGCGCCTGCACCCGGTCCTGAATTTTACGACCACACCGGACAATATGTCCTTGCAGATAACCGCATGAGTACCATATATGAGGCATTGGCAAGAGACGAAGATACCCGGGAGCAAATCAATACGGCAACCAATCTGCAGTCGATATACGGACTGGAACCCACCAGGGATTTTGAGATCCTCAAAGCCAGAAAACTCAACCAATCAGAATATACTTATCATCCCGAACTGGGTTTTCTTAGTTTGAATATCCGTTTAAGGCCGGATCAGGTACTCGGTGTGGCTTATGAATATACCTATACTTATAATGGGGATGAATTGTACACAGTAGGAGAATTCAATGAAAGATCAGACTCCACCAACAAAGTTTTATATGTTAAAATGCTGAAAAGCAAAAACCAGCGTGTTGATCTTCCTTCATGGAGGCTTATGATGAAAAACGTTTATTCCATAGGTGCACCGGATGTCAATCCTGAAGACTTCAAACTGGATATATTCTTTGAAGACCTCGATGGTTCTCTCAAACGCTTTATCCCGGAAGAATCCCTCAAAAAAATACCTTTGCTCACATTGTTCAACTTGGATAATCTCAGTTCGTCCAATGATCCTCAGCCCGATGGAATTTTTGATTATGTTCCGGGATTGACCATTATTCCGAAAACGGGAAGTGTGATTTTTCCTGTATTGGAACCGTTTGGAAAGTCGCTTCAGACATTGCTGACGGATAATAATATACTTCCTGAAAAATACACTTTCAATGAATTGTATGATACGACGATCACAGCAGCAAGAAGCTTTCTGGAAAAGAACAGGTTCGTACTGAAAGGAGAATATAAATCAAGTGTTTCATCTGAAATTTCACTGGGTGCCTGGAATATCCCCAGAGGTTCGGTCACGGTCACAGCCGGAGGGAGAAAGCTCATTGAAGGTTCTGATTTTGATATTGATTACGGAACAGGGCGTTTGAGGATACTCAACAAATCCCTTCTCGATTCCGGAAGATCGATCAATGTTTCCTTTGAGGATAACAGTCTGTACAGCTTTACCCAGCGGAATATGCTCGGTTTGAGGGCAGATTATGCCATTAATCCCAACATGAATATCGGGGCAACTTACATGCGCTTGTTTGAAAGACCATTCACCGAAAAAGTCAACATGGGTGACGATCCGATCAATAACCGGATATTCGGACTGGACTATAATTATTCACAGGAGGTGGATTGGCTGACCAGAGCAGTTGATAAGTTGCCGTTTTACAGCACCAAAACGCCATCCAAGATCAGCTTTACAGCAGAAGTTGCCGCATTAAAACCGGGTCACTCCAAGGCGATCAATGGCGGTCAGGAGAGTGGTGGTGTGGTTTCGATAGACGATTTTGAAGGCACAGCCACACCGATATACCTGGATATTGAAACAGAATGGGTACTGGCCAGCACTCCATTGCGTTTTAAGGAACACAACCGAACCAATGACCTGGCTTACGGATCCAACAGGGCATTGCTCAACTGGTATATTTTTGACCGGTCTGCAAGGAGTGAAGCGGATCAGAAAGATTCCTATACCAGGTTGATCGATCAGACAGAATTGTTTGACAGAGATATTCAGACAGGTTACCTGACAGACCTGAGAACTTTCGACTTCAGCTTCTATCCGGAAGAAAGGGGACCATACAATTTTGAGTTGCCGAACGGATATCCGGGAATCTCAAAAGGATTGAACTACGACGAGAATGAACAAAAATTGATACTGAATAATCCCAGGGAGCGGTGGGGAGGAGCAATGAGGTACATCGACAATAATGACTTTGAAGCTTTGAATGTTGAATATATAGAATTTTGGATGCTGAATCCATTTATGAACCGCAGGAATGAGGATGAGAACCCGGAATTTAATGAAAGCGGCCAATTGGTATTCAACCTTGGAAACGTTTCTGAAGATATACTGAAAGATAACGTACAGTTTTATGAAAATTCTTTGCCCCGACCCGGAGAAAGTGTGCCAACGATCACAACTGCCTGGGGCAAAGTACCAACCAGCAGCCCGCTGACCGACGCACTTGATCCGGTAAAGGAAAACAGGGAACTGCAGGATGTTGGCCTTGATGGTCTTACTGATGATGAGGAAAAGGCTCATTATAATGAATGGCTGACAAATATTTATGCCGCCTTTCCCAATGCAAGTCTGGAAATAGCAAATGACCCCTCAAATGACAACTGGCTCTATTTTGACGATGAAAGCCTGGTGAATGAAGATAATTTACTTACCAGGTATCATAAATACAACAATCCGCAAGGCAACTTCCCCGATAATGAGACCGGTGAACGCAGAGGTAAACAAAGACCGGATAAGGAAGATCTGGATGGCAATAAATCTCTGGATCAGAACGAATCCTACTACGAATATGTCATTCCGATCACTAACGATAATGGAAAAATCGCGCGGTTTGACGGCGATTACATCACAGATGAGAAAACCATCATCAATAAAAACGATGTGGAAGAGATATGGTACAGGGTACAGATCCCAATTAGCGAAGGTGTTGCTTATGGAGGAATTCAGGGCTACAGATCCATTCAGTTCATCAGGACATTTTTTACCGGTTTTGCAAAACCCAAGACATTCCGGATGGCTCAGTTCAGCTTTGTCAGGAACCAATGGAGAAGGAAAGTTGTGGTTGAAGAAGGTGGCGACAGAACTTTTTCTTTCAAAGTGGACGATGTGGGTTTGGAGGAAAACCAGTCAAAACTTCCTTTTAATTATAAGTCACCTCCGGGAATTGTCAGAGAACGGCTGTTTACCAATTACAGCAATGTCAGGCAGGATGAGAAATCCATAGCATTGAAGGCTACCGGGATCGGTGATTCAACAGAGTTTTCCATTTACAAATTATCCCAACTGGACATCAGGAATTTTGAACGGCTGCAATTGTTTGTACATGCAGAAAAGCCTTTGGGCTCTCAGTTTCCAGCTGAAGATAAGGAAGTGTCTTTATACATTAAGCTGGGAAAGGATTTTACCAACAACTACTACGAATATGAAGTTCCGCTGCACATGTCTGATCCTGATGAAGGAGTTACAAATGAATTGAATATCTGGAAGGATGAAAACTATATTGATCTTGTTCTGAAAAAGCTGACAGATCTCAAGCTGGAAAGAAACAATTCAAATGTTCCTTTGACAGAGATGTATCAAAAAAATGACCCTGACAATGAAGCCAATCCTGAAGCTTTGCTCAAAATAATTGGTAATCCGAGTCTGGGTTATATCAAGGGTGTTGAGATCGGATTGAGAAAATTCGATAAAAATAAAAAGATCGTAGATGTGGAGGTTTGGGTCAATGAACTGAGGCTGAGCGGGTTGAATGAAAGCGGTGGTTATGCGGGACTGGCAAGGCTGGATGTGCAGTTGGCAGACCTGGGCAATGTGACCATTGCCGGAAATTACAGTTCGATCGGATACGGTGCTTTGGACCAAAAACTGGCTGGCCGTAATATGGAAAATGTCTATGAATATGACTTTTCAGGAAATGTGGAGATCGGGAAGTTTTTCCCATCCAAATACAATGTGAGGTTGCCTGTTTTTGCCCAATACGGAAGATCTGTAAGTTCTCCCAAATACGATCCCTATGATCTTGATTTGACAGTGAGTGAAAAAATTGCCAATGAAGTCAATCAGGATACCATACAGTCAATAAAAGAGCGAGCTTTGGATGTAGTGACCGTTAAAGCCATCAATGTCACCAATGCGCAGATCGGTGGATTGGGCGGCGGAGGACAAACCGGAGGAGGTGCGCCTGTCAAGCAGAAGTCGCCTAAACCCTGGGATCCGTCCAATATTACAGTCAGCTATGCCTATACCAACACTTTGGCCAATAATCCAATTATTAAAGAGGACGATAAAACTGATCAGCGTCTGGGATTGAATTACACCTATTCCAGAAAGGGAGATTACATCAAGCCGTTCAAGAATGTCAATGATAAATTTAAATTCATTAAAGAGATTCACTTCAACCTCTTACCTAACAGTTTCTCATTCAATACGGAATTGAGGCGATTTGAGAACTCCCGTCTGTTCCGTGAACCGATCGAGCCTGTATATCTTTTCGAAGATAAAAGATTCAACTGGGATCGAAATTACACCTTGCAGTGGAACATCACCAAAGATCTCAGACTTTCATATAATGCACGTAATCAGTCTGTTATTGATGAAATCAAAAAGTATGGAGTTCTGGACGAGTACAGATCCCCATCAGGTTTGGTTTTGGATAGCAATGAGGGTGCAAGAGATACTATGTGGAACAGCCTGAAGCAGTTCGGAAGATCACAATTGTATCAGCAAGGATTGGATATCAGTTATAAATTGCCGCTTAAGTTTATTCCTTTCCTGAGTTTCATTGATGTCACGGCCAAATATAATGGCGGTTACAACTGGTCAGGAGCAGCGCTCAACCAGATCAACCTGGGTAATATCATACAAAACCAACAACGCAGGACACTGGATGGCAATTTTAATTTTGCTGATCTTTATTCCAAATCCAAATACCTCGCAAAAATAGAGGGAAAGAGCACAAGCTCACGGACAACTCCCCCTGTCAGACGCACAAAACCGGGTGATACGCCGGACACTTCAGATAAGATTGGTAAAGGACAAGTGAAAACGGATACAAAAGAAAAAGCTGAAAGACAGGTGACGATGATCGAGAAAATACTGATCAGACCTTTGCTCAGTTTGAGAAGAGCCAAGATCAGTTACGATGAGAATTTGTCCACCATCGTACCGGGTTTTATGAATTCACCCGAACTGGTAGGACTTTCAGATAACTTCTCCTCGCCAGGCTGGGATTTTGTTTTCGGACTGCAGCCAAATATTCAGAAAGTAGAAGGTTTGACCCAACAGGACAACTGGCTGACCCGTGCTGCTGTAAAAGGCTGGATCACAGAGGACAGGTTCCTCAGTCAACAGGTAATTCAACGTAAACAGGTGAATATAAATGCCACTTTTGATGTGGAGCCTTTCAAGGATTTTAAGATCAAAGTGGATTTCAAGAAAAGAATGACCAATAATCATTCCGAAGAATTTAAATATATCGATACGGGTTCTGATCCGGGTTTCCAGCAACTGGCATTAAAGGATGTGGGTTCATTCGAGATCAGTTATTTTTCCATGAATACCTTGTTCAATGACGATCATAATGAGCTGTTTGAACGGTTTTCAGGGTACAGGAAAACGATCTCCAACAGGCTTGCTGTCAGGGCAGGACAGGATTTGGGAGATCTTCATCCGGACAATCCTGAATACAAAAAGGGATTCGGAGATCAAAGCCAACAGGTGATGATCCCGGCTTTCATGGCAGCTTATGTTGGCATTGATCCAAGGGAAGTAGATCTGGACATCCAGCAATCCATTTCTGATATCAGGTTTTTACCCAGGCCCAGTTGGAGTCTCGATTATAAGGGATTGTCACAGTTGCCTATATTCAAAGACCTGTTCAGCTCTATTTCCATCCGGCACGGGTACAACTCCATGCTCAATGTAAATTCATACTCAACGGATTTGCGTTACAGTTATGAAACGAGGTATTCCGAAATTGACCTGAATGAGAATAATTATTACTCAAGGCTGATCATTCCTGATCTGGTCATCCAGGAAAATTTTGATCCGATCATCGGGATTGACATCAAGACTAAGAATAATATAGATTTCAGATTCAATTATAAAAAGTCGAGAATGCTCATGCTTGGTTCTGTATCCCTGAACGAGACCAAGGCAACTGAGTATGTTGCCGGATTCTCTTATAAAATTTCCAATGTAGAATTTGGCAAAAAGAACAGACAAGCCAAAAAATCTGATGATGCTTCGGCTCCGGGTGCTGCAGGTACTAATACACCACAGGCTCCAGGCACCGGCGGAAGAGGAGTACAAAGTACTGCAAAAGATCTGAGCTTTGGCTTTGACTTCTCATACAGGGACAATATCACATTGCAAAATTATCTGGATAATGGCAGAAAGGCAGATCCAACAAGAGGTAATCTGGCGATCAGGTTCAGTCCGACAGTGGACTATGCGGTGACGGAAAACCTGATACTGAGACTGTTTTTCAATTATAATAAAACATCTCCTCACGTGCCAACCTCTTTCCCGATCACAAGGTATGACGGAGGACTGACGGTTAGGTTTATGCTGAATTAATTTAAATGATATTATTATAGCCGTATTTTAAGTTTCCCAATCTTTTTGAAATTGGGAAACTTTTTTATTTTCTGAGCTTTTCCAGATATTCCCTTACGGAACTATAGGATACCACTTTGTCTTCAAAGTATTTTTCCACCTGTTGTTGCTCAGCTTCCGTGGCGCCAAACTGTGTCAGGATATTGCTGAGGTGTAATTTCATATGGCCTTTCTGTATGCCGGTGGTCACCAGTGATCTGACTGCAGCGAAATTTTGTGCCAGACCGACCGCTCCGATGATCATCATCAGTTCCTCAGAACCCGGGTTGCCCAACATTTCCAATGATCTTTTGGCTATGGGGTGTGCGCTGGTCAGACCGCCAACCGTACCAACCGCCAAAGGCAGATCGATCCAGAATTTAAACACGCCATCATCAACGGAACAGTAACTTAAACTGCTGTATTGCCCGGACCTTGCTGCATAGGTGTGGCCACAGGCTTCTATCGCCCTGAAATCATTGCCGGTCGCCAGAACAACGGCATCTATACCGTTGTAAATACCCTTGTTGTGCGTCGTCGCCCTGTGTGGATCCACATGAGCAATTCGTAAGGCAGTATAGAATTTTTCCGCAAATTCCTCCGGATTGGGTATCGTTTTCTCATCGTATAATTCCGGTATCGGGCAACTCACCGTTACCCTGACGATATTTTCCGGAGTGTAATTGGATAAAATGGACATGATGATGCGCACATCTTTTTCCTGACCTTCGAAATGATCTGAACTCAGAAGGAAGTTTGACAGAGTCGACGCAAAATTTTCCAGTACAGAGTTGATGAAATTGGCCCCCATTGAATCGCAGGTGTGGAATCCGGCTTTGAGCTGGTAATAATCCGGGATGCGATCGGTTAAATTGACCAACTCAATATCGATCACTCCACCGCCACGATCTTCCATATTTTTGGTGATCGGTTTGGCATTCAAAATGAGCTGAGTTTTAAGCTGGTCAAAAACCTTCTTGAGTTTTTCGTAATTCCCTTTCCAGATGAAATGCACCTGGCCGATTTTTTTCATTCCTAGGATCTCCGCTTTAAATCCTCCTCTTGAAAACCAGAATTTTGCGGCTGCTGAAGCAGCAGCGACCACCGAACTCTCTTCGATGACCATGGGTACCAGGTAAACTTTGTCATTGATCTTGAAATTAGGAGCAACACCCAGCGGTAAGGGAAAATTGCTGATGGTGTTCTCACTGAAACCGTCCAACACCTTCTGTTGGTCCTCTTTCGGATGCCAGAAACTGATCAGTTCATTGAAAACAGTTTCAGGATCTTTGTAAAAATTCTCGACGATCCATCTGATCTTGCCTCTTTTGGACAATTTGGAAAAGCCGGCTATGGTTTTTTGTTCACTCATCTTACCCTCAAAAATGCATTTGCCAATTTTAATCCTTCAAGGTGCTTCTCTACATGCTGCTCGAGATGCTCATAGTTTTGCATGGCATATTTCAAAAACCCGGATGCCATACCATAAACTGAATTGTATCGGATCTTGCTGATCGCATAGTATCCGTCCAGGAAGTCTGAAATCCCGCCTGAAATGATGAATTGGTCACAACGGATCTCTGAGCCCATTTCATCTTTCAGCGCATTTACCCACCCGATCATTTCGGTTCCGGTATGGCCGACAGGAGACAGGCATCTGAACAAAGCTCTGGGCATTTCGGATGTCCTGGAAAGCTCCAGAGCAGCAAAATTGGTTCCTCCAAAAGCTGCAAATTCTATTGCTTCCACAGGTAGTTTCATCAACGCTTTAAGTGATTCGGGCCCAAAGCCCTGTCCGACTTCCTTAACGATAATTTTGATATCCAACTGATCCATAACCTTTTGTATGGTTTCAACGGGTCTGAAACGGATGAAATCACCTTCGGGTTGAATGAACTCCTGCATAGGGTTGACATGTATGATCAGACCGTCAGCACTCAGTTTTTTGTTCAGTTCAACGATTTTATCCAATTGTTTATTTTGCTCCAGCAATTCCACCTGGGCAATTCCCAGATTAGTATATAAGGGCTGGTCACCCATCCATTTTTTAACATCAAAATCATCCAGGTATTCATCAGAATCCAGCAAAGACCGGCAGGATCCCAGGCCCATTCCAAGGCCGAATTTGCCCGCAACTTTCGCCAGGTTTTTATTGATCAGCCTGGCTTTTTCCGTTCCGCCCGTCATACTGGAGATCCAGATCGGAAATTGAAAAGTTTTATCCAGAAACTGGCGTGACATGGTGGTTTCTTT
This sequence comes from uncultured Saprospiraceae bacterium, assembly GCA_964594045.1. Taxonomy (GTDB): domain Bacteria; phylum Bacteroidota; class Bacteroidia; order Chitinophagales; family Saprospiraceae; genus UBA2365. The sequence goes on along the minus strand of CAZQKR010000048.1, from coordinate 6,538 downwards.
GGACGGATGAGCAGCGATCATGGGTTCGTAATAAAACCTGTTGTCATTCTCCCTGGCTGCTGTCCGCGAGTTGATGGCCAGATCAATGTGATCGGCTTTTCTCGATGCAGCGTTAGGGTCGTTATGTAAATTGATGTTGTTGCTCATATTTTCTGATTCAATTGACTAAGGTACAAAATTTTCTGTTCCTAAAGTTTATCAAATGGATTAATCCGGCCAAAAATTCTTCTCCATGGTTCATCCATTCAGTTTAGTTTATCCAATCCGGCCCTGATCACACTTGTTGCCTGTTCTATCTCCTTCAAACTGATGATCAGTGGAGGAGCGATCCTGAGTGAGCGATCATCGTACAGAAACCAATCTGTCAGGACTCCGTGTTCAAATGCGTAACGGAAAACTTTCTGGACGTGCTCAGCATTTCCCAGGTCAATGGCCATCAGCAAACCTTTGGAACGGATCTCCCGGATCTGCCTGTGCTGAAGCAATCCGATCAACATATTTTCTTTTTCTTTTACTTTTTCAACCAGTTGCTGACTTAATATCAATTCAAGCGATGCAACAGCTGCTGCTGCTGAAACCGGATGCCCTCCAAAACTGGTGATGTGACCCAGAACCGGATCATGACTCAAAACCTGCATCATCTCATGTGAAGCGGCAAAAGCACCTATCGGCATGCCACCTCCCAGTGCTTTGGCCATGAGTAAAATATCAGGTTTGATCCCGTAATGCTCAAAGGCGAATAGCTTTCCGGTACGGCCAAAACCGGTCTGTATCTCATCCAATACCAGTAATGTGCCAGTTTCATCACATCGTTTTCTGAGCGCTTGCATGAAATCAAAATTTGCTATCCTGATCCCAGCCTCACCCTGTATGGGCTCAATGAAAACCGCTGCAGTCCGGTCTGAGATCATTTCCAGGCTGTTGATATCGTTGAATTCCATGAATTTTATACCGGGTAAAAATGGTCTGTAAGCAGAGGAAAAATACTCATTGCTCATCAGACTTTGTGCACCTTGGGTATTCCCGTGATAGGCGTTTTTGCAGGCGATGACCTCATATCTTCCGGTAAATCTTTTGGCCAGTTTCGTGGCTCCGTCAACAGATTCCGCGCCAGAATTGACAAAAAACACGCTTTCAAGATTTTCCGGCAATATGGAGATCAACATTTCTGCCAGCTTTACCTGCGGCGATTGGATATGTTCGCCAAAAACCATCGTGTGCATATATCTTGCTGCCTGCTCCTGAACTGCTTTAACCACCGAAGGATGACTGTGGCCAATGGAACTGACACTGATCCCGGAAATCAGATCGATATATGATCTGCCTTGATGATCAAAGATATATACACCTTCTGCCCGCTCTACTTCAAGGCCCAAAGGTGACGGACTCGTTTGCCCGATATGGTGAAAAAATGATTGTCTGAGATTCGACATATTACAGTTTTTCTATGAAAATTGCTTCAAAGATAAGAAGAAACAAAGAAACAGACAGGCATGTAAAAATGTTGGCACAATTTTTTAAAATCTGAGCCCCCCGGGCTTTATGTTTTTTGGCTGTATGTTAATTTGTATGGATTTTAATTTAATCTGATCAACAAGTTTAATTGAACAAGTGATTTTAGAAAAACTTCATGGAACGTTGATTTTTTAAAAATTCCACGAAAAAAACGAATCAGGCACGAAATCCACGAAGTTTTTATTTTTACCCACAAAAAATTCTCTTGATTTATAATATAATGTATTGACATTGAGCTCTTTGTGCCTTCTTCGTGCAAATTGTGGAATAGCTTTATTTTGTATTCCTCTGAAAATCCAGGGGGAGATTTGATCAAATTCATTTACTCACACAAATCAACATAGAACCAAAAGTTAGTATTTTCAGGTTCCTATTCCTGGCATCGCAAGAGCATATTGCAAAAACAGGAAAATGTGTTGTAAAAAAACAGACCTAGCCATCCGAATCCGTATTAAATCACTTTTTTGCGTGCTGCCGGTTTACTTAGGTATTTAAACATTACTTTTGTTTAAAATAATGCAGTTTTGGCAAAAGAAAAAACCATATACGTTTGTACCAGTTGCGGGAATACCTCGCTGAAGTGGGAAGGAAAATGTTCGGTCTGCCAGGAATGGAATACACTGGTGGAACAAAAACAAGCGATCCAAACCAGGCAGGAGATCAAATCTGCTTCATGGAATTCATCGGCAGAACAGTTTGGACCGGCTCAACCCACACGCCTGGATGAGATCAGAATAGGACAGGTTTTCCGGACGGTAACACCCGATGGCGAACTCAACAGAACTTTGGGTGGCGGGATCGTTCCCGGCTCACTGATACTGATGGGTGGTGCACCTGGTATCGGGAAATCCACCCTGTTGCTCCAAACCGCGATGGAGCTTGATCATAAGGTGCTTTATGTATCCGGTGAGGAAAGCGATGAACAGATCAAAATGCGGGCAAATCGTCTCGGACAACAGCAGTCCGGGGTTTTTTTCCTTGCCGAAACCAATATCATCCAGATACTCAGGACTGCCATGGAAATGCAGCCAGGTCTACTCATTATTGATTCCATACAGGTAATGTCCTCTCCATATGTGGACAGTACGCCGGGCACGATCACTCAGGTTCGGGAATGTACCGGTGAGATCATGCGCTTTTCAAAACAAAGCAATATACCGGTTTTTATCATCGGACATATTACGAAGGAAGGAATGCTTGCCGGGCCAAAACTGCTGGAACACATGGTCGATGTGGTTTTGCAGTTTGAAGGTGACCGGAATTACAATTACAGGATACTGAGAACGGCAAAAAACAGGTTTGGGTCAACCGATGAACTGGGTATTTACGAGATGATCGAAAGCGGACTGAAACCGGTGAATAATCCATCCGAATTGCTGATCTCACAAAGTACCGAAAAATTCTCCGGCAGTACGGTTGCAGCAACGCTGGAAGGTCAAAGGCCGATGCTGATAGAAACGCAATCGCTTGTCAGTCAGGCAGTTTATGGAACACCTCAAAGATCGGCCACGGGTTATGACCTGCGCAGACTGAATATGCTTTTGGCTGTTCTGGAGAAAAGGAACGGATTGTATTTCGGTCAAAAAGATGTTTTTCTGAATATTGCCGGCGGGCTGAAGATCACTGATCCGGCTATTGATCTGGCCATCACCGTATCTTTGATCTCTTCACTTCAAAACCAGGCAATGGAGAAAAAAGTATGTTTTGCCGGAGAGATTGGCCTTACAGGGGAAGTGAGGGCGGTTAAAAGCATCGATCAGCGCATACGTGAAGCAGACCGGCTCGGCTTTTCCAAAATTTTTGTCTCAAAATACAATTTGAAGGGTTTGCCTGTTCAAAAGTACAAAACGGAGATCATCGGATTGGGAAAAATCGGTGATCTGTTTGAGTATTTATTCACTGAGATGGCCTGATCCGGTAAAATGACGTGCTAAATGGAAAAATTAGCGTAATTTGGCATGGTAAAAAATATTTGGAGAAATAAAAATAACTTTCAATTGTTCAGACTCAAATCCATCATATTATTTGGTATATTGCACAGATTGGTCAGCACCAATAGAAGTTCACGCTGGACGGGCAAACTGGCTGGCAGCATTCGGGTTCCACGATGGATGCTTAGCACGATCATGCGTTGGTATATCAGTTATTACCAGATTGATATGGAACAATTTGATATTGATCTAAAAGCTGTTAAAAACTTCAATGAATTTTTTACGCGGCCTTTAAAACCGGGTGTCCGCAAATGGGAAAATGGTATTTGTTCACCTGTGGATGGTCGACTGCTGAGTTACGGGCCGCTGGAGGGAGATCAGATCTTTCAGATCAAAGGCATTGCCTATTCCCGGTCTGTTTTGACCGGCCAACAAAGCATGACGGCAGGAAGTTTCGCTACGATTTATCTGGCACCCGGCGATTACCACAGGGTCCATGCGCCATTTGACATGCAGATCAGTGAGATCACCCACATTCCGGGCAAATTGCTTTCAGTCAGCCTGATGAATGTCCGCCATATACCAGGACTGTACAACAGCCTGGAAAGAGTCGTTTTAACCGGCACCAATGCAATGGGTAAATTCCATTTTGTTTTTGTAGGGGCTTTTAATGTAGGCAGTATCAGGTTGTCATTTTTGCCGGATTTTGCCAGCAATCAGAAAAATATCCGGGGCATTCGAAATTTCAATTCTGATATCCATATCCGGAAAGGTGAAGAACTGGGCTGGTTTGAACTCGGTTCAACCGTAGTCATGCTGACTGAAAGTGATGCTTTTTCAACAGGTTTGGATCATTTGTTGTTCCAACGGGTCAAATTGGGTCAGTCACTTGCCATAAATCATTAACTTCTCATTGGGCTAGTCTGTAAATTATTAGTCTATAGGTTTTATTTTTTTTTCGTTGAAGACTGAAGATTTTAACAGCCTATCCTGATAACTGAATTATAACTGGATAAAGGACTAATGATCAGGCTGAGAGACTACTCTAAAGATGCCTGTTCCATGCTTTCCTGCAAATCGCGAAAAAGGTTCCTGACATTAAACTTCTGTTCATTAAAAAATCAGCGAAAATCTGCGAGAAAATCCTTTTCAGTGTGGGAGCAACTTAAAGGTATTTCATTGCCTGGTGATCATCTGGAAGCTAAATAATCGGCGTACAGCAGTTAAAAATTTCAGGATGAAGTTTTTGAAAAACCTGAATTGTCCGAAAAGGGTCCCGTAAGTGATCAGCAATGCTTTGTATAAAGGGATCAGGATCAATAACAGTATCAGGGTCCTTACCCAGACCGGTGTGTCTCCGTTCATGCCCATCCACTGAAAGATCAGCGCTTTAAGAAAAGCTGCCGTAAATCCGGTCAATCCGAAAACGACCAGGATGAGGATGAGTTGAAAATTGTTTTCAATCTGCCATTTAATTTTCAACTTTTGCCAGGCTGACTGAAAATGTGATGTGTTTTTGCCGGATCCCATGATTAATGTGCTTACAATCGTTATGTAAAAAAGCAATTTTCAGATTATCACCCATTATAATAAATTGACAATTAATTATTTATGATGATTAATACAAGTGTTTTCAGTTTTGTCTGATAAAATTAACAATGCAAGCGTGTGAAAGTTTGAAAAGCAAACCAAGGAGTACATTTTTTACACTATAATTCAATGAAATGTCCGGAACCGACAAATATATATATGATATTTTGCAATATATAACTCATTTTAAATTTTTTATGAGAAGCTTGTAAATACTTATATTTTGCCTTTTTTTCAATTTTATTTTGTGTATATAAAAATAGTAATATCTTTGCGTCCTTATAAATTAATTAATTAATTATTAAATTATTTTAACATGAACAAAGGAGATTTAGTCAACGCTGTGGCAAACAGTGCTGGAATTACAAAAGCTCAGGCTACTGAAGCTGTCAATGCAGTGTTCGGTTCAATCGAAAATACCTTGAAAAATGGTGGTTCTGCCTCTTTCGTTGGTTTCGGAACTTTTGCAGTTTCTAAAAGAGAAGCTAGAGAAGGAAGAAATCCTGCTACGGGTGCAACCATCAAAATAGCTGCTTCCAACCAGGTTAAATTCAAAGCTGGTAAAGCTTTTAAAGATGCTGTAAACTAAGCAGTCCTGAAAGACATAAAAAGGGCAGTCAGCAATGGCTGCCCTTTTTTATTTGACGGACTGTGTGGTCAAATCTTTTCTCATTTCTTTGTTTATACCCTTTTTCAAAATCTATGTTCATCGAAGACACTACCTGTTGTTTTTTTGGTAAAAATTTTATAGTTTTGATGTTTAAACCCTTTTCGGGTGAGTGAACTCCGGTTTTTATTTTGCCTCAGACATAAGGGATTATTGATAATGTAATTTAGTTTTCACCATAAAAATAACTAAAATGAGAAAAACCAAGCTATTCAGCCTGTTCTTATTTATAATTGCAACAGGCAGCTATTCATTCGTATTGGCTCAGGAAAATCACACCAAAATTGCCAATCCTTTTTCAATATTTATGGAAGGTAGTACCAACAGGTTCTGGGCCGGTGATGATCATTCCGGATACTTCGGAGGAGCAGGTTTGGTGCCGTCCTGGAAGTTCAGTGAATTGAAGTCAGAATGGAAAAGTGATTTAGGAATTGTCATGCCGGTCAGATATTTCCAGACAAACCAGGATGATGTGTTGCTGGATTCGGAAAAATATGGATTTTCTGCTTCTGCTTTGTTCAGATATAACGCATTGTGGAACAAAAAAAAGGATCACACCTATTTTTTTATGTCTTTTGGTCCCGAAATTTTAAAGGAGATCAGGAAAGACCATTCCGGATTCTTATGGGCTTTTCAACTTGATTTCGGCTTAAAATTCAACAATCCTGATCTGTTTTTTGAGCACACGGAATTCGGATTTTATTCGTCTATGGCTTTAAGTAAATCAGCTTTAACGGATAAGGTGGCATTTTCAGGATTTTATTTCCGGTATAGTTTTCTTCAATAGTTCGTTAAAAAAATAAATAAATAGTTGATATTCAGTAAAATAAGTATT
>CAZQKR010000047.1:26952-30332 GCA_964594045.1 uncultured Saprospiraceae bacterium | reverse complement strand
TTCAGTTATCGGGCTGGATCATACAAGTCTGAAGTTGCAAACTTCAGACAACGGGATCAGGTATAAAAAAAGACTACACCATGCAAAATCATTACAGCATAAATGTTCTATCCTGAAACAGGGAGTTTTGCTATCTTTTAAAACCGGAATTCCTCGCTATCTCAACGGCAACGGTACATGCCCGCCCAATGCAAGAAAAAATTGGATACTTTGACTAAAAGGATAGCGTTGTGTTTGTTGGCAGTTACAGAAACTATTGATTTCTTTACAGATTTTATTTACCTCTTATTCATATACTATGGGAACGAAATATGCTAAACTAATTTGCCTTCACCGGGAGGACAGCAGCGGCAAAAGTCCGGTTGTTTTTGTACATGGTTTTCCGGACAGTCCGGGAATGTTTGCTGCCTATTATGCCCTGGAGGAAAGAGAACAGCCCTGGTTGAAGGGACGCAGTATCTATTGCTATGCGTTTCCCAACAGGCATGACAATCCCGACTTCCCTCCACTCAGGGAACTGGCAAAAGGAGTCATGGCCCGGGAATTTGACGAGACAATGAACGAACTTGCCCTTCAAAGCCCTACGGGAAAACTGATCTTTCTATCGCATAACTGGGGCGCAACTCATACCTGGCGGTGGGCGCGTAAACAGAAAAACCCGCCGATAGAAAAGCTGGTTGCCTTTTCGGTTGGGTCTTCCTTCCGATATGACATTTTCGAGCACGGGCTGAATGCGTTTACCTGGTTATACGGTCTCTGGTTTTGTGCTCCTTATTATCTTCCTTTTTTGAGGAAAGCGGTTAGCTGGTCCATCGTCCATGCTGCAGGGTATCGGTCGGAGACGGCTGCCGGACTGTGGAAGGATACGTATCATTATTGGGACCGGCCTCGCTTACTGCTGACGATCCTGCCGCAGGCTCTTTTCGGGCTCTTTTACCGGCCTGAATACCTGGATTTCTCTTTCCCGGTGCTTTACATGCGCTCGCCGAAGGACAGGATCGCTTCTACCGCGGCATTTGAGCGCCTGGTACAATCGCGGCCGGACTGTCGCTTTGTACTTTACCCCGAATATAATCATTGGTTCCCCGAACAAAACAGCGACGTAGTGCTACCGGAAGTGAGAACGTTTTTGAATGAGAGCGGGGCGTAACTAGAAGTACCTCCTCTGTGTCTTCTCCGTGTAATTTTTTTTGTTTCACAGAGTTACACAGAGGAGGCACAGAGAACCACAGAGTTTTTATTTATTGATTAAAATATTGATTCTCAGGGCTGAAATTCCTCAGTGGCTCTCTTTACCTTCTTCGTGGAACAGCTGTATTTATTTTGGTTACACGAAAAGTACGAATAGGCATAGCGCCAAAAATAGCTCACATCGCTTCCAATTTTTGCTGAAAAATCTGATGTTGCAAAATTTTCACCCTGGATCCTGAAAAAAAGAAATAAACACTTTGATCATGATCAAAAATGTAATAACTTTGTAACTACAAAATATAATTTATGCAAGTATCGGTCATTAAAATCGGAAATTCAAGGGGCATACGATTGAGCAAAACGCTGTTGGAAAGGTATCAGATCAAGGATACCGTCGAATTGATCCTGGAAAAAGGTCATATCGTCATCATACCCAAGGCTGAACCCCGCAAAGGATGGGAAGAGGCTTTTAAACAAATGCATGCATCAGGTGACGACAAGCTGCTCATGAATGATGTATTTGAGGATGAAAATTTTGAAGAATGGAATTAAAGCAATACCAGGTAGTTTTGGTAAATCCTGATCCAACCATAGGTAGTGAAATAAAAAAGACCAGGCCTTGTGTGATCATTTCACCTGATGAGATCAATAAATTTCTGAATACGGTGATCATTGCACCAATGACCAGTCAGTCAAAAAAATATCCGACCAGGGTTGAAGTAAAACATGGAGCTAAAACCGGTTGGATTGTCCTTGATCAGATCCGTACCATTGACAAGCAACGCATCATTAAAATTGTGGACACATTGACAGATACTGAAATAGAGCAAGTCAGGATGATCATTAAAGAATTATTGGTGGATTGAATAATCATGTAATATGAGATCAAAAAAACATTATAATTGTAATCACTACTGATCAACAAAAATTTTAAAGGCTAGAATTATGTGTTCAAGATTCCTCACTTCGTTCGGACCTGTCCTGACCGCAGCGTCAGGAATGACAGACAGTTAGCTGTTTTGGGGGGAGGTAGGCAGCGGCATAGCCGCTGCTTACCTCCCCCGCCACCAAAGCCCCTGAAAGCCTGGTCTTTTCGAGCGAAGCGAGAAATCTCTTTATTTTTATCGGTCAGTAGTGATTTGTAATATGAACAGAAAAATTGAATTAACAGCAGTATTAGAGAAGGAAGATAATATGTATATCTCACTTTGTCCCGAATTGGATATTGCAAGTCAAGGCGATACGCCTGATGAAGCCAAATCAAATCTTATTGAGGCGCTTGTGTTATTCTATGAAATGGCTTCTGAAAGTGAAATTGCAAAACGGCTGCAAAACGATCCGCAAATTACATCCGTGACCGTTAACGTTTAAATATCATGAAAACGTCAGTATTTTTCATCAAAGATTCCAAATGGCCATTGAAAAAAATTAAAAAACCAACATGTTGACATTTTCGGCCCTGACCCAACATTTAAAGCATATTTTTCAAATCATGCATGCCAACAATGGCCATGATCTCAACCCTGGTGTCAATCAACCTGAAATAAATGGTGTCAGAGCCACAGGGACATTTTCTATATCCTGATTTGATATGTTCCACTGATTCAAATGCAAAGGGATTTTCTGCAATCATCTCAAAATGATCAAAAAAAGTTTCAAAGTATTTATCAGCCTGGGTCATGCCAAACTGTTTGACACCAAAATGATGAATGCGGATCAGGTCCTCTCTGGCTTCATTACTTAGTCTGTATTCAGCCATTCATGATTGACTTTGAATGTTTCAGGATCTGCTCTTTGGTTTCAGTTGTAAATCCACTTCTTTCGGATTTTTCCAATTTAGCTTTGATCCAGTCAATTTGAGCTTGCTGTTTCCGGGCCTGTCTGATCAGGTCGTTGACAACTTCACTCTTACTGGAATATTCCTGGTTTTCAATTAGTGCTTTTAACCATTCATCATTGGGTTTTGAAAAAGATATACTCTGTCTTGGCATAGTTTTAAAAATTTGATGTAAAAATGCACCACATATGCATCATGTGCAAGTTTTTATCTTAGTATTATGGGCAAACTATTCATTTCTCAACGTGGATTCAACACACATCCGGCTTTTCATCATCTTCAACAAGTTGCGTTGTCTGAAGTTTGTAACTTCATGACTATGCATTGAAGGGTTAACGGAAATGATGTTTTT
>CAZQKR010000047.1:0-26852 GCA_964594045.1 uncultured Saprospiraceae bacterium | reverse complement strand
GGAAATTTTCGGATGTTGGAAATATAATATGAAGTTTGTAACTTCATGACTATGCATTGAAGGGTTAACGGAAATGATGTTTTTCAGATAAAGGTATGGATCATACAAGTCTGAAGTTGCAAACTTCAGACAACGGGGTATTGATTTTTTTTACCACATAGGCACATAGGTACATAGGTTCACATAGGAAATACAGTTCTTTGACTTTAAATATCAGGGACTCTTTTCCAAAAATGCTTATATTCTTTTCACAATAATCAAGACTGAGCATACATTTCGGGCACTAATGGATCTTTGCGCCTGCTAATTGTATTCCGTGAAACTTTCCAAAAAGCTTTCCACCTCGAAAGATCCGAGTTGACAGATACGAATACCTGTCTATGTGCACCTATGTACCTATGTGCCTATGTGGTGAAAAGCCTGCGTTGTCTGAAGTTTGCAACTTCAGACGAATATCTTAGGAAATTTTCGGATGTTGGAAATATAATATGAAGTTTGTAACTTCATGACTATGCGATGATGGATCAATGGAAATTTTGGTCAACTGCTATTTGTATGGAAATGATAAGTCTGTAGTTGCATATTTCAGACAACGACGAAGAATCAGCTACTGCCCCGGGTCAGGACGCTTGTAAAGACTGAAAAATCGCAATGATGCAATACATATTGCTAAAAATACAAATTACCTTGTGATAAGTACAAATTACCATTGCATTGTACCAAATTACCTTTGATATGTAGCAAATTACCTTTGATTTGTACCAAATTACCTTTACAATGTAGCAAATTACCTTTACAATGTAGCAAATTACCTTTGATATATACCAAATTACCTTTGCAATGAACCTAATTACCATTGCAGAAATACAAATTAACTTTGCAATGAACCAAATTAGTATATCATAAATACAAAGTACTATGATAAAAATACAAAGTACTATGATAAAAATACAAAGTAATTGCCTGAGTGCTAACAACACCTTTGCCCCGTGCAACGAAAAGAAGCATGGTCGCAAAAGTGGATAGTCAAAGCCAACTTATGATACGCTTTGTCCGGGGCAATACCGGGAAAAACAGGAATTTTACAGATTTCTGTTCAAAGACGGGAAAGAGGGGAATTATTTGCGGCGCTCAATTGTTAGGTTTATCCGGGCAGGCACGGGAGAAACCATACATCAGCCGGGAAAACAAGTGTGATAAAACGGTACCCGCATCACTTAGCATGGCAGCCGGCATACCCGAAAATGGGAAGACGCCCGAATAAGGAACATTTTCCATGAGCGGACGCGAAAGTACCGTCGTTCCGGTACGCAACAGATCTTTAAACCAATAAAAAAATGATATATGTTACCAGGACCAATTTACGTTTACGAGTGCCCGCAATGCGGCCACTATTTTGCCCAGGGCAGTATAGCCAGCGGAAATACATTCGGATCAACATTGTATTCGGACGGGAAAAGGATCTCCCCGATGCTGCCAGGTTTTCCGGAATTGATCAAGTGTGAATCATGTCATAAGATCTTTAAAATCAGTGATGCCCGTGAAATCGGATCTTATGATTTCTGGGAACAGCCTGAGGAAAGATTTAAATACGTTCAAGGAGCGCCGAAGCTTCAGATAGCTGACTATTTTGAAGCCATCCGCCAGGGTATTCCCCGGGATGAAAATGAAGAACGGTGGATCCGGGAAAGGATCTGGAGGGCCTACAACGACCGGATCCGGAAAGATCAACCCATCTTTAACGACGAACAGGATGAGTTGCTATGGAAGGAGAACCTGCTCCGCCTGCTCAGCCTTGTGCAGCGACTGGCCCCGGACAACCGGGTCATGATCGCAGAAATGCACCGCAACCTGGGAGATTTTAAAACATGCCTGGACATCATCCAGCACATCGACGATCCGAAGCTCAACTGGTTAAAAGACAGTTTTATCCGGGAGTGTGAGGTGAAGAACCGGTGGGTGGTGGAGTTGAGGTGAGGGAAACTGAGTGGCCTAAAATCACATAATAATATTGTGTAATATACATATAAAACATTGATTATATTTTGACATTATTGATTATTTAGTATTTTATAGTTTTAATAAATTAATATTTAATCAATTTTTAATTTTACTTAATTACTTTTTTTGAAAAAAACTTAATTTTATAAAAAAGATGTTATGGGTAATTAATAATTCTAATTATTGAATTTGGTTAATAGTATTCAATAACTGTCCATTTTTAATTTTTCTAAATGTTAACAGTTTTTAAATAATGAAATCATCTTTAAATGAAATATTTATATATTTGCGTGAATCACATATATTTTAGAATTTGTAAAAAAATCATTATGGATCAAATTTGAGAAGACTAAAACCTAAATAGCTTTCAATTGAGCTTGAATAAAAATATATTATCTTTTCATTTTACAGGAACTTATTCTATTAGGTTTAATCTGAATATTTTGTGAATGCAACAACCTTTTAATGTTTATATCCACAATAATAATAACTCCTACTAAAAAAAATGCTATTACAAAATACTTATATTGATTTATTTGCTGGGTGTGGAGGCCTGTCTCTAGGGTTAAATCAATCAGGATGGAAAGGACTTTTTGCAATTGAAAAAAGCCCATATGCATTTGCTACATTGAAACACAACTTAATTGACAACCTTAATCATTTTGATTGGCCTGACTGGTTAGAAAAAACTCAGCACGATATTGACGAAGTGCTAAAATGGAAAATTAGAGAACTAAAAAAATTAAGAGGTAAAGTGGATTTGGTTGCCGGAGGACCACCTTGTCAGGGTTTTTCTACTGCCGGACGCAGAGACGAAAGCGATCACAGAAACGAATTGATAACTTCATATATCAAGTTCATTCGGCTTGTCCAGCCAAAAATCATCTTCTTTGAAAACGTAAAAGGATTTACTCAACGATTCGAAAAGAACCGCAGTAAAGGGATTAAATATTCCGAGTTTGTTCAGAAGGCTTTGAGACGTTCAGGGAAAGATTTTAAAGGATATGAAGTTTACGGAGAACTGATTGACTTTTCAGAGTTCGGAATACCCCAAAAAAGAACTCGTTTTATTTTGGTTGGTATCAGAAAGGATTTTGTTGAAAAATCACACTTTATTCCACGTCATTTTTTTGAGCTACTTAAAAGTAAGAGAAAATCCTTTCTTGTGAACAAAGGTTTGGGTCTAACCCAAAGTCTGCAAGATGCCATTTCTGATCTATTGGTAAATAACGGAACAGTTGATTGCCCTGATTCGATAGGGTTTCTTTCATCCGTTTATAGCAAGGTCCAAAGCCCGTATCAAAAATTGATGCGGTCAAAGGTTTCTTCACAATCTGTTCCTGACAGTCATCGATTCGCTAACCACGGAAAGGAAACTGTATTACTATTTCAAACTCTTATTTCCAAAGCGCCGAAGGGGAAAAAGATTGAAGGAAAAGAAAGAGAAAAATACAATATTAAAAAAAGAGGTATTGTAGTTTTAGACCCCAACAAACCAGCTCCAACACTTACGTCTCATCCGGATGATTACGTTCACTATTGCGAGCCAAGAATTTTAAGTGTTCGAGAATATGCCCGGATACAAACGTTTCCAGACTGGTTTGAATTCAAAGAGAAATATACAACCGGAGGAAAATTGCGTATTGTGGAAGTTCCCAGATATACACAGGTTGGCAATGCAATTCCGCCCCTGTTTGGCGAACAAGTCGGATTAGCTTTAAAACAAATTCTAAATGGCTAATACAGAAACATTCAAAATAAGTGCAGCTTTAAAAGATCTTATCGGTAAGGAATTGATTACGGATGAATTTGTTGCTGTTTTTGAATTAGTCAAAAACTCATTTGATGCAAACGCTTCAAAAGTTGAAGTAATTTTTGAAAACAACTATGAACCCGACAACGCTAGAATAGTCATTAAAGACAACGGTAAAGGAATGAACTATGACGACCTTAAAAATAAGTGGTTGTTTGTGGCTTATTCTGCCAAGCGATTGGGTAAAGAGAATGAAGATTATCGGGACAAAATAAAAACGCAAAGGGTATTTGCCGGAGCAAAAGGTGTTGGTCGTTTTTCTTGCGACAGGTTAGGGAGATTCTTAAATCTGATAACCATTAAAGACGAACCAAAGCCAAAGATTGAAAACCTTGTAGTGAATTGGGAGGATTTTGAAAACGCAGATGATGAAGAATTTGTAAACATAAAGGTAACGCACAAAGTGCTTACTGAAAACTCTTACAAACTTAAAAAGGGGACAGTTTTAGAAATTACAGGGCTTCGTGATAATTGGGATAGAGATAGAATACTAAAGCTAAAAAAATCCTTAGCCAAACTTATCAACCCCAATCAGGAAAACGATAGTGACAATTTTGAAATTGAAATAATTGCAAAAGATGAATTAACTTCTGACAAGGAAAAAAATAAGAAAGGAGAAAAGAAAAATGATTTAGAAATTGTAAACGGACTTGTTAAAAATTCAATTTTTGAAACACTTGAAATAAAAACCTCAAATATACTTGTACAGATTAGCCCAAAAGGTGATTACATTGAAACCACCCTGCAAGACAGAGGAGATTTGATTTACTATCTGAAGGAGAGAAATCCTTATAAGGATTTGAAAAATGTTGCAGTCTATTTGTTTCAATTAAATAGAGCAGCTAAATCAAATTTCACAAGAATAATGGGAATGGAACCAGTTAAATACGGTTCAGTTTTTATGTATAAGAATGGATTCAGGGTATATCCTTATGGAGAAGAAGGTGAAGATGGTTTGGGTATTGAGAGAAGAAAACAACAAGGCTATAATAGATTTCTTGGGACACGTGATTTAATTGGTAGAATTGAAATTAATGGCCCACAACCCGAATTGCGTGAGACAACCAGTAGAGATGGTGGATTAGTTAAAAACGACACCTTTCGCAATCTCATAGATTTTTTTGAAAAATATGTTTTAAAGCGATTAGAAAATTATGTGGTAAACATAATCGCTTGGGGTGACCCAGAAATTGACAAGGTTACAAAAGAAGTAATTCGTCCTGAACTTTGGGCTAAAGATGTAAAAGTTCAGATTCTTGAGCTTATATCTGGATACATTAACTCACAGGATGTAATTGAAATCCAATACGACAAAGATTTTCTAAAAATACTCTCCGACAAACAAGAACTTAGCGTTGATAAAATTGTCAAGAATGTTTCTAAGGTTGCCGCAAAATCGGGAAACCCCGTAATGATTAAGGAGGCAAGAAAGATTGAAAAAGCAGTTAGAGAAATAAAAGCCGATGCAGACTTGGATAAAGCAAAAGCTGCTAAGGAAGAAGAAAAACGCAAGGAAACCGAAAAAAAACTTGACTATGTCGTAAGCCAGAAAAATTTTCTTCTAAGGGATATAAGTGACGACACCAAGAATCTTGAAAGCATTTTACATCATATAGGGCTAACAACGAATTTTATCAAAAAGGACATTGATAATCTTGTGAAGGCAATTAACAAGAATGAAAATGTCAATAAATTGCAAGAAATTATTAAGCGCATAAGTAAACAAAATGAGAAAATAAGTTCCTTCTCAAAATATTTTAAGAAAATTAATTTTGCCAAGGAATCAATTATTCCTAATGAAATTAGCCAAGACATTGTATCCTTTATAAACGAGTATATTGAGAATGTTTACAAGCTTCGAGAGGATTTGCGGATTAATAGGGAATTGTTGAGTGTGAAAATCCATGTACAAAAAGGATTAGAACAAAAAATAAAATTCAATCCTATTGATTTAGTTATTGTTATAGATAATCTTATGAGTAATTCGTTAAAGCATGGTGCTTCGGAAGCTGAACTTATCTGGTTAAAAACTGATGATTCTGTTCAATTATGTTTCAAAGACAATGGAAATGGTATCCCAGACAATATTATTGACCATATTTTTGAATTTGGTTTTACTACATCTCGAAGAGGCTCTGGGATTGGTTTATACCACGTTAAGGAAATAATTGAATCCATAAACGGATCAATAAAGGTAAATAACAAGCTCATACCAGGGGTTGAATTCATCATCACTTTTAACAAGAATAAATAATGAAACTGGATTATAACATTCTATGGATTGATAATGATTTACAGAGTTACATTGAAAATGGTTCTGTAAAAGATGTTGAAGATTTTTTGATTGAGAAGGGATTTGAGCCTAACATTGAAAAAGTTTTTAATGAAGCTAATCTAGACCAGTCAATTGGTAAATATGACTATGACCTAATTCTATCAGACTACAATTTAGAAAACACAACTGGAGATTTAGTAATTAAGGATATTCGTGAAAATAAAAGGTTGGATACTGAAATATTATTTTATACAGCAAAAAGTAGTTATAGAAATGACCCACAGGTAATTGAGAGATTAGCTTTTATTGAAAGATTAACTTTTTGGGTTGGTAGAGATGGATTGCTTGATAAAATTGAAAGAGTAATAAGCCTATCTTTAAAAAAACTTCTTGAGTTAAATGCAACGAGAGGACTTATTACAGCAGCTACAAGCCATCTGGATGTTGAGATTGAAGAAATTTTTTATACTCTAATTGGCAAACCAATAAATGGTGATGATAAACCAAGAATTGAAAAAATTTTCAGGTCAGATTACAAAGAAATTAAAAAGAAACTTCTTAAAAAGTGCAAGGCCCAAAGGGATTCTCATACAGGAGATTATAAAACATATTTTTCTCAATCTGATGCTTTCAGAAAGTGGGATTTGCTTAAAGAGCTTATAAGCTTAAATGTTCCTGATGGATTCGATTTGGATTTATTTAAAAAATACAACGAGGATGTAATTCAAGTTCGAAACAAGTTTGCTCATGCAAAAGCTGTTGAAATTGGCGGTAAATTAGTGTTGAAAGGACACATAGAAGGTACTAACTTTGAGTTCTCAGAAGAAAGTTGTATTACTATTCGCCAGAACTTAATTAAGCATAAAAACAATATTGAAACTTTGAAACAATTATTATAACATAGAGAAAATCAATTATTTTGTAGCTTGAAAGAGTCTAATAGAATATTGTTGTAGAATTATTGACGAAATGTAGCCAAACTTTTAATTGGTGAAATAATTTTAATTCGATTGTTTCCTTATTAAGAAAAATCTTATCATGGATGTCCTTACAAAAGAACAACGAAGTAAAAACATGAAAGCTATCAAAAGCAAAGGCACAAAAATTGAGGAATTACTCGGAAAAGAATTATGGTCTAAAGGCTTAAGGTATCGAAAAAACAACAAAAATGTATATGGCAAACCGGATTTCACAATAAAAAAGTATAAGATTGCAATTTTCTGTGACAGTGAGTTTTTTCACGGAAAAGATTGGGAGACTCAAAAAAAACGTATAAAAACAAACACAGAGTTCTGGTATAAAAAAATAGAAAGTAACATCAATCGAGATAAAACTGTAAATGAAACACTCAAAACTGATGGATGGGAAGTTATTCGGTTTTGGGGTGAAGAAATAAAAAAAAATCTTAACCTTTGTATTTCCAAAATAGAACAAGCTGTTGAAAAAAGAAAAAATCTTAAAATACTCTGAAATAAAGGGTAAAATAAATATTGAGCCATTAAAAGATATCAATAATGAAATGGCTAATGTCACACATTACCTACAAAACATAGGTTATGGTGTTGAACAATATTTTGAAGAACCGGCATTGCCCTATCTTTCCAGATATGGTTTAATCCGGCAGAGTAAACTTGATTTTAAATGGGATGTACCTTTTCCTGCCCTTCAAAATCCTGATTTTACTTTTATTGATTTATTTGCTGGTATTGGGGGTATTAGATTAGCTTATCAAAAAGTTGGAGGAAAATGTGTTTTTTCATCTGAATATGACAAATTTGCAAAAGTGACTTATGAAGCGAATTTTGGTGAAGTTCCGTTCGGAGACATTACAAAAATAGATGAAAAATATATTCCGGAACATGATGTTCTTTTAGCGGGATTCCCTTGTCAACCTTTTTCTATAGCGGGAGTATCAAAGAAAAACAGCCTTGGAAGAAGTCACGGGTTTTTGGATGAAACTCAGGGAACCCTGTTTTTCGATATTGCAAGAATTTTGCAGGAAAAAATGCCTAAGTCTTTTATGCTGGAAAATGTCAAGAATTTGGTTGCTCATGATAAAGGCAGGACTTTCGAAATAATCTATAACACACTTGACAAATTAGGGTACTCAGTTCATTTCAGGGTTTTGGATGGCAAACATTTTGTACCACAACATCGTGAAAGGATTATTATTGTAGGTTTTAATCGAATGGTTTTCAAAGGAAATGAGAATTTTGAATTTCCAAAACTTCCTGAATCAAAGAAAGCTTTGCGACAGATTTTGGAAGAAAACCCGGATCCTAAATATACTTTATCGGATAAGCTTTGGAATTATTTACAGGAATATGCGGCAAAGCACAAGGCGAAAGGTAATGGCTTTGGCTTTGGTTTATCTGATTTGGATGGAATTTCACGCACACTAAGTGCGCGTTATTATAAAGATGGTTCAGAAGTTTTAATTCCCCAAAAAGGAGAAAATCCAAGAAGATTGACGCCAAGAGAATGTGCAAGATTGCAGGGATTTCCTGATAGCTTTAAAATTCCTGTCTCTGATAATCAGGCCTATCGCCAGTTTGGAAATTCTGTGGTAATGCCCTTAATGCATGCTGTAGCAAAACAAGTTCATAAAGTTTTAAACAATCACCATGGATAGTATTATATCATTGGCAATAGAAGCATGTTCTAATAGTTCTATAGCTTTCAGTAAATTTATTACAGCTAATGATACGGGAGCAACCGGAGGACATCAGGCCGGCTTTCATTTTCACAAGCAATCATGGAGTTTATTCTTTGATACACCGGGTGAAAAAGGCATAAATAAAGATATATTTATAAAAATCAAATGGCAAAACAGTTTTGAAACAGTTAGCCGATTTATATATTATGGTGTTCGTACTCGAAATGAATACAGACTTACAAGATTTGGTAAAGGATTTCCATTTTTACATGACAATCATATTGGTGACCTGTTGATTATTGCAAAAATTGATAAAGAGTATTATGAAGCCTATGTATTATCTTCCGATGATGAAATAGAAGGATTCTTAAGTACATTAGGCATATCTTCAACAGAAACAAATAAGATTTTACCAAAGTCGACTTTTGTTCAACCGCCTGATCAATTGTCTATTTTATTTGATCAATTCATTGAAAGCCTGACTATTGATTTTCCTCCAACATTTGATCTGGCCATTGGGGCAAGGAACATGTTTTTCAAGGCTTTTGGATTAAATAAAGATTCCGTATTAAATAATCCGGACAAAGAGCTTCTTAATTGGATTACAACCGAGTATGATCTATTCAAAACTATAGAAAATAGCAGATATCGGGAAATTATTCAAACCCCTTTTCCAAATGTTGATGAATTGATTAAAACAGCAAATACCATACTGAACAGGAGAAAATCAAGAGCCGGAAAATCATTGGAGCATCACCTTTCTGAAGTGTTTAATATTTGGCAACTTTCATACACGTCACAGGGAGTTACAGAAGAGAACAAAAAACCTGATTTTATCTTTCCGAATATTGAAACATATTATTCAGAACCTGCTGGTAGTCATAAATTGGTTTTCCTTGGAGCAAAAACAACATGTAAAGATAGATGGAGACAGGTTGTTGGAGAGGCAGATAAAATTCCCCAAAAACATTTATTTACTTTACAACAGGGAATTTCCGGAAATCAGTTAAAAGAAATGAAATCAGTCGGAGTTAGTTTGGTAGTGCCTAAGCCATATCTAGACAGTTTCCCGAAAGAACACCGACCAGATATTTGGACATTGGATAAGTTTGTCAGTTATGTGAAAAGCATACAATAGAAATTCCTAATTGCTCTGTATATAGCTATGAATTTGTGAAATAATTATTAAAGAATTAAATAATAATTTGAGGCATACTATTACCAGAAGGTGACAAAGAAGATCACACTCGAAAAAAGGAGTATTATGATCCAACGTTTAATTATTTGAAAAGTCTTGGAATACCTATAATATAATGGGTTGACGTGTTTAACTACTATTTCGACAGGACCATGCATTCGGGAATATTGTGGACTATCACCAAAAAAGTAATTGTCATTTTTGTTGCGATTGATTTTGCGTCTTTTTTCGCAACTTTGCGTCAATAGTGTATCAACAAAATAAAATACGATGTTAGAACTGATCAAGGAAACTGTCAAGAAAAAATACACCGAGGCCGTTCAAACAGGCAGCGGTTGCGGCTGTACACCGGATTGCTGTACGCCCGACCTGAATGTCATTTTCATGGATGATGACTACAAAAAACTGGAAGGCTACCAGGAGATCGCAGATTATGGTTTGGGTTGCGGTTTGCCCACGGAACTGGCAGATATCAGGCAGGGCGATACGGTGCTGGACCTGGGCTCCGGTGCAGGCAATGATGTTTTTATCGCACGCCGGCAGGTTGGGGAAACCGGGAAGGTGATCGGTGTCGACTTCACGGAAGCGATGCTGGAAAAAGCCAATGAAAATAAAGCGAAACTGGGTTTTCAGAACGTGGAATTCATATTGGGGGACATCGAGGACCTGCCCATAGCCTCCGGTTCGGTGGATGTGGTGATCAGCAACTGTGTCATGAACCTGGTACCAGATAAGGAACAAGCTTACCTGGAAGTATTTCGTGTGCTCAAACCGGGCGGCCACTTCTGTATTTCCGATGTGGTGCTCAATGCGGAGCTGCCCAAAGGATTAAAGGAAGCGGCAGAAATGTATGCGGGTTGCGTTGCAGGTGCTTTGGAGAAAAAAGTGAATATGGATATCATCGAACAGGCCGGGTTCCGGGATGTGAAGATCATGAAGGAACATGCGATCCACGTACCCGATGAACATCTGCTGAAATATATATCTTCAGAGGAACTGAATGCATTCAAAATGCATCAAAGCCCCATCCAGAGCATCACCATCAACGGGAAAAGGCCTTAGACGGAGATCCCGGGTCAGGTCAGGAATGACAGGACTTTGTAAAAGTGCGTTGGCAAAGAGATGATTTGAAAAATACAGGTATCCTTTTTACATATTTTGGATTACATTTCCCCGACTTTCAACCGGCTCGTCTTTGCGTGAGTATTCCGGAGCAAATTGAACCACCCATTCCGGAGTAAATTGAACCACCCATTCCGGAGCAAACTGAACCTCTTCAGGCGAGAGATTTGATAGCTATATTGAGTAAAAAAATTCCCGGAATAGGGAATCAATGTAAAATCCGTATCCTTATGACCAGCTACATCCTTCAGTCTTTATGATCAGTCTTTGGAAAAAATAAGACTACTTCACCAGGCCCGGCAATAGAAATCACACTATAATGTGATTTTAACTGATTTTCCAGGTTTTTTGAGGTAAATAGTGAGGAAAATCACAGTGTAATGTGATTATTGAACTAATTTTTTATCATCCTTCTGATCAGAAAGTCCGATCTCCATTATCAAATGCGCTACATCAATTTTATCCTTCCCGCACCGCTTCCCCATACACCTTCAGCGCGCGTTCCCGGGCCAAACGATGGTCCACGATGGGTAGTGAACGTGTTTTTCAGTTCGAAATTATAAAGAATCAAATCAGAAGGGAATTATAAAATAAACAAAATTGTTTAGTTATTAATTTTATATAACTTTGAATAAAAAAAGATGCTTCCTGAATTATCTAAAATAAAAGGAATTCACCCCGGAGCGATCCTGAGAAGAGAGATCAAGGTACGGGGATTAAAAAAATATGAATTGGCCAAGGCTGTTGGAGAGCATCCTCAGACGATCAGTTCTATTTTAAACGAAAAAAGAGGAATGAACCCTAAACTCTCCATCCGTTTGGGCCAAATTATGGGTATTGATAAAGATTATTTTATGATTTTGCAGGCATGCTATGAGGTTAAAAGCCAGGTAAAACAACATAAAAATGTAACACCAGATTTAAGTAAAATAAGGAAGATTCTATTTTGGGACACTGATTTTAATAAAATCGACTGGGTCCGCAATCGGAGCGCCATCATCAAAAGAATTTTAGAAAGAGGAAATGAAATTGAGTTAAAGGAGATCATTTCGTTCTATGGAGAAGAAACTATAAGAATTGAATTAATGAAACTTGAAGGAAGCGCAAAAAAGGCTTTAATTGAATTAAATCATTGATCTGAATGAAAATACAAAAAAACACGGTTTCTCCGGCATTAATGGATGTGCTCAGGTCCTTGATGGCTTTCGATGAATTAAGCTCCTTTCGTTTGGTTGGAGGAACATGTTTAAGTTTGTTGATGGGTCATAGAATGTCGGTTGACATTGATTTATTTACAGATGCAGCATATGGTTCAATTGATTTTGAAAAAATTGATCAATTATTTTTGAAGACTTTTGATCATGTTGAATTGGGATTTGGTAGAAACCATAGTTTGGGTGAATCCTATTTGATTGGTAAAAGTCAGGATGAAGTGGTAAAGGTAGATCTGTACTACACGGATCCGTTCATCTTTCCATTTATGGAATTTGAAGGAATAAGGCTGGCGCAATTGGAAGAAATTACTGCCATGAAACTGGATGTAATCGGGCGTAACGGCAGAAAGAAAGATTTTTGGGATTTGCATGAATTATTGGAATACTTTTCCCTCCAGCAAATGCTGGATTTCTATGAAAGGAGATATCCATACAACTATCCAAGAGAGGTAATACTAAATAAGATGATTGATTTTAAAGAAGCAGATGATGATTTTGAGCCCATATGCCTTAAAAGTAAATATTGGGAACTGATAAAACTTGATATTGAAGAAACTGTTAAACAAGAGTCCAATTTTCTAAGGTAATTAACTCGCGCCTCCGAAATATTTAAAAGATCTACCCTTCCCGCAGCGCTTCTCCATACACCTTCAGCGCGCGTTCCCTCGCCATACGATGATCCACAATGGGTGGAGGAATTGTTTGCTGCCAGTTGGGGCCAAGCCATTTTCGAAGGTAAAGTCCGTCGGGATCAAAGCGTTTTTGTTGCTCTTCGGGGTTGAAAATGCGGAAATAAGGCGCTGCATCACAACCGCTGCCAGCCGCCCATTGCCAGTTGCCGTTGTTGGAAGACAATTCATAGTCCAGCAGTTTCCCGGCAAAATAAGCTTCTCCCCAACGCCAGTCGATCAACAGGTGTTTGGTGAGAAAACTGGCAGTGACCATACGGACGCGGTTATGCATCAGACCGGTGGCATTCAGTTCCTTCATGCCTGCGTCCACCATGGGATAACCGGTCTCTCCGCGACACCAAAGGTCAAATTCTTTTTCATCATTGCGCCAGGCGATGCGGTCGTATTTAGGTTTGAAGCTTTGGGTCACTACTTCAGGGAAAAAATATAGGATCATCATGAAAAACTCGCGCCAGATGAGTTCGCCGAGCCAGGTTTCATTGAGTTCCAGTGCCTGCCGGACCAAACTGCGGATGCTGATGGTCCCGAAACGCAGGTGAACGCTCATCCGGGATGTGCCTTGTTCCAATGCGGGAAAATTTCGGGTTTGATCGTAGGTACGGAGGATTTGCTGATCCGGTTCAGGTTTATGCAGGCGCATACCTGAATCCTTGAAACCAGTGATGGAAAGGGGCGGAAAATCAAAAATTTCCTGACGGTAAAAATTGTCCAGGTTTTCTGAAGGCCAATTCTGAAGATCATCCGGCTTCAGCCCTGCTTTCCATGCCCTTGAAAAAGGGGTAAACACGGTATAGGGTTTTCCATCCTTTTTGACGATGTCGTTTTTTTCAAAAATGACCTGGTCCTTGTAAGTGAAAAACGGGATTTCCTGCTTTTGTAAAGATGCGGCGATCTGTTTATCCCGTGCAATGGCATAGGGTTCATAATCGCGATTGGTGTGCACCTCCATGATCTGAAAGCGCGTGGTCAGTTGACTGAAAACTTCTTCCGGTTTGCCGTACATCACCAGCAATGAGCTTTTTTTTTCATTCAGAGACCGGTTGAGGTCTTCGAGCAGGTGATAGATGATGCTGACGCGTTTGTCGGCCGGATCGGACAATTTTTTCAGGATGTCCGGGTCAAAAATGAACAGCGGAACAGCAGGCCATGGGCTTTTCAGCGCGTGGAACAGGCCTTTGTTGTCCTGAAGGCGAAGATCGCGTCTGAACCAGAAAATGCTCACTTTTTGCATGATGGGATATTTTTTACTCGCAAACTACAATTCAACTGTCCGCGTATTAAATGCAATTATCCGTGATTTTGTTTAAAGTGTCCTGAAGTGAGATGGTTATTTCGGATGAAAACTGAAATTCTTTTTATTCCACTACACTCAAGAAGTTCACAACCATACTCTTAAAAAAAAAGCTATGTGAAGCCTATGTTCCTATGTATCTATGTGTTGAAACTTTTTTTCACCACATAGGCACATAGGTTAATAAGGTTTGCGGTGACGTCTGGTTCCCTATGATGCTATGAGTTTAAAACACTTTCCGCCTTTGTTGGTGTTTTCACCAACAAAGTAATAGTGATCTTCCTGATTTCGAATCAAAAATGTTGTTGGTCAAAACACCAGCAGCGCAAAATTTTCGAATTTTCAAATCTTCGAATTTAAAACTTGATTACCTTTACCGACATCAATCTATAACCCTGCCTGTGCACTGATCTCCAGCATTCTGTCAATGCATTTGCGGCCTTCGGTGATCACTAGTTCATCGAGTACCACTTCAGGGAGTTCATATTTCATACAATTGTACAGTTTTTCAACCGTATTGAGTTTCATGAAAGGACATTCGTTGCAAGCACAATTGGTCATGGCCGGTGCCGGTATCAGGGTTTTTTCCGGAGCGGCCTTTTGCATCTGGTACAAAATACCGGGTTCCGTGGCGATGACAAATGTAGTAGCAGGACTTTTTTTCACATATTTGAGCAAACCGCTGGTTGAACCGACATAGTCAGCGATTTCAAGGATATGTGGCTGGCATTCAGGATGTGCGATAAATTCTGCACCCGGATGTTCGCCTAAGACCGTTGTGATCTTTTCCCAGGAAAACATCTCATGTACCTGGCACACTCCGTGCCAAAGCACCATTTCCCTTCCGGTCACTTTTTGCAGATAGGCACCCAGGTTTCTGTCAGGGGCAAAAATAATGCCCTTGTCTTTGGGTATGCTGTTGATGATCTCCACGGCATTGGTGGAGGTACAGCAAATATCGGTCATGGTTTTGAGATCGGCAGAACTGTTGACATAACTGACAACCAAATGATCCGGATACCTTGCTTTAAAATCCCGGAAAAGATGTGAAGGTGCGGATTCGGCCAATGAGCAACCGGCATGGAGGTCAGGCAAAAGGACTTTTTTGGCCGGATTGAGCATCTTGGCAGTTTCGGCCATGAAATGCACTCCCGCAAAAACGATCATATCCGCATCGGTTTTTTCCGCCTGTTGTGCCAATGCAAGACTGTCGCCCACGAAATCTGCCAGATCCTGGATGGCAGGCACCTGGTAATAATGTGCCAGCAAAACAGCGTTTTTCTCCTTTTTGAGTTTTTTGATCTCTTCCAATAAATTCAGGGAAGGGTCTGCCGGAATATTCAGAAAGCCATATTTATGGAGATCAGTTTTTGCACTTTCCAGTCTGTCCATTTTGTCAAATTTTGAATTTTAAACCAAAAGTAAGCAATTTTAGTTCCCTGAAAGGGCGATTGGCATATTAATAAGCGCATACACAAGTTTGAAAAATGGTTTTTACCCGGGAATTATACATAACAGGTGCTTTATTCAGCCGTAGGCAGGTAATTCGGGAAATTAAACTGATTAGATTTGCCTAATAAAACAAGTTAAGTCATTTTTGCGTTTTATTTCATTCAAAGGCTGATGCATTTTTGGAATGGTTTTTAATCAATTCGGGGAAAATATATCCGGATCTTTCTCCAAAAAAGTATCTGCTCTGATTTTTTGCACATTAAACAGCATTGAGATGAAGTTTTTTAAAAGCAGGAAGTACTGGTTGGTTTTCGTTGTGATCTTTGGTCTATTCAGCATTCAGGCGATCACGATCAACAGGGACAAATTGTACGAGATCGCCAAAAATCTGGAGATCTTTACCAATATTTTTAAGGAACTCAACAAAAACTATGTTGAAGAGATCGATCCGGCCATTTTGATGAAAACAGGAATAGATGCAATGCTGGCATCCCTGGATCCTTTTACCAACTACATTTCTGAAGCCAGGGTGGAGAGTTTCAGGATCTCAACTGAAGGGAAATATTCCGGAATCGGTGCTTCGATCAGGGAAATGGATGGTGGTTTGGTAGTCTACGAATTATATGAAGGCAGTCCGGCTTTAGAAGCAGGATTGTTGCTGGGGGACGAAGTCATCGAGGTGAACGGACAGAGTACCAAAGACAAGAAATCGGACGAGATCACGGAATTTTTACGGGGAGCTCCCGGAACCTCCATTGAATTGACGATCAACAGGGCAGGGGAGGCCAAGCCATTGAAATTGAGTATTCTGAGAAAAGAGATCACGGTTCCAAACGTGCCGCATCAGCAACTTATAGGGGATGATATTGCCTATATACATTTATCCACCTTTTCCGACAATGCCGGGGACAATGTCAAAAAAGCATTGAATCAGTTGAAAAACGGACATGAACTGAATGGCGTTGTCCTGGATCTCAGGGGCAACGGTGGCGGATTATTGCGTGAAGCGATCGCAGTCTGCAATGTATTTGTGGACAATGGATTGGAAATTGTATCCACCAGGGGAAAAGTTGCCGAGAGGGACATGGTATACAAAACCAATGTGGCGCCTGTTGATACCACGACCAGGCTGGTGGTTTTGATCGATGGCAGGTCCGCTTCGGCATCCGAGATCGTTGCGGGATCAGTTCAGGATCTGGACAGAGGTGTTCTGGTCGGGCAAAAATCCTATGGAAAGGGATCGGTACAGAATACCGTTGATGTTGGGTACAATTCCAGGATCAAGCTGACGATTTCAAAATATTATATTCCGAGCGGCAGATCCATTCAGAGTGTGAAGTATGAGAACGGTGAGCCTGTGGATATCCCAGAAAAGGACAGGAAGACCTATTATACCAGGAAGGGGCGGACGGTTTCCGGTGGCGGAGGTGTGATACCGGATGTGGTCGTGACGCCTGTGGCCCGGCCTGATTTTATAAGGCATTTGTTGAATCAGCATGTGGTCTTCAAGTATGTCAATGAGTATTACAGGACCCATGACAGTATAAAAGGTACGGATGAGTTCAGATTTACGGAATACGCTGATTTTATCCGGTTTTACAACGGGTTGGATCTAAAATACAAGCATGATGCAGAGCGCAGGTTTGAACAGTTGAAAAAGTCGCTTGAGGAAAGTGATGATGACGATCTGAAACAGGTGAACCTTGCTGATCTTCAGGGTAAGCTGACAACAGATGTCCGGAAACTGTTTGAAAAGTACAGGAAGGAGATCATATTTGAGATAGAGAAGGAGATCATTTCCAGGTATCATTTCAGAAAGGGTAAGATACAGCATGGTTTACGCAACGATCCCGAGCTGGAGAAAGCGATTGAAATACTGCGTAATGAAACAGAATATAAAAAAATACTGCATATATAAGTAGTATGGCACTGATCTTACATCTGGAAACCGCCACGGATATCTGTTCGGTTGGACTGAGCGATGGACCGGAGTTGATCGCGATCAGGGAAACCGGTGAAATCCGCGATCACACCCGCGTGATCTCCCTGATGATCGATGAAGTGGTGAAGCAGGCAGGTGTACGTCTGGAGCAATTGGATGCGGTGTCCTTAAGTGAAGGTCCGGGATCATATACTTCGCTTAGGGTAGGTATGTCAGCAGCCAAAGCGCTTTGTTTTGGATTGGACAAACCGCTCATTGCGATCAACACATTGCATGCTTTGGCAGAGGCTATTGCCCGTGAAAATCCAGGATTTGATTTTTACTGTCCGATGATCGATGCCAGGCGGATGGAGGTGTATCTGAGTCTGTATGATTCAGCCTTCAATATTTTGGTACATAATGAAGCCGTGATCCTGGATGAAGCTTTGTTCGATCCTTTTTTATCCCCCGGGGCAAGAGTGATGATCTGCGGCAGCGGGTCAGAAAAAGCAATGGATTTGTACATGGGCAAAGCAGTTTACCGTAGTGAACTGGTCTGCAGCGCCGGGCATTTGGTAAAACCTGCAATGGAGAAATGGGAGCGGAGAGTTTTTGAAGACATCGCCTATTTTTCTCCAAATTATATCAAATCGCCCAATATCACCCAGGCAAAGAATAAGTTGTTATAATTCATGAACTTAAGAGGACAGATTTCTGTTTTTATAATATGAATAAAAAATATGTTTCAAATTTTCCATCGGAATGAAGCGAAATTTAAATGATGGCACGGGTTTTGTTCAATACTAACCGTATTCAGTCAACTTTAAATACATGGAAATTATGAGAAACAAAAAAAACGAAACTGTTACACTTAAGAAAGGTGGGAAGGATATTTTGCTGGATTATGCTGATTTAAGGAAGGCAGTATTGGTTCTTCGCGCTGTAAACCACAAACTAAGACAAAAGATCATTGACCTGTTGCAGGACAGTGATACGATCACGGTAACTGATATATATATCAAGTTGCGTTTGGAGCAATCCGTTGCATCTCAGCACCTGGCTATTTTAAGAAGGGCTGGCGTGGTGATCACAGAAAGAAAAGGGAAATTTATATATTATTCACTGGATGAATCCAGGCTGGCACAAATCAATGCTTTGGTCGAAGAATTGGCTGGATAACAAAAGCGTATGTCAGAACGAAAATTCCGCTGAATGGTATAAAATTACTTAAAAATACCCCCTTCTTACCCCCATTTTTTAATAAATTAAAAAAAAGTTTAATATTTCTTTTGCAGAAAAGAAAAATAGATAGATATTTGTTCCTAGGTCACGATTAGTATTAGAAATTTAGAAAACTACAAAGTATTTAGGAATGAAAAAAACTAAGGTTATTTTCGACGTGGAGAAGTTGGAATACTCCGTCGAATTAGCAAGAGCGCTTGCCCACCCCCTAAGGATGAAAATTCTACAATTCATCGATCAGAAAGGGGAAATCAATGTCAACAAGATTTATAATGCTTTGAAGCTGGAGCAATCCATCACTTCCCAGCATTTGAGCATTTTGCGCAGCGCTGATGTGGTCAGGGCTAACCGCGAGGGCAAACTTGTTATTTATACGGTGAATTACCCGATCGTCGAGCGGGCCATTAATGCAGTAAATCATTTTTTAGGGAAATAGATTTTTACGCATTATAAGATTTAAAGTGTGGCTGGTCAGGCAAGTACTGATCAGTCACCTTTTTTATTTTTAGGAGAACGGTTTGGATTTGATAATTTTAAGATTCGAGAATTTGAAGATTCGAAGATTTGAAGATTCGAGGATTCGAGAATTCAGATTTTTTCGCTGCTGTTGGTGTTTTCACCAACAGCAAGTTTGAAGTTAATCAAAAATAAATTCAATAATTTTGTTGGTGAAAACACCAACAAAGGCGGCACGACTACTCCAAAACGCATTTTTTAAGTTCCTATAGATATCGCAGATAACCGCAGATTTAATTGATGATAGGAAAAATTATCAAAGAAGACCACATGGACAATCTTTATCAAAGTGGAGAAATCTTCAAATCTTCGAATTTTCAAATCATTTAATCAGATCATTAAATCATCAGATCATTGGATCATCAGATCATTGGATCATCAGATCATCAACTCCCAGACTCGATGATCGAAAGTGACTTACAATTCTTCACAATAAGAAAACTTTGTTTGCTTTGTAAAAAAAATCAAAAAACATTTGCTTTTATCCATTGATTTTCATAATTTTATACCCATTACCTTAACAAATAAATTTTTTATTATGAAACCAAATGTCACAAGTAAATCTTTACTTACTTACTTACTTACTTACTTACGGGAATGTTAGTTCTTGTTGGAAATGAGACGATTAGCGCGCAACCTCCGGTTTATTATTTTAGTGGACAAACCAATATGCCATGTGGTTCGAATGGTTGTGAAATTAAAATAGGCTATAATATTACTGCAACTGACTTTTCTCAAACTTCCTGTGGAATGTGGAAGCTAAGTGCGACCTGGTATGTAATTGACGATCCGTGCAATAAATTGATCAGTGTTCAAAACTTTCAATGGAAGAATGTCACTGTATCCGGAATTGGTGCAGACCTGTATGGAGAAACAGTCCACGGTCAAACAGTAGATTACCATCTGCCTTATCAGGCAACTTTCCAAATGCAATTTATTTTTTCAACAACGACGAGTTGTATAGCCGGAAATGAGACTACATCTCACAGCTATTCATTCCAATTGTCGCAAAGCACATACTGTGGTTGGTGTCAATCCCGATTTTGTGTAAATACATTCACTTGCGCAGATGATGAAGAAGATGAATGGCGCATCGACAAAATTTCAAAAATAAGATTGTGGGATGTTGTAAATAATAGGGATTTATACAACGCATTGGGATTCCAGTTTAGTTATGCAGCATATGTCACATGGCCATGTAACAATTATTTAAACTATCCAACATATATAGATTTAGCTGCGGACCTGAATAATTATTTTAAGGCCAATAATATAAGTGGATTTGCTGTTATCAGATATCTGGATTCCGGAGACCCTAATTTTAATTTATGTAAAATCCAATTAAAGCTAAGGTCATCAAAATATGTATTAAAAGAAATCAAAGGTAGTTCATGGGAATTAGATAATTGCCAAGTGGGCAGTCCGATTTGTGATGTGCTAACTGTTCAGGCGCATATTGATAGCACCATTTGTTTCCCTAACTTACAAACAGTATTCTTTGATTTATCATCTCCACGTTTTTATATCAATGAAGCAGATAACTATGGAGTATTAAATGGAGATCCTGGTTTTTCACCGTTTGAAATAGAAATTTTTCCAAATATTACTTCATATCATATGAAAATAAAGATCAGAAGTTTGAGTAAAGCTATGTTCAATATTAAAATTCAGGGTATTGACGGGAAAGAGTACCTGCTCATTGATCAGGTCACACCGGAAAGATTGTATGACTTGAATGTGGATCATTTGATGCCCGGTATGTATTTTGTCAATGCACAGAATCTTCAGACAGGAGAGATGAAAGTAAAGAGGATCATTAAGCAATAGTGTGCCTTTTAATTAATAGAGCCCAATTCAAAATCAAGTGTTACTTGTCCTGTAATATCAAACTCTCATATTTTGATGTTAATTAGATTATTGGTTTTGGCTCACTTAAGCGCATGTATATTACTCATAATTATTAGTGATAACACAAATAATCATTTATGTTCAGGATTATATTTTTCATGATCTTATA
Source organism: uncultured Saprospiraceae bacterium (assembly GCA_964594045.1). Classification (GTDB taxonomy): domain Bacteria; phylum Bacteroidota; class Bacteroidia; order Chitinophagales; family Saprospiraceae; genus UBA2365. The sequence continues at coordinate 5,442 of CAZQKR010000047.1, read as the reverse complement.
CCATTTTTTTGCTAATACTAACGCACAGATGATCAAAATTCTTCCAAAAAAATCTGAATTGGGACATTATTTTGGTGATGATGTGATTATAGATCAGGACAATTTATTGATTTACGAGTGGAAGGGATCTCATGATGAGTCAAGCATATATCAACAGGATTTTTTTTGTCGTATGTATAAATTAAATTCCGGGAAAGTGGATTTCTTACAGTCAATTCCGGAAGAGTTTGATTTTTTTTATTCTGATGAAAATGAAGAAATACACGATAATCCATATTTTAGTCATGATCATTTGGTTTTTTGCAAATATTGGGATACTGGAAACACTCAGAAACTTTACTTATTCCGTCGGGAGGAAGATCGCTTCCTTCCGTCGGATTCAGTTGATGTATATACCAAAAATATAACATTCGAAAACTATTTTCTGATGAACAATGCGACAAACGGGGAGTGGTTGTTTTACAGGAAACAAATCATGTTAAATAAACCCAATACTGAACCAAAAAATGAAATCTGGGATTTCTTTTACAAAATTGAGCAGGGTAAATTAGTTTTTAAAGATTCCATATTTTATAAAAAAACAGATGAAATGGGCTTTGGCGTCCCGAGAACTAAAAGAATTCGAATGACTGACCAGTTTTTGTTTATAGCCGATTATGAAGATGATACATATGGTCAAAAAAATGGTTCTATTTTGGTGTATAAATTGGAAAACAATTCGTGGATTCCGTACCAGAAAATACATCAACCTGAATCGGCTAACGGTAATAGTATTTTTGGATATGCCATGGCAGCTTCTCCCGACGGTAAATATGTCGCAGCCACAGCGTCTAAAATAAATCACAATTACCAAAAGTCGATTTATATTTTTGAATTGAAAAATGATCAGTTTGTTTTTATCAAAAAAATCATACCAGATTTTAAAGTTGGGCGTATTGCCCTAAGTATAGGTGATGAAAAATTGTTTATTGGATATTCACCCTGGGCTATGATTAATGATTTTAGGGGTCAGATTTATTACTATCATAAGGAAGATGGAAACTGGGAGTATAAATCCAAAATTACGCCGCCTGCTTCTGACGTTTATTATGATCAATTTGGATTCAGTATTGATCATATAGGAGAAACGGTTATATCCGGAGATCCAGGTGATACTACTTATGGAGTCAGGTGGTATGTGGATTTGGAAGGTAACACTTTTACGAATCCTTACGGTGCTGCCTTTGTCTTCCAGGTACCGGCCCGGGATACGCTGGATATCAGTATCTGCGAAGGGGAAAGTTATTGGTTCGGAGAGGAAGCATTGACGATGTCGGGTGTATATCGGGATACCTTGTTGGCCAGTTACGGGGTGGATAGTGTCGTGGTGCTGAACCTCAGTGTATTGCCTCCGATGGAAAGCGAGGTGGATACGATACTTTGTCCGGGACAGGAAATGACGGTGGGAGATCAGACGCTGGGTTCTGCCGGATTTTATACCATACCATTGAAAAACATATACGGTTGCGACAGCATCGTATCGGTGAACCTGTCGTATGCCTACCTCGACATGGAGGCTGAGGTCAGCCCTGATTTTGGTTGCCGGAACGGAAAGATTTCACTCCTGATGCAAGGCAATAATCCGCCCTATAGCTATCAGTGGAGCAATGGAGCCATCACTTCCGAGAACCTCACGGACTTATCTCCTGGTCTGTATGAGGTGAGCGTCACGGACGGAAGCGGATGTAGCTATACCTTAAACGATATAGAAGTAAAGGAAGAAAAAGTCTTTGAACTGCCCGATGCTTTTATCCCTTTAAGTCAGATGGAGGAGAACCAAAGATTCCGACCCTATCTGTTTCCCGGTTTTGAAGAAACGGTGACGATCACGGAGATGGACGTATTCAACCGTTTCGGAGAGAAGGTGTATTCCGGCACCGACCCGATGGGTTGGGATGGCACTTTCCGGGGAGAACCTGCGCCGGCGGGGTCGTATTTATACAGGATTTTGCTCAGTACGCCCTGCGGGGAAGAAATGAGGAAGGGAAGTTTGTTGCTGGTGAGATAGGAGGAGGAAGTTTATAAAGTGTGAACGAGATTTGAAGATTCGAAAATTTGAGGATTCGAAGATTCGGGTCAAGACGATAAATGTCGTGATAGACGAGATTTGAGGATTCGAAGATTTGAAGATTCAGATTTTTTCGCTGCTGTTGGTGTTTTCACCAACAAAGGCTGCATGACTACTCCAAAAACGCATTTTTTTTTGGTTCCCGCAGATCTCGCAGATTAGCGCAGATCTATATTGATGATCAGGAAACAATATCAATAATGACCACCTGGATTATCTTTTCAAACTGGTGAAATCTTCAAATCTTCGAATCTTCGAATTTTCAAATCAAATAATGTCTTTCTTTTTTGTTCCCGCAGATCTCGCAGATGAGCGCAGATCTATATTGATGATCAGGAAACAATATCAATAATGACCACCTGGATTATCTTTTCAAACTGGTGAAATCTTCAAATCTTCGAATCTTCGAATTTTCAAATCAAATAATGTCTTTCTTTTTTGTTCCCGCAGATCTCGCAGATGAGCGCAGATCTATATTGATGATCAGGAAACAATATCAATAATGACCACCTGGATTATCTTTTCAAACTGGTGAAATCTTCAAATCTTCGAATCTACGAATTTTCAAATCATTTAATCAGATCAATTGATCATCAGATCATCATTTTTGCGTGAGGGATAGCAGCGGTATGCCGGATTTTGGAAATGCGGGTTGGCCGGCATAGGAGCGGATAGCCCGACCCGAAGGGGCACGCCAGGATAAAAAATTGCAAAAAACCATTGAAAATCTTTTGATTTAGTGAAGTTTCCTTACCTTTGCAGCCCTTAAAATTTATTTATTAACCACTGTCCTTTTTTGTAAGGGCATACAAACCTGATTCTTAGATATGTCTGAAGAAAAGAATCTTGAACAAAACGAATTGGAATCTACTCCGGAAACGGAAGAAAAAGTAGAGTCAGTTGAGGTTGAGCAAGAAATGGAAAATGCAGTAGAAACTCCTGTTGAGCCTGTTGTTGAAGCAGTTGAAAAAGCGGTTGAGGCAGTTGCTGCGGTTGTAGAAGAAGCTCCTGTTAAGGAGACACGGCATGATGATTTTGACTGGAATGCCGGCAAGAAAAACACATTGAGTTACACGAAGGAAGACCAGGCGAAGTATCTGAATGATTATGATGCGGCGTTGACTTCCATCAGGGAGTATGAAGTTGTAAAAGCGTATGTTACATCCATAGTGGGTGATGATGTGGTTTTGGATCTGAATTACAAATCCAACGGTTTGATCGCGCTTTCAGAGTTCAAGGATATGCCCGGGCTGAAAGTTGGGGATCTTGTGGATGTATATGTAGAGAATAAAGAAGATGAGAAAGGGCAATTGTTGTTGTCCAGGAAGAAAGCCAAGCTCATCAGTGCATGGGAGATGTTGGTGGATTCTCATTTGAACGGTACGATCATCACCGGTCAGGTGATCAGCAAGACCAAAGGTGGTCTGATCGTAGACTGTGGCGGGTTGGAGACTTTCCTTCCGGGATCACAGATCGATATCAGGCCTATTATAGATTATGATCAGTATGTTGGCAAGACTATGGAATTCAAGGTAGTCAAGATCAATGAGGTGATCAGGAATGCCGTGGTTTCCCATAAAGCTTTGATCGAAAGCGACCTTGCAGAGCAGAGGGATGCGATCATTTCCGGACTGGAAAAAGGCCAGGTGCTGGAAGGTGTTGTCAAGAACATCACCGAATTTGGTGCATTCATGGATCTGGGAGGCGTCGACGGTTTATTATATATTACCGATATTTCATGGGGAAGGATCAATCATCCGTCGGATGTTTTGGAGCTCAACCAGAAATTGCAGGTCGTTGTGCTTGAGTTTGATGAAAACAAAAAGCGAATTTCTCTTGGATTGAAGCAGATTCTGCCACATCCGTGGGATACCCTGTCACAGGGAATTGAAGTTGGCTCAACTGTTAAAGGTAAGATCGTCAACATTGAGGATTACGGTGCTTTTCTGGAGATCACTCCGGGAGTGGAGGGATTGATCCACGTTTCAGAGGTTTCCTGGAGCAATCAGCCTGTCAATGCCCGTGAGCATTTCCATCTGGGCCAGGAGTTTGAAGCCAAGGTGGTGACCATTGACAAGGAAGACCGTAAGATGTCACTCAGTATCAAACAATTGGAAGAAGATCCGTGGAAGAGTATAGCCAGCAGGTATCCGGTTGGTTCCAAGCATTCCGGTGAGGTTAAGAATCTGACACCGTACGGAGTATTTGTGGAGCTTGAAGAAGGTATTGGCGGAATGGTTCACATTTCCGATCTCAGCTGGACCAAAAGGTATTCTCACCCATCAGAGTTTTGCAGGGTAGGAGACAGGATAGATATATCCATTATGGATGTGGATGTGGACAGCAGGAAATTGTCTTTAGGGCACAAGCAACTGGAGGAGAATCCATGGGATACATTTGAGAATGTATTTCCGGTTGGATCCTATCATGATGCACTGGTGGTCAAGAGAGATGACAAAGGAGCCATAGTGCAGTTGCCTTACGGGCTGGAAGCATTTGCGCCTGCGCGTCATTTGAGGAAAGACGACAATTCGCTGGTGAATATTGATGAGACTTTGACATTCAAGGTGATTGAGTTCAACAGGGATGATAAGCGGATCATAGTATCACACAGAAGATATCTGGATGATATCAGAAGGGATGCGAAGGAGATGATGGAGAAAGAAGCGGAAACTGAACAGCAGATCGTGGAGAAGACTATTCAGGCACAGCGTGCGAAGGTTGAACCGACTACGTTGGGCGAGCTGGGTGCATTCAGTGATCTGAAGACACAGTTTGAAGAGGCCAGCAAGGCTGAAGCTGCTGATTCCGGTAAGGAAAAGAAGGTTGTAGCAGAGCAGGAGGAAACGCCTGTTGTGGCTGAACCAAAGGCTAAGAAAGAAAAGGTAGCTGCAGGTGAGGATGATCTGAAGAAGATAGAGGGTATTGGTCCCAAGATTGCCGGTTTGCTGGCTGAAGCGGGGATCACTACTTTTAAGGCATTATCTGAAGCGGAGATCAGTAAATTACAGGAAGTGCTTGATGCTGCGGGCAGCAGATATAAAATGCATGATCCTGCCACTTGGTCACAGCAGGCAAAACTGGCTGCTGACGGACAGTGGGATGAGCTGAAAGAGCTTCAGGATAATTTAAAGGGCGGAAAAGAAGCCTGATTGATTTAAAGTATAAAATGCTGAATAGCAGCATTTTAAAATATTTGAACTGCAGTTGGTAAGAAAAATGTGAAAATATTTTAAAATATTTTCACAAAATATTTGGTGGTTATCAAAATGCAACTTACTTTTGCAGTCCTTTTGCTGGAGAGCATAAGAAGTTAATTGACAAGGAGGGAGGAA
>CAZQKR010000046.1:0-31792 GCA_964594045.1 uncultured Saprospiraceae bacterium | reverse complement strand
AATCGTGGAAGGTTTCATTACCAGCGATAGTGAACGAAGGGCTGGAATTGCGTTAACCGGACGATCCAATTCTGCAGCCGGGATATGACAAAACAGCTTAAAGCCGGCAAGAAGTATGAGCAAACCCACGCCCCCGGTTAAAAAAGCATGCAAGCCCGGGAGTGAGCGGTGCGCAGCAATCGCCTTAATGAAACTTGATTTTTTGGTCCTTTTTCATCAAGGAAAAAGGACAAACTACAAAATGATCTTGAACGAACATTTTGAGTTAATACATGAGCATCTGGCATCAATTTTTCAAATGACAATTTTACCCACACTTTTCAACATAGTGCCAATTTTTTCATTGCATTCTAAAGCCAATAATTGTTATTTTTTATACAATTCACATTTATTTAGCTTTAGTGCGACAAATATCGCATTTTATCTTTATATCTAATTGATAATCAATTGTATCACTTACTTGATTTTTCTATGCGGACAAGTCAGGAAAAAATATGTGTCGATCTGACCGGTAAATACGCTTTGGATGTCTCCTTCTTACCGGCAGGAGTTTATGTTTTAAAACTTGAAGATCCATACTACCCTTGCAGGAAATTTGTCAAGTTGTAAGGGGATATTGGGAGGGTAAACAGACTTCATTTATAAAAAATATCTATCCGCCAGCGTTATGTTTCCGGAGACGCTTCAAATTGTTGTGCTTACCGTTTTCATTTTTTTCCGCCATATCAGATATCCCTGGATGGCCAATACGAGGAAAATGATGTATTGGATCCCTGTGAATCCATATCCTTTCACAAAATACAAAGGGATGGAAACAATATTTCCGGCGATCCAGAATCCCCAGTTTTCCAGCTTTTTATTGGCCATCAGCCACATCGCAGAAAAGAAGACACCCGTGGTGAACGTATCCATATAGGGTGTAAGCCTTCGCAGATTTTCCAGCTGACCTTCCTGGAACTGACCGGAAATATACCGGATGGTTTCCGTAAAGTTCATTGATTCAATCACCCCGTACCGCACATAAACCCAGATGACGAACAAGGAAGTAAAGACAAAAATACCTGCTGTTTTAAGCTTATCCGTAAGATTTGTTTTTGAAATCCGTAGTGCTGAAGGTTCTGAAGAGCTGATCCCGGACCATCGGTACCATCCGTAAATGCTCATCAGTGTGTAATAAATATTTATGATCATATCACCATAAAGACTCCAGATCGCCAGCAGATAAATATAGATGCCGGTGCTGACAATACCGGTCGGGTATACGAGTATGTGTTCTCTCTTGGCATACACTACGCTGACAACCCCAAATACTGCTGCTATGAGTTCGAGCAGGATATGCTCAATAGTTGCCGTTCTGTATGGTTCAAGGAAGAAGTCAAAAAAGAACTGCATGGTAGATGGTATCAGTTGAATCCAAAGAAATTCCTGACCAGTTCCTCTGCTTCTTCCAGGGCATTTTCCAGCTGGTCGTTGATCAGAATGACATCAAAATTGGGCTCGTATTGAAGTTCTTTTAAAAATCGGGCCTTCCGGATTTCCAGTGTTTCGGGAGTTTCCGTGTTTCTGGCTTTCAGCCGGTTGATGAGTACCTCAACAGATGGGGGTTTAACAAAAACCGCCAGGCATTTTTCACCATAAATTCGTTTGATATTACTTGCGCCTAATACATCCACATCAAACAAAACGAATTTGCCTTCTTCCCAGATCCGGTCCACTTCGCTTTTCAGGGTGCCGTAATAACGTCCGGGGTAAACTTCTTCCCATTCTACAAAAAGACCCCGTGCTATTTTTTCCCGGAATGATTCGACAGACAAAAAATAATAGTCTTTACCATCTGTTTCGTGATCCCGTTTGTCCCGGGTGGTTGCCGAAACCGAAAATGCCAACCTGTCAAACCGTTTCAGCAGGTGCCTCACTATGGTCGTTTTGCCCGAACCTGAAGGGGCGGTGAACACCATCATTTTCTCCGCTCTGTCCATAGTTTTTTACAATACGTTCAATAATAATTCCTTGATCCTTTCCAGTTCATCCTTCATGCTCACCACCAGTTGCTGAATGGGTGCATTCTGGGCTTTGGCACCCATGGTATTGATCTCCCTGCCTATCTCCTGACTGATGAAGATCAGTTTTTTCCCTTTGCCGGTGACCGTTTGATCGTCCAATAGCTGTATAAAATACTTACAGTTTTGCTCCAGACGAATTTTTTCTTCATTGATATCGAGGCGCTCAATATAATACAGCAATTCCTGCTCAAACCGGTTCTCATCCAGTCTGATCTCGCTGAAAAACCCATTGAGGTTGTTGTTGATCCGGTCTTTAATACCCTGGATCCGGTCTTTTTCATGAATTTCCACCTGTTTCAAAAAATCGAGTATCTTTTCAACACTTTGCCTGATGTCAGTAAGCATGGTTTCACCCTCGGCCTGTCTGTAGGAAATGATCTGTTGAATGACTGATTTTATGAGTTCTTCCGTGATCAGCCATTCATCTTCGGTCAGTTCCTCCACCATGTTTTTAACTACATTCGGGATCCTTATGATCGTTGAAAAATAATCCTGATCTCTGACGCCCAGCTCTCTGGCCAGGTCGTTGAGTGTTTTAAAATAGCTCCTGAACAATTGTTCGTCCAGTTTATATTGCTCTTCCACGACACCGTCGATGCTGATGGTCATGTCAAAACGCCCGTGTTCCAGCATACTGAGTACCTGATTCCGTATGGCAAGTTCTTTTGAACCATACTTCGCAGGAAATTTAATACGGATATCTGTGGTTTTACCGTTTAATGCCCTTAGTTCAACGCTGATTTTTTTGTGGTTGTATACGGATGAAGCCTGGCCGTACCCGGTCATCGATTGGATCATACTGTCGAAATTATTGCTCTGTTACTATTCGATCGCAAGATTAGAAAAAAAAGTGCTTTTTCTATAATGCTTCATCTTTTTTCTCCGGTTAGGGAGAGTAAAAGTTCCAAACTGTATGTCAGAATATGTGCTGACCGACTATCGTTCAACTTAAGGCATGCACGGCGCGGATATAATTCCCGGAATAAATCACCGGGGTTTTAACAGCGTCTTCTCCGGCTGCTTGCTTTTCCTGAACCGCCCAAAGTGATGCCAGCCCCGATCAGGAAGCCAAAATCATACCAGCCTCCGTTGTTGTTGATCGCATACACGCTGACATCGTCGCGGAATAAACTGACGATAAAACTAAATGGTGTGATCAGTCCGTGTATCAAACCGCCCCAAAAGCCGCTGGGTTCCCCGGAAACGCATTGATCAACAACTACAGAGTCGGCACAACCGGAAAATAAGACAACGGTCAGCACCAGCAGGAGCAAGAAAAAAAATTTGGTATTCATTTTTGTTTGTTTTATTGAATAAATAATATGTCAAAAGGGGGAATGTGCAGAAATCCATTTGGAATGATCTCCTGACATACCCCTTTGATTTTTCAACGAAAACAAATCTTTTCAGGTTCAATCAACTGCCTGATATAGACCAGTGTTGCAATTTCATCCACAAACACCTATTTTTTCATGCTTTGTGCATCCACTGCGGAAATAGCTGCCAGGTTGACGATATTGCTCACCTCACTTCCCCTGGTCACCAGATGAACAGGTTTCCTGAATCCTGCCATGATCGGTCCTATCATGTGTGCGTTGGCAAAATATTTGATCAGTTTCATACTGATATTAGCCGTCATCAGGTTAGGAAATACCAGTAGGTTGGGGCGTTCCTTCAACTCGGTAAAAGGATAGAGTTCCAGCAACCTATCCTGAGTGATTGCCAGATCTGCCTGAACCGGACCGTCTATGATCACATCCGGGCGTTTTTCTTTTACCCTTGCGATCACTTCTTCTATAATTTCGGTTTCTTCCGTTCTGACTGAACCAAAATTCGTATATGACAGCATGGCAACCACCGGTTTGAACCTGAATTTTTCCACTGTTTCGATCCCTTTCATCACGATATCCGTTAATTGGCAGGCATTTGGCCGTTCATTCACCGCGCAATCCGTCATAAAATAAGCATTATTATTGTGGCTGAGGAAATGTATCCCTGAAACCACATCACCGGGATTCGCTCCGATCACCCTCAACGCCGGGCTCAGCACATAGGGATAGGCTGCATTCACGCCTGCCACCATACTGTCTGCATACCCCAGCTCAACCATCATCGCGGAAAAGAAATAGACATTTTGCATGTCTTTTTTGGCTTTTCTCATCGTCACCCCTTTCCTGTTGCGCTTATTGTAATATGCAAGGACAAATTCCTCCATCAACGGTGAGTTGTTGTATTCAACGAATTCAATCCCATCGGTACTGTGGTTGTGTTCTTCAAAGCGGGCTATCGCTTCTTCTTTATTTTCAACAAGTAAAACCGGAAGTCCTATTTCCTCTTCCACGATCTCTGCAGCTGCCCATACGATTTTCGGATGATCACCTTCGGCAAACACGATCCTTTTCTTATCTTTCCTGGCCAGATCATATATTTTTCTCATCATGTCGCGGCTCCAGTCGGTGATCCCCTTCAATCTTTCCACATAAGCATCAATGTCGATGTGTTTCCTGGCTACACCTGTTTCCATGGCAGCCTTGGCAACTGCAGGTGCAGCCCAGTATAATACTCTCGGATCAAAAGGTTTGGGAATGATATAATCCGGTCCGAATACCAGTTCATCATCGCCATATTTTTTCTTGACTTCATCAGGCACGTCTTCCTTGGCCAGTTGAGCCAGCGCTCTGGCACAGGCCAGTTTCATTTCCTTGTTGATCGTTACACTTTCCACGTCCAGCGTTCCCCTGAAGATAAAAGGAAATCCCAATACATTGTTGACCTGGTTGGGGAAGTCGCTTCTTCCTGTGGCCACAATGGCATCCGGCCTGGCGGCTTTTGCCACAGGGTAAGTGATCTCGGGATCGGGATTGGCCATGGCAAATATGATTGGGTTGGGGGCCATAGTCTTGACCATTTCCGGTGTGAGGAGATCTTTTTTGGACAATCCCACAAAGACATCTGCTCCGACCAGGATATTTTCAAGGGATTTGCATTCAGTATCCTTGTAAAATGGTTTTTTATACTTATTGGTGTCTGAATCTCCTCTGGCATTGCATAAAACACCTTTGCTGTCCACCATGAAGATGTTATTGACTGTTGCACCCAGATCCATATAGAGATTAGCGCAGGCAATACCTGCTGCGCCGGCTCCGGAAATGACGATTTTGACCTCTTCAAGTTTTTTCCCCACAAGTTCAAGGGCATTCAGCAGGCCAGCTCCGGAAATGATGGCGGTCCCGTGCTGATCATCATGAAAAACAGGGATGTTCATCTCCCTTGTAAGCGTTTCTTCAATATAAAAGCATTCGGGTGCCTTGATGTCCTCCAGATTGATCCCGCCGAATGTTGGTTCCAGCAGTTTTACCGCATCAATAAATCTATCCGGATCTTCCGTATCCATCTCAAGGTCAAAAACATCAATATCTGCAAAACGCTTGAACAGAATGCCTTTCCCTTCCATAACCGGTTTACCGGCCAAGGCGCCTATGTTTCCAAGGCCCAGCACTGCCGTTCCGTTTGAGATCACGGCGACGAGGTTTCCCTTCGCTGTATATTGCCTCGCAGTTAATGGATCCCTGTGGATCTCCAGGCAGGGTTCTGCCACGCCGGGAGTGTATGCCAGGGACAAGTCCCGCTGAGAATTGAATGGTTTGGTGGGTTTTACTTCGATTTTCCCTTTTCTGCCCATTGAATGGTAGTTCAATGCGGCTTGTTTCAGACTCTTTTTGGAATCACTAATATCCATATGGTTCGCCATAATTAAAGATTTGATGAAAGAAAACACAAAGTTATCTGTATTTAGATTGCCGTGAAATGATTTGGGCTGAAATAAACCTATTTAGGAATATTATAAATAAGAGGATCGGGTGAATAAAATGTCCAAAAGAATTGCTTTTCAAAAAACTATTTTTTGCAGTCTTTTTGAAATGCATAAACCACAATGATGAACTTGCGGATCACAAATGAATATCAGGTTATTTAGAGATCATGACCTCTGGTTTTACCTATGATGCTGATCAAAAAATGATGCTGATTTCAGAAAATTATTGATACTCTTTTTGGGGAAAAGCAGTGAATTCCACGAAAACCTCCGCGTTATTCCACAAAAAATTCTTTATTTATACTTTGTGACTATTGTATAATTTGAATTTAACTGCTATATTTATGCTGATATCCTGAAGATGATATCTGGTTGGAACAACTCGTATTACCGGATAATTCATGTCAGAAATATCTGAGTTTTTAGCATAACAATAAAATTAATACACATGAATTACGTAATCAGCAATTTGTCAATTGTACCTACTGCTGCCAAAAGGGACAAATTGATCGATCAGGTCGAAAAACTGGTTAAAAAACTTCAGATCCTGCCGGATCATTACATTTATTCTGAAGTGCTTAAACTCAATATTTTTAAAATAAACAACCAGGACTACCGGATTTCCTGTTCCCTTAAATTAAAAAACAATCTCGTATTTCTTTCTGAAACAGGAAAAGACATCACAACCGTTGCTTCTGATCTCTTTGACAAATTCAGGCTAAAAGTCGCTTCCCAGCTGGAAAAGGAAAGACTCTTTTATGCCAATAAAAGTCAGCGCGAACGCAAGGAGAATTTTGAATCCTATTTCTCTGACCTGGAGGCATTTCAGCAAAATCAGGATGAAGTGAGTTTTAAGTCCCTGGTCAAGGAACTTTTGCCGGGATTGAAGGGATATGTTGAAAGAATGCTGGGTTCCGCTAAAATGATCGATGTGCTACGCACCAAAAACTATATCCTGGATGACATCGTGGATGAAGTGATCCTCAGGACTTTCAAAAATTTTGAGGAAAACAAGGATCATGCAGAAGATATGAATATCTGGATGATGCGGGAAACCGACAATTTGATGAATGAAATGCTTGACCTGGAAAAATATCACCGGATCACCACCAGCGTGGAAGAAATGATCAATTCCGAATACGCCTCCCTGGATGAAAAATACGCCTACGACGGATCGGGAGACCTGATCAGCACGAGCGAGCTGGATGAGTACAGCGAAACAGACCCGTTCCTGGGAATTGAAAAAGAGGTGCTTGCAGCGGGAAGCGAAAAAGAAACTGTCGATGAGATCAGTGACAAACTTTCCAGAAGACAAATGAAAGAACTGATCAAAACAGAACTGATCAAGTTGCCTTTAAGACATCAATCCGTGTATGACCTGTTTTTCTATGAACAAATGTCCGTGGAAGAGATCGCCGGGATCAAAAATGAAACACCTGAAAGAATTGAAGAAATTCTCGACGAGGTGAAGGTTTTTCTGGCTAAAAGACTTAAAATCAACTAGTTGTTCAGGATTATTCTGACGGTTGGGCAGAAAGTTTGGTGGCGAAAAAAAGCAGGGCCCGGACAAAGCTGTCGGCACCCTGCATAACCCCAAAAAACCAATTGAAAACAATCAATTTTATGCTTGATTGTTATTTACAACATAATCAAAACAACGACTTTTTCGCCATTTACTTATTCAGGACTTTTTTAAAAGCTTAACCCACATATTTTTCTGTGTTATAATGCTATAGCCTAAGTATTCTTACTGATTTTCTTCCTTTGGGCTTCTTCTCCGGTCCGGTGATATAAAATTGAGTCTGCTCCGAAAAGTCCAGTTTGTTAATTTTCAATCGTTTTTTGCCCCAACCTGCTGACGCCGAAGGTCAGCACAAGAATAAATGGAAACGATTGAAAACCAAAATATTAAAAGTCACCTTTTAGGGGGTAAAACTTTTCGGAGAAGACTCAGAATTCCTGTTTTCTATATGCGATTCTCTTCTTCGTTAAACCAAACACTTCATCCAAAAAAGATGAAAGCCCGAGTTGTCCTTGCACCAAAACCGCTAATCTTAATCCCGGTCGGGGCTGAATGTCTATTATGCTAAATTTTTTTCAAAATGTTGCACATTATTTTTATTGCTTGCATCTTTTGATTAGTTTTCCGTAAGAATTAATTATTTATTCTGAGTTCCATTTTTGTGACATACTTTTATACCGTACCAAAATGAAGAGATCTTTACTGTTTTTTTTAACTGTTATATGTTTTAACCTGCTTCATTCACAAGAACATATCAATTATATTGGTGCCGGAAATGCTGCCGGAATTCGCGTGACGACCAGCAGCGTCCATTCAGGATTATGGGGTGATCGCGCCGCCTCAGGAGATCAGACGATCAATGGCTCAGGTCTGGATGCACGCATGATGGAAACAGCCCGGTTTTTGTCTCAGGCAACTTTCGGTGCAGATGAACACCTGATCCGGCAAGTGTCCGTTATGGACTTTTCTGAATGGATTGACAGCCAGTTTGACATCCCTGCAGGATATATTCTTCCGGAAATGATCTCAGCATACAACATGGCTTTTCAGATATTCACGGACAATGGAGGTGTGCCTTCCAACTACAGTGAACGCCCTGAATGGGAACACTTTGATTATGCCTGGTGGCAGGTCAACCTGACTTCCGATGATCTGCTCAGACAAAGGGTTGCCTTCGCATTGAGCCAGATCCTGGTCATTTCAGTGGAATCCGACCTGTTCGACAAAGGAGAAGCCCTGGGTGATTATTACGATTTGTTGCTCGATCACAGTTTTGGCAACTTTAAAGATCTGTTGATGGCAGTAACCCTACATCCGGCCATGGGCGTATATCTCAGCCATCTGAACAATTCCAAAGCCATACCTGACCAGAATATTCACCCGGATGAAAATTATGCCCGTGAGATCATGCAATTGTTCTCTATCGGCCTTTTTGAACTGAATGAAGACGGCAGCCGGAAAAAAGACGCCAATGGTGCATACATCCCGACTTATACCAATGCGGATATCAAGGAATTTGCCAAAGTATTTACCGGCCTGGGAGCCGGAGGATCCATTTCCAAAACGGATCAGAATAAAGCTGAATTCAATCTGGATCTCAATAATGTGGACTATACCGTACCCATGAAAATGTATGAGGATTACCACGAAACAGCTGAAAAGAAACTGCTCAATGGCTTTGTACTGCCTGCCGGTCAATCTGGTATGACTGATGTTGAACAGGCAGTAAACCACCTGTTCAACCATCCGAATACAGGCCCTTTTATTTGCCGGCAACTGATCCAAAGACTTGTCAAATCCAATCCCACCCCTGCCTACATCGCCAGGGTGGCCGGTGTTTTTAATGACAATGGCAACGGGGTCCGGGGTGATATGCGCTCTGTTATCAAAGCAATTCTGCTGGATCCTGAAGCCAGAAATTGTGAATGGGTCAACCATCCGGATCAGGGCCGTTTGCGCGAACCCATCACCCGTTACACTCAGTTTGCCAAGTCAACCGGTTTTGAAAGTCAGGTGAATTTGTTCTGGAACAACGGGTCTGTGTTCATGGAAAATGCCGGGCAGCATCCGCTGCATTCACACACCGTTTTTAATTTTTACCTGCCGGATTTTCAGCCGAGCGGTCCGTTATCTGAAAATAACCTCGTTGGTCCGGAATTTCAGATCCACAACACCAAAACCAGTATCGGATACGTAAACTCGGTCAACAACTGGACATTCAACGAAGAATTGTTATATACTTTTGAAGCCAATACATTTCCCACAAGAACAAGCTTCAAAAATCTGCTTCCATACGCACGTGATCCTGAAGGACTGATCAATAAACTGGATATCCTGTTGACTCACGGTCAGTTAAGTGAAGAAACAAGGGGAATTATAAGGGCTGCCATCAGTAGTTTCAGTCCAAATCCCATCGGTGACCTCAACAGGCTGAAACTCGCGCTTTATCTTTTCATGATCAGTCCGGATTATTGTGTTTTAAAATAAAACAGACCAAAACCAAAAAATGCATAAAATGAACAAGTACCATACCAACAGGAGGGAGTTTATTCGACAGTTTGGTGTTGCCACATTAGGTACAACTGTTTTTTCTTCCCTGTTACAATTGCGGGCCATTGGCTCTGCTTTTCTGAATAACTCGGGGGCAGGCGACGAGTACAAAGCTCTGGTTTGCTTTTTCCAGACCGGAGGCCACGATTCCTTTAATATGTTGATTCCACGCGGAGAAGCGGAATATGCAGAATACGCTGCCACGCGGACCAATCTCGCGATTCCGCGCGCAGATTTGCTTGCGATCAACCCGTTGAACGGAGATGGAAAAAGTTATGGATTACACCCAAATATGCCGGGTGTTCAACGTCTTTTCAACGAGGGAAAGTTGTCTTTCATGACCAATATCGGATCACTGATCGTGCCTACTACCAAAACTCAGTACCAGCAGCGGTCTGTCCCTCTGCCACTTGGATTGTATTCACATTCGGATCAGATCCAGCAATGGCAAACGGCATCTCCGCATCTGCGCACACCCTATGGATGGGGTGGAAAACTCGCTTCCATGATGCAGGAATTCAATACCAATGAGAATATTTCCATGAATATTTCCACCTCCGGAACCAATGTTTTCCAGTATGGGCAGAATATCGTGGAATTCTCCGTCAATCCTTATGGCAGATTGGAAGGGATCACCGGTTACAATACTTCCGCTCAAAGCGGGATCAATGCGTTCAGGACCGGAGCGATCAACGCTTTGATGGAAAGGAATTACGGCGATGCTTATCGCGACAGTTATAAAAATGTTGTCAAAAGCGCACGTGACGGAAGTATCGAATACAGCAACGCCATCAACAGCCTGCCTGAACTGAATACTGAATTTACCGACAATTTCCTGTCCAGAAGCTTCAGAACGATCACACAGATCATTCAGGCAAGGGAAATTCTCGGTTTTAAACGCCAGATATTTTATGTAGAGTACGGAGGCTGGGATCATCATGATAATTTGCTGCAAAATCATGGCAACAGAATTGAAATTGTAGATAATGCCCTGGCTGAATTTGCCGCCGGACTGGAAGAGATCAACGTCTTTGACAAAGTAACCACATTCAATATTTCTGAATTTGCCCGGACATTGGGGTCCAATGGCAACGGGTCTGATCACGGATGGGGAGGAAATGTCATGGTCATGGGTGATGATGTTGAAGGAAGCAGATTGTTTGGCGCCTACCCTTCTCTGGCTTTGGGTAACAATCTGGATGTTGGAACCGGCGTTTTGATACCCACCATGGCCAATGACCTTTATTTTGCAGAATTAGCGCTTTGGTTCGGGGTCAATCCATCTGATCTACCGCTTTTATTTCCCAATTTGGGTAATTTTTACAGTACTGGTTCCGGTATACCCCCGATTGGCTTTTTAAAAGCCTGAGATAAACAATTAACAGGTATTTAAACCGTATAAAATGAAAAAAGGATTATTGAGTTTTTTACTGTTCGTCTTCACCGGGATAAGCCTGCTGGCGCAGTGTTTCCCGGACAGGCATAATACAAGCTGGTATGACGGCTGGATCTCATGCGAGAAATCGAGCAATCCCAACGCTTCCCGCGGAAAATCCCATTGGATCTTGTACGATCTGAATTACAGTTACCTCCTGGGTAAAATGCACTTCTGGAATTCCAATGCCCCGGATTATCTTACCGACGGAATAAAAACTGCTGCAATAGATGTTTCCATGGATGGTGTCAACTGGGATGAAATCGGTCAGTTTGATATAGAAATGGCTCAGGGAAAAAGCTCCTATGAAGGCGTTGAAGGCCCTGACCTGGGTGGAATTGAAGCCAGATATGTGCTGATCACCGGTATCAGCAACTGGGGCGGTTTTTGTTATGGCCTTGGAGAAGTGAAAATAGAGGTTATGGGCATTACTGGCCTTCCCAAACTGAACACTTATTCCAATCACTGTATTCAGACCCGGCTTTTTCCAAATCCAGCCAATACAGCCACCCGACTGGATGTGCTCACGACCTGCAGTCTTGAACCCATTACTTATGAAATCCGGGACTTGTCAGGTAGAACGATCCTTCATGCAACTAAAACGCCTGTGGAAGATTTTACCGGGTTGGAACTGAATATCGCCGACCTTGTTCAGGGAAGCTACCTGCTGGTGGTCAGCCAAAATGGCATCATTGCCCAGGAAAAACTGATCAAAATATAGCGTAAACAGATAGTGGATAATGTTCCATGACCATGCTTTATAACATTAAAATTTTAAGCTGAATGCGAAAAACTATACTTTCATTGATGATCTTTCTGGTGCATTGCTCTTTGTTTGCACAATTCCCCGAAAGTTTTGAAGGCGCTGTATTCCCGCCTTCCGGATGGCGTGTTTATGACAACGACAATGGAACGGAACAATCCTGGGTGAGATCAACAACTGCATTTATGGGTAATCAGGCAGCTTTTATCCGGTGGGAAAATGTGCCGGATGGTCAGGCTGAAGACTGGCTGGTCACACCCAGGTTTACCCCGGGACAACAGTCACATGTGCTGTCTTTTTTCCAGAAAGACAATTATGCCATTGACTATGCATCTGTTTATACCGTCCGTGTTTCAACAGGTTCGGCTACCAATCCATCGGATTTTGTGGTGGTCGATCAGCAAAAAGAACCTGACCTGGGGTTGAAATACAAATACCATGAGGTGGATCTCAGCGCCTACATTGGTCAGCAGATCTATGTTGCTTTTGTTATGACCAACGACGACGGAGATGACTGGCTCATAGACGAAATCCATCTGTCCGGTTGCTCAAGACCTGAAAATTTACGCCTCGTTGATGCCTATTCAGATGGCGCTCTTTTCACATGGGACAGCCAAAATGCTGTGTCCTGGGATATTGAAGTGGTTGAATCCGGGCAAATTCCGACAGGCGCATCCACGATAACCATTGACCAGAATCCTTACCGTTGGACCGGTGGACAACCGCTGTCCCAATATGATTATTACATCAGAGCCAATTGCGGTGCCAATTCAAAGAGCAATTGGAACGGACCTTTTTCATTTTACACGGCCTGCAGCAATAATTCCTGCGATTACAAACTGGTTCTGGCCGATACTTACGGGGATGATTGGAATGGTGCTTACGTTGAAGTGATACAGGATGGGGTTTCCCTTGGTTATTTCACACAACATGAAGCAGGTTTTGGCCCTTATGAGTATTTTGTTTCATTGTGTGACTCAATGGACTTTGAATTGGTTTGGCATTCAGGAAACTGGGATCTGGAATGCATTTTTTCTCTCAGGGATATCTATGATCAGGAATATTTTTCCTTTAAAGCCGGAAATTTCCCCGGAAATAACGAGGTTTTCTTTAAAGGAAAAGCTGATTGCAGCCCTGTGACCTGCAGATTTCCAGGCAAGATCTCTGCTTCGGATTTTTCGGAGAACGGTGCAACGATCAACTGGGAAGAAAAGGATGTTGCCACGAAATGGGAAATAGAGTTCGTACCTTTGGGAGAAGAACCCAAAGGCCTTCCGACGGTTTCGGAAATCATACAAAAACCATTCATTTGGACCGGAGGTGCTCCCGGAACTTATTACCATGCTTATGTCCGTTCTGTTTGTACGGAAAACGACCGCAGCAGATGGTCCCAACCCGTAGTTTTTAGTACGCGATGCATTACAGCAATAGGTGTTTTCCCTTTCAGCGAAAACTTCTATTCTGATTTTTTATTGCCGGCTTGCTGGGTATCTGAGTCCCGTGATCCTGGCCCTTTTTCATGGCAAATCACTCAGGACAGCTACTCTGAACAACCTGTGGTTTATTGCAGGCACGAGGATGAAATGCAGGATGAGTGGCTTGTCTCTCCTCCTATGGATTTTTCGGGTATTACCACAGATATCACCTTGTCTTTTGATTGGAAAATGAGTTATTACTGGATGGTGTACCCCTATGATAAAGCGGACCTGATGGTTCGTGTCAGCACAGATAAAGGCTTGAGTTGGTCCGGTGTGATCTGGGTTGAAGAGGATGCCGGTTTTTTTGAATCATTTGAGTGGTCAACTGCTCAAATCGATCTGTCAGAATTTGCCGGATATGAACATGTCTGGATCGCTTTTCAGTATAAAGGAAAGGGTGCCGCAACGGTTTATCTTGACAATTTTATCATTGAGGATGGATCCGGTGGCATCACAGGTATATCCGATCTGACAGAAGATTCCTTCAAAGTTTTTCCGAATCCTTTCGTTGATCAGATTAAAATTAGTTTTTCCTGTGCTGTTCCTGCAACAGGTCAGCTCAGCATACGGGATCTTCATGGAAAGTTATTGTATATGCGCCCGGTTGAAGTCCTGGACGGGATGAATCATTTTGTGATCAAAGATCCTGATCTTATGTCGGGTATGTATGTGATCTCGATGGAAATGCCGGGAGGCGTACAGAGTAAAAAAATCATTCGGTTATAGTCTTTTTTGTCATGTTTACTGAAAATTAAAACGAGTTGAATAATACTCATGCGGACTAAAAGTAGTCTGCCGGAATATCAACTGATATTCACTTAGCATTTGCACGATGACCGGGTGAAGTTGCGTGATCAACCCGACTTCATTGGTCTGATTTGTGATAATGAGCGCTGCATGATCATTTAGTATTGAGGTATGGATATTTTTTTCTTACTGATATAAATTATTTTTTATGAATTTCCCCAAAATAATCGCTTATTTCACTTTATTGTTATTCAAATTTTTGGCAGTCAATCAATTGGCTGCACAAAAATCTTCTTTATTATTAAATGAGTATTTCCATCAGTACCGGCTGGTTGAAATTGCTGCACATGATCTCATTGATGAAGAGGCAATGATGATGTCCGGCGAGTATAAAGATATCCGCCTTTTGGACTGGAACCTTCATCTTACAAAAACGGATATCATTTCCGGAAATTACGTCTGCACAGTTGCCTGTGATGGAAAAACATATCGGCAATCTGTTCCTTCAGCCGTTCCGATGAATGGATATACTGAAAATGGCGATCGTGTGAGTCTCACTTTCGGCGAACAATTCATTCAGGGTTTTATCCGGTCAGAAAATTCCCTGATCTACATTGAACCTGCTTATCATTTTATTAAGGGCTTTGATGTGGGCTGGTATGTAATTTACGATACAAAAGATATTGTAGCCGGAAAAGAGCACAGTTGCGGCGTAAATGAATCCCATCGACTGCAAAAGCGTGAAAACCCCGGTATGGCTGATACCAGGAAGCTGGATGAATGCTACATCGTGGATTATGCCATCGCGGCGGATTATTTAATGTTTGACCATTATGGAACCGTTTCTGCTGTTGAAAGCCATAATATCGCCGTCACCAACGACATGCAAACCAATTATGATGATGAGTTTGCCGATGAATTGCAATTTGTGATCACTGAGCAATATATTGTCACCAGCAGCGGAAGTGATCCGTTTACAACATCAACTTTTGCCGGTGATCTCCTGGATAGCTTTACCGACTGGGCGCCTTCCGGTTTTTACCTGGCTCATGATGTAGCTACCCTCTGGACTAAAAGAGATCTGGATGGTTCTACTATCGGACTCGCCTGGATCGGAACCGTGTGTTCTCTGGCAAGCTATAACATTTGTGAAGATTTTAATACGGATGCCAATTTGAAACGCGTGCTCCTGGCACATGAGGTTGGCCACAACTTCGATGCTGTACATGATGCTACTTCCGGATACATCATGTATCCAACTGTTGGTAATTTTACCCAATGGTCTGCTGAATCCATCACTGATATCCAAAATCACTATCCGGGATGCGCCTGCCTTGATGATTGCGTGGGTACTACACCCGGCATCAGTTTTTTGGTCTCTTTTTCCGGAACTATTGAAACAGGTGATTCTCCTTCAAGCCCTGTTTGTGAAAGCCCTTTCAGGCTCCATCACATCCCTGTCAGTATGAGCCTGATGTCCTCCGTTCAGAATACAATCAGTGTGGCTGTTTTAAATAGTGGCACTGCTGTCGAGGGAATCGATTTTATCCTTAACACTCCAACACTCACTTTTCCTCCAAACTCGTCATCTGAACAATTCATCGAATTGCAGATCATCAATGATGCGATTGAGGAAGTAACAGAAACGATCTTACTGGAATTGTCGATGGTCTCCGGACCAGCGATTATAGGCAGCATTCCGGTTTTTACCCTGTATCTGACAGACGGTCCTGATCAGGTGAGTTCCAACTGTTGTTCTCCGGGTGGGTATACTGCTTATGGTACCCCGGCAACTTCCGTTCCGTTTATTTTTACATGTTTATATGAGGATGGCAAAAGCAGGTTCCTCTATTTGCCTGCTCAACTTGCCTCTGCAGGAATTACTGCAGGATATATCAATGCTTTAGCTTTTTATACCCTGATCAAATTCTCTACATTCCCATATCAGAATTTCAGGATTGGCATGAGCAATGTGCCTTTTACCACACTGCTGAATCAACCATGGATTTACACCGACCAGGTATTCCTTGGTACGGTCAGCACGGTCCAGGGCGCCTGGGTGACCATCGATTTTGACACTCCTTTCTACTGGGACGGAACATCTGCCTTATACATAGAGTTTTGTTACGATAATACGGTCAAATCGAGCAATTTTGATTACATTTATACTACGAATCCTGTTGGGGGCGGTTCCGGAAAATATAATGAATTACTGGTTAACAATAGTGCCAATGGATGCACACTGGGTGCCGGAGATGTAGTATTGAACTTTAATAATCAATCTTATCAACCTCATTTTCGTTTTTATAAACTGGGTGCAGCAAAAATTGAATCCGCTGTTACCGTAAACCAGAGTTCCTTCATTAAATCAGGTGAAAAAGCAAATTTTTATTCGGCTAATGAAAAGGTGATCGCTTCCGTCAAAAACCTTGGATCAACCGATCTGGAATGCACGACAGTTCAGGTGGCCACCTCCGGTACATCCAAGCCCAATCTGCCTTTCGGTGGTGGCCAATACGCTGCTAAAACTATTCAGGTGAATGCAGATGAAAGTTCCTTATATGAACTCACACTTTATTATACTTCCACCGAAATGAATACCTGGGGAACTGATGCAGGACGGCTCAACATCATAAAATCTGTTTCTCCTTTGGCAACTTCCACTCTTGCCGGGGTTGAAATTGTACGGCCGGATTCAGTTTTTGCTTCTTTCGGCCCCGATAATGCTTATGTGTATAAAGGAACATTCTCCGGATTTTCGTACTTTTCCCTCACCAACAGGAATATACCGGCAGGCTCAGTCCTGACCTCAGGTGATCTGGTTTTCCTTCAGGCTTCCAAAGGGCCTTTGCTCAGCAATAAAAGCGGTCAGCAATTTACCATTACAGTCAATAATTCCGGTGCGATCCAGGTGGTGAACAGCCCGGCTGCAAATCATACATTTTCGGTGGACGAGGATGTTGCTGTCAGTCAATCGAACCAGGGGGTGGTCTTGCGGGCCCCAGATAATAATTTCTGGAAAGTTTCGGTCAATAATAACGGAAGTTTATTGACAACTTCGGTCAATCCGCTTAGTTCCAACCGTGTTGAAACTGTAACGGAAAACATGCTGGTCGACAAGGCCGGTGGTTCTCTGATCCTTAAAAGTCCGGATGGCAAATGCTGGCGTGTTTTCATCAATGAGACAGGCGGGCTGAGAACGGTGAATGTCTTGTGCCCGTAACCTTTCGGTTATTCTGATAATACTGACCAATAAACGCCCTGGCAGGCGTGATCGTTTCCAGGCTTTTCTGTTACCTGATTTTATAATCATGTTAATACTGACCGGGATCAAATCATCCTTTTCAATAAAATTTTTCCTGTTTTCAAAAGTCCTGTGGCAATAATTGTTTTCATTTGCAGGCTGAATCTGTTTGATATCGTTTTAGACGATTAATTAAAAAATAGCGCCAGAAGTAAAACCGGAATTGTTCCGGCAAAATTGATTTTCTTTTTGGGGATCTCACAACTTGTTTATGAAACCTAAGGCTTTTGCTATATTGCATCTTTCTGTGTTTTTATTCGGATTTACAGCCATCCTGGGCGATCTGATCCGTTTGAATACCTTATCCATCGTGTGGTGGCGTGTATTTGTCACCACCCTTATTCTGGCTGTCATGGTCAGCCCTTGGACGATTTTAAAAAACAATGGTCCTGTTTTTGTCAAAAGACATGCATTTATCGGCTTTCTGGTCGCATTACACTGGATGGCATTTTATGGTTCGATCAAATTATCCAGTGCGTCTATTGCACTGATCACAATGTCCACTTCAGCCATCATAACAGCTTTGGTTGAGCCGATTATCATCAAAACTTACAAATGGAAAATATCCGATCTGATCATCAGCCTGTTGGTAACACCGGCCATGGTACTTATTTATTACAATTCGGACAAGATCCAGCAAACAGGATTGTTCGTCGGCCTGATCTCGGCATTCATTGGTGCAGTATTTTCCATCCTGAACAAGATGTGGCTGGTTAAGGAAAAAGAATTCCAAACCACCTTCGTCCAGCTGGGCATTGTATGGGTTACCATTGGGTTGATCCTGCTCATTGCCGGTCTTGTGGGAATGCCTCAATTTGAAATCCCGGCAGGTATCGACTGGATCTACCTCATGATCTTTGCTGTAGTCTGTACGGTAATGGCTTATTATTTTTACCTGAAATCGATGCGGTGGCTCAGTGCATTTGATGTCAGTTTTGCTTTCAACATGGAACCGGTTTACGGTTTGCTGATGGCTGCATGGATCCTGGGCGATCACAAGACGATTTCTCCCCGGGTTTATATGGGGATGTTGATTATCTTTGTATTGATGATCCTGCACACCTTGCTGCGAACCGGAAAAATCCGGATCTTCACACGCAAGCGTGTTGCGGGAAATGAATAATTATTGAAAATTTGGGCTAATGAACCAAATGAACGAAAAACTGGAGGATTATTGTACCCTGAACAGTTCCCATGTGCCTGATTATCTGGATGATCTGGAACGGGAAACCAATATCAAAATGCTGAACCCCAGGATGCTTACCGGTCCGCTGCAAGGCAGATTGCTCAGTTTGGTCAGCAAATTGATCCGGCCGGTCAATATTCTCGAAATCGGCACGTTCACCGGCTATTCCAGCCTTTGCCTGGCGGAAGGTCTGACGGAAAACGGACAACTGGATACCATTGAGATCAATGAAGAACTCAAACCCATTATATCCAAATATGTTTTGAGAAGCCCGTTCCGAAACAAGATCCGGGTTCATTTTGGCGATGCGCTTAAAATGATGAACAGATTTGAAGGTCCTTTTCAGCTGGTGTTCATTGATGCGGCGAAAGAAGATTATATCGAATACTTTGAAGCGGTTGTTGATCTGGTTGACAGCGGCGGGATCATCCTGGCAGATAATGTGCTCTGGAGCGGGAAAGTGATCACTGACCCGGAAGATGAAACCACACGGATGATACACCGTTTCAACCGGCATGTGCTTGCTGACAAACGGGTTGAAAATGTGATTTTACCCTTGCGGGACGGACTCAATTTGATCAGAAAAAAATGATCTTTCCGGTAATTGAAATAAGATAATTATAACTTTCTCAAGTACTTTTTCAGCCAATTTTCTTACCTTCGTTCCAATGTCGGTAAATCAACAGGATACTCAAAAAAAAATCGAATTCTTTCAACAGGAATTCATGCCTCATATCCAGGCACTGAAAACATTTGCCTTCCACCTTACCTACAATGAAGAAGATGCGGATGATCTCATCCAGGAAACGTACATGAAGGCCTTTAAATTCATGGATAAATTTGAAGAGGGAACTAATGCGAAAGCCTGGTTGTTTAAAATACTGAAAAATGCTTACATCAACGAATACAGGAAAAAGGCCAAGTCGCCTAAAAAAGTTGATGTAGCTGATGTAGGTATGGTTCAGACGGCAGAAAACATCAATGAACGGTTAAATGCTGATCTTCGGGACGATATCTATGTCAACGAAATGGGCGATGAAGTCACGCGCGCGCTCGACAAATTGCCGGAAGATTTCCGAACAGTGATCCTTTTGTGTGACATTGAGGGTTTCAGCTATGAGGAAATGTCCAAAATCATTGATATCCCCATCGGGACCATCCGCAGCCGGCTTTTCCGGGCAAGGAATGCTTTGAAGGAATTGCTCAAGCCTTACGCCGAGAAAATGGGCTATGAAGATTTTCGCGGTAAGCGGAAAAACCGGAATGAAGAAGAGTGATTGTATTATAAAAATTTTAGTGAATAGGAAAAGATGTTTTGCCCTTTGTATTTTTTGTCAATCTAGAAAATCGTTTTGATTATGAGTAAATCAAAAAAACAGTTGGAAATTCAAAGGAATATCGACTTGTTCCTGGATCATGCCATGGTGAACGAAGAAAACGCCAATTTTTTGTATGAAGTGGAAAACAACCCGGATTACCCGCGGTTGATCGATCAGGAGAAGAATTTTCGAAATTTCATTAAAAATAATGTGAAAAGACCCGGCGTATCAACTGATCTTATTCAGTCAATCATTAATCGCATCAAAATTGATTGATCCTTGGCTTAGCGAAATACCACATCACCGAAGAGACAATGTAAAGTATGACCATTGCCGGTACGCCGGCTATTTGTACGGCGAGCAGCACCAGTAATGATGTGGCAACAAACACCACGATGATCGTTTTTTCGGCAACATGCTTGTTCTCAAAGTTTTTGATCGACAACATGTTGAACGGAGCAACCATCATCCCGGCAAAAGCGATGACCAGAAAATAAAACACCCAATCGGGAAAGACATCGAACCATAGTTTTTCTTTGGCAAAAACCATGAATGCGAAAAATAAGCCGGTTGCCGGAGTGGGTAAACCCCTGAAATGATCTTTCTGGCTTTCGTCTATATTGTAAATTCCCAGCCTGATGGCACAAAAAACCGGCAGCAGCGCAGCGAAAAGCATACCGTAAATGTTCTGGTCCAGAAAATACCCATAATACAAAAAAGCAGGTGCCACACCGAAACTCACCAGGTCTGCCAATGAGTCCAGCTGTTTCCCCAGCAGCGTGTAGGCTTTGAGTTTCCTGGCCAGATACCCGTCCAGCAGATCTGCCGCTCCGGCAGCCAAAATCAACAGCGGACTGATAAATGGATCGTTGATCAATATCGCCACAAAACCCAGCGAAAGGTTGATCATGGTGAAGGAATTGGGAATATTTTTACGTATGTATTTCATGTTTGAACTATGCTGACCGGTTTCAGAAAAATAATACGACCTGTTCAATTTTGCCGGTTTTTCATCCGGATCATTAACCGTTGACTGAAAAATCAGTATGCAAAATAAACCTTATTTCACGGAATATTCCCCTTTCCCTGAAAAACATTTATTTTGCACCAGATTAAATCAAGGTATCATGGCAATAACAGATCTGAAAGAGAGTTTTCATTTTTTGGTTGACCTCAGATTCAACAACACCCGGGAGTGGTTCAAGGACAATGAATCACGGTATAAATTGGCAAAGGCGCAGTTTGAACATTTTATTGACCTGTTGATCCCGGAGATCACATCTATGGACAGCACCATCGATGTACAAAATGCAAAAGAATGTACCTTCCGCATTTTCAGGGATGTCCGGTTTTCAAAGAACAAGGAACCCTACAAGACCAATATGGGGGCATTCATCGCCAGAGGCGGCCGGAAGAGTCGTTTTGGCGGTTATTATGTCCATTTTGAACCGGATGCGTCATTCATCGGTGGTGGTGTGTATATGCCCGAACCCCCGGTTTTGAACGCCATCAGGCAGGGCATTTACAACGATCCCAAACCGCTTTTCCAACTGCTCAACGACCCCGAGTTCAAGACGGTGTATGGTCATCTGATGGAAGAAGACAAACTGAAATCTCCGCCTAAGGGGTTTGACAAGGATTTCGAATACATCGACCTGTTGAAATACAAACACTACGCCGTGGGCCATAATGTGGACAACGAATTCTGGTTTTCAGGCGATGTGGTTCAACAAACCATTGAGGTTTTCAGGCCGTTGTATAGGTTGAATACGGTGATCAATAGGTATATCAGCTGAAATTACTCTGCTTAGGTTTTCTGTAAGCATATGGGATTTTATATTCTGAAACTTACTGACCGACAAAAATTCTAAAGGTTAGAAATATGTGTCAAGATTTCTCGCTCCGCTCGAAATGACGATTGTTTTTGTTAGAGAAACAGGGTATAGGCAGCGGCTTTGCCGCTGCCTATACCCCATAGCTAATTATCTGTCATTTCGAGCGGAGCGAGAAATCTCGTAATTTTTGATGAACAAAAGTGATTTTAGATGTATCATACTTCCAAAATCGTTAAACTATGCCTGCCCCGGAACAACGTAAAGGGAGTTGCTTAATTCAATCTACTCTTTGGTTCTGGCTCGTCCAGCTTAGGTTTGAAAATGTCTTGCTCATGGAGCAATAATTTGATGGTTTGAGATCATGCCCGGGAATCAGGATCATATGATCTAATTTCCAGTACAAATTACCGGATATTGCCTGATTTTTTGTATTTTTGAATAACCGTTTCGATTAAATAATCTGATCAAAAATGATTGACCAACTGAAAACCCGGATCATTTTTTTATTGGTTGTTTTCTTTTCTGCTTGGAATTCAGGTGCACAGATCACCTATCTCGACAAGGCCCCTTATTGTGATGAAAACGAACTTAAACTTTTGTTTGAAAAGAGCCTGATTGTAAAAAGATCTCTGATCAAAAATGCAGGAGATCCGCTTCCTCTGGTTTTGACAATCCTTGAGATAGGAAACAAGATATACCTGCTGCCGGACGGATCATTCCGGGTCTATGAGTGGCGGGATAGCACCTGGGTGAATCTCTACCGAAAGAATAACACGGCATACAACTTTGCCAGTCAAAAGTTTGCTTACAAGGGAGATCTCTATTCTTTTGGCGGATATGGGTATTGGCGGCAGCATGGTGATCTGATCCGTTTTGACTGGGAAAAGAGTGAATGGGAAATCGTGCCTTACGAGCATTATCCTGATGGTGGTAATGGTCCTGTTTTTGTCCGGGATTCGTTTTTATATGTCATCGAACCTACCCGGTTCAATGACGGGTTGATGGAACAGGCTCAAAAACTACCTTCCTATGCCGTTGATCTGCATAGTGGAAAGACAAAAAAATATAATCACCCTGAATTGTTTTACGATGCTCGGGGTGTGAATATTAGTATTGGGACAGAAAACTATCTTTATCTGGGGCATCAACCGACTTATATATTTGACAAAACTACTTTGCAATTTTATTCTTCCGATTTAAATCCTTTCATTGAAACGCAAAGTCTCACCTATATCACAGGCGATCGCGTTCGATTCTATTCGGGAGATTTGAATCTGGTAGCAGATTACGATTTGGCCAAAATAATCCTGGATTTTAAAAAAATGAAAAAAGATCCCTGGTCTTTCAACAATATACTTATTGCAACTGCGATTTCAAGTGTTGTGCCGATTGGCCTGCTGATCTATTTCCGGAGAAATCGCAGGAGAAAAAATGGATTGAAAGACCTGGTTTTTGACCAACCGCTTATCCATATTTTACTGGAATGGCAGGGACAGTCCATTACTTCCGACAAGCTGGACGAATTGCTGAACATACACGATATCCGTTCAGCCGAGACCCTGCGGTTCAAGCGATCCCAACTGATCAACCAGGTCAACCTGGAATACCGCTCCAAAGCGGGTCAAAAGCTGGTTTCCCGGATTCAGGATCCCGAGGATAAGCGGAAGTTTATTTATCGGATCAACTAGGTTAAGGCAGCGGTAAGTTTTCTATCTGATTATTCGTTATTTATCCGTTGCTCTGGAATTTAAAATGAGGAAGCGTCCACAGATACACGTACTTAAGTGATTAAACCTGGCAGCAAGTATTCCGCCCAATTATTGATTAACCATTTTTTAAGAAAAGATTTTTCTTTGAAATCTGTCAAATTCAGCTTCTCTATTATTGCAATTTCTTTACTAGTAGCATCAATTTCCAGGCGCTAAAGTACCTTGGTTGATAAATGGTCCAATGAAAGTACCATTGCCTTTGTAGGTTCCAAAATTATTAAATGGCTTTGTGCTTATTATCGTACCATTATTAACTATAGTATTTAAAATGCTATTAATTAATTCATGCCCGATCTCTATTGTAACTCCGGCCGGAATCGGATTTGGGGGTACACAGCCTCCCTCCCATGTATTCTGATCTGAGTATTCTCCGTTTGATCGGGTAATGAATCCCCTCGTGGTAAAACTTTCTTCCACACACCCTATCCTCTCTCCATTATTGTTATATGGCGTTATCAACACAAATATTTCTGAATTGCAGGGGAAATTCACCGGGGGATCATATGTCGTCACATTACCCACGTCCACATTATTGAGTAGTTCTCCTCCTCCCGGTGTTGTTCCGATTTTCAGCTTATATCCTGTCGCTTTTGTTGATGGTGCCCAAGATAGATCTGAAGTATTATTGACATTGGAGGCTCCATTAACGGGTGAAGTAAGGTTGGTACACTCTACATCAATCGCTGAATACATAAGTGATATTTCTTCCTGAGTTAGGGCTCGGTTCCATATGCCAATATCATCCAAATTTCCAAAAAATTGTGATTCTTCAAAAAGAGGACCAGACGGATCAATGCTACCAACTATCAAATTAGTTGAAGAGTTGAAGCTGTTAAAGTTTAACGATTTGCTCCCTAAGAATGAATTGTCAACAAAAATTGATGAAATACCATCTTCAAATACAATTACAACATGATGCCATAAATTATCATTGAAAGCAAATTCGTAATGATCATTAGTTCCATTTCCTGAATGACCTATAAAACCTCCCCCTGCTAAGTTTATAAAGAAATCGCATTCAGGTATAGAGAAATGTTTATATTTTGTAATTATTTGATTGGAATGATCGGGTTCATTGACTATTTGAATCGGTTTGCACCAAACAGAAATACTGTAATCAGCGTTAAATATATTGAAATCATCACTATTCCCTTTATTAATGTATTGATTGATATCTGTAAATAAATAAGCAGATTGCTCATTCCCGTGTCTGTCTATGTCTAATGATGCTCCTGTTACCACACCATTATTTCCATTTCCACTCTCATCATTAGCATTTCCATTATAAGGCCACCAGCCTACAAGTCCCGAAGCAGGAACATAAGTGGGTAATGTTTGCGAGCTACTACTCAAATAAAAAATAGAAATTAAACCTAAGCTTAATAAAAATGATTTAGTTTTCATTTATTCAAATTTGATAATCAAACTTAATGATAGTCAGTATAAATTCGAGCATAGTAATTAAATTAAACCAGTTTAAACCGGTTTACAAAAAGCATAAAAATCCCGAATTTCATCCCATATCTTTTTCACTCCGGCACTTTTTATTTGATAAAATCACTTCAAATTATATTTCATATATTTTATATGTATATTTGATTTTTAATTAGTCTTTTAGCATTAATAGTTTATACTTATAGTCAGTTATGTACAGATCTTGCCTTTTGATATGCTCACTTATACTTTTACTCTCCCTTCCAACCCATGCACAGCAGTTGGAAGACAACTATAAAAGTTTTTTCCTTGCCCCCTTTGCTTCGGTCGGGAACGCTACCATCATCAGGCAAAACAACTACGGATACAGCACGCTGGCCTATGAAGCCACGCCTGGTTTCCAGGCGGGATTTTATTATGGCATTGACCGCCGGTATCTTCGGGGTTCATTTAAAACCGGGCTTATTTTTTCATTCTGGGGACAACATTACGGGGATGTGCTCAGCGGCAAACAGGTGGAAAAGACGGTTCGCAACCAATATCTGCAAGTTCCTTTGCTGTTTAAGATCATCCTCAACCAAAAGCCCGGTGATGACTTCAGGGTATCCCTGCAGTACATCCAGGGTGGCGTCATGATGGGATATCTTATCGGATCGGATGTCCGGTTTTACCGTGAAACACATTATGGGCAGATGGTCGAGGAATCACTGACCGATTTTGTCACCTTCGGCAGATGGAACGAAAACACGGACGCACTGCTCGCTGCAGGTGATCCTGCTAAAGACCGCGAACTTTTCAGACCTTTTGACATCAACCTAGAGATGGCTTATGGCTATCAGAAATTCCTGGGCAGGAGAACCGCCGTCTGGGTGGAAATACACGGGGTCATCGGATTGACGGACATCAACGCTGAAGACTGGCGCTATCCGGGTAACACCGGAAAGTATAACGGTTCATTCAACTTCTATCCGGGCATTAAAACCGGGTTCAACATTTATCTTTATTGATCTTTTATTACTTTTCGTCCACCCGGATCCTTACCATCTGGCTGGTCTTCAGGCTGGATTGCATGATATGGCGCTTTTTTCTACCCTTGTGTGTATAATTGATGCCGATGGTGTTGGGCGGAATATTCCCCTCATTGACCGCATGGAGGATCAGGTAGTTTTCCCCTGTGGTATTGAGTTTTAAAATAAACTTTCTTGGCTTGGACTCAAGGGATAATTCACGGATGATCCAGTCTCCGTTGAAATTCAGGGAAATCAGGTCACCGTCTTGATGCAGATAATCGAATATTTCAATCTCTGTTTCAAAGCCATCTACAACGATTTCCTGTGCCTTTTCTACCAGAACCACTTTCCTGTCTTCCAGTTGCTCCGGTAATCGTTCAATTTCCTGAAGTGTCGAAGCGATGACCGGCACCTGCTGTTCCAGCTTGACCGGATAGATGATCTTCAGATGGTGGGGTAATTCCAGGTATTGCATCGCACCCGGATTTGCTGCTGCCAGGATCTGGTTGATCTGGGTTACCAGTCCATTGCCGTAACGGTTGAACCGGCTCAGAAGCTTGGTGTTGTAATAATAATAACTGGTTCCATAAAGATCGTACACATCCGGAATGGGCTGCCCTGACTCAAAATCAGCTGTCATCTCCATGATCTCCCTGATATTGTCGTACAAGCTGATCCGCATGTTTTTGATCTGTGCGTTTTTTTTCTCCATGGCAGGCAATTCGTTTCCGGCCTGAAGTTTTTTATTGGCATTGCTAAGACGTGTCAATTGCTCCTGCGCCTGTTTTTTGTCATCCACTCTGATGGCAAGCAGGAGTTTCCGGGCGCTTTGGAACACCTCTTCAAATGGCCTTTCTGTTGTTTCCGCTTTATCCGTTGTGTTTTGACCGTCAATTTCCTGGCTGCAGATCAATAGCTGATGCTCAAGGTTTATGATTTGAGCCAGCATCAGGTCAAACTGGTCAACGGCTTCCTCCAGCATATCGTAAATCTTGTATACATTGTCCCTGTTACTCAGGTCATATGAGTTGATGGATTCTCCTATGGATAGCCTGAGCTGGTTGGTCCGGTTGTTGATCTCGTGAATCTTGGTGGCAAACTTCTGAAGTTCGGTAAATTGCTCCAGCTTGATATAATTGTAATTGTCCAGGGTTTGTAAATAAAGATCAGCAGGGGAAATTTCATAAAACCAGTTTTCCGGATCCTCAAACAGATTGCCCGGTAGATCGGAATTGCTGTAGAAGTTGAGTTGATGCCCGGGAAGGTCAACGAATTTGTTGATGTCCTGATTGTAGTTTTCAAACAACCGGTGTGCGATAAGCATTCCATGCACGGATTCGTTGGCGAATCGGACGTATTCATTGAGTGCTTCCGCCTTTTCCTTATCAATAGGTTTCCCGGCGCTGACCATACTGGCCAGGAGCAATGCAATGATGATAAAACTCAGCTTTTCTGATAATTGATTCATATATACCTGTTTTATAGGTATTCCATTGTGAAATACACCGGCAAAATTAAGAAATAATTCAATGAACCGAATTTTTAATATATTTCGTATGGCAAAGCCCAATCTTGTGTTATAATTGAGGTTCTTGTTCCACCTGAAAAAGACTCATTTATGTTTTAATAACGTAAAAATCAGCGGGAAATTTTTCGAAATATCGCCGGGTTTTACTCCAAAAATCCGGGCTTCTTTCATGATTTGCTTTATAAAGGCACAACAGCAGCCCAGGTAAACCTGAATTATTGAATAGGTAACTTGATCCTGGATCGTTTTTTTTACGAAAAACGCGAAGTTTTTTGATCCGGGAAAATGATGTGATTCTTCCATCTGTTTTTCAAAATACATACCTGAACCTTCGAGATACTTCATGGACCAGCTGTATTTTGTATTCAATAAAAAATCCGGGATTTTTTACAACTTAAGTCAAATTCAGCAAGATTTCGCACTAAAAATTTCAATTTCAGCAAAAAAGACAAAAAATTGAAACGTGGAATTAAAATCATTGCTAATATTGTATTCCAACTTATTATTTCAATTAAAACGAAGATCATGAAAATTAAAAACGGACTTTTTATTTTTGTATTTTCATTATTAGCCCTATCCCTGACCGGACAACGCACCCAAACGATACGGGGAATAGTAGTTGACAATGATTCCAAATACCCGCTCATCGGGGTCAATGTGACCCTTGCAAATGCCGGGGACAATTTACTCGGAGCATCTTCAGATACAGATGGAACTTTCAGGATAAGCAATGTGCCGGTTGGCAGACACGACCTGACTTTCAGTTACCTTGGATACAAAGAGGTGGTGATGAACAATATTATGGTTACATCGGCCAAGGAAGTTATTCTGACCGTTGAGATGGAGGAAGCGCCGCTGAAACTGGAAGAAGTGACCATTGTAGCCAAGAGGAATGGTGAAGTCGTCAATGAAATGGCTATGGTCAGTGCCCGGGAATTTACCGTGGCAGAAACCAACCGGTATGCAGGCAGCCGCGGAGAACCCGCCAGAATGGCCTCCAATTATGCCGGTGTGCAGGGAGCCGACGATAGCAGGAATGATATCGTCGTAAGGGGAAACAGCCCATCCGGTGTGCTTTGGCGCCTGGACGGGATAAACATTCCCAATCCGAATCACTTTTCCATTCCCGGAACAGGCGGAGGTCCGGTCACCATTTTAAACAACAAATTCCTGGCTAATTCAGAGTTCTACACCGGAGCCTTTCCGGCTGAATACAGCAACGGTATCGCCGGAGTATTTGACCTGAAAATGCGCAACGGAAATAACGAAAATCATGAATTCAGCGGGCAACTTGGTTTCCTTGGAACAGAGTTGATGGCAGAAGGCCCGATCAACAAAAAAACCAAAAGTTCATATTTGGCAATGTACCGGTATTCCACCCTGCAATTGTTTCAGTTTATGGGTATTCAGGTCGGTACCGACGCAATTCCGCAATACCAGGACGGTGCTTTCAGGCTTAATTTTCCACAAAAACACGGAGGAACTATTTCTTTTTTCGGTATGGGGGGAACCAGTACGATCGATATCGTGCTGAGCGAACTGGAAAAACCGGATACGGCAACCCTTATCTACGGAGACAATGAGAGAGACCAATATTTTACTTCAAGGATGGGTGTTGTCGGTCTCAGCTACAGCAAACCTGTAAACAGATCGACATTTTTAAAAGCAACCCTTTCTGCTTCCCAATCCCGGATCGATGCAAATCATGATCTGATCGTCCGTCATGTGGACGAAAATGGATTTTTTGTGGTGGATAGTCTTCCGCCCCTATTGAATTATTTCTTCCAGGAAGATAAATACTCCGCCAATATCCAGATCAATAAAAGGATCAACAGCCGGTTGAATTTTAAGTTTGGAGGAACGGTTGATCTGATGCACCTCCAGTATCAGGACAGTGCACGCCTTTATGGCCCAGAATTCAGTTATCCGGAAAATATTGATCTGAACCCCTGGCTTGTCCGGTGGTATGCCAATAAATTTACGACATTATCCCAGGCTTATGTGCAGTTTAAATACCATCACTCAGAAAAATTAAGTTTTACCGGCGGTATCAACAGTACTCATTTCAGCTTGAACAAGAACAGTTTTTCACCTGTAGAACCACGACTGGGGGTTGCATATCAGTTTGATAAAAGGCAACGGCTTTCTCTTGGTCTCGGTCTGCATTCACAGATGATCTCACCCTATATTTTCTATTACAGCAATCAGACCATTGGCAGGGATCCTCAGGAGTATAACCTGGATCTTGGATTTATGAAAAGTGCACACGCCGTGTTGTCTTATGATACCTATCTGGCAAAAAACATGCGGATCAAGGCAGAAACCTATTATCAGTACCTGTATGAAATCCCGGTGGAATTTGGCAGCACATCCTATTCCCTGATCAATGCCGGTAGCGGTTTCTCACGCTTTTTCCCGGGTCCTTTGCAAAATGCAGGAACTGGTCGAAATTACGGATTTGAACTGACCGTTGAAAAGTTTTTCAGCAAGGGATATTACTATCTCTTTACGGGATCCTTGTTTGACGCCCAATATCAGGGTAGTGACAAAATCTGGCGAAATACATCATTCAACGGAAAATATACTTTCAATGCCTTGTTCGCCAAAGAGTTCAACTTAACTAAAAATTCGGCTTTCAATATCGGAGGTAAGGTAACCTATGCCGGAGGCAGATGGTATGGAGATGTAGATGATGAAGCTTCTGCAGCAGCCCTTGAGGTTGTTTTTAAAGATGAAACGGTTAATACAAAACAATTCCGGCCCTATTTCAGAACAGATCTTAAAGTCAATTATGTGATCAATGCCAAGCGGTTTACGCATGAGATTGCAGTAGATCTGATCAATTTGTTCGGAACCAAGAACATTTTGACCCTGACCTATGCTCCGGATCACCCGAGTGGTAATCCGATCGTGGAGGAATATCAACTCGGATTTTTCCCTGTGTTCTATTATAAGATCGATTTTTAACATCCGATCAACCTGTTGGTCTTTAGAAAGTAAAAACCACTCCTGAATTGGGGTGGTTTTTTTATTTTTGCAAAAAAATATTTGATGAACAGTTCTTTTAAGCAAAAAGAGATCGGTAAACTTTTAAGGGCGTACTATCCTCAATTGAGCCAGGAACAATTGATTGAAGAAATTGCAGAATTTGGTGAAGTGGTCAATCGGGATGCCGGTGAAACTGTGATCGATTTTGGGGCTTATGTCCGGTTTTTACCACTTGTTATCCAGGGTTCGCTCAAGATCAGCCGGTTGAATTCGGGTGGGGAAGAATTATTTTTATATTTTGTCGGTCCCGGTGATACTTGCGCCTCTTCTTTCAGTTGTTGTATGATACAGAAAAAAAGTCTCCTCAAAGCTGAAGCCGAAGAAGATGTACGTTTTATTTCCGTTCCGCTGAAATATGCCGATCTTTGGATGAGCCGGTATCCCCAATGGCGCAATTTTGTGGTACAGATGTATGATAAACGGCTTATGGAACTGATCGAAACCCTGGACACCATCGCTTTTTCACGAATGGATGAACGTTTGATGGAATATCTTCAGAAAAAGTCGCTTATTCTGCAGACCAAAAAGATCAGTATCACACACCAGGAAATCGCAACGGATATGAATGCCAGTCGCGAGGCAGTTTCCCGGATATTGAAAAAGATAGAAAAAGACGGTTTGATCAAATTGGGGCGAAACCAACTGGAATTAAAGGTATAGGGTCGGAATTCACTTTTGTTGGATCAAAGATTGAAAAGAAGCTTTTAAGCAGGTCATATCAGACCTTGATTAAACTTTCCTGGAATTGTTCAGGTTGATAGGCTTTTAGTCTACAGTTTATAGGCTGATTATGCATTACCGGTGTCAAACCTCCATTTCAGCGTCGTTTTTTTAGTATAAACTCTTAAATCTTAAAGGCTTAAAGACTGGTCAGCTAAATAATTACACTTCTTTTTATAATAATCGTTCGAGCTCTTCCGGTGTATTGATATTTTTCCTGTTTTCGTCGGTTTTTTTTACAGAATTTATAAAACTCTGAATATTAGA
>CAZQKR010000045.1:0-32029 GCA_964594045.1 uncultured Saprospiraceae bacterium | reverse complement strand
ATCTAATATTCAAATGCTAAAATGATCTGATGTTCAAATACTAAAATGATCTAATATTCAAATACTAAAATGATCTAATATTCAAATGCTAAAATGATCTGATGTTCAAATACTAAAATGATCTAATTTTCAAATGCTATAATGATCATATTTTCTTGCGTATTAACAACTTGAAAATCAATTTATTAAAACATTAGATCATTAGATAATCAGAACATTTGAACATCAGAACATTTGAACATCTGAACATTTGAACATCAGATCATTAGAACATCAGATCATTTGAACATCAGATCATTTGAACATCTGAACATTTGAACATCAGTTCATTGCCCCTGGTACTGTGGAACTACGTCCATGAATTCCCATTTGTCGTCCTTACGGTTGTAACTGAAGCGATAGATATTTTTATCCGGATCACTGGCAGCCGCCAAAGTAAAGGTGAATTTATTGGCTTTGATCAGCATGGTATCTGCATTGAAAATGATCCGGTGCGCTTTGTCATCCGTTCCGCCCGGCTGGTCGAGCAGTGAAAACTCCAGTTTGGGTTCACCAGAAATTTTTCCTTCCTGATCCAGGGCAACTGAATATATATGTGGTTTCCTGGCGAGACCATAGATCAGTCTTTTGCCCGTGATGGTATTGAAAGTGGTCACGCCCAGAGCGTCCACATTGTCCAGTTGGCTCAGGATCTTTTTATTTTGAATATCAACCTGGTAGATGCGTCCGAGTTCTTCTTTCATATCCGATCCGGCCAGAGAAGTTACATACAGGTCATCATTGTCGCAATCATAGTGCAAACCAACTGCCCCGAACGGATTCCTGTTGGTGGATTCGGCTGCCTGGGGCAATTGCATATATTCAGACATCACACCGGTTTTGGTATCCACCCTGAGGATCCGGTTTTGCTCTCCAACAGGATTCAGGTCTATGCTGACATGGGGAACGGAAGTTACGTAGATATTACCCAGCCGGTCCGTGGTATATAAACCCAGGTATCCGAAATCATTCCATGTGGGATGAATATATTCCCTGCCATTTATCCGGTTTTCCAGTATCTTCATTCCATAATATCCTACCTGCCTCATATCGATCAATGCAGGCACGGGAATTCCCTGGTCAACAATGAACTGAGAAATGCCGGCACATGGCTCTACTGGTCCGACTTTGGATTCAATATACCTGGCATGGTCCCTTTCTTCTTTTCTTTTATTACCGGATTGAATAAAATACCATGCAGCTATCCCGATGATGAACACGATGATGCCAATGAACAATAAAGCTTTTTTCATAATGGAAATGAATATATAATTGTTGATCCTTTTCGTTGACAAATATCGGATAACATATTATAATAATATATAATTACATGAGAATTTGATTGAAAAATAATGCACCACAAACATTTTATAACATGAATAACGATCCTGTAAAATGTATCACGTAGCCTGAAGACCGATCAATCTGAATTCCTTTCCGTCAAAAAGACCCTTGTCAGAAAGCTTTAGTTCAGGTATCACCAGCAATCCCATAAAAGAAAGCGTCATAAAAGGCGCAGACAACGGAGAACCGAAAGACTTGGCCAGTTGATCCAGATGTGCATAAAGCCGGGCAACTTCGTTAAATTCTCTGTCGCTCATCAGCCCGGCAACCGGCAGAGGCAATATCTCCTGAATGCCCTCATTTTGGCAAACAGCGGTGACGCCACCCTGGTGAGCAACGATCAGGTTGACTGCCTCACAAATATCCTCATCATTTGTGCCTGCAACGATGATATTGTGCGAATCATGGGCAACTGACGAAGCGACAGCCCCCTTTTTTAGTCCGAAATTTTTGATAAAACCCATAGCCGGTGGCAGATCCTGATACCGGTTGATCACGGCAATTTTGAGCAGATCATTATCAGGGTCTGCTTCCAGAAATCCATTGATCAACTTAACATCACATACGCTTCGGTTTGTGATCAACTGGTGATCAATTACCTCAATGACATTGACTTCCGGATGGTCAGATTTTATTTCAAAATCCTGTGGGGTTTTCTTCGAAACATTGAAATAGTTGACTTTTTCAGGTGCGACGTAAGGGATCAGGATCTTTCCGTCTTCAAAAACGGTTTCACCTGCAATTACCGTTTTGTGAACAGCAAAATCGCGGAGATCATCTACCACGATAAAATCCGCAGAGTCTCCTTCACGAAGCATGCCTGTGTCCAGTCCATAGTGAAGGATCGGATTGATACAAGCGATCTGAAGTACTTTATATAGGTCAATACCTTGTTTTACAGCTCTTTTAACGAGCTCATTGATGTGGCCGTTGACCAGTTCGTCGGGATGTTTATCGTCTGAACAAAACATGCACATCTCCCAATGATCTTCCGCAAGAGAGATCAGTTCATCAAAATTCCTCACCGCCGAACCTTCACGGATCTGGATCTTCATCCCTAAGGATATTTTATCCAGGGCTTCTGCAAGGGTAAAACTTTCATGATCCGTAGTGATACCCGCATCGATGTATTTTTTCAGGTCATCGCCTCTCAGTCCGGGAGCATGTCCGTCAATTTTTTTGCCCTTTTGAAGCGCGATGTTGATTTTTCTGTGAACCTCGGCATCGTCATAGATCACACCAGGAAAATTCATCATTTCACCCAGATATCTGATATCCGGATCTTCCAGCAAAAGCGTCAGATCATCAGGATCCAGCCTTGCACCACTGGTTTCAAAATCGGTTGCCGGCACACAGGAAGGCGCGGAAAAGTAAAATCTGAAAGGCGTGGTTTTACCATTTCTCTGCATGTAACGTACACCCTCAATACCCAAAACATTCGCGATCTCGTGGGCATCCGATACAGTGGCTACTGTTCCGTGACTCACCGCGATCCGTGCAAATTCTGACGGTGTCAGCATGGAGCTCTCAATATGCACATGGGCATCGATGAATCCAGGCAGGATAAACTGTTCATATTTGGATTGATCCCGGGTGATCCCGGAGATTTTACCATCAGTAACCCGGATGCTTCCGGGATAGATCTCGCGTTGGAGGATGTCTATGATATTGCCTGAAAAATAATTGTCCATATATCAGAAATTTTTTGGTGAAATTTTGAACTGCTGCACCTCAGCCGTTCTTTCAGGAATTAATATTCAATTATAACATTCTTTTTGTTTAAGGTAAAAGTAGCTCATTTTTTGGATATAAAAAATGATTATAATCCGGGCAGCCGTCCGGAAAAGCTTTTATTTGCCCAAAACTCATGGTTTTTTCTTCGCGGACGAACACATTTCAGAAAAGTTAATAACTCCCGGGAATTTCCAGGCTGTTATACTGGATTTCTGGATTTTTGAAAATCAGGATAATATTTTATGTTTCTGTTGAATGCAGATTAATTCAAAATTTAATTTTGTAATGTTTATTTTTTATTACGAAAAATAGTTTTTTAAGCCTTCTTGCTTAGATAGTGTATAAATTACGGTATCACAGAATACTTTATTGCAGGTATATGAGTCATAATTTTAAAACATCGTTTTGATTTTTATATTTTTGTGGCTTGATTTTTTTGGAACTTTGTTTTATTAAAAAATTGGAAAGTTATTAAATATTATAAAATGGAAAAAGAAGGTAAAAAACTGATCCTGGATGCTAATGAGGCAGTCGGGATTATTTCAATCAAAACAAATGAAGTCTGTGCGATCTATCCGATCACACCTTCTTCCCCTATGGGTGAGACGGCTGACGCACTTGCTGCAAAAGGAATGACAAACGTTTGGGGTGATGTGCCCAGGGTAGTGGAGATGCAAAGTGAAGCCGGAGCTGCCGGTGCAATGCACGGATCATTGCAGGGTGGAGCTGTTTCAACTACATTTACTGCTTCTCAGGGATTGTTGCTGATGATCCCCAATATGTATAAAATTGCAGGTGAATTATTACCTGCAGTTATCCATGTGGCCTCCAGGACTGTTGCTACACATGCATTGTCCATATTCGGAGACCATTCCGATACAATGGCTACCAGGCAAACAGGTTTTGCGATCATGTTTGGCGGAAGTGTACAGGAAGCTATGGACTTTGCGCTGCTGACCCAGGCAGCCACTTTCCAGGCACGGGTGCCTTTCCTGAATGTGTTTGACGGATTCAGGACATCACATGAAGTTTCCAAAGTAGATGCGATCCCTGACGAAGTCATCAAAGAGATGGTTTCTTATGACAAAGTGCTGGAATTCAAGAAAAACGCATTGAATACGGAAAACCCGGTGATCCGCGGAACTGCCCAGAATCCGGATGTATTTTTCCAGGCAAGGGAAGCCTGCAATGTGTATTATCAAAGAGTTCCTGAGATCGTTAAGGCAACCTATGAAAAATTCGCAAAACTCACCGGGAGAACATACAGATTGTTTGACTATGTCGGTGCTCCGGATGCAGAGAGGATCGTGATTTTAATGGGTTCAGGAAGTGGTGCAGTCAGGGAAACCGTTGCACACCTCAATAGTCTGGGTGAAAAAGTCGGAGCGATCATCGTCAGATTGTACCGTCCTTTCTCTATTGCTGACTTTATGGAAAGCATTCCGCAGACCGTTAAACATGTTGCTGTTCTGGACAGAACAAAAGAGCCCGGCAGCATAGGTGAACCTCTGTACATGGATGTATTGAGCGCATTTGTGGAATCCGGCAGACCGATGCCGCAAATCATCGGCGGTCGTTACGGATTGTCATCCAAAGAGTTCAATCCGGGTATGGTAAAAGCTGTATTCCATGAGCTGACCAAGGAAAATCCAAAGAATCACTTCACTGTAGGTATCAATGATGACATCACCAAAACAAGTCTGGAGTATGAAAATGATTTCACTCTGGATCACCACACCAGAACATGCATGTTCTATGGTTTGGGGGCTGATGGTACAGTGAGCGCCAATAAAAATGCGATCAAGATCATCGGTGAAACGACTGATAATTACGTTCAGGGTTATTTTGTATATGACTCCAAGAAAGCCGGTGGTATGACGGTTTCTCACCTCAGATTCGGAAAGCAGCCGATCGAGTCCACTTATCTGATCACCAAAGCTGACTTCCTGGCTTGTCATCATTTTGCCTTCCTATCAAAGTATGACATCACTGCCAAAGCAAAACCCGGTGCAACTTTCCTGCTGAATTCGCCTTATGGTCCTGATGAGGTCTGGGGTCACTTACCGAAACACATCCAGGAAGATATCGTCAGAAAAGAATTGAAGTTGTATGTCATCGACGCAACCAAAGTTGCTGAGGAAGCCAATTTGGGTAAAAGGGTCAACACCATTTTGCAAACATGTTTCTTTGCGATTTCAGGCATTCTGCCAAAAGATGAAGCCATTGCAAAGATCAAGTCAGCCATTGTAAAGTCATATTCACACAAAGGTGAAAAACTGGTTGAAATGAATTTCAACGCTGTGGATCAGTCCATTTCAAACTTGTTTGAAGTCAATTATCCTAAATCAGTCAGCAGTGACCTTGAGAAAATTCCGGTGATCGACCAGAGAGCGCCCGAATTTGTGAAAGGCGTATTGGGTGAGATCATCGCCGGTAAGGGTGACTGGTTGCCTGTGAGTGCATTCCCGGTTGACGGAACTTTCCCGCTTGGAACCACACAATTTGAAAAGAGAGGTATTGCGGATAAAGTACCTGTCTGGGATGCAGAACTTTGTACGCAGTGCAACAAATGCGTTGCCATCTGTCCTCACGCTGCCATCAGGGCAAAAGTATATGACAGGGAATTGCTGGGCGAAGCGCCTGCAACACTCAAAAATATCGCTGCAAAAGGAAGACCTTTCGATAAGGATACTGAAGTGTATACCTTGCAGGTATCTGTTGAGGATTGCACCGGATGTAAACTATGCGTTGAAGTTTGTCCTGCCGTCAGCAAGACCAATCCGGATTACAGGGCGATCAATATGACGGATAAAACACATTTGGTTGAAGTGGAAGAAAAGAACTGGGATTACTTCATCAACATTCCTGACTACGACAGAAAGGAACTGGCCATCAGCACGATGAAAGGTGCACAGTTTTTGCAACCGCTGTTTGAATTCTCCGGTGCCTGCGCAGGTTGTGGTGAGACACCTTATGTAAAACTTATTTCACAATTGTACGGATCCAACATGATCGTTGCCAATGCAACAGGCTGTTCATCCATTTATGGAGGAAACCTGCCAACCACTCCTTATCGTACCAATTCAGATGGCAGAGGACCTTCCTGGGCAAACTCACTTTTTGAAGACAATGCCGAATTTGGTCTGGGATTGCGTCTGGCAACCAATAAAAAATCCGAGAAGGCTTTCAGACTCGTCAATGAGTTGAAGGATGTACTCGGACAGGAACTGGTGGATGCGATCAACAGCAATCCGCAGAAAACGGAAGCCGAGAAAGAGCAATTGCTGTCTGATATTAAAGTGGTGAGAGAAAAACTTGCCAACAATCCTGATCCAAAAGCAAAAGATCTGGTATTCCTCTCTGATTATCTGTATAAAAAATCAGTGTGGGTATTCGGTGGAGACGGATGGGCTTATGACATCGGATACGGTGGTCTGGATCATGTCCTTGCCAGCGGTGAGAATATCAATATCCTTGTTATGGACACAGAAGTTTACTCCAATACAGGCGGTCAGATGTCCAAAGCTACTCCGATGGGCGCTGCTGCTAAATTTGCTGTCGCAGGCAAACGCATAGGTAAAAAAGATCTTGCGATGCAGGCAATGGCCTATGGTTCAGTTTATGTGGCCCAGGTTGCTCTCGGAGCAAAGGATGCTCAGACGCTCAAGGCGCTTCAGGAAGCTGAAGAGTATGAAGGTGTATCATTGATCATTGCTTATTCTCATTGTATTGAGCACGGATACGATATGTCCCAGGGTGCTGATCACCAAACCAATGCGGTTGATTCAGGTTATTGGCCACTGTTCAGATACAATCCGGCAGCTGAAAAAGGCAAGAGGTTCAAGCTTGACAGCAAGCCTGGTAAAGTATCGCTTGAAGATTATATCTACTCCGAAGCCCGTTTTACCAGGGTTAAGGCAGAAAATCCTGAAGCTGCAGCAGATATGCTCGAGCATGCCAGACTGGAACTTGCAGAAAAATGGGAAAAGCTGGAATCTTTGCAAGGAGCTTAATAATAGTATATTGAACTGAAAAAAGAGGCTGTCCATTTTGGATGGCCTCTTTTCGTTGAAAAGAAACTCAATTGTTGTGATCAACATTATCCGTTTTATCCAGGTCAGGGATGTTGAACACAAAAGAGATCCTCCTTAAATAAGAAACCCGATATTTTGATCAATGATGACCTGACTTGCATCTTTCAGGGATTAAATTCTTATCATTTAACCGCTCAGAAATTGAAAATGGTAAATCTGAGTTTTTGCATATTTCAAATGCTTAAAACCAGGATCTCTCCATCTCACAAGAAATATTTTTAATCATTATTTCAGCGAATTTGATGAAAGGCTTTCATAACACAAAAATTATCAATTATCCATGGAAAAAGGAAGCACTTTTTCTAATTATTATGCCATA
Source organism: uncultured Saprospiraceae bacterium (assembly GCA_964594045.1). Classification (GTDB taxonomy): domain Bacteria; phylum Bacteroidota; class Bacteroidia; order Chitinophagales; family Saprospiraceae; genus UBA2365. The sequence goes on along the minus strand of CAZQKR010000045.1, from coordinate 24,499 downwards.
GGCAAAAGTTAAATCTTATGACAATTCTGTTCAATTAAGCTTTCCATCCGGATATCAGCAAGAATATGCAAAAAGAACAATAATTTGTATGTATGTTGTTTAAATATGGTCTTTTAAAGGTTCAGGCAGGCAAAATATAATGCAATGATTTGTTTAATTTGATTCAAATGTTTTCCTTTGGATCCAGTAATTAAAAAAATAAATCTGAACACGATGAAAGTTTTTAAAAGGATCATTTATGCGATATTGATTCTGATCGTATTGTTGATTGGGTTAAGTTTTGTGCTTCCAACCGGATACAAAGTAGAAGAATCCGTTCAGGTACAGGCTCCGGCCGATATTGTATACATGCAGGCGGTACAATGGAATAATTATCAGGAATGGAATCCATGGGCGGAATTGGATCCGGAAATGAAGATCGATATTTCAGGTACACCTGGAGAAGTAGGTTCAAAATATGTTTGGAAAGGCAATAATGACGCAGGTTCAGGCACTATGACCATCACAGCTGCCAATCCGGAAAGGGTGGACATAGACCTGAATTTCATGGAGCCTTTTGAGTCAAATGCAACCACATATTTTACTTTTGAGCAGAAAGAAAGCGGGGTAGAAGTCAAATGGGGTATGCAGGGTGAAATGCCCAGACCGATGAATCTGATGAACCTGTTCATGAAAAAAAGCATTCAGGGTAACTATCAGAAAGGACTTGAAAGGTTGAAAGAGCGCTGTGAGTCTTCCTCAGTTCCGGGAACAGAAAGTGCGGAATAGAATTTTGTGTCATACTTTATGAAACAGGTAATTCGAATATTATCACTGTTTTTAATCGGAATTAATGTTGTTTCGGGCCAGCAGGTCTTACTGAGTCAGGAAAAAACATATATCACAGATGAGATCCCTGCATTGCTCGGAAAGCTGGATGACAATGTGCTGGTTTTTGGAAAAAACGGGCTCAGATACGAATTGGATATCTATGATGGCAAATTGCAGTATCTGAAAACGAAGGAGTTGTTTTTTGACAAGCAAAAAGTGGATATCCAAAAGGCAATTCCTTTGGACGACCAGTTTGTGATTGTTTATTCATATTTCCACAAACTCGATTTGGTCAGTTATGTAAGGAAGTATAATGCAGAAGGAGATTTACTCGATTCATTGAAGTTGCCGGAGGATGAAACAATGTTGGACCAGGATAGCTATCTGACATTTTTATCCAAAAACAACGAAAAGCTGCTGTTGGTCAGGCCAAAAAACTATTTTTCACTGGAAATGATCCTGATCGATCTCAAAAAGTTTGAGATGATCTGGTGCCAGAACCGGGCCTTCTCGTCCTACCAGCTGGAAAGGGATCTGGCTGTCATTTCTGTCCGCGACAACGGAGAAGTTTACCTGGTTTTTGAAAAATACAATTTTGGATGGCAGAAAAATAAGCATTTCCAGCATATCTACATGTTAATGCCGGATGATACGACGATCAAAGACTTGAAAATCCCATTTCAGGGAAAGCTGACTGCAGATTTTGACATCATTTTTGATGAAAGGAACGGTGTGGCAATAGGTGCAGGTTTGTATGCTGATCGTTCCAATCCGGATGCATCCGGTCATTTCGTATACCAGTTGAAAGATGGTCAACTGGTCAAAGAACTGGTTTTCACACCTTTCTCCATCAGATTGCTCAGGAATAACCAGTCATTCAACCGGAAGATCAAAAAGGAGATGCAGGATATGCATATCGGAGACATCATGGTAAAAAATGACGGCGGCCTGATGATGATCATCGAAACACGCAAAGAGTTGACCCGGGAGTCTTCGAGGAATCGTTATACGGACTATTATTTTGAGGATTTGTATCTGATTTGCACCAGACCGGACGGTTCACTTTTCTGGGATGATCAGATCAGGAAGTACCAGCTATCCTACGACGATAAGGCTGTGTATTCATCTTATTTTTTGTACAGTACACCTTCTGCTGTCAGTCTCATCTTCAACGATGAGATCAAGGATGAAAGCACCATCAGTGAGTTTTCTTTCAATCCTTTAGGTAACGGGAAGCGGAGAAGTTTGTTTTCGACAGACCTTCACCGGTTGAAGCTGATGTTTTCCAGAGGTATACAGATTTCATCACAAAGCTTTCTGGTGCCGAGTTATGCTGAAGGAAAGTACCGTTTGGTTATGGTCATCTATTGAAATCTGTTTGACCTGGGCGAACAGGTAAAAATGGTTGTTCAATGATGAAATAATATTGTTTTGTTCGGGACATTTAAAATTTTATCTGCACTCCGGGTGTTGGAAAGTTTCATCCAATCAATAGATCAGTCCCGGGAAAAACAAGTTTTTCAATTCAGAAATATGTTTGTACATTCGTTAAAAATTGTCCTATGCGTAAGATCAGGTGGATCATTGTTTTGTTATGGGTGCTGACAATACAGGCTTTTCAAGCTCAGTCAGATATTTCGTCCTACAATTGCTATTCTCTGGCTGTCGGTAAGCTGGCCACTGCAGATGGTTCGGTCATAGTAGCTCACAATGAAGATGCCGGCGGAGACCAATACGTCGACTGGCACAAGGTGGGAAGGGTACAACATAAGCAGGGAAGTTTCGTCACATTGGAGAAAGGGGCGAAAGTGGATCAGGTTGAGGAAACCTATGCATTTTTGTGGCTCCAGGTACCCGGTTTGCAGTTTTCAGACACCTATCTCAATGAATGGGGCGTCGCAGTGGCTTCCAATCAGTGTCTGTCGCGGGAAGATCAGGCAGAGCTCACTGATGGCGGGATCGGGTATTTCCTGAGACGTCTTATGGCAGAAAGGTGTAAAACGGCCAGGGAAGCCGTATTGCTTGGCGGTTCGCTGGTAGAAAAATACGGATATCATTCTTCAGGTAGAACCTACCTTGTAGCAGATGAAGATGAAGCATGGCTGCTGGCTGTGGTAAAAGGAAAACATTGGGTAGCCCAAAGGGTTCCTGATGACCATATTGCCATCATACCAAATTACTATACGATAGGGGAGATCGACCTGAGTGATCCGGCCAATTTTTTAGGTTCAAAAGACCTCGTCACATACGCGATAGAACGGGGTTGGTTTGATCCGTATAAAGGAAACCGCTTCAATTTCAGGGAAGCCTATGGCGATCCGGGAACGCTGCATGGCCTTGGAAATGTGCCCAGGCATCTGGACGGGATCAACTTTGTGTCCGGAAAACAATATGGTTATTATGATAAGCTTCCATTTTCCTTCAAGCCCGGATCGAAACTCACATTGAATGATATCATGACGTTGATGGGCAGACATAATGAAGGAACACAATTCGGCATTCATCCGGATTTCAACCGCGGCAATCCACACGATCAGGACATCAAACGCATCTGTGATGATATTAATAAATATTGTGCAGTGGCACAATTGAGGACTGATCTGCCTGATCCTATAGCTCACGTGCTCTGGATTGCACCCAAAAGGCCTTGTATCCAGACTTTCATACCCTGGTATATCGGAATTGAAAATGTGATGACGGAATATTCACGGGGCGAGCCTCAACTGAGGATTGAGCAACATTTTAAGGAAAAAGATGTAAAAACTCAAACTTCCGGTAAAGCATTTCACTATTTTGGAGACTATGCAGATTATTGCGATCTAGATTATAATGAACGTTCAAAGGAATTGAAACAATTCAAGCAGGAAACACAGCAGAAAATTCTGGAAGGTCAACCGGCATTTGAGCAGGCATTTTCGGAAATGTACCTTCATGAGCCTTCACAGACAGTTGGTATGATCGATGCCTATGTGGCCAGATGGGCTTCTTACACGCTGAATCACATCCGTGAATTGGCAGAAAAAATAAAATAGGGCAGGAACACAGATAAAATTAAACCTTTCAATAACATTTAAATGAGAGCGAACAGCCGGTGGTTTCTTGGGATCATTACCTTTTTGGTAGTGGCATTTCTGATCTATTACTTCAGCACCATCGTGCTGTATATCATCATCTCCTGGATCCTGGCCATGATGGGCCAACCGCTGATGCGATTTTTCAGGGAAAAGCTGAAATTCGGTCTTTTCCGTTGGGGAGAACCACTGAGTGCTGTGCTTACACTCACCCTTTTCGGGTTGGTAACCCTGACTATGATTCTGATCTTTGTTCCGCTCATCGTTGAACAGGCCAATATCCTGGCGAGTATTGACTATATGCAACTTTACCATTCTCTGGAGGAACCGGTTGACTATATCAATAATTACCTGATCGAATGGGGATTTACTACCAAACCCGCCATCAATCCTGAAGCTTTTGGAACGTTTTTCAGCAAATATTTTAATGTTGGCCAGATCGGTGTATTACTGACTTCCCTGGTCAGTACTGCCGGCAGTCTGGTCGTTGGTATTTTTTCTGTCGTATTCATCAGCTTTTTCTTTTTACAGGACAATACCATGCTGATGGACTTTATCGTCGATGTTTCACCAAATAAATACGAGAAGCAGATCAACCAGGTCATTATGGATATCAAAACCATGCTGAGAAGGTATTTTTTCGGGTTGATCATTCAGGTCACGACGATCACATTCATCGTTTCTATTGCACTCAGTATCCTGGGTATCCGGAATGCGCTGTTGATCGGGTTTTTTGCAGGTGTTATTAATTTGATTCCATACGTTGGCCCTATTCTGGGAGCAGCATTCGGGATCATCATCACCATTTCTTCCAATCTCGGGTTGCCGTTTTATGAAAGTATGTTACCCATGATCCTGCAGGTTGCTGTTGTTTTTGCCGGAATGCAGATGATCGACAATTTCATCTTACAACCGGTCATCTACGGCAATAGTGCCAAGGCACATCCACTGGAAATCTTTATTGTGATCCTCATTGCTGCCAAACTGGGTGGTATCACCGGTATGGTCGTTGCCATTCCTGCCTATATAGTGATCAGGGTCATTGCAAAAGCATTTTTGTCGAGATTCAAGGTAGTCAAAACACTGACGGAAAGTATGAATAGCTAAAAACGGGTTTTTTCCTTGATAAAATGGAATTTACACATCATTACCGAATATCTGGTTATACATGCTATTTTCAATTCCAAAGAAATGGAAAACTGAAATGCCTTCAAAGTGAACATCTCAATTTGCGGAAAATGTACTTCAGACATTGACCAGCGTGATATCCGGCAATGTAGGATATCATTTTCTATCTTACAATTATCTTCATGGCATGCTCGTTGATCAAAACCACATAAACACCCGGCTTTACATCCTTTACAGGAATTCTCTCACCGCAATTAAATTTTCCTGCCACTACCTGCTGTCCCAAAATACTGTACATATTGAGCTCAAATAGTTGCCTGTCACCATCCTTAACGATGAAATACTGATCAGCAGGATTGGGGAAAATTCTGATCTGGGATAGTTTGCCGGATACCTCATCGTTTGAAGAAAGCGGTGTATAATCCAATTTGCGGATGACGCTGAACGGAATTGCTACCGGAGTTGCATTTGCATCTGTGAAAATCTTCACGATTGAATCTTCACTGATTATTCTGCCTGTAGCGCTGACATGATAGATCTCTGTGGATTGATCATGGTAAACAATCTTTAGACTTGTTTGAGCTGAAATCAGATTACAAAAAAATAAAATACATAAAGTAAATAAATTTAAATATTTATGAAAGCCGGCTTTGTTATTCATCAGACATTTGATTAGAATTGGTATAATTGCAGGATAATATCAGGGTATTGCAGAAAACTGTCATGATTTTTTAAATCTGCCATCAAAAAAGTTTTTTTTATAGTCTTTCATGATCTTTCCGAACATTTTATCCTTTTGTCGTTTTTCGGCTACTGTGGATTCAAAATAGTGCTTTTCCTTTTCCATTTTCAGGTAATTCTGGTAGGAGTCGGGATCTATTTCTCCATTCTCCAGAGCTTCCAAAACCCTGCAACCGGTTTCCCGGGTGTGGGTGCAGTCCTTGAACTTACACGCAGTGGCAAAACCGATGATCAGGTCAAAAGTGGTTTCCAATCCGCCGGAATTGTCCGCAATTCCCACTTCCCGCATGCCCGGATTATCGATGATGATCCCACCGTTTTCCAGAACGATGAGTTCCCTGTGACTGGTCACATGCCTTCCCCTTTGGATATGGTCATTGATTTGACCTGTTTTCATCACCCGGTTACCACAAAGCCTGTTGACCAGCGTTGATTTTCCCACACCAGATGAACCCAGCAGACAATAGGTTTTTCCTCTTTCAATGAATTCCCTGATCGTGTCAAATCCTTCCAGACTTTCGTTGCTTAACGAAAATACCGGAATTTCAGCGATCCGGGAGCGGATGGAAGCCATTATGTTTTCCATTTCCTGTTTGCTGATCAGGTCAGTTTTACTCAGAATGATCACAGGGCTGATGTGCGCATCATGGCAAATGGTCAGATATCTTTCCAGCCTGTTGATGTTAAAATCCCTGTCTGCTGCCTGCATGATCATTCCAAAATCAATATTGCATGCGATCAACTGCATTTCGCCGAATTTGCCCACAGCTTGCCTTTTAATGGCTGATTTGCGGGGTAATATTTTCTGAATGACTGCAAATCCATCATCATAGGGCGTCAGTGCCACCCAATCTCCTACTGCAGGAAAATCCAGCCTGCTTTCTGCATTATATCGCAAATGACCGGTAACTTCGGCCTCCATTTCTCCTTCCACAGCCCTGACGACGTATCGCTCTTTATGCTCGGCGATCACCCGGCCAATGTTCATTTCAGACATTCCCTGTTCAGCAATAAATGCTTTTATATTCGGATCCAGTCCCAGATCACTTAAATACATAAAAGATCAGTTGATATATTCAGATTGTAAAGGAAAAATTCATTTTGAAAAGAGCATTTTAATACCCACCAGAATCAAAACAACAGCAAAAAACCTTTTCAACCCCTGTTCAGGTACCTGTAAGGCAATTTTCGAAGTCAGGTAACTGCCCAACATGAAGGCCACGGCAAGGATCAATGCATAAGTCAGGTTGACATGTCCGCCTTTATAATAATTGTAAGCAGCAAAAAACCCGATGGGTGGCAACATGACCGCCAGACTTGTACCCACTGCCTGATGTTGACTGAACCCAAGAATGTAAACCATTGCCGGGATCATGAAAATGCCTCCGCCTATTCCAAGCATGCCGCTCAATCCACCAACGATCACGCCTATGATGACCAGTAAAATTAATGTTAATAAACTCATATATATTTATTTAAACATTAAAATAAATTGTATTATTAATGTATCTACTGTGGTTTTTCCAATATTGTTCAAATATCCACTCAAAGTTAATGAACCTTTGGATCAATACATAAATACCCGTTGATAATCCATTTTTGAAGGATAAATTCATTGATCTGCCGCACAGGAATTTTATTTTCCACCTTCGTAATTTATGTCCTTATTTACATTTTAGCTTCAGCTGAATGATTTTTTCGATGTCAGCAAGGACAGATTCATCTCTCAATTCAAAAGTACAGGGTTTTGATTTGCCAACATTTTTTGTATTCCTGATTTTTTCCTTCTGCGAAGCTGAAATATCTGCATCCCAAACCAGTTCCAGGTATTTTTCCGGGAAATAGATCGTTGCCTGCATAAATTCCTTCCAGGCAGACATCCAGACAATGGTTCTCTTTTTGAACTGGACTTTGCACAACCATGCTTTTCCGTCATGGTAATACCGCCATTCATAGTTCAAGCCGATCCGGTCATAAAGCTGCAATAAACCGGTATACGCCGGGTACGCGTTTCCCAGAACGGAAGTCAGCACCTGTTCATCGGGGTAAATGTTTTCTTCTCTGAGTTCAATTGCATTTATTGTTTCCATTATTTTCCAAAATATGATCTGTACCAGTCAGTTTCGTGGTGATCTGTTTTTACCGGATCAGGATAATGTGCCGGATCCATTTTAGTATATAATATTTCCAGGGAAGCAAAATCGCGCTGACTGATGACCCTGAATCCATTGCGTAATAAAAGTGCGGCACAAACCCCTGCTCCGATCTGATAAACTTTGTTCTCAGCAAATCTGTTACCTTCATAAATGACCTGACTTCCGCAAGCTGCGCTGATATCCATAAGTACAGCCAGTTCGATGTTTTCCGAACGAGCTATCTCAAGCATTTTGAGCGCTGCATTGATCATACCTTCTGACCAGTCTTTTCCTGAGTCTGAAAGCACCCTCGCTTTTCCATCCAGTACATCAAATCCGGTTCCTCCATGGATGTCACACATTTCCCTGGGAACTCCAAAGGAAAACTCTTCAGGGCAAAAATGGATGATTTTTATTGTTTTTTGTCCCAATAATTTTTGTGTCGCCGGATATTCACCATTGGTTGTAGCATCATAACCACATGGTGAACCGGCCAGGCATGCACTCATCAATATCCTGAGCGGGTCATCGGAAGTGGGTATTCTTAATTTTTTCAGGTAGTTTATATCAGTCATATAATGATGATTTCATCATTTACTGTTGATGGAAATTCGATCAAAGGCGACTATTATCTTTAATCACCCGCTCTGCATTTTTCAAGATAAATTCATTCAACTCTTCCAGGCTTTTCTTTTTACCGTGCCAGTCAGGATCCGGAAATTGCTTTAAGGCCTCCTCAATATTGGTCTCATTCACAAATCCATCTATAACCGTGCATGATTGCAACTCCTTCAATGGCTTTAAAAAAATATATCCGTCAAACAACCGGCCGATTTTAAAATTTGTATAGCCAATACCATGGTTACTTTGATCAGGTAATCTGCCAACAGGAGAGTCTCCAAGGTCAAAGCCAACTGCTTTGTTCTGATTTTTACGCATCAGTTCTTCCATCAGCCCGTCCAGAGGTGAAATAGACAAATATTGATTATTGACCACTTTGGTGAAGGGTTGGTGCAACAGGACATTGAAAACCTGATCAGGATGCCTGGCGTATAAACGATTGCCCAGCCAGTTGTGATCAAAGGAAATAAAATCATCCGCATTGTACAGGAAATACGGTGAACCGTATTTGGTATAGGCATGTGGAGTGCCAACCAATGCCAGGATCTTTTCGTTAATGCCCAAAACTTCCTTTTCAATCACATCCGCCCTGAACCGGTCAACAGTGCCTTTGGAAAAAACCTTGCTCATGCTGGCTGGATTCCTGTATCCTTCAAAATCTTCCCAGTTGTAAATATAACTCAGGTTGAGTATTCTGAAATGCCTGTCATTTTTTGCCAGTGTATTGTTGAAAGCCCAGGCTGCTTTTGCCACATCAATGTATTCTCTGTATGCCCAGGTAACATTGTAGTCAAACATCATGTGTTGAGCCAAAGCTTCATCCCATTCTTCAGCAATAACCAGGCTATCCATCAGCTGCTGATTTTCATAAGCGCCAAACTCCATACCTATGGTGTAAATGCCATTGGAATGCAATACCGGTATCAATTGCTGTATCAACAACAAATTATCCCTGACCAGATGCTGTTCTCCCAGCAAAATGACATCATATTGTCTGAATTTTTCCACCAGATAATCTTCCGGAGATTGCCCTTCTGTCTGAAGATAATCCAATAAGGTCGTCTGGTCAACTTGAGCAGTAGCCGGATAAATAAAACTGGTTAAAATAAAGATATTGAGGTATTTAAATATTATATTCATATTTTATATTTTGGATCATCGGGCTTATGCCTCATTCAGCAGGTTCGACCCGGAATCTGAGCACGGTTTTGAGTTTTTCCGGACTGACTTTCCTGGCATCGGACAGGTAGATCTCCCTGTGGACTTTGGATTTCCGCATCAGGTTCATGGAACTTGCGAAGGCCTCCATTTTTTCAAAGCTGGCGGGCTCGCTGTCGTAGCTGCCTGTATGCAGCATCTGAACACACATACCTTCAACGATGGATTCAAAACGGACATTTGCCAGTAAAGGATGAGGCTTTTTGCTGGATGTCAGTTCAATGATGGACTGAGCGAAAACCGGATCAACAAAATCAGGTTGCCTGATCATCAATTGAAATTCCAGCGTATTTTTGTCTATTGTTCCGCTAAATTCTTTTTTTGCCTCCTCACTGATATCCCATACTCCTTCCAGCGGATACACCGTATAATCGAAATAATTTCGCGGAGCAAGGCCTTTTTTCGGGCTCATTTTAACCGCATAGGAAAGGCTGTACAACACGGAAATATATTCCGTAAAAAACGCATCATTCGGGTTGCCAGAACCTGAAATGGTGAAAAAATTCATTTTGGGAATATCCATTATAACCGGGGCAGACCCTGGCAGATAAAGGCTTTTTTCATCTTTTCTCCACATATTTGGCATATGGTGCTAAGGTAGCAACAATTCTTTTAATGAAGAAAATCAGCCAGTTCAATTTTGAAAAATGACAGAGAACTGTCCCGGATCTCAGGGCATCAATTGAAAATAAGGAAAATTTATTTGATTTTGAACTTTATGCTCAATGCAATCTATCTCAGCTCAAATAACCATGGCAGCACAAAAACAACAAATGCTGTCCAGAAAGCATAAACAGGCAGATATTTCGCCAGGGTATTTTGAACGATGACCGTATCTTTTTTATGGAAATTGGTTTTGTACAGATCTGTCATGATCAGGATCAAATGTAAGAATATCAGTACATTGGAACCTAAAACTGCGACACGGTTGGGCGAGAATCCGTATTCATTCAAACGGTAAAGTATGGCTGAAAGTGCAATTGCGTTGACGATCAGCGTGATAATGGAAAGTGCAAAAAGGATGGCCAGGTTGAATCTTTGTCGGTGCTGACCAGCTGTTTCGGTGACGGAAAATACAATAATGGCCATGACACCCAGCAATAAGAGATTGAAAACGATGAGAAAATCACGGTCATTGTACGGATCTTTACCCGTGATCAAAATGCTGACCAGATAAATGCTCAGCATGATCAGCACCAGGGGGCTGAAAATATTTGCGATGACCGGAGCGATCCTGGAAGCGATAAACGGATAGACTTTGATCACAAAAGTGGCAACGATCGGAATCGCCACCAATCCCCAAATTCCGAAATAATCAAAATAAAATTGCTCAATTTGCATTTCAATGGCAGCGAACAGACCCAGCGTGATCCCTGACAATATACCACCGGCTATTAACAGTAAGGCACTCATGATGGCCAGGTCACCGTTGTATTTGATGTAATCCATACGCTTAAGGTTGTTCCGGTAATCAAAACCGATGAAGATCAGACCATACATCGCCCAAAGCATGATGGGAAGATGCAGATAGACCAGGACGATCGAATGGCTGTCTTCTCTGGAAGGTAATAGATTGATGTAGATCGCGGAAACCAGAAAAACGGCTGTTGCGATCAGGACGTGTTTAAGTCTGATATTGGCCGCTGTCATAAAAGCATACAGGGATAAACCAAACAAAATGATCATCCCGGTATTTTTTTCGTAGAAAAAGAATTTATCCACATCTAAATCAAAGATTTGCGGAATTTTGATCAACAATCCGGTGATCAGCGATGCCATGATCACCAACAGGATGTCATTCGCAGTAAATTTTTTGGCCGATTCCCTGACTTTAGCAAAATTCAGTCTTGCTTTCCAGAATGCTGCAACGGGAGAACTTTCAATTTCGGGTAGAATTTCGTAAAATGCCCTGGAAAAGGATTTTTTATCTGAACGGTACAATTGTTCCATTTGTTCAGGCACATCCAATGCCTCTCTGATCTTGTTTTGCATCGACAATATATTTAATGTGAGAAAAGAATCCGATAATTGGTTTTGCGCATGTTATGGCTACGGTTGCGTTTGCCTTTTCAGACAATTCACGGGATCAATGTGAGCATTTTGCCTTTAAAACACGATTATAACGAAATAAAAGATCATTTCTTATTTGCGGTCACAAAAGACTTTTGATAAATGGAACTTTAAACAAATTATCAGTTTAGTTCATTACTTTTTAACCGCGAAATATCCGGCCAGTACACCGAGTGCAATTCCGGATCCTGTGCCAATTGACAGCCACAAAGCAATGTTGCCCAAGATCATGCCTGTGATCACTCCTGCGAGGCCACCCAGAACGAATCCTATAGCTGTGCCTTTTGCCAAGCCATTGTTTTTGTCTTTTTCCATTTTATTTGTTTTCATTTTGAGGTTCAAAAATAAATAATTCTTCAATCGGTACAGAGAACACCTGTGCCAGTTCGTATGCCAGTTTCAAGGAAGGATTGTATTTGTTTTTTTCCAGAAAAACGATGGTTTCGCGCCTGACATTTACTTTTTTAGCCAGATCGTCCTGGGTCAGATTGAATTTTGCCCTGAATTCCCTGATCCGGTTAGTCATTGGCCAAACCTTTAAAGTGAATGATCAGCCAGGAAATTCCAAAAATAAGCGCCATGGCCAATATGCCTGTGCCCAACAGCTCGTCTGTGTCAAACTGTATCCTTTCTTTCAGCCAAAGCAGAAATACCCAGAAATAAAGTGACACGTAATACGAGATCGCAGCCGTTTTTTGCAAAACCTTTTTGGATAATTCATCTTCTGATGGTTCTCCTCTTTTTTCACTGGTCCATCTTTTGTAACCGATGAACAATGCGAAAAGCACAACAAGCAGAATTACACCAAAATGGAGCAGATCCATAGGTTTAAAATTTCCGTCTGATGTGAATAACCAGTAAGCGGTTGTGCCCAACACCAAGACAGCAACAATTAACACAAGAATTGATTTTTTCATTGTCAGTATTTATTAATGTTAATTAAATCTAACACAAAGTTAGAAATAAATAACTATTTTGTCAATGATTTTCTTCAAAAAGTTTTGGATTCCGGTAAAATTTTTTCCAGTGGTTCTCTTTTTTGACTCAGGTCACTGACTCAGGAAAATTTTTCGGAGAAAACTGACCCTTTTACAGTAACAATATAAAGTGCTCAGAAGTGTATGGATGGCGGAATGCAGAAAAAATGTGAAGAATGGCGAATAAAAAAGTATTGTATTTGCGAATCACGGGATGAAAATGCCGATCGCCATTATTCAACCCACTTCGGGGTTGTAAATAAGAAAATACCCCATACCCGGGGATTTCCCCGTGGCTATTAAGGTTGATGTCCTTCGGACTTTCTTGGGAATAGGTTTTTGTGAAAAACAGCCTTTCTCAGGCAAAGTGTAAAGAGTGTAACTCGTTGATTATAGCTTATATAAGTAAAAGCCTTGAAATGGGTTCTACCAATGATTCACATTGTACATTTAGAGGAGGAAAGCTGGGTCTCCGTGTCTTAAACGGCAGGTGAAGCTTTGCTGTCCGACAGTATTGACGAAGCAAACCAGTCAATATCAATGACATCAGTAGGGTAGGTTCAACCCGTAGATATTTTTCCTGCGGGGTGAGTCCTATATTTACTGCCTGGGTTGCAGACAGAAAGACGCTTAGCAGTAATGGGTTGTGGTTCTGTTATCCTGCATGGTCATAAGCTGTTTTTATCCAGCCAATCACTTCTTTGTCTATGTCTTTAATATCGGAGACGTTTATCTTATGCGAACACATTGCGTTTGGTTTCTCCGCTTCTAATTTTCCTTTTGGTTCCTGTCCTTTAAGGTTAATGCCAATTTCAAAGCGCGCTTTAGTTGCGGGATTTAAAGTCGCAAACTGTTTTTTTCTTCTCAGACTCACATATGCGTTTTTTGGAGCAAGTTCAATGTCATTTCCGAAAGATTGAATCTCAGCAATCAACTTGTCGTAAACAGGTTTAAAGTGTTCTTTCCCTTGATATTGCTTTATTATCAGATCGTCTTGATTTTCCGCTGAACCCGCATCTGAACCTTTCGATTTATGGGCGATCAGATTGGCAAAACCGTGTGTCAGACCGTGAGTTTCTTTAAGGAATTTAATGATTTCACCGTGTTTGGAGAATTTTTGAGCGATCACGATTTCAGTCCATTCTTCTAATGTCTTACCTGTGTTTTTATGCAGGTTTTCAATCATTGTAATTGTCGCTTTGTCCATATTTATTCAAATTTTTACTTGCCAAATTTTGTTATAAAGATCAAATATTCATGACATGCAGCCGTATCAGATCTAGTGAATATTTTGAAATCAGACATTCGGTTTTTATGGCATGATTGATATGTTTTCCTTTATCCGCTTCTTCTTATAAAACATGATCGACTCTATTTTTTCTTATTGTTGAACAACTTGATGAGCACCCATTTTTCGAGGCTGATCACAAAAAATATCATTGAACCGGCAACAAAAGAAATCAACAAATCTTTCCAATCGAGAGAAGCTGTTCCAAACACTTTTTGCATAAATGGAGTGTATAAAAACATTGCCTGCAAAAGCAATATTGACCCGATTCCCAAAAAGATAAAGCCATTGGTGAAAAGTCCAATTTTTAAAACCGGATCCTTCAACGACCTGCAGTTGATCAAATAAAAAATCTGGAAAAATATAATGAATGTGACCGCAATGCTTTGAGAACGAGCCAATGCATCTGCCTGTGCCATTCCGGTGTCCAATGAGTAAGCGTACTCCCAGGTAAAAAGTGCAATTGTTCCAAAAGTCATAAGGATCGAAACAAAAAATACCCTGAAAGTTACAAATCCGTTGAAAAGTGCTTCATTGGGTTTTCGGGGAGGACGATTCATAACATCAGGCTCTTTCACTTCAAATGCCAGCGGCAAAGCCAGGGCTATGGCAGCAACCAGGTTTATCCACAACAATTGTACAGGCAACATTGGAAGTAATAATTCTTTCGTTACAGGGTTGAAAGGAAAGAACATAATACCATAAATCAATATAAATGCGAGTCCTAAGTTGGTTGGCAACAAAAAGGCAAGAGACTTCAACAGATTGTCGTAAACCCTTCTCCCTTCCTCAACAGCTGCTGCTATACTCGAAAAATTATCATCAGCAAGTACGATGTCTGCCGATTCTTTCGATACCGAAGTTCCTGTAATTCCCATGGCAACACCAACATTTGATTGTTTGAGGGATGGGGCATCATTTACGCCATCACCGGTCATGGCCACAATATCATTGTTGTTTTGCAGGGCTTTCACTAAGCGGAGTTTGTGTTCAGGGGCGACCCGTGCATAAACATTGGTTGTATGAATGATATTATTTAGTTCATCTTCGCTCATTTTCGATAAATTAACACCGGTTACTACACTCCCATTAGATGAAAGGTTCAATTCCAGACCTATTGCCCGGGCGGTAGCATGGTGGTCGCCGGTGATCATTTTAACGGTTATTCCTGCATGATGACATGCTTTTATAGCTTCGATAGCTTCTGTACGGGGTGGGTCGATCATGCCTATCAAACCTGCAAACTCAAATCCGTTTTCAACATCCTCAACTGATATTTCTTCGCTTTTGGAGTGAGGTTTTTGAGCAATGGCAAGTACCCGCATACCTTTCGAACCAAGCAATTCTATCTGAGAAAGGATCTTCCGGGTATCAAGCCTAAGCCCTCCAAGGTGTGCAGTGCAACGTTTTAAAACAACTTCAGGAGCACCTTTCAGAATAATATGGTCGTTAAGGGTTGCCATGTACTGTTTTTCAGAGTCGAAAGGTATCACGTCTTTTCTGGGAATTTCCAGACGTAAACCATCTATGGAAATACCCGCTTTTGCAGCTGCCACAACCAGTGCAATTTCAGTAGGGTCGCCCGAAATACTATACTCATTTTCTGTATAGATCACATTTGCATCGCTACAAAGTACAGCATTTTTCAGTAACAGCAACATGTCTTCGGGTAAGACAGATAATTCAGTATTATTTTGTTTGAACACACCGGCTTTGTAATAACCCACACCGGTCACCTGAATGCTGTGATTATAGTTCCACAATTCAGTTACTGTCATTTCGTTTCTAGTAAGGGTTCCGGTTTTATCTGAGCAGATTACGGTTGTACTGCCTAAGGTTTCAACCGCAGGAAGTTTTCGGATAATCGCATTGCGCTTAGCCATGCGTTGCACCCCGATGGCCAGGGCTATCGTGACAACTGCAGGAAGTCCTTCGGGAATGGCACCGACAGCCAGGGCAATTGCGAAAATTAAACTTTCTTTAAGTGCATCAAATAATATTACGCCTTGTCCCAAAGCGCGATAGGTTCCTATCACCATGATCACTAAAGTAATGGCAACAATACCAATGGTCAGATATTTGCCAATAACACCAAGCTTTTGTGTTAATGGTGTATCTAAATCAACAGCTTCATCCAGCATGTCGGATATTTTACCCAGCTCGGTTTCCATACCCGTTTGTACAACAACAGCAGTAGCCGTACCTGAAACAACCAAAGTTCCGCTGTAAACCATACATCTCCTGTCACCAATAAGTGCTTCCCGATCAACGGCTTCTGTGTTTTTCTGAGCGGGTAACGATTCGCCTGTCAGTGCAGCTTCTTCTACTTGCAGGTTTTTCTGCTGTATTATCCTCATGTCGGCCGGAATGCGGTCGCCGGCAGCCACCTGAACGATGTCACCGGAAACGATCTCTGAAACAGGTATGGTCATGATATTGCCATCCCTGATGACCGAAGCATTCTCAGGAACCATGTTGGTGAGCGCCTCTATGGCTTTACCCGCTTTGTATTCCTGAATAAACCCTATGATTGAATTCACCAATACTACGGCCAGAACCACCATTCCATCGGTTATTTTGCCCAAAGCAGTAGCCAATGCACTTGAACCGATCAACACCCAAATCAATGGATTATTGATCTGTCGCCAAAGCACTTTTAAAACACCGTCTTTGTTTTTTCGTTGAAGTTGGTTTGGGCCATACTTCAGTCGCCTTTTTTTTGCTTCTTCTGACTGAAGACCATGCAATGAACTTTCAACTTTCTCAAGAACATCCTTATAGTCAATGGCATGCCATTGATAGTGATCACCCATAACCATTTAAACTTTAATAAATATTGATATTACTTTCGAATTGAAATTAAAAGTCAAAAAGCTCTCCCAGGAGTCCTTTCCTTTTTTTGTGACGGTAATCATAGTCTTTTGAATGATATTGCTTGCCTTGATACATATCATCCCGTGTGTCTTTAGACTGTTGAGTTGACCTTTCAATGATTTTGTCAAGTTCACCACGATCAAGCCAGACACCACGACATTCCGGACAATAGTCAATCTCTATTCCGTTACGGTCTGCCATAACCAGACTGATATCTTTGCAATTTGGACATTTCATATTATTAGATTTTAAGTAGTTTATTGTTATTTGTTTACAGATTTAGCTGCTTCCCTTTATTTTATGGTCATTATTCTTTTTGCTTTTTTATTCCAGAGTATGATTCTTTGCTCCATACTTGATGTAACAATTTTGTTACCTTTATAATTCCATGAAACGCCCCATAAATCATCCTCTGAATTACCTTCTGAAATCAGATTTCCATTAATATCCCATATTCTTAATGCATCGCTGGCTGATGCAAGGCTGTCTCCTTTTGGATTCCAGTCAAGATTTCTGTATTCTTCTTTGCTGTTGTCAATGGTTTTTATAAGCTCACCTTGTTCATTCCAATATTGCAGTAATGATTTGTTTATTTCATCGCCATAATCACCTGTAACAAAAAAATTTCCTGATTTGTGCCATGCAATACTCAGTAACATGACCTCTTCCGGTCTGTGTTTGATCGATTTTATCAAATTACCATTGATGTCAATAAAACGTATTTAGTCACTAATTGTTGAAAGCATATTTTTTCGTGGATGCCAGGCAATGGCGGTTATGCTTTTGGTTGAATTCATTTGATTGACAAATTTTCTGATCAATTCACCTTTTGCGTTATAGATCAAAACTTGACCATCATTGTCGCCAACTGCTAAATATTCACCCGTATAGCTCCAATCAATACCCCTGGCTCCGTCCGGGGATATATCGTTTAACTCCGTTTTCTCATTTGTTTCTAGATTGAACAAAAATGATTTTTTGTCAGACATTTGTGTTGTTACGGCAATAACATGCATCGATGGATGCCATTTTATCCGGGTGATTGTGTTCCTTACCGGAAAGGACTTAAATATTTTTTGGATCCCTTTATCGTAGATTTTTAAAGTGTCAACATTTCCGCCAATTGCAATATACCTTCCGTCAGGACTCCAGTCTGTTGTCCATAGGATCTCCTTTGTCACCTTATTTTGCCCAAAAACCGGATTGGATAAAGCCATTGTCAAAAAAAAGAACGCAGCTGATATTTTAAATCTTTTTGTCATTTAAAAACCATTTTTGAGAGATGTTACCAAAATGCTTTGGTTAATTCAAGTCAGTAAGAATGACCAGATACAGAGGACATAAGCAAGGATCATTACATCATTTCTTACATTCATTTTGCCCATTTCAAATTTTCAGGGGAGATCATTATTTGAATTGTCGTTTTTCTATTTTTTTATGTGTCTCATAGTAAACAGGCAATGCTGCTGAACCATACAATTTGTACAATTCCACATCAAAAATATTTGCCCTGATTGTAGGGTCTGCTTCAAGAAGGCCATTCGCTTCATCAAAAGTTGTCACATCAAGTATAAAAATACCCCGATAGGAGTTGTCATTCTTTTCTACCGGACCTGCAACAATTAACTTTCCCTGATCAGCCAACCGCCTGATATTTTCAAAATGTCCTGCAAATAAACTATCGCGTTCCGGCTTTGCCTGAACTACGTTTTTCCCTGACTTCAGGATCACGAGAACATAAGATTTCATTCCGAAGTCATCTGCTCCTAATTTTTTGGCTAATGCAGGGTCGTAATCCGGGTTTGTGTCCTGTCCTTTCATGGAGAAAGTCCCAAGTAATGCAATTAAAACGATTAACAGTAATGTTTTCATCTTTAGTATTTTTTTTAATTATTGTTCAATTTTCTGACCATATATTCTGGCATTGGCCTTATAGGTTACCATAATGAAGATGCAGTGACATTTGAAAATATCAGCCCATTTTGTACAAATGTTTGATTGAATTGCCAATGTTAAGTTGATCATTGACAGTCCCGCAATTGCCATTATGTTTTTGGTGATCCATTGTTTTTTCATGATTTCGGTTGGTTTTTAAACATAACATTGAAGATGATATAGCCGATGAACCCTGTAAAAATGGTGGCTAGAATGTCCCGGATGTCTATTGGCTTTCCAAGAAAAGGGTGAGCAAGTTCAAATACCACAACACTTAAAGTTCCAAGTTTTATTAAATAGTTTCCTTTTGTCGTTTCATTCGATAAAATTGCAATTAAGCAAAATATGGTCGTCAAAGTTCCGAATGTGTTACCTAAAGTGTCAGCAATGTAAAAGTCATAGATTTTATTTTTAAGGATGTAAGGCCGGTAAACTGGTCTTCCAATGAACTCGTAAATAAGTAAAGCCGAAATTCCAATAGCAAAATTAATGGTTTTGTATTTGGTGAGCTTCCAATTTCTCAATTCATATATAAAATCGTTTATTGTCATACTGATTTGTCAATTTATTCAGGATTGCATAGAGTTTGAGTGCGCGGTCTGCTTCCCGGTATGTATGGACGAAATTTTGTACGATGCAGAACACTTGCATGACCTCTGAATTCCCTTTTTCATTTCCCTTTTGCTGATTTTTCGAGATTATTTTTTTTTACTTTTTCTACATATCCAACTGGTAACCAATCGTCCATATTGCCATATAAACTTCTATCGATTTTAAAGCTCTCCAATTCCCTGAATTCTTTAATGGTGATCAAAACCAGATATCTTTTACCTCCGAACCGTTTTGGTAGTCAATTGTCCAAAAGCAGTTTATCCTGGAATTTTTCTACCAATTTTAAAGACCCGGCCTGTGTCAACTGGTCAGAATTAAAAACATTTGCAACAAGAGCATTTGCATTGATTAATCCATCTCCTTTGTTTTCAATAAGGAAAAGTCTGTCTCCTACTTCAACTTTAGCATAAGGCAGTTTTCGCCCCATTGCTCCTCTTATGATCATCGATTTAATTCCCTTTTTCATATTATCCAGCTTTTTTGATTTGGTGTCCAGATATACGACATGGTCCATAGTTTGGTAATTTCCTGTATTTTATTTATTTGTCATACTTTAAATATTCGCTTCTGTTTTTTTCAGTACGATGCATAAAGGTAAAGTATTAGAGCAATAGATGATGTTATGGCGGATACTTGTCCGCCAACCAATAGAACTTTTAAATGCACTAAACTTTGATCGATCTTTTCCCCCGCTGTTACTGTCATCCGATTTTGTGACTATTTTTTCTTATTCAATATTTGAGTCTGCTCCGAAAAGTCCAATTTGTTGATTTTCAATCGTTTTTTGCCCTAACCTACTGACGTCGTAGATCAGCACAGGACTAAAGGTAAACGATTGAAAATCAACAAATTAAAAGTCCCCTTTTAGACCTGTACTGACTGAAAACGTCAGTGCCTGTACTGACTGAAAACGTCAGTGCCTGTGCTGACTGAAAACGTCAGTGCCTGTGCTGACTGAAAACGTCAGTGCCT
This sequence comes from uncultured Saprospiraceae bacterium, assembly GCA_964594045.1. GTDB lineage: Bacteria > Bacteroidota > Bacteroidia > Chitinophagales > Saprospiraceae > UBA2365. The sequence goes on along the minus strand of CAZQKR010000045.1, from coordinate 4,047 downwards.
GTGCTGATTGAAAACGTCAGTAGGGATTTAGGAGGTAAAGACTTTTCGGAGAAGACTCAATTTTTTACTATTCAAATTTACGGTTAGCTAACGCAAGAACCGGGTTATAATCCGGTTTTATAAACTCAATTTTGTGAAATTAAATATTCTCTGGCGTGAAGGCTGACAATTTGATTTTTTCTAATTATCCTTTCGCTTCATACCAAAAACCAAAAGCAATATTATTCCAACAAAAATTTGAACTCCAACGAGTATGTTTCTGAGGTTTGAATTATCTGAGTTGTTGCCTGCAATGAAATAATGTATAGCTGGTGCAACAATTACAATCATTACTAAAACCAAAAATAGATTACGATTTTTCATGTTTATAAATTATTGACTATAAAATATATATGCATTCTCTTTAAGGTGAACAGCTTTTCATTTACTTTTTATGGCAGCCAATTTTTTTGGCTCTGTGTAAACTAAGAATAAAGTAAAAAAATAGATTTTAACCGAAGTCTGATGTAAAATACTGAATTAGAAAACATTTTCGATCAAACTATTCAAAAATACACACAACTTTACATAGAGCCAAATTTTTACTCACTTCCTTTTCCTTGTCAACTACACTAATTTCAATTAGCTTTATTGTTGATTTCAGGATTAACAATTCAAATTGTCTTCTTTTCCTTAAATGCCCAACGGATGGCGGTATGGTCAGTTGCCGATTACGAAGCACTTTCCTATCAAATTTCAACTACCTTTGATACGAGTTGTGCCGGTCGACCACACACTGCACCGGCAATTAACTCAACCGCATCTTAGCAACAGGATTTTTTCATATCCATCTGTTTGTCATTTATTTAGCTTTTAATTCCTGTCATTGTCAATCTGCACAAACATATCCACGAAGGACAAATTTATTTTTCTTTTTTTTTAAGTGTGGGCAATCCTCAACAGCGGTAACTGGTGCTGAAGAGGCGTAAGCTCTATTGTAAGCCTTTGATTAAAGCGTTGGCTTTTGTAGGCATGCAAATGTGCTTACGACTGTGGGTGGCAAATACCTAACCACTAATTAAAAGTTATATCCTATTCCTAAAGTACCCCACATCTGAATTTTTCTGCCTAAGGGCATGAATCCCTGATCGGTCGGATTTGTCAGGCTTTTTGTGCCGTAAAACGGAGTTAAACTTATTTTAAAAGACCATCTTTTATCTATTGGTCTGTATCTATAACCTGCAATCAAATATGGATTGATAAATATATCAGTAACCCCTTTATATTCAACTAAATTTCCTGATGTTATCATATCCATAGTACCAATACCCATTTCGATAAAGTGTTTATTACTCTTAATGTTTTGTAAATAACTAAACGATAACGGAATAGTTAGAAGGTTCAATACTTTTTCTGTTTGGTTTTCCATAATCAAGAGATATGAGAACCCTGCTCTTGCTACGAATTTTTGGTTTATTAAATTCTCATAGTTTATGCTGTAAGCCAATCCGCCACCACCTAATTCAATGGTGATTGAATTCTTAAGTTCCTGAGCTTGAAGGTTTAGAACAAATAAAGGTATTATGAAAAGTATGATTAATTTAAGCTTCATTTTCTTAGAGTTTTGATTTAATTGCCTTGTACACTTTATCTCCTGTATCATTTGGTTCGTATGGGTTTTGTGCGTTATAGAACAAATAGCCAGCTGATGACATCCCGGTATTATTACGAACCACAACAACTAAATTTTTACTTCTGTCTACTATACAGAAATGACCTCCAGCACCATCCGCCCAAAAAGTATTTTCATCCTCATCTACCCACCATAAGCAGGCATAGCCTTCCATAAACGGGTGTTCCAACAGATCAGCATCCTGTGACTCGTGTGATACAGCAATTACACTTTCTTCTATCCATTCGGACGGAATGACTTGTGTATCGTTCCACTTGCCTTCAGTTAAATATAGTGAGCCAAAACGGGCCAAATCTTCGGCACTTATATAAACTCTTGTTTGTGGATATTCTGTAAAATCAACGTACTGATAAGTAACATTTTCGGGCATAAAATCACGCATTCCGACTGGTACTGCGATCCATTCATAAATTAATTCACCGATAGTTTTGCCAGTAGTTTTTTCTAATATTATGGGTAATGCATTGAAGTCCCAGTTGTTGTAATAGAAATGTTCCCCTGGTAAGTATTGTCCTCTTTCAGGTTTTCTACGTACCATTCCTTCCGATTCCCCGGCAGCAGGCAGATAGATCCCTGAACGTGCCGTTAACAGATTTCGAATTGTGGCAGATTTCTCTGTTTCAGTTAAGGGATTTACACTGTCGTCAATGCCAATTTCCGCCAGAGTTGCATCAATATTAATTAGTCCTTTTCCTTCGGCAATACCATACAAAGCACTAAAAATACTTTTGCGAACAGAGGCGCAATTATTGGGTATGTTTTTATCTCCGTATTCAAAAATAGTTTTATTACCAACCAATGCAACACAAGCATCAAAGCAGGTTTGGTTCTCAATGATGTTTTTTATTTCTGCTTTACTCTCCCGGGAAAGAATATTTATACTTTCAAGAGGCGTGGCATATGGACTAACTTGAAGTTCAACAAAAGGATCAACTTTTATGCAACTTTGAAATAGAATTAAGACCATACCAACTATCCAAATCTTTGTTTTCATCTCCATATTCGTTTTAAATTTTCTGTAAAATTAGAATCTGGAGCAATAACCAAAAGTTGGGTTGGTCTTGAAAATAACTATATTGCAGATTACTGAACAAATTTGTAAGATTTGGGACTTTTTTTATTGAATATCAAACTCCTTTAAGTATTGAGTTGGAGTTTTACCCGTTATTTTTTTAAATACGGTTTGGAAAGTTGACTTTGATTTAAAACCTGATTCTTGCGCCAGTGCAAAAATGCTCTTCTTTTGATGTTCATTTTTTCTGAACTTTTCCATAATTTCATTTACTCTGTAATGATTCACGAAATCATTGAAATTCATATTTGCATTTTCATTTACAATTTTTGAAACATAATTAGGAGTAAGAAAAATCCTGTTTGCAACATCAGTAATTCTTAATTCACAGTCCAGATATACCTTCTGATTTTCAAATAAAAGCTGAATGTTTTTAAAGTTTATATTTGTCTCAGGATTAAATCTATTGGTTTCTTTTGCAGTCTCAATGGCTGAACTAACCTGTACATTCAAATTTCGGAGACCAATATAAACTACTACTAAAGATCCAACAATTGCCTGAACTATAAAGACGGCTAAGTTTTTCACATTAAATAATCTGGCTAATTCTGGTAAGGCAATAATAGTAATGAGAATGGTTATTAAAATTATTATTTCTCTTATCCATTTCAATCTTAACTTATCATCATTTGTACTCTGTTTATATATTGTTGATTTTTTATTCAGATGCCAAAGGGCATAAAAACCAAATGGCAGAAGAATAGAAATAAAAATTCGCTTGATGGTAAAAACAAATGCTATTAAATCATTATTAAATTGACTAGTATATATCCAAGCTCCTGTTGGTAACAGATTAGTAATAATTTCGATCAGAGCAATAAACAAAATGCTATTTTCAAAAAGTTTGCTATAAACCTGAAACGATAAAAATTTATCAAAGTACCGGATTAAAAAATAGAATGGCAAGAATATCAAATTTAAAGGCAAAAGTATGAGCGGGTTGTATTTAGTTTGAAATACTACATTGACCAGCAAAATATGCAAAACACTTAAGCCAAAAAATAGGATGAAAATACCTAAAAAAGTATTTGATTGATTTCTTGGCTGTTTACCAAAATGTAAAACACCCAAAAATGTAGTTAATATGAATAAAATCAGTAGTATAACTTGTAATTCTATTTTCATTTTATTTCAAGTATAAATTCAAATATAAGAAAACTTTTATGGTCTGTGGGTAAGATTGCACTCTTTGGCAAAGCTTTGGTTTTAAGGGTGGCTCGTGAGGCCTTTCCAATAAGTGCAATATGGTTTATACCAAAATAGTTATGTAATGCCGTATATAATTCGTATATTGTGGCATGGG
>CAZQKR010000044.1:0-33286 GCA_964594045.1 uncultured Saprospiraceae bacterium | reverse complement strand
CACCATCAATGACGAATTTCTCCGAAAATTGTCATGATGGTGACCGACCCAACGACGTCTTAAGGTTATATATTTCATGGAGCGTCACCATCAATGACGAATTTCTCCGAAAATTGTCATGATGGTGACCGACCCAACGATGTCCTAAGGAAATTCATTTCATGGAGCGTCACCATTCGAATCCCTCCTCCTCCGCGAAAGAGGTTATCATTAAGGTAGCCTTTTTTTATAGGTCAAATATTACTTTTAGCTTTTAATTCTTTTGCAAGTCAGCAGATCCTGACATTCAAAATATGTCTGATAACACTGGTTTTTTTCATAAAAAATCCTGAAAATGCCCTATCTTGATTGATTGGGATTAGATTTTGTCCTGATTTACGCGTCATCAATGCCCAAATCACCAATGCATGCAATTTTCTGATTGCACAGTTCTAAGTATAGATTTCTACTGAATTTCCCAAAAATAAATATCCAGGGCAAAAACGTCCAAATTTCCAGTATAAAATGAGCCTTAACCTAATGGTTTTCCAAATTCTTTAGCCTAAAAGACAGAAACCCACAAAAGTAATACTGCTTCAAGTAATGTAGTTGTTTAAAAATGTATCTTAATGCCTTCAAACAAATGACTAAGGAATACTGACGAATACTGACGAAGCGAGCTTGTCAGCATCTTTGATACTGACGAAGCAAGCTTGTCAGTATCTTCGATACTGACGATGCTTTGCATGTCAGTATTTATAATCCAAAAGGAGCTTCGCATTGACTTTTGCTGCCCCGCCACTTCGTGTTCCTTCCCTTGAATATCCACCGGATATTCACCTTTCAGGACCGGTCAGTCATTTTCAGCTATCAACATAATTATTAAACAACTTCAATCACAGCATAGTATAGTTGGCTGCTGTTGTTTCCAGTGTCCTGGTTGCGCCCCTGCGTTCACCGGAATAGACTTTATCAGACATGATGCCAATGTTGAGTGTTGAAGCCCCGGTATCAAAATGGTATCCATACCTGAGATAGATGAATCCGGTATTGGCGTATCCGCCACCTCCGAAATTGATCTCAGCTACATAAGCCGGGTAGAAAGACCTTTTAACTCCAAGGTCCTTATACTTGCCTGAAAGATAATAAAGTTCAGTTTTCGTATAAACGATTCCCCCACCGATGGACCATCCGGCACCAAAGTCCTTTGTCATTCCGGAAAGAGCATTGAAATTTAGTTTTGCCAGCAATGGAAATGAAACGGATCCAAGCCCTTTATAATCCTTTAATGCAAGGGTAAACAAACCCAGATTTGCCTGAGCTTCCAGGGAAAGACTGAATTTCGGGCTTCCAACCCATATTTTGGGTCCTGCATTAATACTTAACAACGCATTACCGGCAGCAGGATATGCGATATCGTCAGCAGGATTTTTGTACCTTTGGTACAGGTCAAAGCCTGAAGTATATCCAAATTCGAATTGTGCGATCAGACCTGACGGAATCAGGAAAAAAAAGAAAAAAAGTATTCTTAAAGAAGTGTAATTTAGAAGACTCATTATGGATTTTTGTTTGAAAAAAAAGAGAAATTTTAGATTAAAGACCTATTTTTATGCACTTTTTAGGCAGTTATTGACTATTCAAAAAGTAAATATAATTCACTTTTTTAGATACTAAAATGTTAGAGCATTATTTTAGGAAATTCAGAAATGAGGTTATAGGCATTGACCAGGATTACGAATTTATTTTCGGTAAAAAGAAAATCATTTATTGTGACTGGACAGCCAGCGGAAGATTGTACCGCCCGATCGAGAGCAGATTGTCAGATCTGATCGGTGCATTTATGGCCAACACTCATACCGAGACCAATGTGACCGGCAATTCTATGACCACCGCCTATCAGCATGCCAAAAACATCATAAAATCTCATGTCAACGCCAGAAAAAGTGATATATTGATATCAAGCAACTCCGGAATGACCGGTGTTGTAAACAAGTTCCAGCGGATTTTGGGTCTACGGGTTCATGAAAAATACAAGGACAAGCTGCAGATCAAAGTGTGCGACAGACCCGTCGTATTTATCACGCACATGGAGCATCACTCAAATCAGACTTCATGGATTGAAACGATTGCAGATGTTGTGATCATCCCCACGAATGAAAAAAGACAAATTTGCCTTAATAAATTTGAAGAACTGTTGGATGATTATAAGGAAAGAACCGTAAAATATGCGGCCATCACATCTTGTTCCAATGTAACCGGAATTCTGACCCCTTATCACAAAATTGCTCAGATCATGCACCGGCACAAAGGATATTGTTTTGTGGATTTTGCCGCTTCAGCTCCTTATATTGAAATTGACATGCATCCTGAAGAGGATGGCGCCTATTTGGATGCGATTTATTTTTCACCACATAAATTTCTGGGCGGCCCGGGATCATCCGGCATTTTGATCTTTAACCCTGAGCTATACAATAATAAAATTCCGGATGATCCGGGTGGCGGAACTGTGGATTGGACCAATCCATGGGGCGAACACAAATATCATGATGAAATTGAGGCAAGAGAAGATGGCGGAACGCCTGCTTTTATGCAAACCATGAAAGTGGCATTGGCTATTCGTTTGAAGGAACAGATGGGCGTTAAGCGTATCCTCGAAAGGGAACATGAGATCATGAAAAAGATCTGGGATGCATTCGATCAGATCCCCAACCTGCATGTATTGGACAACGAATGCAGGGAACGACTTGGTATCGTTTCATTTTATGTTGAAGACCTGCATCACAACCTGGCTGTTAAAATGCTGAACGACCGTTACGGTGTACAGGTACGTGGTGGCTGCCTTTGCGCCGGAACTTACGGACATTTTTTGTTGAATGTTGACAGAGACCTTTCCAAAAAAATTGTCAACCTGATCAATCAGGGTAATTTAAGTCTGAAACCCGGATGGGTAAGATTGTCCATTCATCCGGTCATGTCTGACGAAGAAATCGATTATGCACTGCATGCCATCCGGGAAGTTTGCCAAAATCATAGGGACTGGTCTAAAGATTACCAAATGGACACACATAACGGGGAGTTCTACCACGTGAACGAACCGGAACACATCAAAAAAATGGTGAATGAATGGTTTGAACTATGATCCATCTTCAAGAGGGAAAGCAGCAGACCAGGTTTTTATGGGCAGATGCATGGATCTTGCCAAAAGAGGGGGTAAAGCCGTCAGACCTAACCCGATGGTTGGGGCAGTTCTGGTATATGAAGGCAATATCATTGGTGAAGGATACCACGAAAAATACGGAAAAGCACATGCAGAGGTCAATTGTATTCAAAATGTTGCCATTCATCAACGGAAACTGATACCTCAATCTACCTTGTATGTAAGTCTCGAACCCTGCAATATTGTCGGTAAAACGCCTGCATGCAGCGATCTGATCCTTTCAGAACGCATACCCGGAGTTGTGGTCGGGGCAACAGACCCCAACCCGCTGGTCAATGGCAACAGTATTGAACATCTGAGATCGAAAGGTGTTCATGTAACTGCAGGAGTTTGTCAGAACGAAGCAGAGGCATTGATCCGGCCTTTCTCAGTCAACATGAACCAGAAAAGACCTTATGTGATCCTGAAAATCGTTAAATCCAGCGACAACTACATCGGCAGAGATGGAGAAAAAATATGGTTGAGCAATGAATATTCCACAGTCCTTTCGCACAAGTGGAGATCGGAAGCTGACGGTATTTTAGCCGGCACCAATACAGTGATCAATGACAATCCCTTACTGACCAACAGGTTATATCCGGGAGAACATCCTGTCCGTATCATATTGGACAGGACTGGAAAAATTCCCCGACATTACCAGGTATTCTCCGGAGATACTGAAACCGTTGTATTCACGGAACATATTGATCACAATTCAGCTCAGGCAAACACCATACAGGTAGATTTCTCTTCACCGGATTTTATCTCAGCGCTGCTGCAACATTTGTTCAACTTGAAAATCTATGTGCTTTTGGTTGAAGGAGGCGCAAGCCTGATCAGATCTTTCCTCTCTTCAGGTATTTGGGATGAAGCACGAGTCATTACCTGTCCGCAAAAACTCGGATTTGGTATTTCAGCTCCTAATATCACAGGAAAGCTCATATCCCGGCAGATGGTCCTACGGGACCAACTTCAGGTCATTTACCAAAATTGAAAATCATTTTACAGGATATTGACCGGATCAATCCGCATTCTTTTTCATCACCAGGCATTCAATACCTGTAAGAAGGTATTTGGCAGCTTTAGGATTGGTTGCCAGAGGAACATTATGCACATCACATAACCGCATAAGCATTTGAACATCAGGTTCATGAGGATGTTTTGCCAATGGATCCCTAAAAAAGATGATCAGATCGATCTTACCTTCAGCGAGCAAAGCAGCAATCTGGGCATCCCCGCCAATAGGTCCTGAGAGCAACAGATTGACATCCAGGCCTTCCTTTTCGATATGTGAACCCGTTGTACCGGTGGCATATATAATACATTTATTAAAAAATTCACGGTTGCCCAAAACAAAGGAAACCATCTCAGGCTTTTTGCCATCATGAGATATTAAAGCAACGCTTATCATAGCTTATTGAGTATTTATTTAATGGTGCAGAAAATATTTAGTGTAAAAAATACAATAAGTATATTTTTCGGAGGCAAAATTAATACAATAAATTAATTTTTTCGGATATTTATCGACTGAACAAAAAACTATATAAATATGCAAAATAAACCTCGGTTAAGTTTTTGGCAGATCTGGAACATGAGTTTTGGATTTCTGGGGATTCAGTTTGGTTTTGCCTTGCAAAATGCCAATGCATCCCGGATTTTACAGGTTTTTGGTGCTGACGTCCACCATCTTCCCTGGTTTTGGCTGGTTGCTCCCATCACGGGCATGATCATCCAGCCGATTGTTGGGTATATGAGTGATAAAACATGGACCAGGCTGGGCAGAAGAAGACCATATTTTTTGGTTGGTGCCATTTTGACAAGTCTTGCTTTGATCCTGATGCCCAATGCACCTGACCTGACAAATGTGATCGCCCCTATGTTCATTGGCGGAGGCATGCTGATGATCATGGATGCTTCCATCAATATTTCCATGGAACCATTCAGGGCATTGGTTGCGGATAAATTGCCGGACGAACAGCTGACACTCGGATTTTCAACCCAGACTTTATTGATCGGAATCGGAGCTGTTATAGGTTCCTGGCTTCCCTACATCCTGGGTAATTGGTTTGGTGTGGCAACTGCGAGCGAGGAAACCGGGCAAGTACCGCTCAACGTATCATTGTCTTTTTATCTCGGAGCAGCAGTTTTGCTTATATCCATCCTCTGGACAGTGATCCGGACAAAGGAATACCCTCCTGAATTCTACGAATCAAGTCATGATACCCGGGAGAAATCCAGTTTCAAAATCCCCAGAACCATGTGGCAATTATTGCTGGTTCAGTTTTTCAGTTGGTTTGCATTGTTCTCCATGTGGGTATTTACCACACCTGCTGTAGCACAAAGTTTTTACGGAACGACGGATCCCAATTCACCTGAATTCCAGGAAGCGGGCAACTGGGTAGGCATCTTATTTGGTATTTATAATGGGATTTCTGCGGTGATCGCACTGTCATTGCCGGTAGTCGCGAAAAAAATCGGCAAAAAAGCTACTCATGCTGCAGCACTTATCATCGGTGGCTTATCGTTTTTATCCTTTCACTTTATTCCTAATGCCGACCTTCTGATCTTACCGATGATTGGAATAGGCATTGCCTGGGGAAGTATTCTGGCTATGCCTTATGCGATGCTTGCCAATACGATCCCTGCTAAGCAGATGGGAGTCTTCATGGGTTTGTTCAACATGTCCATCACCATCCCTCAGATCGTCAATGGCTTGACTGGCGGACTGATACTGAAATATATGCTCCATAATAATCCCATCAATTCTATTCTTATGGCCGGAGTGAGTATGATCATTGCTGCTGCCTTCACTTTCATGGTACAGGAGAAAAAGGCGGTATGATCTGAATTATATCAATAAAAATCCCCTTATCAGACAATTGATAAGGGGATTTTTATTACTTTTTACAGGAATTTTCAATCTGCAGATAAAAAATGCTTTAACTGACCACGTGACAAAATCCGAAGATCAAAGCCGTTATTAAAGCCTTTGATTGAACTGGTTTCAATCCAAGCTTCAGATTGTCCGGCATCCCTGACAATAATTTTTACAGGAGAGGACGATCCGTTGATTTCATGAGTCTGACCCAATATCACTTTACGCAATTCGATCAAATCCTGTACATTAACTTTTTGATCTGCATTCACATCAGCTGCCCATAGGAATAAAGAATCTGATCCGGGCAGGTACAATCCGAGTAAATATCTGTATAAGACAACCAGGTCCAATGTCGAATAACCGGGATTTACTGCCGATGACCTTTCAACAAAAAGCCTGGTTTCCGGATTCGAATCCACATATACAAAACTGCTCATTCCCTGCAGGTCGCTGGTATCCACAACAAAAGTGTTCTCCTCTTCCAATCCCAGTTTGACCAATACATTCCGGGCAGGCGTACCATCCATTTCAGAAATCATGCCCTGAACCAGGTTTTGTCCCGGATTGCAATCACCATGTATTTCTACCCTGGTAAAAATAAAACAATGATCCCTGTTACCTGCGTCATCAAAAACATAAATAGGTAAAAACTGGAATCCGAGGTCATTGCAGGTGAAAATCCTGACCGAATCCTTAGGGTTGATTCTCCAGCTATACCTCAGGTCGTCCTTCGCTGTGCAGTTGTCTTTTGCATCTTTCACATATTCCCTGGCATGCACTTCGAGCATACCTGATACCGGCATCAGAATCGTATGCGAACCCAGATAGCAAAAAGGAGTCGGTGCCTTTTTGTCTGTTATGATCACAGTTTCTTCACATTGACTGACATTGCCGCAATGATCATAAACTTCCCAGTAAACCTTGTGCGTTCCTGTACCCAGGTTTTTCAGGTAAATATCCAATGAATCTCCTTCTCCGTATATGGTCGTGTCGATGCCGAAACAACTGAAATAATCTACCGTCACTTTCCATTTCAATTTTGAAGTATTACCACACTGTGAATCATTGGCAGATTTCGATAAATGAAAACTAGCTGTACAATTGTTATTCATCGCACCAATTTCCCGCGTAGCACATTCGTTAAAAACCGGTTTTTGTTGCTTTATTACAGTCAACACCTGAGTATGAAGCCATTGCCCTAACCCTGAATTGGAATTGGGATTATAGCGCCAACAATCGATCACCTTCCAGTTGCGCAAAATTTTATAACATACATTACCGGATAAATTTATGGTATCATCATTATAGGTATGGGCGATCATATCGCAAAACCCGGGATTGTAAACCGGCTCTGCAAAGGGTATTTCTTCATCACAGTTACCCGTCCAGTCTTGCGGCCATTGGATCTGACCATTAAAATAATCTTCATAAACCATGGTAATGGTCTGCTCACAAGTCCATTGCCCGACAGGATTCGTGCCCGTCCATGTTCTGATCACATATCCTTCCCTGCAAGGAGACAGATGCACTTCATCTTCAAATGTGAAATACCACTGCCCGACATTGATATTTTTCGGATGGCCTGTTACCTGAGTATTTTCATAATCCTGCCAGCATGCAATCGTGATGTCCTGTGGACAATTGAATGTCAAAACAGCACTTTCAGACCATGTAACATTTCCGGCAAATATTTTTATTGAAAAAAGCAGCACAAAAAGTAAAATTAGCATCTTTGTGGCTGTGGAGGTTTTTAACTCGATTTTGAAAGTGTTCATTGCATGAATTTTGAAATAACGATGTTGAAAAAATAAAAACTGCTTCAGAATACGTTTAATAATTGATTTATTTTTCAGTATCATCTGATTTTTTGACTGATCAAATGATATTTACATCAATCATATTTCAAATATACAACAAAATACTTTTTTGGTCCGATATACATTTTAACAAAAATCCAAATAGGGAACGAAATCAATTGTCCTGATTTTTTCGTGGAATGTCGAAAAGATCTTTTTCATTTGAATCCGAATTTTTTTATACTTAATTTAACAAAAAAAACTTAATTGCACATGCGCTATTTATTATTCCTTTTCATTTCATCCGGGATCCTGTTGTTTTCAGGTTCTTCCAGACTTAATGCACAATGTGTCATTTCAAATCTTCAGGTGGAAACCGGGAACTGCGTTGACAACGACCATTATTCATTCACCCTGAATTTCTTCATCTCGGGTTATTCGGGTGAGAATTTTGATGTATTTGTGAACGGCGCCTATCTGAGTACTCATCATCTGAATGAAAGACCTTTGACCATTGAAAATTTTCTGGGACATCCTTCAGGAACGGATACTTTGACCGTTTGTGCAACAGGCACGGATGAATGTTGCGCCTCCAAAGTAATGACCAATCCCTGCCCATGTTCTTATTTTAATATTGAATATACAACAGTCAACTGTACGGAAGACAGCATATGGTTTGAACTTGATTTTGACTACATCAATGTTCAGGATAGTTTTCATGTTGGCAGTGTCGGGAATTACCTGGGCATGTATAATACCAATGAATTGCCGGTTTTACTTGGCCCAGTTGCCAGAGAGCAGCTGCCCAAAGAAGTCCTGATCGCGAGTCCTGATTTCTTTTGCTTTGAATCGTTCGAATTGACCGACGATTTTTGCGAGTCTTGCCTGATACATGAAGTCAATGCCATTGCAGGGGAATGCAATCAGGAAGATTATTTTCCAATATCAATTCAGTTTTTGCACAGAAATACTGGCGGTGAAGGTTTTAAGATTCAGGGAAATGGCACCAACTATGGGAATTTCACATATTCCAATGAAGAAACTGCAGAAAATGGCATGTTCATCCAGACGGTTGATTTGGGTTTTCTCCCCGGAGATTGTGAAACGATCTGGGAGTTTGCAGTGATCGATCTGGAAAACCCTGAATGCAGGAATCATACTGCTCTGCAGCCAGTTTGCTGTTCTGAGGAGCAATGTTCAGTGGGAGAATTGGTGATCACTGAAATGAATTGTACTTCAGTGGAGACCATTGAATTTTTTCTGAATTTCGAATATTCCAATCCGGGAAGCGATCATTTTGATCTCTATTTAAATGATTACCACGTCGGATTTTATCCTTTGAGTTCCCTTCCTTTGTTCATAGAAGAACTTCAGTTTTATCCGAATGGTGAGAATGTGCTGAAAGTTTGCATCAATGACCAGCCTGATTGTTGCAGCACCTATACCTTTGAAAATCTGGATTGTTTCGGGGAGTTTTGCGAACTTGGAGAAGTTGAATACTCCGTCATATTTACCAACGATGTTGTTTTTTATGTACAGTTGGATTTCGACCATAATCATACGGGCAGTGAAGGATTTAATATCAGGGGTAATGGTAAAAACTATGGAGTTTTCTTTTATGAAAATCTCCCTGTACTAGTCGGGCCTTTCGATTGCCGTGAAAATATTCCCCTTGAATTTGGCATCCGGGATGTAGAATACCCTGATTGTCAAACGGTATTGGAACTCGGTGTAGTACCTTGCGAGACATCGGTTGCAGGTCATTCAATGGATCAAGTGTATCTGCATTACAATTTTGGTAAAAACATACTCACCATAGTAGATCAAAACAGCGAGCTTATTGACCCACAGTTCAGGATTTATAATGTAATCGGGCAAACTATTCCGCTCACGTTGGTTGAAGCAGACGGGCAGAATTACCATTTGCATCCCGGCAAAATTCAATCTGGTGTTTATTATATACAGGTTTTGGATCAGGGAAAATACAGGACATTCAAATATGTTTTTGCAAACTGATCATGGATTGATAAATAAAAAAACCGGGTAAAAACCCGGTTTTTTTATTTATAAAAGACTCTTGAATCTGGGTCTTTTCGGAGTGATGTTCCCAACTCGCTCGATTTTTGCTTTTTCGTAATCTGAGAAATTGCCCTCAAAAAATACTACCTGTGAATCATCCTCGAATGCAATGATATGGGTAGCCAGCCTGTCGATAAACCACCTGTCGTGGGAAATGACCAGGACACATCCGGCAAAATTATCTATGGCTTCCTCGAGTGCTCTCAGGGTATTTACATCGATGTCATTGGTAGGTTCGTCCAGCAGCAGTACATTCCCACCATCCTTTAATGTCATCGCCAGATGAACACGGTTGCGCTCACCACCGGATAGCACGCCGATCTTTTTCTGCTGATCAGCACCTGTAAAATTGAATTTACTCAGGTAGGCCCTGACATTGACCTGGGTTTTGCCCACATAGATCAGTTCCAGGCCTTTTCCAACGGCTTCCATGATGCTGAGGTCCTGTTTAAGGTCTTCATGAGACTGATCCACGTAACTCATTTTAACTGTTTCTCCGACGACGATATCTCCGCTGTCCGGTTTCTCCTGTCCCAGAATCATCCGGAAAAATGTGGATTTTCCGACGCCATTTGGACCAATGATGCCCACAATGGCATTTTTGGGGATCGAAGCGGTAAAATTGTCTATGAGTATGCGGTCTCCATAAGATTTTGAAATACCGTTGACTTCGATGACTTTGTCTCCAAGCCTTTCTCCCGGCGGGATGAATAATTCCAGTTTATTCTCTTTCTCCTTTGCTTCTTCATTCTGGAGTTTGTCATAGGCGTTCAAACGGGCTTTGCCTTTTGCCTGACGTGCTTTCGGGGCCATCCTGACCCATTCCAGTTCCCTTTCAAGGGTCTTCCTTCTTTTGGATTCTGTCTTTTCTTCCATAGCCAGACGGTTGGACTTCTGCTCCAGCCAGGAACTGTAGTTGCCCTTCCAAGGTATGCCCTCACCTCTGTCCAATTCAAGTATCCATCCGGCAACATTATCCAGAAAATAACGGTCGTGAGTAACCGCTATGACTGTTCCGGGAAATTTTTTAAGATACTGTTCCAGCCAGTCAACGCTCTCTGCATCCAGGTGGTTGGTTGGTTCATCGAGCAAAAGTATGTCAGGCTGGCTGAGCAATAAACGGCAAAGAGCAACTCTGCGGCGCTCACCACCCGAACAAATGCTGATGGGTGTTTCACCCAAAGGACAACGCAGGGATTCCATGGCAGTTTCCAGTTTATGATCCAGGTTCCAGGCATCGTAATGATCCATCTGTTCAAGTAAAGTACCCTGAAGCTCAATAGTTTTCATCATTTCTTCGTCATCCATGGGTTCTGCGAGCCTGAGGTTGATGTCCTCATAGGCTTTCACGATGTCAACTATGTGCTGAACACCCTCTTCCACGATCTCTCTGACCGTTTTGGAATTGTCCAGTTGAGGTTCCTGTTCCAGTAGACCAATTTTATATTCTTTATCAAAAGTAACTTTACCGTCAAAATTGGTGTCAAGACCTGCTATGATCTTCAAAAGTGATGACTTTCCGGAGCCGTTCAAGCCAAGAACACCGATTTTTGCCCCATAAAAAAAGGAAAGCCATATATTTTTGAGCACAGTTTTTTGCGGAGGGTAAATTTTGGAGACCCCCTCCATAGAGAAAATAATTTTATTATCTGACATAATATTCAAATTTTGGCGCAAAGATAATGAACAAGCAGGTATGTTGAATACCACAAATTCATTCAGCTTGATTTTTTTTCTTATCTGGATAGATAGAGTTCTCCGAACAAGTCAAATTCCTCTGCGTCGGTGATCAAAACACGGGCAAAATCACCTACCCTGACAAAATTTGAATCCGCAGGGATGAGGACTTCATTATCTACTTCAGGACTGTCAAATTCTGTCCTGCCGATAAAATAATTCCCTTCTTTCCGGTCGAATAAAACTTTAAAGTTCTGTCCCACTTTCGAAGCATTTTTCCGGTAGGAGATCTCCTGTTGGATCTCCATCAGCCTTGATGCCCTTTCTGCCTTTATTTCGGAAGGAACATCATCTTTCATCAGGTAGGCACGAGTGTCTTCCTCATGGGAATACTGAAAAACCCCTACCCTGTCAAATTCCATTTCTTCGACAAAAGACAGTAAATCCCGGAATTCAGCCTCAGTCTCTCCGGGGAACCCAACGATAAAAGTTGTCCTTATAGCGATCTCCGGAATTTTATTTCGGGCATAACTGATGACCTGTCTGGCATCATCCACAGTGGTATTTCTGTTCATTCTTTCCAGTACCTGATCGTTTCCGTGCTGCAGCGGAATATCCAGATATTTGCAGATCTTTGGATGCTTAGCCATAACATCTATGAGTTCCAGGGGGAATTTTCCCGGGTAGGTGTAATGCAATCGGATCCATTCAATGCCTTCTACAGCGGCCAGCGCATCCAGCAATTCCGGCAATCGCCTTTCCTTATACAGATCAAGCCCGTAAAAAGTGAGCTCCTGTGAGATCAGTATCAATTCCTTTACCCCACTCTGAGCCAGAAAGGTCGCTTCGTCAACGATATCCTGCATCTCTCTGGAAATATGCTTTCCTCGCATCAGTGGAATAGCACAAAACGCACAGGTCCGGGTACAACCTTCCGCTATCTTGAGATAGGCAAAATGACCGGGATTGACCGGTTTTCGGTGACCCAGTAATTCATGTTTATAGTCAACCTTGAATTTTTGGAGCAAAGCAGGCAACTCCAGGGTACCGAACCAGGCATCCACTTCCGGTATCTCTTTTTCCAGTTCTTCACGATATCTTTCTGAAAGACATCCTGTTACATAAAGCTTTTCCAACTCACCCGATGTTTTGGCGTCGGCATAACTCAGGATGGTATTGATGGATTCCTCTTTGGCATCACCGATAAAACCGCATGTATTGATCACTACGATATTAGCCTGTTCCTCACTGTCGTGGATCACATCATATTTTCCGTTTTCCAACTGGGCAATGAGATTTTCAGAATCCACCTGGTTTTTAGAGCATCCGAGTGTGATCACATTGACTTTGTCCTGAGTTATTTTTTTTGTTTTCACTAATTCAAATTTTAGCTTGACCTGCAAAGATCATGAATAGCCATTTTCCGAAAAGTTTTTTATGCGGGCAAAATAAATTCATTTTTTGACCCTGTGCAAGATAAACCAATCTGATTTGAGGAACAAGTCAACAAAACATAAGGTTCAGGCATATCATTTTTTTGCCAGAAAAAAACTGTCAGGAGGTAAAATTTTAAGAAAAGTATAGGGTGTCCGGGATAAATCAATTAGTTGCGAATGACAGACATTCATCTGTGTTTACATGGAGATCGTATCGGCGCCTGTCTGTCTGTAACACCAAAACGTTGAAAGCGCCTGTATTCAATGCAGACGACGAAATCCCTCAATTATTTTAAATTAAAAGAAATCCTAAAAGCCGGTCAGCGGAAGGTGTTGAACAGTTTCACCTCAAAAACGGTTTAATCATTGCTTTTGGATTATTTGTTTCAACATATAAATTAATATAATTATTAATATATTTTTAATTAATTAATAGTATTTTATATATTAAATTATTTCATTAGTTAATTATCCGTATTATTGGTTCAAAATTCTGGCAGTTATTCCGGGTAAGTACAATCATTCAAAATGAAATTTGTATATTTTAGTAAAAAAAATGACCATGCGAAAAATTCCTATATGTTGCTTTTTTATGTTATTCATGCTGAAAGTACTGCATCTGTCAGCCCAGTATGACCTCAGTCTGGAATTTCAGCGGCCATCCTATTCCGGTTGGGATCAACTGATTGAACAACCTGGTGTTTCATCTCAAGGGATATTCAACTGGAAAGCCGGTGCAGGTTTTGCCTACAGAATTTTTCCGAATGAGTTCAGACTGGGCTACCGCCCCGGAATTCAGGCTTTTTATGGTCAGAACAGTTTATTTCATGAACTGTCAGGCGTAAAATATGATCACCAAATCATCCAGGCCTACCTGAATTTTCCTGTTCAGGTTTTTCCATTTGATCTTTGGGGAGATTGCAATTGCCCTACTTTCGGCAGGCAGCACGATTTCTTTCAAAAATCGTTTTACCTCGAATTTATCCCGGCAGTTTCGCTGAAACAATTGAGATTCAGCAGTGAAATCCATGAATCAGTTTCAAATGATTTTTCATTTCATGCAGGTATCGGGGCAGGCCTGAATTTTGCGTTCAATGATCTTCTGACGCTTTCACCCATGTTGAGCTATCATTATGGATATCCCGAAAATTGGGATGGTTTGGGTGCACAACTTGGGGAAACGGATGTATTTGACCGTACCGGAAGTTCTATCTGGCAATTAACACTGAAAGCGTCTTTTTATAATCAGAGAAGGTGATTTCAGAATTTTACGGGGCGATCAATCGAATATCCTGATATATGATTTCCTGGTGAATCTTTTCAGGTTGAGCCAGAAAGCAGCTATAATGTAGAAAATCAGCGGCGAACCAAGGGTCAGGAAACTCACATATATAAAATACAGTCTGAGTTTGCCCACAGGTAAGGCAAATTTTTCACCAATGTAGGCAAAAACACCAAAAAAAGTCCGTTCGACGAAAGATTTGAAGTTTAATTCCATGGTTTTCATGAATTTACTTTATATAACAAGTATAGTACCGATTAGTTCAGCATTGTTCACTCAATTCCAATTTTTTCATCCACCAGGTATTGATTTCTCGTGGGTGCCTGCCGCAGCGTTAATTCTGCTAAAAATCCTGTGGTAAAAAACTGTGTACCGACAATAAACGTCAGTATCCCGAAATAAAACAAAGGCCTTGATGCTATTCCGCTGACGTCAAAAAACAATTTTTGAATACTCAAAATGAATAGTATCACGAAGCCAAGAAAAACAAACAGTGTTCCGATCAACCCGAAAAAGTGCATTGGTTTTTTGCTGAATCTGGATACAAAAATTATGGAAAGAAGATCCAGGGGACCATTGATGAAACGACCGAGGCCAAATTTGGTTACACCGTATTTTCTTTCACGGTGCTGCACCACCTTTTCTCCGATTTTCCTGAACCCTGCCCATTTGGCCATCACGGGAATGTACCTGTGCATTTCTCCGATCACTTCGATGCTTTTGACCACCCGGATGTCATAAGCCTTTAAGCCACAATTGAAATCGTGCAATCTGATCCCGGAGATCTGCCTTGTAACTGCGTTGTACAATTTGGTTGGAATGGTCTTGGAAAGCGGGTCATATCTTTTCTTCTTCCAGCCAGAAACCAGATCAAATCCATCATCCACGATCATCCGGTACAATCCGGGGATTTCATCCGGACTGTCCTGAAGATCAGCATCCATTGTGATCACAACTTTCCCTGATGCTGCAATGAATCCTTCATTCAGAGCAGCAGATTTCCCGTAATTCCTTTTAAAACGGATGGCTTTGATCGCAGGATAATTCTGCCGGAGCTGCCGGATCACTTCCCACGAACCGTCAGTACTGCCATCATCCACCAATATGACCTCATAGCTGAATGAGTTCCTCTTCATTACATTGTCAATCCAAAGGATCAACTCAGGCAATGATTCTGCTTCATTGTATAAAGGTATGATTATGGAAATCTGCATGCACCACTTTTGTATTTGCAAAAATATGAAATAACCCCGACATCAGCAAATGTCCAAAAAATTAAGTCTGTATGAAACAACATTATATATCTGAAATTCAAATCACCCTGTTAATTAAAAACTTATGTAAAGAACATCCAAAAAAAAGCATTATATACAATTTATAATTATCTTCGCTGTATAAAATTAACTTCTTAATTTGAGTAAATCACATCAACAATATTTTTATTTTGAAATATATTGTAAAATTAATATTTAATTTTGATAATATCTTTATTTTTTTATTTTAATTAAGAATAACAGGATTTTTATCCGGGTTTCCAAACATTTATTAAGCAAACAATTTCCAAAATGCAAGACATACAAAGAACATTTGACATATTGAGATTTGTCGAAAAATATAATCATGAAAAGGCCCTTTCCATTAAAAAAAATGGCATGTGGCTGTCGATGAGTGCTTCAGAGTATATTGACAATGTCAATACTTTCAGCCTCGGGCTGATCGCAATGGGTTTCAAAAAAGGAGATAAAATAGCAACAGTCATCGAAAACAGGCCGGAATGGAATATTATAGATTTTGGCATTTCCCAGGCGGGTTGTGTTCATGTCAGCATCTACCCTACTGTCAGTCAAAGGGAGTATGAGCATATTTTATCCCATTCGGATGCACGTATTCTGATCCTGTCTTCAAAAGAATTATATGACAAAATCGCACCCATTGCCGAAAAAGTACCGAATATTGGAGACATTTATACCATTGACCAGGTATTTGGTGCCAAAAACTGGGATAAGATCCTCGTAAATGCACAAAAAGTGGACAATCCGGTTATCACGCTACAGCACCGTATGCAGGAAGTCAGCCCTGAAGATCTGTTGACTCTGATCTATACTTCAGGGACAACCGGGTTGTCAAAAGGTGTGATGCTTTCGCACAGAAATGTGGTTTCAAACATCAAGATCGCCCGGGATTTCGTTCCTGATCTCCATCCGGGTGAACGTGCTTTGAGCTTTTTACCTTTGTGTCATATCCTGGAAAGGGTGGGCAATTATTTATGGCAATACATCGGACTTAAGATCCATTACCCGGAAAGCATCGAAACACTCGGAGACAATATGCGCGAGATCAGGGTCAATACATTCATCACTGTTCCGAGGATTTTTGAAAAAGTGTATGATAAGATCATCAATAAAGGCCGGACTTTGAAAGG
Source organism: uncultured Saprospiraceae bacterium (assembly GCA_964594045.1). Lineage (GTDB taxonomy): Bacteria > Bacteroidota > Bacteroidia > Chitinophagales > Saprospiraceae > UBA2365. The sequence goes on along the minus strand of CAZQKR010000044.1, from coordinate 16,541 downwards.
GATCAAAAAAGTACTGTTTTTCTGGGCAGTCAGACTGGGAGATCAGTTTGACCCTGACCCTGCAAAAAGAAGTGCCTGGTATAATTTCAGACTTAAAATTGCCAGGAAACTGATCTTCAGCAAATGGCAGGAAGCATTGGGAGGCGAATTGAAAGCCGTTATTTCAGGTGGTGCAGCGCTCCAACCCAGGTTAGCCAGGATATTCTGGGCTGCCGGCATCACTGTTCAGGAAGGTTATGGTCTGACTGAAACATCACCGCTGATATCTGCCAACAAAAGCAGTTTCCCCGGAGTGGCATTCGGATCTGTTGGTATCATTCCTGAAGGTATTGAAGTAAAAATCGCTGAAGACGGAGAGATCCTGGCAAGGGGCGAAAATGTGATGATGGGTTATTATAAAGATCCTGAACTTACCATGAAGGCTATTGACCGTGAAGGTTGGTTCTACACCGGAGATATTGGTCATATAGATGAGCATAATTTATTATACATAACTGACCGTAAAAAAGAGATTTTCAAATTGTCCGGAGGCAAGTATGTCGCTCCGCAAAAAGTTGAAAACTATCTGAAAGAAAGTCAGTTCATTGATCAGGTAATGGTAGTTGGAGAAAATCAAAAATATGCTGCTGCCATCATTATTCCCGATTTTGAGTTTTTGTCAAAATGGTGTGAACTGCACCATGTAAAATTCACCAATATCGATGAAATGATCACGATCCCGGCTGTCATTGAGCGGATCCACAAAGAGGTGGAAAAACAAAACAGTCATCTCGACCAGGTAGAGACGATCAAAGTCTTTAAACTGATCAACGAAAGCTGGAATACAGACAATGGCTTACTGACGCCAACTCAAAAACTGAAACGCAAACAATTGATGGAGAAGTACAGATCCCTGATCGGTGAACTTTATCCCGAAAAATAAACTATTCTGAAGTTTGCATCAATCAGAAAATTTCTTCAGTGTTTCCTGCAGAAATTTTCTTTATTTAACTTTTAAAGCCTGCTTTTCAGCCAGATACAGGTATATTCTCCCATATTCAGAAAACCATGATACAGAATTAACAAAGTATTATCAATATTAAATTCCGGTAAATTAAACATATCCTTAATATTGCAGTCAAATTGGGGTATTCCGGATATGTTGATCATGAATTTAGGTTTTTTTCGTCAAAAATACCATTGAAATGAATCTGCCAATTGAAACATTCTGAATTTCTGAGTGGAGAATGGCTGATTTGTGCAGACCTTTTCAATCCAGCAGCACAGTGCGACCTACAGACTCCCGGCGACCGGCAATATGAATTTCAGATTTAGTTTTGCATTTGATCAATATAACTTTCGTGAATATGATTTTTTAAACTTGAAAAATAAAATTTCAAATGAATAAATTAATTAATATATTTTTGTTTTTAGTCCTTGTTCAGGTGGTTTATGGACAACAACGTGCCAACGGCCGCGGCGAACAACCTGGCATTACCGGTGCGATTGATGGAATTGTCATTGACTCCGTTTCTGGCAAGCCTGTTGAGTTTGCCTCCATTGAATTACTTGACAAAAGTGGTCAAAAGCTTCTGGACGGATCGCTCACAGATGATCACGGTAAATTTAAATTCAGTGAAAAAAATCTTGGCATGTATGCCATCAGGATCTCATTTCTGGGCTATGAGACCAAGACGATTTCACCCGTTCAACTCACAGGAGCCAAACCTGACAATCATATCGGTAAAATACTGCTTGGATCAAGTGTGGTCTTGCTTGAAGAAGTGCAGATCACTGATCAGCGCTCACTTGTAGAAAACCAGGTTGACAAACTGGTTTACAATGTTGCCAATGACAGGTCGCTGATCGGAGGAGACGCTGTGGATGTGCTCAGGAAAGTTCCCATGCTGACCGTTGACATGGACGGCAATGTATCCTTAAGAGGATCAGAAAGGGTAAAGATATTATTGAATGGCAAGCCTTCAGGTATGTTTTCTGACAATGTGGCCGACGCTTTAAAGATGTTTCCATCTGACGAAATAGAAAATGTCGAGGTGATCACTTCACCTGGCGCCAAATACGACGGAGAAGGCACTGCCGGGATCGTCAATATCGTTACCAAAAAGAAGCGGATTGAAGGATTCTCTGGCAGGATCGGAGGATTTGTCGGGGATAGAAATACCAATGGAAATGGCAATATTTCTTTAAACAGAGGCAGATTTGGAGTGTCTGCCAGAGGGGGCTTACACAACAGGTTTCCAGCAGAAGGCACAAACGATTTGACCAGGGAGGTGTATTCCGGTGAAACCTTAGCTCAGTTGACCACTCAAAACGGCACAAGTTCTAACAAAATGCTTGGATTCAGAACTGGTTTGGAGCTATACTATGATTTCAATGCATTCAACAGTATCAATTCATCATTTGGCTACAGGGGCCGGGGCGGATCAAGAAACGGAACGGTTGAAGGTTCGTTTGAAAACTACCTGTTGAACAGCCTTTATGAATTTACCCGCGAGAATGAGTCAACCAATTTCAACAAAGGCTTTGATTGGTCTATTGATTATTCCAAAAAATTTGCCAAGTCAAAAGAAAGGGAATTTACGATAGCTTTTCAGATGGACACCGATATCAGTACAAATGACAATTTTGCCTCTTATTCAGATAAATCATTTCTTGAGAATAATGAGAATTATGGTCAGAACGATGAATATACATTGCAAACGGATTATGTGCATCCGTTTTCTTCCAACATAAAGCTTGAAGTCGGGGCAAAAGCGATCTACAGGGATATGGCTTCCGACTACAAAAAAATCCTGACGGACAAAACCACTGAAGAGGAGACAATAGATGAAAAAAGGACTGATGTATTTAACTACAACCAAATGGTGTATGGTGCTTACTCCAGTCTGACTGTCAATTTACCTGCTCAGATCAGTATGAAAGCCGGTTTAAGGTATGAACATACAGAATTGGACGGTTTTTTTGATTCAGGCAGGTTTGATCCGTTTGACAATTTATACGACAATCTTTTCCCCAGTCTGATGCTCCAGAAAAGGTTTAAAGACTTTTCATCCATCAAGATGAGCTACAGCAAAAGAATTCAGCGGCCTGGTTTAAACCAGATCAATCCGTTTATCAATGACGATGACCCCAGGAATATCTCTTACGGTAATCCATTGCTCAAGCCGGAAAGAATGCAGCAGATCGACCTGGGATACAGTAAATTTTTCAAAAGCGCTTCCCTTAATCTTTCTGTTTATTACAAATACACAGATCAGGTTATAGAGAACTTCCTGCTGATCAATGAATCAGATACTTCCGAGACAACTTATTTCAACCTTGGAATACGAAATTCTGTCGGAATGAATTTGTTCGGGTCCGCCACATTGTTCAAAGCACTGGAATTGAGGGGTAATATTGATGTTTACACCTATGATGCAACAGGGTCAAATGAAGGTCAGGATCTCAGCAATTTTGGTATGCAGTACAGGGGCTCCCTGAATGCAACCTACAAATTGCCACAGGAATGGTCGATCAATGCAGGAGGTCATTACAATTCTCCCAGGTTGAGCATCCAGGGTACGCAATCTTCATGGTGGATGTACAATATCGGTATTGACAAACAATTCTGGAATAAAAGAGCGACCCTTGGTATCAGGGCAATTGCACCATTCAACAAGTACAGGAATATGGAAAACATTGCTGAAGGACCTGGTTTTTATCAGGTATCCAATAACTCATTCCTGTTCAGAAGTATTGGTGTCAGCTTCAGTTACCAATTCGGAAAGCTGAATTTTAAAGAAAGAAGATCCAAAATTTCCAATGATGACCTCAAGACCAATGGAAATGGGGAACAGGAAGGATAATAAATATAAAAGAGCCTGCGATGTCAGGCTCTTTTTTTTTAACAAGAAACTTACTTTAATGGCCTCAAATCAACTTTCCGCTATTTACGGGACGAACCATCACCGGATCAGCAATAGCTTACCGGATCTTTTAACCTGCTGATTTTCAATAGTGATAAAATACAAACCAGAACTCCATTCATCGGTCCGATGTAATTCAGTCAGCTTATTTCCCTTCTTTTGCATGATCTTCCTGCCGTAGATGTCGTAAACGGTCATTACGGAATTTTCAAAATTGAAATCTTCGGGCAGATCCAGGGTGAAATGGTCGGAGGTGGGATTGGGGAAGATTTTGAGATCAGAAAAGTGATTTCCCGGTTCTATCGTTTTGCTGGTGAAGCAATCAAAGATCAACACTTCCTTATGAATATCAAAACCCTGAGGATGGATGGACATTCCACCTGCAACGATCAGTTTATTGTTAACACCAACTACTGAATGACCAAATAAATTGTAGGGCAATTGATCTGTATCCCATGTATTTGTTTCGGGATTATATATATCAATAGTATTATAGTCTTCAACATAAATCCCCGGTAAGCTTTTCATACCACCTACGAAAAAAGCTTTACCACATACAGTAGCTGCACTTTGGTCATTATCTTCAAAACCTCTGGCAACAGACAATGAATCTATACTCCACTCACCTGTTGTGACATCGTAAATATCTATCCTGTCAGAGGGAGCTCCGGATATTTCCAAACCTCCGGCAAACAGAACTTTATCACCGGCTACTGCAGATGCCATAAAAAATCTTGGAATTGATAGCTTTGATTTACTCCATGATTTTGTTTTAATATTATAAATATCCACAACATCTATTGCTTTGTAGGAGCTTTCACCTATAATTCCATCATAAAAGAGTCCGCCGGCAAAAAATATCAGATCACCGGCAACAGCAGGACTTAACAACATCCTTGGTTCCGATAACTCATCAGTACTCCAAAGTCCTGATTGTGCTTCATAAATATCTATTCTAGAAGATGCTGAACCATTACTGATGCTGCCACCTGCAAACATCACGATTTTGCCATCACTTGCGGGACTTAACATCCTCCGGGCAATTGATAAATTTGCTACTGACCATTTTTTAGTCAATGTGTCATAAATATCGACTGTTTTTTGAAGATTGCCCACATCATCCCATCCGCCTGCAAATATTACTTTGGTTCCAGCGCTTGCTCCTTCCAGCCAATCCCTTCCTTTGGACAATTTGTCATAGGTCCATTGGCCTGTTTTAGTGTCATAAATTTCAACTTTATCCGTGGAAAATTGCCCTGAAAAGTCAGGTTTAACGGCAAAACCACCCGCAAAAAACACTTTGTCGCCTAAAACGGCAGAAGCCATGTGTTCTTTGTATTGCGATAAATCTGTTTGTGACCAGTTTCCGAATCCTGCGTTATAAATATCCACCGTTTTAATCGCTCCATTGTCTGTAAAGCCACCAGCGCTGTACAGTTTGTTTTGATATCCTATAACAACATTTGAATTGACGGCATGGCTTAAATGCTCTGCTGTCCAGTTACCAGTTTTTGAGTCAAAAATATCAACCATTTCGAAAGCGCCATCAATTACATCAGTTGTAAAATCTACCAAAATACCGCCGGCAAAATAAGCTTTCCCATTCATGGATGCGGCATTGCTGAAAAAAGCTCTCGGAACAGAAAGTGCTGAAACAGTCCATGTTTTAGTCTCCGTATCATAGATATCCACCCGGTTAGTAGGCAGATTTTGCTCCGTCATGCCTCCTGCGAAAAGTATCTTTTTCCCAACGGCGGCGGCTGCCAGAAAACCACGTGCTAAAGGCAATGTAGCTTGTTCCCATGTTCCTGTTGTAAAGTCATAGATATCGATCCTGTCACTGCATAAGCCATTGAGCATATAGCCACCCCCGAAATAAGCTTTGGAACCCACGGTAGCTGTTCCCATTGCTGCCCGGGCGACAGACAAAGTATCCGTTGTCCAGGCATTAGTGTTAATATCATAGATATCAACATGATTATAAACCTCGTATTTAATAATGTCTGTTCCTCCTGCAAATAGTATTTTACTCCCATACGCTGCAGTTCCCATTGAAAATCGTGCTTTCGACAAATTTGCCGTGGTCCAGGTTTGGGTAACTGTGTTAAAAATATCAACCCGGGAGGTTGCATTTGGATTCATACCTCCGGCAAAAACGACTTTATTGCCCAGACTGGCAGCAGCAGGAAATGACCTGGCTAAAGACAGGTTTGCTGTTGACCATTGGCCGGAAACTACATTATAGATGTCCACTTTCGGAGTCCATGCTGAACCGGTCAGTCCTCCCGCAAAATAAATATTTGGTCCGTTGATGGCAGCTTCCATCTGGCCTCTTGCAAGTGAAAGATTTGTTTGTGTCCAGGTACCCTGGGCATAAATTGAAATCTGAGTTAAAATCAATAAGACAGTAAAGATCGTTTTTGTTTTCATGGTACTATTTTTTCACAAAATAACACCATTTGACAACCCTCCGGTTAGGACTATTGTAACATGTTGTGGAACATTGTTTCAGGGTAAAATAAATAATGAAATCAAGGAGACTCAGTCATTTCCTCTGAATTCGAAAGCAGATTTTCCGTATCTTTTTTTGAATAGTTTTGAAAAATAATTGGGATCTGAAAAACCGGTTTCATACGCAATTTCAGCAATATTTTTTCTGCTTGTAAGCAACAAATCAGCGGCTTTTTCCAATCGGAAATTGTTAATAAAATGCGATGCAGACATGCCGGTCAGAGCAACCAGTTTACGGTGCAGTTGAACCCTGCTGATCTTCATAGCTTTACATGCTTCCTCTATTCCAAAATCTTCATTGGTATAATGCTGTTCAAGCAATTGATTCAGTTCGTCCATGAAAAGTTTATCCAATCCGGTAAAAGCTTCTGCTTCATTCAATTCTCCGATCTGAACCTGGCTATACTTTTGTTTAAGTTTTTCTCTGTTCTCTATCAGATTTTTGATCCTGATCAATAATTCATCCGTGTTGAAAGGTTTTGCAAGGTAATCATCGGCTCCTTTTTTAAGACCCGTCAGCCTTGAATCTGCATCAACTTTTGCCGTCAGTAAAATAATGGGAATATGATTGGTTTTGAAGTCATTTTTCAATTGATCGCATAATTGAAATCCATCCATAACAGGCATCATGACATCACTGATGATGAGGTCAGGAACGATTTCTGTCGCCTTTTGAACCCCTTCCTGTCCATTGAAGGCGGTTTCAATCCGGAAAAAAGGATTTAGCATCGAACTGAGAAAATAGGCCAGTTCTTTGTTGTCTTCAACAATCAGGACCAATGGTGACTTTTCAACATCCTCATTTTGAGTCCTTTTTAATAAATCATCGTAGATGATTGGTTCAAAACTTTCACTGTTGATCATTTTGACCAGCTCTTCAAAAGGGATAAGTTGCGCTTTATTTTTTATTGGTAAAATAACAGAGAAAGTACTTCCTTGGTTCAATTTAGATTGAATGGTCAACTCACCTCCCATTAATTGCACATATTCTTTAGTCAGGGTCAATCCTATTCCACTGCCTTCAGGAGAATTCTGATCTACCTGATAAAACCGATCAAAAATCTTTTCAATATGTTCTTCCGCTATCCCGATTCCGGTGTCTTTAATCTTTATCAGTACATTTCGTCCATCCTTTTCATTTGCAATTAATGAAACAATGACCTCTCCATGTTCCGGAGTGAATTTTATTGCATTATGCATCAAATTAAGCAGGATATCCTCCACCTTCTCAACATCGATATCCATGAGCAACTGATCCCGGTCAGGATGAAAACTGAGTTTTACTTTTTTCTGGTCTGCAAAACTTCTACGTGATTCCACCAAATAAGATAGCAGTGGTATTACATCAGTCTGAACAGATTTTACATGCAAATTCCCTGACTCCATTCTGGACAGGTCAAGCATTTGATTGACAAGCCTTAACAATCTCGTGGAATTAGAGGAGATCATTTCAAGTCTGCCGCCTTTTCCAAAAAATGGAATTAAACTTTTCTGATCCGGGTCAGGTAAAGATGCAGCCCCCCGGATCAAAGTCAATGGCGTCCTGAATTCATGTGAAATATTACTGAAAAGTTTTGTTTTTAATTGATCCAGTTCGCGCAGCTTTTGATTTTTTTCCTGCTCTTCTTTATTTCTTTTCTCAAAAATACTGAGGACAATGGAAAGAATATAAATTGACTGCCAAAAAGCATTCACAGCAGTAAATACCAGATTTTTATATGGATGCAACATTTCGGGCGCTATCGTAAGCCAGGGTTGGCCAATAGTTAGTACAACAATACCTGTTAAACTCATTACTGAGGTTATGATAGCCAGTTTTTTTTCAGGAAAAGTGAAGGTAAATAATGACACAGTCAGACAGGAATAAATTAAGCCGGCGGAGTATAAAATTCCTCCCAGTCTGGCGATCGTGATCAGGGTAATGATCAAAGTATAAATTTGACCAATATAAAAATACCTCCTGTATAATTTCTTACTATACAAAAAATAAGGAAAATTGATCAGATAATAACCTAATAATAACAATCCATACTGCATCAGGACAGGCAATTCCCACAGATAGCAGATCAATGTCAGAATGGCAATAGGTATTATACTGTTGATTGAAAAAATATAAAAAGTTTTTTTCAAGTCCCTGGTCTGTTCATCATCCCCGGGAAGGAATAATGACTGGATGATACGGGCATTGATTTCTTTGAAGGACTTCATATTCTTTGAACTGAATTAGTCTGTTCAAAGCTACGGAAGTATTTTCCAATTCAAAAGAAATTGATATAGAATTCACTGATAAAAAAAAAAGAGCTTCCTGGCTAAGGAAAGCTCTTTTCAATAAATATAAATTTTACAACCATCATTCTTTCATCGCGGCAATTCCCGGCAGGATCTTTCCTTCAAAGTACTCCAGCATCGCACCACCACCGGTACTGATATAACTCACCTGATCACTCAATCCGGATTTATTGATGGCAGAAACGGAATCGCCGCCTCCAATCAGAGAATATGCTCCCTCTTTCGTTGCATCAGCAATGGCCCGGGCAATTTCGAATGTGCCTTTGGAGAATTTTTCCATTTCAAAAACGCCCAACGGACCATTCCACATGATCCCTTTTGAATTTTTGATCACTTCCTTGTATTGGCCTATCGCATTATCGCCGATGTCCAGCCCAGACCAATCATCAGGTATCTGATCTGATGTAACGGTCTGTATATTACCGTCTTCAGAAAACTTGTCAGAGATCACGGAATCTTTGGGAAGGTAGATATTTACCCCGGCTGCTTTAGCTTTTTCAATCAGTTCCAAAGCCAGCGTCAGGTAATCCGCTTCCAAAAGTGAATTTCCGATCTTTCCACCCAAAGCCCTGATGAAAGTGTAGGCCATTCCGCCTCCGATGAGTATATTGTCGGCTTTTTGTATCAATGTATCTAAAAGCTGTATCTTGTCAGACACTTTTGCACCGCCGATGATGGCTGTAAAAGGATGTGGTGCATTGTGCAGGAGTTTCTCCGCATTTTCAATTTCCTGTTGCATCAGAAATCCCAGTGCTTTATTTTCTTTGGAGAAAAATCGCGCGACTATTGTTGTGGATGCATGCGCACGGTGTGCTGTCCCGAAGGCGTCGTTGACATACATATCAGCCAGGGATGAAAGCTTTCTGGAAAACTCTTCATTTCCACTCTCTTCCTCTTTATAAAAACGGGTGTTTTCAAGCAGCAAAACCTGCCCGGGCTGCAAAGCGTTAGATTTGTCAACAGCTTCCTGACCAATGCAATCTGAAGCAAAATCAACCGGAATACCCAAATGTTGTGAAAGCACCGGGACAATGTGACGAAGTGTAAATTTAGGCACATTGATCGTTCCGTCTTCATTCAGTTTTTTCAGTGGCCTGCTCAGATGCGACATCAGGATCAGTGAACCACCCTGTTCAAGTATGTAATTTAGCGTAGGTAAAGCGCCTCTGATCCGGGTATCATCTGTAACCTCAAAGTTTTTACCAAGCGGAACATTAAAGTCAACCCTGACCAAAACTTTTTTATTTTTAAAATTCATTGCTTTCATAACCAAAAATTTTAATGTTAAAAAATTTTAAGATGACAAAGATACGGATTCTTGAAGATTGTTATTTGATTTTAAAGCATGTCTCTGTTAAATATAAATAAATTATCAGGCTTCATTCTTTGAAGATAAAACAAACGGCCATCGGTAATTCAAGAAAATCAAAATGTTATCTACCTTTAGTAACCCATGTGCAAAAAAAAAAGGTGCAACCGACCGGATGCACCTTCTAAAAACTAAACTTAAAAACTATACTTTATCAATCAGGTCAACCAACCTGGTGGCATAACCCATTTCATTATCATACCAGCTCAACACTTTCAGCATTTTGCCATTGACTGCTGTCAACGGTGCATCAAAAATGGATGAATAAGGATTTGAAACGATATCCGCAGAAACGATAGGATCTTCAGTATATTTCAAAATACCTTTCATCGGACCTTCACTTGCCTTTTTGAAAGCAGCATTGACTTCGGCTGCAGTACAATCTTTCTCAATGATACAGTTGAGCTCAACCAATGAACCTGTGATCGTTGGAACCCTCAATGCGATTGCACTGAATTTCCCTTTAACTTCAGGAATGACCAGGCCCACTGCATTGGCTGCACCTGTACTGGTAGGAATAATGCTGAAAGCAGCAGCTCTTGCTCTTCTGAGATCGCTGTGAGGCGCATCCTGTAAATTCTGATCCTGGGTATATGCATGAGTTGTAGTCATTGCACCCTGAACAAATCCCCAGTTGTCATTGATCACTTTTACAAGCGGTGCAAGACAGTTGGTCGTACAAGACGCATTAGAAAGAATTTTATCCTCTGGTGTAATGTCAGCATCATTCACTCCGAGTACAACTGTTTTCACATCAGAGCCCTTAGCCGGAGCGGACAATAAAACTTTTTTCGCACCTGCTTCAATATGCCATTCCAGTTTTTCCTTTGAACGGAAAACTCCCGTACATTCCAAAACGATATCAACATTCAATTCCTTCCATGGCAACTGAAGCGGATCTTTGATGGCAGTGGCAATGATCTCTTTCCCGTCAATGATGATATGTGTATCCGTATAACTAACTTCTTTACAGAAAACACCGTGAGCGCTGTCATATTTAAAAAGATGCGCAAGTGTTTTGTTGTCAGTTAAATCGTTTATGGCAACTACTTCAACGTCGTTTCTTTCAAGTAATCTTCTCATGGCAAGACGACCGATCCTGCCAAATCCGTTAATAGCTATTCTTTTCATGGTAATTTATTTAATTGTTATTCAATATCGATAATTTAAAATAAGACAAACAAAGGTACAAAAAAATACATGATAACAAAATAATATTATTAATTAGTTATGATTTTACTCAAAAACAAAACATTTGTTGTGTCTGGAAAAAATCAGGGCTAAAACAACTTACAGTGGCAACCTGTGTTTGATTTTCGGATAAAAAAAAAGGACATCCAAAAGATGTCCTTCCTCACAATTAAGTCAAATCTTATTCTTTTCCGCTACATTTTGCAGGATGCTTGGATTTTGAACAGCAGCTTTTTGAAGATGAAGAGCAATCTTTCTTACCATCAACATCTTTTGAAACTGACTTCAGATCGCTGGTCATTTTGCCTTTATTATCTTCTTTCAAAGAAACAAATTTTCCAAGACTTTCCTGATATTCAACCTGAGTGTAGCTTGTTTTTCCGCTTTCAGAGCAAACTTCTTTCTTATAGAAGCTTACTTTTCCACTATCTTCACATGTTCTTACTTCAATGCTTTTATCTGCTTTTGCTGCAACCATAGCTGCACTTCCTGAATCATTCACAGAAGTAGTTTCTTTATGGCCAGTGCAGGATTTACTGCAGGATTTCTGAGCAGATAAAGACAATGTAGCAAAAATCATTAAAACAAACAAAACGCTAATTCTTTTCATGATAACCTAAATTTAATTTTAATTAATAACAAAAATCATAAACAACAGTTAACTCAACTTTAGTGCCCAAAAATAGAAATAATTAATTTTTTTAATACACAGTATTTAATATTTGTCGCCATTTGACACAATTTACTGTTAAAATTTGCAACTTGTTTACAAATTCATACTGCTTTTCAAAATAATTTTATATTTTTATTCAAATTATGGTCTGATTGCAATAAATCAGCTGGTTTGGTATTCTAAAAACAATTTGTTACGGTGATGCAAGCGTATTATTTGATCCTGTTTTTAGCTGTTCTGAGTTACTATTCCTGTAAACAAAAACAATTTATACCGGAAGATTACAACGGCGACTGGATGATCATTGGTCATGGAGGAGGTTTTTCCGGCCAGGTCATTGAATACCAACTTATTGAAAATGGCAGGGTATTCCGGAAAAACTCACTTAACAAGGTCACAGAGGAAGTCAAGTCATTATCCAAAAGTACTTACCAGCAGGTCATCAGCAATTTCAGCAAACTTGGACTGGATCAGATTGAGATGAACCAGCCTGACAACATGTATTATTACATCATCTGGAGTTTTGACGGAAAAGGCGGAAAAATCGTATGGAATAACAATGACACTTCCGAAAATCAGGAAAAATTGCAATTGTTTTTCAATACAGTATTACACAGGTTAAAAAATTGAAAGAACCATTTTCTTATGGATTGAAGTAATTTCCGGATTTGTTTAAAAAGAAATAGACACATCATGAAAAAAAATCTGTTTATCTTAAGTTTTGTTTTCCTGCAGGTCATACTTTTTGGCCAGTTCAAAACACAACCCGCCAACCAAGCAGGTAATACACACACATTTTCTGATGTGCTGGACGATGTCATCAACATAAGGGAAAATTCCATTTCAGGAACGAATTACAATGAATCTGCAGATTTCCGCTTCAATACGCTGACCAGCAATAAAGCAGAACGGATCAATATACCGAGTTTAAAAGCGTACTACGCACCCGGACGGACAATACCACTGGCACTATACGGTTCAGTCCCTTTTGAAAATGTTGAAGCAGATGACTTCATTGAGAAATCCTTTCAATATCTCGAGAATGCTGCATACTTCATGGGAATAAATGATGTCAGAAAAAAATTTATTATATCAGAGGTGATTGAAGATCAGGAACATGGGTTGACCCATGTCAAAATGAAACAGCTTTACTACGGGATCCCATTTTACGGAGGTGAGGTGATCATACACTATAAGAACGGTCAGTCCTATTTGATGAACGGATTCTGGTTCACGGAAACACCCCGGAGCATACCGGAAGGATCATCAGGCAGAGATCAGAATAATTTATTCCAGGTCATTATCGAAGATCTCCAGAAAATGGGTATCGAAACTTTCAGGGAACAAAGTAAAACTTTAGGCGGACTGATCGATATCGAACCCTGGCAAAGCGAACTGGTTTATTATAAACTGACCCCGGAAGACGAACTGAGGTTAGTTCATCATGTCACTGCAAATGCAAATATTGCAGAAAAATGGCAATATTTCATTGAAGCAGGAACAAATAAAATCTTACAAAAGTTCCCGTCAAACTGTAAGTTACTGCACGCACACCAATGCAATCACATGTGTGAATCGCATACAGCTGTCAACGGATCTGAAAAAGCGTATGCGCCTGATCTTGCCAATATTACGAGGGAATTGAATGTGTATAAACACAATAATACCTATTACCTGACCGATGCCTCCAGGTCAATGTTTGATGCAGCGAACAGTCAAATGCCAGACAAACCGAAAGGTGTCATCTGGACCCTGGACGCGAAAAACACCAGCCCTGAGAACAGCAATTTCAAGGTGGAACACATCACCTCTACCAATAACAGCTGGACAAACAAAACAGCCGTCTCTGCACATTACAATGCACAACGTTCATTTGACTATTACTCCGGCACCTTCAACAGGAACAGCTATGACGATCTGGGCGGAAACATCATTTCGATCATCAATGTCACTGAAAGCGACGGCACTCAGATGGACAATGCCTTCTGGAGCGGGAAAGCCATGTTTTACGGCAATGGAAACGAGGCATTTTACTCCCTTGCACGTGCACTGGACGTTGCAGGACATGAAATCACTCACGGCGTTATCCAGGCCACTGCAGACCTGGAATACTATGGAGAATCGGGTGCAATAAACGAATCTTTCGCTGATATTTTCGGCTGTATGATAGAAGGAGAAAACTGGAAACTGGGAGAAAGCATAGTGAAATTGACTGCTTTCCCGTCCGGAGCTTTGAGGGATATGAGCAATCCGAACAACGGTGGAACAAACATCAATCAACCCGGATATCAGCCTGCACATGTCAGTCAGCAATATAAAGGTTCTTTGGATAATGGAGGAGTCCACATCAACAGCGGCATTCCTAATTTTGCCTTTTACAAGTTCGCTACTGCCGTTGGCAATGACAAGGCACAACGCGTTTTTTATAAAGCGTTAACTTCATATCTGACTAAGTCCTCTAAATTTGTTGACTTAAGGATGGCTGTTGAGCAAGCCTCATACGACCTTTACGGGCTGGCAGTAAAGGAAGCTGCTTCCACTGCCTTCGAAGCAGTAGGCATTAAAGGCACTAGCACAGGTCAGCCCAACAATTATGAAAATGATCTGGCAGTCAACCCGGGCGAAGACCTCATATTGTATTATGAGGAGGGTTTCTTTGACTACAATCTGGTGATTGCTGACAATGAAGGCAACGTAATCGCAAACTCAGTCTACAATGGAGAGATCATCAGTAAACCGAGCGTGACCGACAATGGAAGCGAGGTGGTTTTTGTAGGTGCGGACAACAAGATCCATTATGTTTACCTGGACTGGGACAGCGGACAGTACCAGCATTCCATTATCCAGAATGACCCGATCTGGAGAAACGTGAGCATTTCCAAGGATGGTTGGCGAATAGCTGCAATCACCCAGGAACTCGATGCCAATATTCATGTTTTTGATTTTGAACTGGAACAGTGGAAATCTTTTGAAATTTATATACCTTCCACAGCTGAGGGCGTCATTGCCGGGAAAATCGACTATATTGATGTGATGGAATTTAATTATTCAGGAGAATGGATACTTTTTGATGCCCAAAACACCATAAAATCTCAGTTTGGAAGCGATATCGAATACTGGGACATTGGATTTGTTCAGGTTTTTGACCATAAGAAAAGCAATTTTGCTGATGGCCTTGTTCAAAAGCTGTTTTCGGCCCTGCCAGAAAATACCAGCATTGGAAATCCAACATTCAGCAAAAACTCTCCGTACATCATCGCGTTTGATTATTTGTCAACAGATGAATATCTTATTTTAGGCAGTAACCTCGAAACTGGAACGATCAACCAGATTTTTGAAACCAACACTCTGGGATACCCCAATTTCTCCAGGCTGGACAATCAACTCTTGTTCAATTATGATGATTTTTGGGGATCAAATGTAGCCATTCTTGACCTGGCCTCAAACAAAATAGAGTATTTGCCCAATACAGCTGAAATTCTGATACCCGGAGGAAAATGGGGTATTTGGTTTTCCAACGGCACCAGATCACTTTCACTGGATTCAGAAGATCTGAATAATCAGGAAAATATACTGAAAATCTGGCCTAATCCTGCTCATGACAGGATCACCCTTGACTGGGAAAATGCTGAAGGCCATGTTTCGGCAAGGATTGTGGATTTGCTGGGCCAGGTATATGTTGATACCAATACCGAATCAAATTCGAATGGTCAATTCCAGATCAATGTTGGTCATATTCCAGTGGGTTCTTACATCATCCAATTGGGGACCCAAGATAAAACAGTCAGTAAAAAGCTGATCATTAGCCATTAGCAATCCGGGAAATTCGGTAATCAATTCAAGATCTTTCGGGATCTATGGAGAACAGAATAGCTATATCGTCGGACGATGATGTTCAGGAATGGACATTCCTCAGTTGTACCCACTAAAATAAGAATACATGTTGATAAATGATATTCAGTATGTTATTGAAGCATTATATGAAATTTACCGCACTAATGATTAAAAAATACATTTCTGCTGAGTTGTAGAAATCCGGGTTTTGAGCATTTCAATTATGCAAAAAACTCAGATTTACCATTTTCAGATTCTGATCGGTTCAAACGATAGGTAAAAAAGCGCTGACAGATCCAAGTCAGGAAGATGCAAAACGTGCAGCCAGATGATTGTAAACTTTGCTGATCTTTGCTGCTCATTTCTCAGCATACTATTCAGTTGATGATTTTGAGGCAAAAAGCACAGAGCTTTAAGCGAAGGCCGCATAAGGTCTTTCCAGACTGTCTTTCCTTGTCTCCACTTCGTATGCTTTCAGGATATGATAAAGTTCACTCAGATTGCAGGTAGGGTCAACCATTACATAAATTCACAAAAAAATCTTATCTACTCCTGACTTGTCCTTTTTAGTGCGACATAATGTTTTTTTTTTAAAAAAATAGTTGACACTTTCTGTCTAAAACGCATGGGGTTTCTATACAATTCTTCATTTTTTTCATTACTTTTTATGGTTATATTTTGATACTTGTGGGTAAAAATTCATGCATGATAAAGAAATAATACCATTTTAGTTATTAAATGCCGCATTAAAACTATTTAAATAATGGTG
>CAZQKR010000043.1:0-33675 GCA_964594045.1 uncultured Saprospiraceae bacterium | reverse complement strand
ATCAGGGCCTGTCCTGATCGAGTGTAATGAGCATCAGGGCCTGTCCTGATCGAGTGTAATGAGCATCAGGGCCTGTCCTGATCGAGTATAATGAGCATCAGGGCCTGTCCTGATCGAGTATAATGAGCATCAGGGGTTATGCAAACCACGCATAAATTGATCTTCTGCAGACATTTCATCATCTGTTTTTAAATGTTCTGCCAGATTGCGGTAACGCTGCCTGGCTTCGATGGCAAAAGTACTGTTGGAGTGCTCCATAAATATTTTTTCATACAGTTTTTTTGCCTTTTCGGGTTCATTCAATATGGTTTCATAAAGCGAGGCCAACTCAAACAGGGCATTGTCCCCCCGGATATCTTCCGCGTGGCCTTCAATTATTTTGGTATAATACTGAACGGCAGCGGAATAATCCTTTAATTCAGCATAGGTTTTTGCCTTGAGATAAAAAACATCGTCTTCCAGTTCATGTTCGGGAAATAAAAACAATATGGAGTCAAGCCTGGAAAAAGCTTCATTGTAACGGTGCTGCACGCAAAGCAATTCAGCTTTTGCATACATGCTCAGGGCAACAGTCGTTGAATCCAGACCGGTATTCTCTGAGATGAAAACAGAAATGTCGATCGCATCGTTGGAGATCAGTTTTGAGGTGGATCGTTTCAATACATCCAGTTGAATTTTCGCCCATTCAAATTCTCCGTTAAAATAAAACAGCCGTGCATTTTTGAAACGTGCCAGTTCGCCGAGAAAGCCCTCCTGAAAAGCCTTATCCACCTGGCTGAACAGCAGGCTGCCTTCCCAGATCTCTCCGTTGATCAGGTAGAGATCGCCGAGGTCCAGTTTTGCCCGCGCGACGATCCGGTCATTGAGTTCTTTTCTGTTGATGATCTCTTCCAGTATCTGGATGGCTTTTGGCAGATCATTGCGGTAGTAGGCGAGAAAGTTGGCGTATTCGATGGATAATTCTGCAGTACTATTGTTCAGTCCCATTTTTTGAAGGGCATCAGCGTAGGTGCTGTCGATGGCGAGCAGTTCGGATTCTTCGATGTCGGCAGAAACATTGATCTGCTGTCTCATACAAAACAGCATTTTCCGTTTGGATTCAATTTTATAGCTGTTGGTACCCGGTTTTTCCTCAGCCAGATACCTGTAAGCACGGATGGCAGTGCTGAAGTCTTCATCTTTTTCAGCAGCGTTGGCCAGTTCAAAGACCCTTGTTCCGTTTTCATCCAGGCGCTTGTCCAAAGCGATGTATTGTCTCAGGGCTTTGGCATATGCTTTATTGTTCACAAAAAGCCAACCGAGTAAATCCGGATAAACAATTTCTTCAGGTTCGAGCTGTATGTGTTCGAAAAGTTTGCTTTCCAGGATGACAGAAAGGCTGTCAGTCATGCTCATCTGCAGCACCTGTTTAATGTATTTGAGGTTATTGGGGCTGTTTTTGGCGAAAATGATGTAATATCTGACCATTTGGTCCAGATCACCTGACCGCCGGTACAATTCTGCCAGATTGCTGGCAAACTGACTTTCATCTTTGGTCAGCTGAATGCCTTTTTCATAGCTTTCCTTTGCATAATCGAGCTTGTTGTAGCCCATAAATGCATTGGCCACCATCAACACCTGTCGGTTATCTGCACCCATTTGTCTGATCGCCTGATCGTACCACTTTTTAGCCTCGGCATCTTTGCCCTGGGCTTCATACAGGTTGCCTTTGTGGACGAGCATGTGTATTTCCTTCGGTTTAGCCTTCAGGAAGGCATCCACTTCCTTTTCACAACGTGTAAAATCACCCAGATTGATCAGGCTTTTGTAAAACTGAGTGAAATAGTAGTCGTTATAGTTGTGCTGTTTATACAGTTTTTCATACAAGGCAGCCGCTTTTTCAAATTCACCTTCCCGAAAATAGTTTGCAGCCAGATTGGCTTCCTGAGCCGAAATGGAAGAGACCAGGAAAAAGCAAACTACATATATCAGAAAAAATCTAAGCATTTTGTTGTATTTACCTTGTTGTCAGATGATTGCTAAACAAAACCATTTGTGTGTTTGTTTTTGGCCACACGGGTATTTAACGATAAAAAAGGCGCTGTTATATTTTTCAGATGTTAATAAATCAGTCACCGGATATCATTTTGTTATCACTGAACGGATCAGATCAGAAGCTTCCATCGGAAGTACGGTATAACACTGCAGTGACCACCTGCCCGGTTTTCCTCAGCACATTTCTGTCGATGATCCCGATGTCATCCAGGTGGGTATGGTGGTAATGCCCGAAAGAACCGTTTTCATTCGGAATATTGATGATGTCGATCATCGGGATCCTGGCGATGGTGTTCACATGGTAGTGGTCGTCATTGACCACACCGCGTTTGGTGTTTTCGAACAGGTCGCCGTATCCCATACCAATGGCAAGATCCCAGACCTTATTGTGAAGATCCGGAGCAAATTGCTGGCTGAAGTACTCTTTTGGAAAGCGCGCCCCTTTTGCTCCAACCAGGTCCAGTAAAATGCCCCATTCTGCCTTGTATTTGCTTTTGACGGCTTCTCTTGACCAGTGTTGGGCCCCAAGACACCAACTGTTGTCATCGTCGTTGTTTCCGTTGTCTTCGGCATCGAACAAAACAAAATCGATTCCCAGGTCTACCGGATTTTCATGAATGATGCGCGCAAGCTCCAGAATGACTGCCACGCCGCTCCCGCCGTCATCAGCTCCCATAATGGGCAAATTCCGTTTTGCCGGATCGGGATCTTTTTCCGCAATGTACCGGGTGTCGTAATGGGCAGCTATGATGTATCTCTGTTTTTTATCCGGATTGATCCTGGCGATGATATTGGCGGCATCCCAGACCTGGCCGTTATAGATTTTGGCTTTGAAAGGCTGCAGGCCGACTTCAGCGCCATAGGAGCGCAATTTTTCCACCAGCCATTTTTGGGTAGCCAGGTGGCCAGGTGAACCGGGAACGCGGGTGCCGAACGAAAGTTGCTTTTCCACAAAAACATATGCGCTGTCCCCGTTGAAAGCCGGTATTTTCACTCTTTGTTGCTGTATTGTTTCCGGTTCGGTCTGTTCGGATGTCTTTTCTTCGTTTTTGCAGGCGAATACTCCCAGGGCAAAAATCAACATCACTATAAGAAATCTGGCATTGAACATGATCAAAAATTTATTCAGGACAATTTTAAGCAAATGAAACGAAAGCGGGATCAAATTATGATATTTGAATGTATAAAACTTTGTTAATTCAGCTTAGGGAGTAATTTTCAGGACTTTTTAGACCAAACGGTTCCGTCTTTTCCGTCTTTAAGCTGAATTCCGATTTTATCCAGTCCGTCGCGGATCTGATCTGAAGTATCCCAGTTTTTTTGTTCACGGGCTTTTTGTCTGATGGCTATGACCAGGTCCATCAGGCCTTCCACCGTGTGGTCGCCATTGCCCTGAGCAGACTCCATACTCAACCCGAAAACATCCAGGAAAAAGGCCCTGAACTCAACTTTCATTCGTTCCAGACAAGCGGTTCCTAAAGCATCCTGAGGCAGATGCCCGTCTTTGAGTTTATTGACGTAATTGGTCAGATCAAACAACCTGGAGATGGCTTTTGGCGTGTTGAAATCGTCGTTCATATCGTCTGAGATCAGATCCAGCAGACCATGGATCTCCTCATCGAGCTGGCCGGTACCGGCCTGTCCGGAAGACAGTTTTTCAAGCGTTTTCAGGCTTTCAGTGAGCTTAATATATCCTTTCTCAGCAGCCTGAAGCGCCTCATCGGTCAGATCCAGTGTGCTGCGGTAATGTGATTGGAGCATAAAGAACTTGACCACCATGGGATCGTAGCCCTTGGTCACGTGTGGGCTGTTGCCTGTGATCAGTTCTTCCGGAGAAATGGTATTTCCGTCGCTTTTGGACATTTTTTTACCGTTCATGAGCAACATATTGGAATGCAGCCAGTACTTTACGGGAGCTTTGCCGCGTGCGCCGATATTCTGGGCGATCTCATTCTCATGATGCGGGAATTTCAGATCATTTCCACCACCATGGATATCAAAGGTTTCTCCGAGGTATTTGGTACTCATGACGGAGCATTCCAGGTGCCAGCCGGGAAAACCTACAGACCAGGGAGAGTTCCATTTCATGATATGCTCATCGGCAGCCTTCATCCAGATCGCAAAGTCGGAAGGATGGTTTTTTTCATCCTGATTTTTGAGGTCTTCACGGGTTTCTGCAAATAATTCCTCTATCTTTCTGCCGGATAATTCCCCGTAGTTTTTAAAGGTTTCGTGAAATTTGACGGTGTCAAAATAGACTGAGCCGTTCCTTTCGTAGGCAAATCCGTTGGCCAGGATCTCCTGCACCATTTCGATCTGTTCGATCAGGTGGCCGGTTGCCCGGGGTTCGATGTCAGGAGGCAGTGTATTGAAAAGTCTCAGTGTATCGTGGAAGCTGTTGGTATACTTCTGTACGATCTCCATGGGTTCGATCTGTTCCAGCCGGGCACGTTTGGATACCCTGTCCTGTCCGTCGTCGAGCAGGTGGCCCACATCGGTCAGGTTCCTTACGTACCGTACTTTATAACCCAGATGTTTCAGATATCGGTAAATGATATCAAAACTGATAAATGTCCGGACATTCCCCAGGTGAACATCGCTGTAAACCGTCGGTCCGCAAACATACATGCCCACCTGTCCGGGAACCTGAGGTTCAAAAACTTCTTTTTTCCCGGAAAGGCTGTTAAATACCACCAATTGATCGATCAATCCCATAAGTTTTTATTTGATCAGCAGGTAAATGGAATATTTCCACAAAGTTAAATACCTTAAACTGAATGAAAAGGAATGATCCAAAAATCATTCCAAGGTTCAATTCCCTCATAATAAGGCCGTAAAGATAAGCTTAAAATGTTCAAATGTTCAAATGATCTAATGTTCAAATGATCTAATGATCTTTTGTTTGAACTGTTCGAAATGTTCAGCTGTTCGATTGTTTGATTGTCCGAATGTTTGAATTGTTTGGATGTTTGGAATTTTGGAGATCATGAAATTTTCATTTTATAATCCGGAAGCACATCAGAAGCAGTAAAAGAGTCCTATTTTATTGTATAAAACATCAAAATTAAATCCATAGTAATTATGTGGAGATTCTATTGTTGTACCATTTATCTGATCCAGGGTAACGAACTTGCCGGAATCGAAATATAACACCATTCTTCCCTGAAAAGTCAGCAATAATTTTTTGTGCAAATGAATAATGGCGCCACCATTTACCCCAACGCCCAAACCATAACCTCGATAATTGTGCTCAGAGATCGGATTCATTTCGATCAAATCTTTCTGGTATGCTTGATAAATTGTGCCTGCATTTTTAATTGAATCAATCCGGTAAACATATTCTGTTGTTTTAGATGAGGAAGTCTGGTAAAGGCCAAAAACATCAAAACCTCCCGTAAACGACAAAGTTGAAAGTACTTTTGCCCGAGCTTCAATTCCCAAAGAAAGTCTGATATCTCTTTGAAATATAGACCCGTCAACCCATGATTTATAGACCGTATTAGAAATATAAACTTCTGTTTCTTGTTCCCAATAGGGCTCCCGAATACTATTTTCAAGTTCAAATTGTGTTTTAAACGCAATTTCCTTGTTTATCAGTCTTTTGTAAATAAGTGAAGGGTTAAAGCCTACCGACGATCCTAAATACGAAAAAGATGCAAAATTGAGCCCTATTTCGTTTTTCTTGTAGACCGTGGTAGAGTCTTCACTGGCAAATACGGAAAAGGCTATCAGGCAAAAAACAGTTACTAAAGCGAAGTTTAAAATATTTTTCATGGTAAAAATGGTTAATGGATGGACAATATTGTTGATGATCAATTTAAAACAGGGTTGATTTAGAAAAATCCAAATTATCTCAGTTTTGAAGCAAGTCTTATCAATCAGGTAATAATACGGTAAGGTAAATATAACAAAAGAATGATAAAAAATCCTTTCGTGTCACCTAAAAAATCTGTTTTTGCGAAGTTAGATGGTTTGGAAAACAATTTTCTGCCTGCTAAAAGGTATTGAATACTCAGCGATGACTGGTTTAAAATCAGCTCCAACAAAAGGAGTGTTAAGATAAGACGAAAATATTTATGTGTTCAAATGCTCAAATGTTTTAACAATCAGATCATTAAACCATTATAGGATCAGATCATAACATCGAGATTTCTCCTTTTGGTTGAACCTGTCCTGATCGTGTGTTGTGAGTATCAGGAATGAAGGTGTATGCTATTGGGTAAAAAATGGGGGATGAATGGCGGTAAGCCGCCACACATCCCCTTTTTAAAACCAAGAATATAGTCATTCTGAGCGGAGCGAAGAATCCCGTTTTAAATGATCAGATGTTCAAATGATCCAATGATCCAATGATCCAATGTTCAAATGATCTAATGTTCAGATGTTCAAATGTTCAAATGATCTAATGTTCTGATGTTCAAATGTTCAAATGATCTAATGTTCTGATGATCTAATATTTTGAATATCAGATCATTACAGCATCAGATCATTACAGCATCAGATCATTATAGGATCAGATCATTACAGCATCAGATCATTATAGCATCAGATCATTATAGGATCAGATCATTACAGCATCAGATCATTATAGCATTAGATCATTATAGCATTAGATCATTATAGGATCAGATCATTACAGCATCAGATCATTATAGGATCAGATCATTAAAAAGATCAGGATTTTCCGAACAGGACGATCTTGCCTTTCCCTGATGCAAAAAACTTGGTGTGGTAGTTAAAAGTAACTCTATCGATAAATCTTTTATTTCCGGGAAGGTCTAATACCGGGCTCCATTCTCCAACATCGAAATTTTTATCGATTTTGAAATGCTGGACATCACCGTTATCAAAATGAATGGTCATGTTATCGATATGAACCCTGGATTTGAGCACTCTGAACTTAACTTTGGTGAAAGTTCCGTCCCGGAATGAGACGTTAATAATGTCATGGTCAGCTCCTTTTGTTACCAGGCGGGAACCAAGCTCCTTCCATTCTGCTTTCATTCTGCCCCGACCGCGCTGGGCATCTGCATTATTTAAAGGCAAGAACGTAATTGCCATAACAGCAAATAATAAAATTTTGATCGTTGAATTCATTTTTAATGTTTTTTGATTGTTTTGACCAAAAAGATCCGGGTAAGTTTAATCAGACGACCGGAACATTCTACAAAAATTAAAATTTTAGCTGAAAAAGTCAAGTATTTACCGGTCTTGAATTGTGTCATTTTTGATGCAGCAAAACCAAGAAAGGTTCAATATGGATTGCAGTGGGTTGAATTGTCTTTTCGAAATTAATGAAGGCTCTTCGTGGAATTTTCTTTAAAAGCACTTTACCGCGAAGATCGAAAATCACACCGGATCAAAGACACTTGTTGATCAAATCATGATCCACACAAATCAATTCAGAGCAAGATTTTTTACCCGTTCGGCATTTCAAAATCGAATGATGGAGTTGATTTCTTTTTATTGTTTTTTTCCAGGCCGAAATTGTACCGGATATTGATGCCAAAACGCTGATTGTCTGCATACCGGTCTCCGCTCATGATGATATCGCCCTGGTTGAGTTGAAAACCGGTCACCATGGTTCTTAAAACATCCCGTGCATTAAGTGTCACCTGCAGTTTTTTGTCCATAAACTGTTGTGTCAGGCCGAAATTGAGCATACCAAAGGTTTCCAGTTCAAGAAAACTCATCTGTCCTTTGTGGTACAGAAAACCCATCATGGTCAGACGGGTATTGTCCGTGATCCTGAGGGAATGGAAAGTGAAAAACAGCCAGCTACCACGGGTAAATTCCAGCGGTTTGCCATCATACTCACCGGAATAGGTCAGGTGGTTGTACTGGGTGCCCACTACAAAAAAGTATTTATTGACCGGAGGCAGGCCAACGATCAACCTGAAATAGTCTTCCTGGTTTTTACCGATGTTGTCATAGGTTCTCAAAGCCATTCCTGAATTACCCGGAACGGTGTAAAGCACCTGGGAGATCATGCCTTCTGTTTTTTTGCGGCCAATCGCGAAAAGTGGCATGTCGTCCACACTGACATTTGCCTCCCAGTTGTGGGTAAACTGAGGAAGAAGATAAGGGTTGCCCACTTCACTCATGAACTGATCCACATACTGCAGATGCGGGCTGAGATTCTGGTAGGTTGGCCGGGTGATGGTCTTGCGATAGATCAGAAATCCCCTGAGTTCAAAATCCGAAACCTTAAAAATCTTACGGCTCAGGTACAGGAAAGGAAACCAATCCAGCCTGTTGACGGCAAAGCTTGTATCTGACGGAATGGTTTGGACACCCTTCATATAAGTATGTTCGCCCCGGACACCGGCCTGAAGAAGGACATCCCAGAATAATGTTCTGGATGCCTGTAAATATGCACCGTTGATATTTTCCAGATAGGTGAAGGCATTCGTACGCCTGGTGTCCTGTATCCTGTCGGCATCACCCTGTTTGTAAAAATAGCTTGCATCTGTTGAATAACGTTGAAATGCGCTTTTGATACCGGTCTCCAGTTTGATCTCATAGGGCAGTTTGAATATCAGGTCAGAAGAGAAATCCACAAAATGCCTGTTCTGGTGGTTCTTTCCGTCGCCGCTGGTGTTGAATAACTGCGGAAATGTCACGTTTGCCAGGTATTCCTGTGCCATCTGACTGTTGGTATAGTTATAGCTGAGTTTGGTTTCCCACTCTGAACCCAGCGAATCGATCTTGTATTTCACACCGAAATCGTTTTGGGTACTGATGAACGGTGTATGATTAATGATGTCATTGTCGATCTCGGAAAGTTTCACACCAGTAAGATCATTGATCAGGCTGAGTCCCTGTGTGTTGGAATTGGTAATGCTGCCGTTGAGCCTGCCGTCGTAGCTCCAGGTCATTTTTTCGGTGGGCGCATAATTGATCCCATAGGAGAGGTTAGCCTGGTTGCTTTTGCGCAAAATGTCAGACTGCTGATTGACCACAAAAGGTGCAGATGTCTGACGGGCAACATTCAGCTCATCAAAAGCGCCGTTATGACTGTAATTTGCGTTGAGGTAGTAACTGGAGAATTCCCCGCCATTGTTATAGCTGAGCCCGGCAAAATAATTTCCCTGTTTTCCCTGGTTCATGCCGGTATTTACGCTGCCGAACCTTCCGATCTTCACACCTTTTTTGAGGACGATGTTGACGATCCCGCCTGAACTGGAAGCTTCGTATTTTGCGGAAGGTGTGCGAATGAGTTCAATTCTATCCACACTTCCAGGGGGCAGGCTTCTCAGGATGGTGTTGAGGTCCTGGTTGCCCATTTTTTGCTCCCTTCCGTTGATGTAAACGGCTGCAGGCGCGGTAGTTCCGAGGAAAATGCCTCCGTCAGGATCCACATACAAACCCGGGGTGGCTTCCAGCAATTCCAGGGTATTGGAGGTGGTGCTCACCAATGGTTCAACATCCACGATGGTTTTTTCGCCATCCTGCCGCATGAGCGGTCTGCGTGCTTTGACGGTCACTTCGCCGAGGTTGACGGAAGTTTCTTTCAGGTTAAACTTAAAATTTTCCTTGTTTTTGATGATGCGGATGGTTTTTTCAAACGTTTCGTATCCGAGGAACTGGATCGTGATCACATACATACCTGTTGACAGGTCTCCGAATACCGCTTTTCCGTCCTGATCCGTTACACCTGCAAAAGATCTTTCCGAGTTTGTCTCATTCATCATGATGGTTGCTCCGGGCAAAGCCTGGTTTTTTTCATCCTGAACTTCGATGATAGCGGACTGGCCGGCTGCCCATGCATGGCTGACGGCGAGTAATAGGATCGTATAGATGAGTTTATAAAAATTCAAAATTCTCAAAACAAATTTTATTTGAAAATAAAATGCAAAATTGGAAAGAAAATTGTCTGCAGCAAGAGATATTCTACAAACGAAATCCCGATCAATAACACATTAAACGCTTAAGTTGTTGTATTTCCATCGATTACTGCAAAAAATTTAACAGCTACTGCTGTATGATTTAGACAGAACATCATTTTTTTCAGACCAGTTTTTGAGGTTAAAATCGCTTTGACCTTTGAAAAAGAATGACAATAAGTGTTTTTGCTATTGGCCGGAGCGCAGCTTTCTGCTTTTAACCTTTGGATTATCCGGGTGTATTAAAGTTTAATTTGAGGGCATAATTTCCTGCCTGAATTGATAATATTTGGTAATGTGTTGTTTTCTGTGGGTAAAAATTGTCATTTTAAAGTTTGACCCCGGCTGTCCTTGCAGTAGTTCAACATCTTTATGCATGACTATTTTTTACTTCTTACTTTTTGCTTGATCAAAAAGTAATACTGACGATAATAAAATTACAGGCTCTTTCTTATGTCAGTATTATGCTGACTTGTTTGAAAACAACGTCAGCATAAACAAAAAATCAAGTTTCATTAAGGCGATTGTACTGACGTGGCTTTGTGATAATTATTACCAGGTTAAAAATTTTTCAAGCCAGTCAGCATACTATCGTACTCCAACCGCTCACTCCCGGGCAATAGTGCTGACAAACTTGTCTTTAGTGCTGACATACATTTTTTTTGAAAATGTATCATCAGTATTCGTCAGTACTTGCATGCTTTTTTATACTGACGTTTTGTTCCAAAAGTCAGTATAACGCAATTCCAGCCCTTCGTTCACTATCGCTGGTAATGAAACCTTCCCTCGATTGCACAGGTGTTTAGGTATCGTACCAAATATAATTGGTTTACTCATATTGGTTTCATCACTTCATCAAGCTATATATTTTACGCACACGGTTCAAAATAGAGCCTAATATTTATGGGTAAAAACAATAATTGTTTTGGAACAAATCCAATGGTGACGGGTTATATCCATGCAATTCAGGATAAAATATTTTACACGGTATATTTGATAATTGCTACATATCAATCGTTCAGAAACAAATTTAATTTATGGTCCATTTAAGATTAATCATCCTGTTCCTGTTTGTCTCTTCCTGCAGCAGCCTTCCGGAGTTTGAAGAACCGTTGGATTATCCGGGCAATAAAATCACGGAAAATTCAGATTTCATCTTCCTGGAGTCTGAAAATTATTCAGGAGATGAAACAATGATATTCTATCCGGGCGGTCTGGTGGACCCGCACAGTTATCTGGCATGGCAGCATCAATTGGTTGAGCAAAGGCCTTCATTACGTATTATCACAGTCAAAATGCCTTCCAATCTGGCCGTTTTCAATGCACAAAAAGGGGCTATTTTGCTGGATTTTTATCCTGAAACCGGGAAATGGATCGTTGCAGGACATTCTCTGGGTGGTGCTTTTGCCACCAATTTTGCAGATCAGCACAGGGAGAAAATTGATGCGTTAGTCTATCTGGCTGCCTATCCTGCAGATGACAGGATGAAGGATTTTGAAAAAACCATTTTAAGTATTTCTGCATCCAATGATGGTCTGACCACCAGGGAAGACATCGAAAAAAGCAAAACAGCATTGCCGGAAGGGCATGAAATGAACAATTTACTGGATTTTCCACCGGATCTCAGCCAAAGGACCCTGTATTATGAGATAAAAGGAGGAAATCATGCCCAGTTCGGAAGTTATGGTAATCAGGAAGGCGATCTGCAGGCAACGATCAGTCGTGAACAGCAACATGAAGAGATCATTGCGCTGTTCAAGAACATGATGGATCGATTGTAAAAAATAAACCATTGGAACATCAAAATGATTATGGAGATGAGATTTTTAATTATAGGCATTATTTTGTTTTATAGCCTTAAAATATCAGCCCAAAATTGGGAAATACAGACCAGTTTGCTTTCCCCTGTTCAAAACAAAGCGCTTCCCGGCAATTTATGGGAAGGAATATCATTTCAATTGAACTATACCATTTTAAACAGAGCAAATCTGCGCACTATCGGAGGCCTGGAGTTCCAGGGTAACAACTGGGCAAACCACATGCTTTTTAATTTTGGGCTTACCTATACGATGATGCAAAGAAAATCATGGACAACAGAAGTCATGGTTTCAGCAGGAAACGGTTTGGCCTTGTTTTCCAATGGGCCTTTATACAGTTTAAATCCCAAAGCGGCTATATTTGTCAACAGGATCACCAAGAGGAATAACCTGCTGGGTTTAGGTACCGGCTTACAATATCTCATTACCCCAGGATACAAGGCCTATAGTAACCTGTATCAAATATGGACTATACCTGTTCATTTACGGTTTCGCTTTTAATTTGGTTTTACTTTATAAGTGCGTAAAAATCATTATTTAGTTTGAATTTCATTTGAAAATTTGGTCATAGGTGTTCATGCAGTAGCTTAATATGTACTTATTTGATCATTTTCGAATTTGTCCTTTTCTGCTAAACTAATTGCTAAGTAGTTGGAATACAATAATATAATTTAAAGTATTCTAGACTCAAAATTAAAATATATAGCTTTTTAAATGACCTAATTAACACTTTACATTCTTTTTGACCAATAATTAATTATAAATATTTGATATGATTGGATAAGGTGGAAATTTATGACTATTTTATCTTCTTACTTTTTGCTTGATCAAAAAGTAATACTGACGATAATAAAATTACAGGCTCTTTCTTATGTCAGTATTATGCTGACTTGTTTGAAAACAACGTCAGCATAAACAAAAAATCAAGTTTCATTAAGGCGATTGTACTGACGTGGCTTTGTGATAATTATTACCAGGTTAAAAATTTTTCAAGCCAGTCAGCATACTATCGTACTCCAACCGCTCACTCCCGGGCAATAGTGCTGACAAACTTGTCTTTAGTGCTGACATACATTTTTTTTGAAAATGTATCATCAGTATTCGTCAGTACTTGCATGCTTTTTTATACTGACGTTTTGTTCCAAAAGTCAGTATAACGCAATTCCAGCCCTTCGTTCACTATCGCTGGTAATGAAACATTTCCACGATTGCTAAGATGTTAAGGTCTCTTGCCCCAAAATAATGTATTACTCAATTTGATTTCATTTCTTCATCAAGCCTGAAATTCTACCGTTTTGATCAACATTGTGCCAAATATACTGACAAGGGTCAATACACTGTGCTTAAGCTAATATCATGATAATTAATCCTTTAGATCTGGTAATCACTGTAGATTTCTGAGATAATCAGCAGCGCTCAAAGCCGCAATAGTACCATCGGCCACAGCAGTAGTGACCTGCCGGTATTTCTTTACGATACAATCACCTGCAGCAAACACCCCGGGAATGTCTGTCTTCATATCACCGTCCACGATGATCTCATTGCGTTCATTCAATGCGATCAGGCCTTTAAGATCCCCCGTATTCGGAATATACCCGATAAAAACAAAGGTTCCGTCAATGTTCATTTCCGATAATTTACCTGTGGGCAAATGTTCCATTTGTACCTTTCTGAGTTTTTCATCGCCAGAAAAACCGCGCAATTCGGATTCCATGATAAATTCGATTTTCGGATTGTTACGGGCTTCCTCAATGGCATGATTGAAAGCCTGGAAATGGTCAAACTGGTGTACGATCGTTACTTTGCTGGCATAAGTGGTCAGTGCAACGGCTTCTTCCAGGGCTGAATTGCCTCCGCCAACCACAACCAGCTCTTTTCCTGTAAAAAACTCTCCGTCGCAGGTTGCGCAATAGGAAACACCCTTACCCCTGAACTCATCTTCACCGGGAATATTGAGTGGTCTGGGTCTTCCTCCCGGTGTCAGGATGACCGCTTTTGCCTGAAAGCTTCTGCCGTCCTCCAGTTCAACACGCTTGATCTCACCAATCAGATGGTACTTTTCGATTTTGACGTTGGATTTGATCTCGCAACCGAAGCTTTTGGCCTGTTTTTTCATGATGGTGGCTACGGCATAGCCGGAAGTGGTTTCCACACCGGGGTAATTGGCGATTTCGTTGGTCAGGACCATCTGGCCGCCGATCACACCTTCGTTGAGGATCAGGGTTTTCAGTTTTGCCCTGGATGTGTAAATTCCCGCTGTCAGACCGGCTGCTCCGGCGCCCAGGATCATGACATCATAGATATTTTCCATAAGTTGAAACATCAAAATGCCGGTTGCATTGCGGGCAACCAGCATTATTTTTGAAAATGAATATATTGAATTATCCGAATTGAGCGTCCAGGATTGAAGTGATCTGTTTATGGCTCTGAATGCTGGAAGTAGCTTCTACCATTTTACCGTTTTTGTAATATACGGTGAATGGCAGGCCCATAAAACCACTGCACATTTCAGCATTGCGGATCGGGGCAGCCTCCCTGGAATCAAAGGCCATGGAATAAAATTTGATATGTGGCCTTTCTTCTTCCAGTTCTTCCATTACCTCGTATACCGGTATGCACATCGGCCCCATACGGCCACAGCACACCATTACATTTTCGTTTTCATTGATGATCTTTTTCAGTTCATCGGCTGACTCAATCTCATGGATTGTAGTTTGCAACATTTTCATTTCTTAGCATATTTTGATTAAACATTCATTTTTAAAACCGGGTGCAAAGGTAGATCGGTACCAGTTAAGTTTGGGACAATCGGTCATTGGCATAAATCAATGTGCGGGTTATATTGTGATAACAAAAAAGTTGTCATGGTCGGAAAATCTGAAATTCTGGTGTAGCTAAATTTTAATCTCTCAATAAAAAGTATAAGATTTCTCCCTTCGGTCGAACCTGTCCCGATCAAGTATAATGAGCATCGGGAATGACCAATTGGGGTTGATAAGCAATGGTGGCGAATTCGCCACCATTGCTTCCCCTTTATTATTGCAGCCATGGTGTCATTTCGACCGAAGGGAGAAATCTTTTTAATATAGGCAAGGTAATTGTAAACAAATTTACCCTCAAAAAATAGTTCATTCCCGATCAGGTACATTTTTGTATTTTTGCGTTTTAAAACAGCATACATGAGTGATCAGAATAAAGGTGAAAAGGATTGTTTTCAATCGGAGAATGCCGCGCATTGTTTCAGTCTTTTGTTCCCGGATGACCTGGAATTTTTAAATGCCCAGAAAGCGCAGGTAAGCTATTTAAAGGGGGAAACGGTATTTAAACAAGGGGCGTTTGCACCCCATGTGCTGTATGTTGTTGACGGACTGGTAAAAGTATTTCTTCAAACCGGCGGTAACAGGCAAATGAATATCCGTCTTGCCAGGCAAGGCGAATTTATTGCATTTACCACCATTTTTGAGGATAGTGTATATCCATACAGTGCGGTCGCCATCAAGGATGCTGAAATTTGCATGATCGACAAAACCGCTTTGAAGAAGTTGCTTGTACAAAATCCAGATTTTGCCATGAGGATCACTTCCCGCAATTGCCAGCATGAAAAACGATACCTGGAAATGATCCGGAATCTCTCCTACAAGCAAATGCGGGGCAAACTGGCTTCAGCCTTATTGTATCTGTCGGAAGAATTTATCGACGAGAGGGTGTTTTTATACCTTACGCGACAGGAGCTGGCTGATTTTGCATCCATCACCATAGAAAGTACGGTCAAATTCCTGAAGGAATTTGAGCGGGACGGGGTGATCCTGCTGGAAGGGAAGGATATTCTGATCACGGACAGGGCCAAACTCGAAGATATATATCAGAAAGGATAGCCGTTTACCAATGCTGACGAAGATCTGAGATCATTTTTTGCATCCGATAAAAACGACCATCGGATAGTCTCCTTCACCCAATAAAAAAGCATCATAAAGGCCGTTCAATGGTTTTTGCTCCATCTTAAAACCGGTGGTTTCAAAAAGTGCATTCCATTTACTTTCAGGAAATAAACCTGCGGATGTTTCTTCGATATAGGTGCTGAGTTCGCCTTTCTGCCGGATCAGGTACACAAGCGTGATCCTGTAGGTATCCGGTTCAAAGGGATGGATAAAGTTATTTTCGAATACGGTTACATGCGTATCTCCCTTCTCCCCGCTGTAGGCAAAATTGTTGTTCCGGAATATTTCCCTGGTTTTGGCAACGATCATCAGGACACCGCCCGGTTTGAGATGCAGGGCTGCGTTTTGCAGAGTTTGCTCCAGATCCTTTTCAGAAACCAGGTAATCGATACTATCCGGTATGATCACGGCATCGAATGTTTTTCCGGGCCGGATGGAGCGCATATCTCCTTCCAGGTATTTTACTTCCGGGTTGGCCGTTTTGGCTTTCTCCAGCATACCGGCGCTCAGGTCCACCCCGGTGATCCGGTAATGTTTTTTAAGGAACCGGTCATGTCCGCCTGCCCCGCATCCCAGGTGTAAAACGGTGCTGACGGGGCATCCGGCAGTGGTATTGATCAGCTGAACGTATGTATTCACCTCCTTTTCGTAATCAGCCGGGTCTGCCAGAAGATCTTCTGTCCAGGCGAGTTCATTGTATGAGATCCAATTGGAAGCCATGGTGTAAAATATCTTAATTGTTTAGGTTGAAAGTCTTTTAGCCGGAAGTCTTTTAGCCAATCATGCATCACCGGCGTCGAACCTCTATTTCATTGGCAAATTCAGCGTCTTTTGTCAGTTGACAAGCTCAAATCCTGCAGACTAAAAGATTAATCAGCCATATAATTAAAAAATATCTGCCTTTGGTTTACTCAGGAGGCCTGGTAAAGAACTCCAGGTCTTCTCCGCGCTCCCTCGCTTCTCTCAGTTGTTGTTTTAAATTTTCCGGTAGCATACTGACCGGACAGACCAAACCATCGATCATCACAAAATCATTAAAGGGATTTTGATCTGCCATTCGCTGTGTGGAAAATTCACCATCGAAGTAACCCAGATTGAACATATTGCGTATGACGGATGCTTTTGCGGAAACGGTGGAGGTTTTTGTTCCGAAACTTTCGCAAAGCTGTTCAGCGGTCATGTAGGGTTTGAATGACTTGTCGAAAAGGAAGTTGATTGAGCCAATGGCATACACAACTGCTGCGGCCCAGATTTCGGGTTTTCCCCGCACAAAGGGGACTTCCCTTTTTCTGCCCATTTTTTTGATGAGACTTTCGCACAGTTGGGCATAATCTTCATCCAGGTGTTCCATGCAGAATGTTCTGGTCATGGAGATCAGATTTTCCTGTTTTTGTTTTATTTCCTGTTTATCCATGGAATGTTGTTTACGGAAAACAAATGTTATACGGTTACAATATTAAGGAAATTTTGTGGTTTCTGGTAGGATCTGGTCAATTGGTTGAAGATTAACAGTCGGAATTAAATCAAAAAAAACAGTAAATGTTCAGGTGGATAGTCTTTAAGCCAATGATGGATGCCCGGTGGGTCAATTCTTAGTCAATAGACACTTTTCGTCATAGACAAACAGATATTCCCTGCTATCTTCTTCAGTCAGAAGGCCGGCCGGTATGTTATTGTATTTCACTATTCCTTGTCGCATAACGCTCATTTACAGGACCTAAGACATGACCAAACATTTGAAGCACCTGATTGACTTTTGACAAACTGAGGTTTTTTTTGCCTTGTTCAATCTTTCTGATAACCGTAAGGGCAACCCCGGCCTTTTCTGCAAATTCCTCCTGGGTTAAGCCCAATTGTTTTCTTTTGGTCTTCACAAAGTTGGATAATTCACTCATATTATATGTATTTGCATACAAAAATAGTAAAAACTATTTAATTATATTCATTTGCATATAAAAACACGTATTTTAATCGCTCTATATGCAATTGGATATAATTCTGTCTGTTGACCAGGCTTTGACCCTGACAGCCGGAACCTTTGCCTTGGGTCTAAAGGGAGATAAAGGAAATTGAAGGTGTATGATGTAAGGTTTTTACGCTAAAAGGGGCCTTCAGTTTGATCATTTTTTGCATTGGGATGGTCAGTTTGGAGCGGAAATTACAGTCATACAATATTTCCTTCAACAGTTACGGCAAATACAGATGGTGCAATTTCAAAGACCTTAATTATCTTCCAATTAAACTTGGTATTTGACGCATATTGAGGGTTTCAGTTTGGCCGGAATATTCATTCTGAAAGCATTTTACAGGAAAAAG
This sequence comes from uncultured Saprospiraceae bacterium, assembly GCA_964594045.1. Lineage (GTDB taxonomy): Bacteria > Bacteroidota > Bacteroidia > Chitinophagales > Saprospiraceae > UBA2365. Next base: position 15,684 of record CAZQKR010000043.1, on the reverse strand, counting down.
TTAAGTTGAAAGAAATTAATTTAGGATTAATTTTTTTCATTAATTTGAATATCCAAAGCATCATCTTCAATCCTGATTTCATATTTGTAATCTGAAGCTCCAAATACATTGATGGGATGATGTGCAGTAGTGTAGCTTATTTTTTCAAAGTATGTTTCTGAATGAAATAGCGCACTTTCAATTTCCTTCACATCTACATTATGATTAGCAATATTTTGTGTAAGACTAACAATTTCTTTAAGTTCTGAAAACTCAGAATAGTTTTCTGGAATGAATAGAATAAGATGATCCTTTGCTCTACTTATTGCAACATTTATAACGTTTTTGTCATTTATAACCACTTTCTGATTTTTACTCCTGGGAGGATTAAATGCACAAATAATTATGTCACATTCATCCCCCTGGAAACCATGAATTGTACTGACCAGGACTTCATTGCCATTTAATTTTTTATAATTTACATTAATTAACTTGTAAATCAGGTCTGATTGTGCCCGGTATGGAGTTACAATTCCAATCTTTTTATTTCCATCAAATTGCTGAACGAATTCTATTAACCATTCTACAATAAAGAGTGCCAAATACAAATGATAAGAAGATTTTTCCAAATATTTGGAACTATATAATGTTGTATCTTGATTTATGGGAAATTTGATTATGTTTAAACATTTCAGGGGAGTATCCAAGTAAAGATTAAACTTTGGCTTACCTAAATTGCCCCTTGCATGTTCAAGTTTTCCATTATAACAATAATCTGAATATAAAGCGCCAATATGAATAAGACTTCTGTATTGTTTCATCAATCTTTTGACATGAAAGTTATTTTTTTCTGTTTTATCTTTATCAAATGATTTCAAACCAATAAGATCGTAAATATTAGTTTTCCCCCATTCGGTCACATTCAAAATTGGTTTAATTTGAAATGGATCCCCCACAATAACGATGTCAGTTTCAGGATTAACGGAAAGTAATAAGCCAACAATCTGGGCCAGATTTACCATAGAAGCTTCATCAACAATTATTTTATCCCATTTTACATCTCTAAGGAATATGGATGATTGGTCTCCGGTTTTAAACAATAATTCATCATAAGGAAATCGAGCAATTGTAGTAATAATTGTATAATCATCCCGGTAACTCAACTCTTTGCCGATAAAACATTCATGCTTTTCTACAATTTCATTGCTGGTGTTTCCAAATCGGAAAAAGTACAATTGAATATCACTATCACTATCTTTAATAAGTCGTTCTGTAATGACATCTGCCGCTTTGTTAGTAGGGGTAAGTACCAGAATTTTTGAATTACTTGATGGATTTTGTTTTTTTAAATGGTCATTAATAATGGTTGTTGTTTTACCTGTTCCCGGAGGACCAAAAATAAAAGATATTTTATGTTTTTTGATCAGATCAGGTAATTTTGCCCGGTCAACAATACTCAATGCTTTTTGTACGCGATAAAGTTGATCCAATACCGTCTTCCACAAAAAATCAACTGCCTCAATTTTTAGAACAGCTTTTACAATCCTTGTACTTAGAATTGCCTCAATGTCACTTTCCTTCCAAAGTTTAGCCCTCACCGAGTATTTATTAACAGACACTGACTTTACACTTATTGTCAACGTGATTGATTCAGTATAAAATACCAAGGTAAGATTTTCATACTGCTCAATAACAGGTGAAATATATTTGTTTGGAAAATCAAGTTGAACAACATCATTTCTGATCTCTACTTTATTAAAAGTAAAATTGTATGCTCCTGATTTTGAGTTTTCACTATCATAGATATATTCCAGTTCGGTTATAATTTTAAGCCATTCAAAAGAATTATCCTGATGCTTTAACAAATTAAAAAGATCAGATTTGCGGTCAAGATATTCACGGAATTCTTCAATCTTTTTGTTTTCATTTTCAAGTCTTCTATTTTGACTTTCTATTGAATCATGGATAGATGATATTTCTGAAATTTCATTATCAGGTGTTTTTCTTTTTTCAACTTTTGGTTTAATTGGTTTCGGAGACTTGTAAGGTGATGAAAGGTCTGGTTCGTAGTGTCTGAAATCACCTTTCTTCACCTGGGGCTGGGTTGGAATTGTTCCATTTGGTTTCTCTAGTATTTCTGTACCTGATCTGTTTGTATCTATTTTCCCATCCTTTTCGGAAATAGTACTTTTTCTTGTTGTTATCGGGCCCTCAGAAGGTATATATGTTGGTTCTTGTGGTTCTCCATCTGATTGACCTGGCATTTCTTCAATTATAATTTCTTGTGGGATATTGATTTCTTCTTCTTTTGGATTAATAACAGGGGGATCATCCGGACCTGGGATTTCAATTTGTTCTCCCTGCTTAGTTTTGATTTCATTTATCAGATTATATACTTCTTTCGGAGTTTGGAGACCATCCCGTTCTTTTCTCTTTAAGGAATTTTCTCCCAGATATAACTCAAAACTATTTTTAGCTTCTTTTGGAATATTGATTAATTTATTGATTTCAATGTATACAGCTTTAGCTAGCTCATACTTTTCAGTGCTTTCCAAGTAAAAAAACTTATGACTTTGAAAATCTATAAAAACGTCTGTTTTTGCAGTGACTTTTTGATTTTCCAGATAAAAATCAACAGTTACAGCTGATTTAACACGGTATTCTTTGGTATTTATTAATTTTCCAAAGAATCCACTATCCAATAAACTTTGGTAGCCCTCGGCATTATTTGTTTTAATAAAGGCAGCTATCAATTTTATTGCATTAATTGTAAAATACAGATTTTCATTTATTTGGGTAGCTTCAAAATTTGCATCTAATTTTTCGGTAACAAATTGTGACAAAATTTTAACTCCCCATGATTTGTAAAAATCTATCCAGGCGGCAAATCCTTCTCCATCAGGCAAAAAAGCTAAAGGAATAGTTTCTTTGAAAAGTTTTTTTAAATTTGAGTCATCGGCAAAGTAAACATCTTTTATTTCATAGAATTCTTTTTTATATGGTGTAAAGACTTTTGCCTGCTTCAAAAATGAATTAACAATTTTTGAGTCTTTATTTATGACATGATTCTTAATTCGTTTGTAAATCGTCTTTAAAACTTCATTATTTACAGGTTCGTTCCCTTCCTGAATAGATTCATATTTATTTATGTAAAATTCAATAGACAGGTTTTCTGAAACACCCAGTTTTTGAATAAAAAAATCTTTTAAGGAATCAGGATACATGGTGGATAAAACAATAATATCTGAATTATCATGGATTCCTTTAGGATCTTCCCAAATGCAAGCCGCGGGTACAACCCATTTGTTATCCTTGGGTACAAAAACTATTTGTTTACCTTTTAGGCTATTATCATTTCCGGCTCTTTGATCAAGTTGGATATATATTTTTGTGATGATCTTTTGTTCAGCTTTACCTTTTTGTACATCCTCCAGATATTTCAATAAACTCTCGCGGGTCAAAGTATCTTTAAATCCAAGCAAATATATAAGCTCAGGATTTTCTATTCCTTTTATATATGGCACACTATCACCAAAGATCTCTCTGATTTCAGCTTTATCAATAAAAACAGAAGTGGGAATCTGAAATCCATGTCCTTCAATACTAAGCCATGGCTTAGTTTTGATAAAATTATAAATTGAACTAAAAACCGTTAATTTGTTTTGCCCATTGTAATAATAAATTCCCTGAATTTTGAGACCAGAAGCTACCAGCTGGTTTTCATCAATTTCTTCTGTATAAAAGTAATTTGGGTTTTTAAAGTTTTGACCCTTCAAGTAGGATAGGATTGCATTACTAACATTTACATTAATTTTTGATTTTGCAAAAGATAATGGACAAAATAGTTCATATCCAATCATATCCGTTCTCCACCTATCAGCGCTATACCTTAATAGTAAATTCTTTAATTCTTCACCAGATTCTGTTTCGGGGGTAGAATAATATGTTATTTCCTTTTTTTTAAAAGAAGGATATAGTTTTAATCCTGATTTACCGTTTAATAATGCATTTATGGCTTCTATCGAATATTTATCAGAAATCACTTTAAAATGTTGCCGATCACCTTGAATAAACAAATGCTGCCATCCTGATTCAATATTATATACTTCTGGAACAACTATTTCAAATTGGTTGGTTGATGAATCGTATTTTTCATTGGAAGACAAAACTAGTTTTATTGAATTCTTAGATAATATTGAATGGTCTAATCTTACAATTTGTTCAGTTATTTGAATTATTTCATTGTCAATTAATTGACTATTTTTTTCATCAAGCAAATTTAATAAATCAATTCCTAAATTACTTTTGTTAAATTCATACACACTTAATTTTTCCTGCAGCCATAATTTCTTTTCTTTTTTTTGACTTGACAAATAGCTATCTATTAATTCTTGTTTGAATTCATCAATTTTCAGTAACCGTTTCAGGTTTTCCGGGATTTCATCAATTATTTGCCTTTCTTCAATTTTAAAGTAAATATTTGTATCTTTAGATGAATATAATCCACACTTGCCTTCTAATCTGACAATTTTAAATTTATCAAAAGATAGGTTTTCGTCATTTATTGATCTTAAATACTCATAAAATGTTATAAACCATTTATCTTCATTTTCATACATCCATGAAGTATTTCCTAGATAAAAATCTATGAAATCTGCAGGGCTTAATGATTTTACACCAATTGCATGAAATATATGTATAATTTGATTTTCATTCAACAATTCAGGCGATACCAATGGATGTTCCCCGGTTATGATTGTTTCAGGTAAATTCTTGGACTTCTGAAGAAGGTTCAATACTGGAAGAGGCTCAATAAGTATTTCAGTTGGTCTATGAAAAGCATGTGTACTGTACGCCAAAATAATTGATTCAGTTTTAATTTGAGACAGTACTTTTTTTACAACCGGTTCTAAAAATGGTTGATTTGATCTTATCGGAATTGATTTATAGGCCTCAATTTTTTCTTCCAAAGTCACATCTGTATGATTCAATAGGCATAATAAAGCCTGAATATAATCACCTGCTATCTCATCCCTCAACCAATTATTCCAAGCATAATCCAGATGCAGGTTTTCCCGATCAGTGGTTAATAAAAAATCACTATTGAACATAAAGGGTAACCCTGTATCTTCCCACACCGGAAGATAAGAAAAAAGTACTCCTTTGATTTGAAAATTACTTAGCGGAATAGCAATACTGATCACCCGGTCATTTACATTTTCTCTTTTTATATGAAAAATGTTTTCCGGTTTATTATGATTCTGCTCACATAAAAAATATTTCAAATCTGAAATTTGATCATTTTCTTTAACTTCAAGATATCTAAATTCACCTTCATCCCTCCGGCAAATCGTTTTTGAAAATTCAGAACCTGGTATATCAGCACTGATTTCTAATGTTTTTAACTTCCTGAGAAAAAGAATGGTATGATCATTTAGCTTTAATAATTGATTTGCAATATCTGAATATGCTTTATCCTTATTCAAGGGCAAAATAATCACAGTATTATTACCATTCACATCATGAAAATAATCAACATTATAGGGAATAATATAACCCAAACCGCTTTCTTCAGATGGATTTTTTTCAGGAAGCTTAAAATTAAAATCATTTGAAAAAATATAGGGACAATCAGTTATTCTGAAAACTGATTTAAATCCAATGCCTTTCTCTCCAATTGTATTAAAATCCTGTGCTTTAGTTGATTCATCTATGTCGCATATTGCCCGAACATCTTCTTCAGAAAAACCAATTTCATTATTGACTATGATCAGGCAGTAAAGCCTATTCCCTTCTAATTCAATTTCTTTTAACTCAATTCTAAGTTCAGGCACTACACCTTCCTTGTATTTATTGTCGTCTGCATTCTGAATCAATTCATATAAATAATGTGATTCTGACCCGTATAGATCTTCTGAGAGTTTAGTGATAGCGCTGTGTAGTGTCTTAAGTGTTTCTTTGGTGTTTTCCTTTACACTCCTTATTCTTTGTAGTTCATTTATAATTTCGGAAGGATTAATTGGCATATATTTAGGTTAATTTACATCCAGTTCGAATTAAATTTCAAAAAATCTCTCTGCATTATTTTAAACATGGTTCCGGCAAAATAATCCCGGAATTCTTTATTGTCATTGAACTCTTTAAAAACTTCAAAGTTGGTTTCTATATGGTCAATCAGTTTTCGTTTTAAAACTTCTTCAAAGGTAATTTTCGCGTTCTGCTCGTCTGAATATCTGAAAGCGTTTGCAAATTCTGTATCTCTTGCAACATCTGCCATCAGGTCCTCAGTCATTTTTTTAACCTTGTCTTCATTGGTGAACTGCGTTCCGAAACGTTCGTTAAATGCTTTTACTATGTTTGATAAATATTCCATTTCAGGAGAAGCTACGCCGCCTCTCATGTCAGTCGGTATAGGTTTTAACTCGTCACCTTGTTGCAACTGAATCGTAAACTCTCCCTCTTTTTGCAACCGATAGCTGTCCATATCGATATTGTCCAGAATACCTTGTGCCAGATCTTCATCACGTTGTCTACCAAGTTTATTTTGTAAATGGTTCAGGAATAAATAGAGTCTTTCGAGGTATGGATTTACAAAAGGAACTATTTGAGCTAAGAAAACATATAAGCGAACATAAGTCTTGCATTTTGATCTAAAATCTTCTTGCTGGTCCTCTTTAAGTGTTGTTCTGAAAATTTCGGCTGCTGCATCTAGAATGCTGTGCAGTTGGTCAACAGGAACATTTGTAACCATCTTTTGCGAAAATTCCTGAACTTGTTCTGGAGTATAAACCTGAAAAGCATCCAAAGAACTTTGCAAATCAAACAATTTATTCGGGTCGGTTGCCTCACCCAAAATGGTGGTTTCAAAGAATGGGTCAAACGATTTCTTGATTTCGTCTGCATCATTGGCAAAGTCCAAAACAAAAGTTTCTTTCTTCCCTGCCGTTGTTCTGTTTAGTCTTGAAAGTGTTTGAACTGCATTTACTCCGCCCAGTTTCTTGTCAACATACATGGTATGTAAAAGTGGTTGGTCAAATCCTGTTTGGAATTTATTCGCAACAATTAAAAAGCGATATTCTGATTTTTTAAACTCATCAGGAATGGTGGCACTTGAAAAATGATTCAATGCTGCTTCTGTTTTTCCGTCTATTTCTCCTGAAAATGCTACGATTGCTTTGTATGGGTTTCCTGTGTCTGCTAAATACTTGTCAAATGCCTTTTTGTATTTCACGGCATTTCTTCGACTGCTTGTAACTACCATAGCTTTTGCCAATCCATTAATTTTTGATTTACGGATTACATTATCCATAAAATGGTCAACCATTAAAGCTGTTTTCCTGGCAATAGCATGTGAATGGCTCTCAACAAATATTTTCAGTTTTTTTTGTGCCTTGTTTTTGTCGTATGCTGGGTCGTCTTCAACTTTCTTTAGCAAAGCGTAATAACTTTGGTAAGTGGTGTAATTCTCCAATACATTCAAAATGAAACCTTCCTCAATGGCTTGTTTCATAGAGTAAAGATGAAATGCCCTGAATTTTTCTTTTCCGTGGTCGTTGTATTTCTCTCCGAAAAGTTCAAGCGTTTTGTTCTTTGGTGTGGCTGTAAAAGCAAAGTAACTGGCATTGGTCAGCATCTTTCTTCCTTTCACAATATCCACTACCAAATCTTCCGAAGTCAGTTCGTCATATTGGTCTTTATCCACAAATACAAATTCATCATCATCCACCTGCACTTTTTCAAAATCTTTGGCTAAGGTTTCATTCAGTTTTCCTGCGGTGTTTCCGCTTTGACTGCTGTGTGCTTCGTCAATGATAATTGAAAACTTATTTCCGGGTAGTTCGCCAATTTCATTTACAATATATGGGAATTTCTGAATGGTAGTAATAATGATTTTCTTGCCTTCTTCTAAAGCCGTTTTTAGTTGTTTACTACCTTCTGTAATAGCTTCCACAACTCCTTTTACCTGCTCAAACTGCTTGATGTTGTTACGGATTTGAGCATCCAACACTTTACGGTCGGTTACTACTATAACCGTATCAAAAACAGTATTCTCGTTGTTCTTATCAAACAAACCAACCAATTGATGAGCCAACCAGGAAATTGAATTTGATTTTCCCGAACCTGCCGAATGTTGGATTAAATAGCGTTTTCCTGCTCCGTTCTCTTTGGCATTCGTTAGGAGTTTATCTACTGCATCAATTTGATGGTAACGTGGGAAAATAAGTTTCTTTACTTTTTCCTTTTTCACCTTTCCATCAGCCAAAATCTTTTCCGTTTCTTCTTCAAACAACTGAACATAGTTCTGAATGATGTTGGTTAAACGGTCTTTGGTTAAAATGTCTTTCCAGAGATAATCGGTTTTGATGCCGTTGGGATTAGGTGGATTTCCTGCTCCGTTGTTGTAGCCTTTGTTGAATGGTAAAAAGTAGGTGTTTTCTCCTTTCAGGTGGGTTGCCATCCAAATTTGTTCGCTGTCCACCGCAAAGTGAACCATGCAACGACCTAAGCGAAACAATTCTTCTCTTGGGTCTCGGTTACTTTTGTATTGCTTAATGGCATCTTTTACCGTTTGCTTGGTCAGTTCGTTCTTCAATTCAAACGTGATGATAGGCAAACCATTGATAAAAACCACCAAATCCAACGAATTTTCATTATGAGTGCTGTAATGCACTTGCCTTGTTACAGAGAAATTGTTTTGGTTGTAAAGGGCTAAATCTTTTTCGTTTAGGTTGGAAACGGGTTTATCAAAAAACAGTTTGAGTTTGATATTATTATCTGTAATGCCTTTGCGTAATACCTCAATGATGCCAAAGGTTTTGATTTGATTGTTTAAGCGATACAAAACCTTGCTTCTGAAATTGCTGCCGTGTATGGTTTGCAATTTCAATACTTCCTTTTCCTGTGTGGCTTGCAGAAAATTGAAAAGCAAATCTTCATCTATACAATCCACACGGTTGTAGGTGCTGAAATGCCTTTCTTCAAAAGCATTCACCGAACACAAGTGTTGCGTTATATGGGCTTCTAATCCTTTTTCTGTTGTGTCTGTTTTCATTTTTAAAAATCATATTTTGTCTTTCGCATTTCAAATGCTTTGACACCACCTTCCATTATGTCTTTTACTTTCAATTTTATTTCTTCTTTGTCTATTGAACCGCTACCAATTATTTCACCTGCCGACTTATCAGAATTATGGTCAAATGTCAAGATTAGTTCTGCATCACCATTCACAGCAATATTTGCGTTATGACTGCTGAAAATAAGTTGTCTCTTATGCTTTGCTGCAACAATGTTTTCAGTTATTTGATGAATGACTTTATTGTCAAGGTCATCTTCAGGCTGGTCAATTATTAATGGACCAAATTCCTGATTCAATAATATTGTAAGTATTGAACCAGCTTGTTGGCCATAAGATGCATCTTCAAACGGAATTTTATTCGAGGGGTCTTTACAGTAAAGAAGTTTTAAATCATAAGTTGGTAGCTCCAATGCAAAATCAATAATGGATGCCGTGTTAAGACTTTCATTTATTCTTTCAAAATCAGTTTCTAAAAGAGATGAGTTTACTAACCCATATTCCGCAATCACATTCTCTATTTTTAAATTTTCAGTTTGTGCTTTATAGATTGAAAACCAAAACTTCAACAACTCTTTGTAGGTTTTCTCGCCTTTTACCAGAGTATCAAAAAAAGCTTGTGTTCTTGTTGGTTGTCCTTTACTGCCTGTCACCTGTGCCAAAAAATCATTAATAATATGCTCAATATTTTCAAGCGGAGTTAATTCAATTTCTAAAGAACCTTCACTCTTACTGACAATTTCCGAAACTGCACTATTAATCAACGTATATAAACTTATGTTTAGCTGATGCCTTTGATAATAAAGTTTTTGCAAGTTCTTTCTTGTCCCCTTTTCAGATTCCAATGTTTCTAATATCCTATTCCTGTCTTCAGTTAAAACTGCTAATCGCTTTCTTAGTTCTTCAAGCTCTTTTATCGTTTGCTCAAACTTGGTCTGTCTGCCTTTTGCCTCAATATATTCAGCATCATGTAACTCATGTAAATCAGTTAAGGATTTTTTGTCAGCTATTAAAGTCGCAGAAGTTGCTTTGGCTTTGGCTTCATCTAAAGCAGCCTTTATGCTCTTAATTATTTCATCATGACTGGAAGCATATTTATTTACCTCAGCAGTGTTTTTAATGTTTCCTTCTTCATACTGCAAACTATTGAAATTGCCGCTTGCCAAGATATTAGCAATTTGATTCGTCAATCCTGCGATTTGCGTTTCAGAAGCTTTTAATAAGGATTTTTCATTTGCGACAAGGCTGTTGTTTTTGATTATAGTTTGGTCACCTGAAGGAACATCAGCCAGTTGCTCGTTCAATGACTTTATCTGTTCTTCCAAGGATTCTATTTGGGTTCTTAAATCCTCACATGATTTTACATTTGAAAGATAGGTTTCATAAGAGGCTGCTACTTCCTTAATCTTGTTGCCATTTTCAGTAATTTGTCTCTTAATTGATTCAACTCCACTGTTAACAGCGTTTTCAATTATTCTTGTAAGCTGTGCAGTTTTGTCTTTTTCATGTTTGCTAAGTTCTTTTTGTGCAAATGAATCTGCACGGATAATTGAAACAATATTTTGGCTGTTTGTCGGTTGCCAATCATCATTACCAATTTTTATTTCATAAGAACCAATTGACCTTTTAATAATATGAGGAGTGCCAGTTTTAATTATTGCAACTGCAACACTACCAGAGCCAAGTGTATTCTTAATAAAAGTTTCAAGGTCTGCTTTTTTTTCCTCATTACTATCTTTTCCTAAAGCCCAGGAAATATACTGCAGTAGGGAAGATTTTCCTGTTCCACGTCCTCCAATGCAAACATTAAACTGAGGGTTAAATTCAATTTCCAAATCTTTTAAAAAACTACTACCAGATATTTTTATTTGGCTGATTCTTGTTGATGGCAACTTTGGTTCTTCCTGTAAAATTCTTGATTTTTTTGCAAGGCAGGCTTGTCTCAAACCTTCTGCTGTTGGTGTTGACCATTTAACCCATGTAGCGGATACTCCTAAGTGTTCAAAAGTGTCCGTCCTATTGTCAGATGTTTGAAAAAGCCCAATGGATTTATAGCCATAAGCATCTATTTTACCTTCAATAACTCTATTCCAACCTACATATCCTTTGTGTCTTTCAAATTGTCCTCTATCTAGGTAACCACCAACAAAGAAACCATTTGCATAGTGATTATGGAATCCATCTCGAAGTATAGAGTCGCCACCTTTGTCTTTAACGTTTGGAAATACTGTAAATCTATTTTGAAGAGTGCTCACTGCGTTTAATCTTTCATAAACTTCATTTATGTTCTTAATAGGAAGTCTCTCATGCTGAACGGATTTTGCTTCACTTCTTGGGCTCTGGTTTTGAATTGATAATGCGGTGTAAATTTTTATTATCAATTCATCGGTCAAGTCAATAGTAGAATCAAAAATTAATAATGCTTGACAAGGCACATCAAGGGTTAATTCCATACCAGGGAATACAACAATTCGTTTGTATTCAGGTATTGGGTTTCCTTCTGCATCTACTTCATCTATGCTAGCTTGCTGTATGTACTTATAAAAATATAAATCATGATGGTCAGTAATAGCAACTGCATCAATCTTCTTTTCTCTACAAGATTTGATGAATTTTTCTGAATATGTTTTTCTGTCGCCATCAGAAACATATTGTTGACCTGTAAATTGGAGGTCTCTTGGAGTGTGTACTTGAAAATCACACTTAAAATATCTTGCACCTTTATTCATATTATTTTCTTTTCCCCATCACCGCCTCTGATATCATGGCTTCTTTGTATTCCCGAATAAGTTCTATTTCTCGTTCGGCTTTAGCTATGGCTGTGTCTATGGTGACGGTTTCGGTTTTTATCTTGTTTATTATTTCTTGTTGTTCTGTTGTTGACTTAGGAATTACAATTTTGAGTGAACTCAAAGTAGATGAGTTTATTGCTGGGTAACTTACTCCATAGGAATTCTGAATAACTGAACCAATAAAGTATTCGGCTCGTAAAGCAAAATTCAGATATTCAGAAAGAACATTTTCTTTTGGTCTAAGAACAGCAAAACCTGTTGAAGCAATTAGATTTTCTTCATCGCTTTCAATTAGAGTAATTGCCTTTAAATAAGTTCTAACAGTTGAAATTATAACATCACCTTTTCTAACGATTCTTCTTGCCCGTGAAGGGGCATCTTTAAACTCATATTCTTGGATTTCAGCAATGTCACCGTATGAATTTACATTTCCAATATCAATATACCTTATCAAAAATTCATCTTCAGTTTTTTCTGTTAATGCTTCGTCATTGACAGTTACTATATCTTTTAACCTTAGCCAAACCCAATTTTTATTTTCAGTTGTAACATAATTATTTACAATGCTTAACCTTTGTTCCTTCAACAACTCAATAAACCGTTGCTTCTTCTGAATAAACAAGTTTATCTTTTCTTCTTGTGCTTTAATGTATTGCATAATTTCGTCTTGCTCGTCTTTGGGTGGCACTAGGGTAAAAATGCTGTAAAACTTATCGGAGTATAAACGCAAATAACCCGTGCCAATACCTGCTGAATATTTTAGAAATTCGGTCACATACAAACTCGTCCTAAAAAGGTAGCCGTAATATTCTGGATTGTTATTGCCCTTTAATCTATAAACACAATAAGCCGGACTTGTTATCCCATCATAGGCAGAAATCCCTAACCTGCCATTCCATGCCCCCATGATATTAATAATCAAATCGCCTTTAGCTACCTTTTTGTACCCAATTAAGCTTGCTGCATTGGTCAGGTGGTCATCTTCATTGTCCAAACTTTCACGCTTCAAATAGACCCCTGTGTGGTACGAAACTGAAAGGAGTTCTTCGCTGCCCGTTTCGCTTCGGTTGTCCATTTCCTGAAACAGATTTTTAATGCGAAGCACCTGCCAGTGAGTTGGAAACTCACCAAGCCATTTGGAATATTTATTTTCTATTAGCTCCAAATTATTTTTTCTTTTTTTGGGTATCCTTCAAAATTTTCTTCCCATCACTTTCCAACTTACGCTGAACTTTTTTTACATCTTCTGCAGGCGGAAGATTTTCTGGCACAATTCCTCTTTTGGTTAGCATTTCTCTGACAGCTTTACTGTTATCAACATGCTCTTTTTCAATTGGATTATGCCCTTTCAAATTCTTGTTTTGTACATTCAAGCTGGTCATTTCAGCGGCTAAGTCTTTGGCTTTGATGCTAATCGTAGGAAGAAAGTCTGCAACCGGCCTACCTTCTGGAACCTGCATTTTTTTCTTTAACTGCTGGGTAGTCAGGCGGAACAATGCCTGGTCACCTTTAGAGCGAATAATTCCAAATCCTTTATCATCAACGCCTCTTTCATATAAAACACCTGATAGTTGCTTTTCGGTTTGGCTTAGTTTTTCCCGAGCCTTAACACGCTCAAATTCCAACAATCGCTGCTCTACCAATTCAGCTCTGCGTGTTTGAACAGCAAAGTAATTTTGAGCAAAGGATATTTCTTCTTTACGACTGTCGCCATTTTGAGCAATCAGGTAGCAGGCATATCGGGTAAGCAAGATATCATCTATTTGTTTTTCAGCTCCTTTTGGCATACGTATCGTTTTCCTGACGTCAGGAAAATGATCAGAAACCAATTCACCCGCATGTTTACACGATTCTTTGGCTTTATCAATTACTTTTTCAAAATTTTCCCATTTGCTGTAGCCCAAAAGTGGTTGTAATTCGCGGGCACTCCAACATTCGATGCCTTCCAATTCAGAAGCAGCTGCCTCAAACCGGGCAAATAATTCTTTAATCTGTTCGGCTTTCATGATTCAATAATATCTTTTAATAAACCATCGGTTTCCTGCTCAATAGCAAAAATATCTTTGGCAATATCTATCAACGCCCTTGGCGGTTGGTGCTTGTAAAAGTATTTGGCAAAGTTTATTTCATATCCAATTTTAGTGTCATTCTTATCCCACCAGGCATCAGGAGCAAACGGCAACACTTCACGTTTAAAAAATTCCTGAATATCTTCCTTCAAAGGAATGTTTTCAGTGTCTTTCAATTTTGGGTCGGGCTTTGGTTTGCCTTTGCTGTCGGTTACAATGTTGCCTTTCTCGTCTTTCAAAGGTCGGTTCACCGTTATTTGAGCATAACCGAAATCTTCGTTGTCAAATATTTTGCTGTATTCGTTCTCTTCAAAATTCAGGAACATTTTTTCAATCACAGGAATATGTTCGGCTGAAAACTCCACTCGCTTTTTGCCTAATGGCTTACGCATTTTGTAATAGAACTTTTCGGAAGTAGCATTTATCAATTGCACTTTGCCTTTTCTGTTTTGTGCTTTTCGGTTGGTAAAAAGGAAAATGTAAGTCGGTATGCCCGTGTTGTAAAACATATCGTTGGGCAATGCTACAATGGCTTCCAACAAATCGCTTTCAATTATGTATTTGCGAATTTCACTTTCGCCTTGACCTGCATCGCCTGTAAACAAAGCCGAACCATTGTGAACGGAAGCAATACGGCTGCCCAGTTCAGTATCTTTCATTTTACTTAGCATGTGCAACACAAACATCAATTGTCCATCGTTCACACGGCTGGTAACAGCCTCTTCCTTGTAGCTGCCTTTCAACATGAAGCGTTTATCAATAATGACACCTTTAGGGCCAACGCCTAATGCTTTTTTATCGGGTGCCCAGGTTTTACCATAAGGCGGATTGGTCAGCATGAAATCAAACTTTAATTCCTTATCAAAACCATAAGCACTCAACGTGCTGCCATAAGCAATTTTGTCGGGGTCTTCGCCCTTTATCAGCATATCGCTTTTACAAGTAGCATATATAAAAGGCGTGCTTTCCTGACCGTATAAATGAACGGTGGCATTGCTTTTAATCAGTCCATCAGTATTGAGCATAAAGTGCTTGGCAATGGTCAACATACCACCACTTCCCACACATGGGTCGTAAATCAAATAAGTGCCTTGCTTGATTTTGTCTTTCACCGGCAAGAAAACAAGGTGTGTCATCAAATCAATGATTTCCCTTGGTGTAAAGTGTTCTCCTGCTTCCTCGTTGTTTTCTTCGTTAAATCGTCTTACCAAATCTTCATACACATAACCCATTGCCAGGGGTGGCAACTTGTCGGGATGCAGTTCAATTTTCGGTGAGCAGAATTTTTCAATCAATGAAAACAGAATTTGTGCTTCATCCAGAGTCTCAATTTCGTTTCGAAATTTGAATTTATTGATGATGTCCTGTACATTTTCAGAAAAGCCGCTCAGGTAGTTTTCAAAATTGCTTCTCAGATTCTTTGGGTCATCAAGCAGTTTTTTTAAAGTGAACTTAGAAGTATTGTAAAACGCCAAACCCGAACCGTGTTTGCTGTTGGTCAGCAAGCTGTCTAGGTTTTGAAGTTTGGATTTGTATTCGTTGAAGGTCTTTAAAACCTGTTCTTTGGTTGGTTCTAAAAGCAAGTCCAGTCTGCGTATAACTACCATTGGCAGGATAACATCTTTGTATTTTCCTTTTTGGTAGGTATTTACCAAAACATCATCCGCAACTGTCCAAAGGAAGTTAATAACGGGTTGCAGTGATTGTGTATTTAAACTGAGAGTATAAAATATTTTGTGTAAACACAAAATAGGGAAAAATCAAAGACGGC
>CAZQKR010000042.1:0-37750 GCA_964594045.1 uncultured Saprospiraceae bacterium | reverse complement strand
TTTTTTTGACTTATTTTTCTGAAAGTCAACTACTTGAATATTTAACGAATATCCCCATTTAAAATCAAGATCAGCGAGACAGTTAAAAGATGTCTGGATGATGATTATTTTATGGGTGTAGGTTATTGAACTTATGAACACTCATTTAAGATCACCAGATTTGGAAAATTAACTGCATAAAACTCACAACTAAAAATTAATTTCAAATCACGATTGGTTATTTCAAAAATAATGAAGAAACTTACTGATATCCTCATTCGCATATTCAGGGTAATTTTGATATTTCAGTTCACCCGGCATCCTCCAATAATTCAAAACAACCGGAAGGCCAAAAAGGAAAAATACATTGAGTCTGACAACATAAAAAAATCAGGATTACAGTTTCAAAACAAACTCACATATCCGAAATGTACCTTTGTGGAATTGAAATCCAGGCCCGACCCTCCCAGATCACCTATTGCCGCCGAGATCAGCAGGATGCCTGCATTGGTATCAAAGCTCAGACCGGCACCAAAACTGAATGGATAGTCAATACCTGAGTTTTCACCTGCCATCAGGTCCAAAAAAGCAGATTCACCAAAAACAAAGATCCAGGAGTTCCGGCCTATGATCAGCCGCGGCTCGATAGAAATGACGGAATAAGTCCTGGCGAAAATACTTTCCTCATCAAATCCCCGCAGGATCCTGTTGCCCCCGATGCGGAATGCCTCATTGCGGAACAGCCCGTTCTGCGCGTATTTCCAGCCCGTAGTATTGCTCATTTTCAATGTCATGACTTTGCCGAGGGGCAAAAAATATTCCAACTGACCGATGATCTGCAGCTGTGTACCGCCCCGGACAGAGTCGTAGCTTTCTGAAAAATCGACTTTGTCGTTTTTCAAACTTTGGATCTGAATATTTGGAATGATCGTTTTGATCCCTGCCAGGCTTTCCAATGCAATTTTCCAACCTTTTCTCGGATTGAAGCGATAATCAAGTTTTTCGTTAAGAAAACTGATTCCCAGTCCATTAACACCGACATCCAGTTGGTCCGGCAGTCTACCGAGGTTCAGCAAGCTCAAAGTATCGATGGCGATCAACCGTGAACCTGAAGATTGCCAGTAAAATCCAAGGTTGGAGTGCTCTCCGAACGGATACGAAACCCCAAAATTGAATTCCAGGTTCCTGAACTGATCGCCGTTCTGGAAGAGCCGAAAACCCGTATTAACTCCGAAAGGCAAATTCAGTAAAAAAGGATATTGCACGCTCAACTGCAATTCCTGCACATTGGAAGCACGGTTTTTGTACTGAAAACCAAAGAATTCACCCTGACCAAATCTGTTGTGCAACCCGGCAGTCACTTCTCCGGCTATCCGGACACCCAACGGCTTCAGCTCATCCTGTTGTATACCGATCAAAACATCAAATCTGTTGCTCTTCTTTTCGGCAAGATTCAGTTTCAACCGGGCTTTATTGCCCATGAAAAGGACCTCAGGCGGAGCCTTCAGCGACAAAAACACCAGTTGATTGATCTTTTGGGGAACAGACTTCACCCTGGAAGCGCAGAATATATCGCCGGTCTTTATTCCCAGGAGTTTTTCCAGGTACGAAACGGACAGGTTTGTTTGACTGATGATTTCAATGCTGTCAAAAACCATTTTCTTGTTGGGGGTCAATTCCAGCCGGGCGGAAATACCGCCGTCAATTATCTGCACGCTGTCCATTCTGATCTGTGCAAAGGGATAACCCTTATCAGCGTATGTGTCCAGTATTTGTTCCATCATGGTGGCAACTTCCTTTGCCCGTACAGGCTTTTTCTGTTTCAGGAACAGGTTTTGACCGCTTTCTGCCAGAATTTGCTCCGGCACATTACCTTTATCAATGGATAGCCAGGTAAATAAAGGATCTAAATTCAGTTTTACGGTATAAACACTGTCCTGAACATGATAACTTTCCGCGAAGGCAGAAAGAAAACCTGCACCCTGCAGATGATTGACCAGCTGATTTGACTGAAGGATCAGATCGGTGCTGTCCCTGCAATACCCGGGTATAAGTTCAGGCATAAGTTTTCCGCTTACATCCGGTTCAAAAACCAGTTTGTATGCTTCCTGGGCGCAAAGCTTTCCGAGATAGCCGACCGATATAAAAAATACAAAAAAAAGAATTCTCATTTTGTCAAATCGCAATAGTTCAACAAATATAAACCAAAGATCAGGTGATGTAAGTGTGATCAAAAACATTATCAGCAGAATATTGAATTTCTGTCTACGACTTTAAGCTTTTACGCAAATTAACAGGCTATTGCAGACAGGAATACATTAATTGCCCAGAATTGTCATTTGTGAAACATATCGGATCACTTTGAACGACATCATCTACAGGATTCAACGCTCCTCTTTTCGGATTTGTATTAAAAAACGTTTGGCTTTTACAAAAATATCACAATTTTCGCCCAAAAGTTAGTATTTAACCCGAGCCAGGCTAAATAATAGTGCATTGTATATCAAACCATTAAAAGAGATTTTTGGGATTTCAGATAAAAGTGCAGATGTTTTAACAAATCAATTGTTGAGCAAAGTCCGTAATTTCAAAGCGTACGGCTATATTGCAAACTTCAATTAAACGGAGGAATTTTGCATTCATCCGGATCCAAAAAAATGGTTCATTATTTATTTTGATTTTAAATTAAATCAAAAGTTAAAATTCAGTATAAATGCCCGTGAAAGCGACTTATTTTTGTAAGCTCGATTTGTAGCCCTTGCCTTCGGGCAACGGATTTTTTCACTAAAATAAGCCTTGATATGGCACTTTCTAAGGTTTTACAGTCCACATTATTCAGGAAGATCCTGATGTCACTGACCGGTTTGTTCCTGGCTTTTTTCCTTATCATCCATTTGCTGGGAAACCTGCAATTACTGCTTGATCCCGAAATTGCACGTGAACAATACAACTGGTATTCGACCACCCTTTCGCACAACCTCATTATCCAGATCGTCTCCAAAGTATTGTATGTGAGTATCCTCCTGCATATTCTGGATGCGCTGTACATCACTATCAGGAACAGGCAGGCTGATGGCAGAAATCTCAAAGTGGACACTCGTGGTAAAGTGAGCACATGGCAAAGCCGCAACATGGGTATTCTGGGGATAGTGATCCTCATTTTCCTGGTGATCCACCTCAAAGACTACTGGTATATCTATAAATTCGGCGAATTACCCATGGATGAACAGGGTAATAAAGACCTGTATACCATTGTCATTGAGTCATTTAAAAACATCTGGTACATCATTGTTTACCTGCTGGGTTTTATCGGTCTTGGATACCACCTGGCCCATGGGGTTGCATCCGGGTTCAGAACTTTGGGTGTTTATCACAAAACGTATGTGAAAATCATCAAATATATCGGCCTTGCTTTTGCGATCCTGCTTCCTTTGGCCTATGCCATTATTCCCGTTATTATATATATTAAAAATTTATAATTATGTTGAATTCAAAAATACCTGCGGGTCCGTTGAAGGATAAATGGAACAATTATCAGCATACCTGTAAAATTGTCAACCCGGCCAACAAAAAGAAACTGGATGTGATCGTCATCGGTTCCGGTCTGTCCGGCGCTCCGGCTGCCGCGTCACTCGGTGAACTGGGTTATAATGTCAAAATATTCTATTTCCAGGATTCAGCCAGAAGAGCGCATTCTGTTGCGGCGCAAGGTGGTATCAATGCCTCCAAAAACTATCAGAATGACGGTGATAATGTTTTCAGACATTTTTATGATACCATAAAAGGTGGTGACTTCCGTTCCAGGGAAGCCAATACCTACAGACTTGCTGAACTTTCTGCCAAAGTGATCGACCAGGCTGTTGCCCAGGGAGTTCCGTTTGCCAGGGAATATGGTGGAGTGTTGGCTAACCGATCATTTGGCGGTGTTCAGGTCAAAAGGACATTTTATGCCCAGGGGCAAACCGGACAACAAATGCTTTTAGGCGCATACAGCGCACTGATGCGGCAGATCGGTCTGGGCAATGTCAAAGCATACAACCGGCATGAAATGCTGGAGTTGGTCATCATAGACGGACATGCCAGAGGTATCATCGCCAGAAACCTGATCACAGGTGAGATCGAAAGGCACAGCGCCCATGCAGTGGTCCTGGCTTCCGGCGGATATGGGAAAATCTATTACCTCAGCACGCTGGCAATTGGCTCCAATGCTTCCGCCCAGTGGAAAGCATATAAAAAAGGTGCCATGATGGCGGGTGTCAGCTGGGTTCAGTTCCATCCCACCTGCCTTCCGCAATCTGGTGATTATCAGTCCAAACTGACGCTGATGTCTGAAGCGCTCAGAAATGATGGCCGTGTATGGGTACCCAAATCAGGTGATGACAAGCGTCATCCAAACGATGTACCGGAAGAAGACAGGGATTACTACCTGGAAAGGAAATATCCTTCTTTCGGCAACCTGGCTCCAAGGGACATTTCGAGCCGCTCCGCAAAGGAACAGATCGATGCCGGCAAGGGCGTTGGCGGAAATAAGAATGCAGTTTACCTGGATTTCAGGGATGCGATCAAAAAATATGGTAAAAAAGAAATTGCCAATCGATATGGCAACCTGTTCAGAATGTACGAGAAGATCACAGGTGCCAATCCTTATAATGAGCCAATGATGATCTCCCCGGCCGCTCACTTTACAATGGGCGGATTGTGGGTGGATTATGAGTTGCAAACCACGATTCCGGGGCTATTCGCAGTAGGAGAAGCTAATTTTTCTGACCACGGAGCCAACAGACTGGGGGCAAATTCACTGCTGCAGGCAAGCGTTGACGGATACTTCATCCTGCCTGTGACTATAGGCAACTACCTCGCTGATCATATCAAAACGGGCAAAATATCCACTGAACATCCGGCATTTAAGGAAGCTGAGGACCAGGTCGTTAATCGTATCGATCAGTTCTTATCCATCAACGGAACCACGAGTGCAGAGGCATACCATAAAAGACTCGGCAAAATTCTGTTCGATTACGTAGGGCTGGACAGGAGCAAGGAAGGAACTGCCAAAGGCATCGAAATGATCCGGGACCTGAGGGATGATTTCTGGAAAAACCTGAAAGTTACCGGAACAAATGAAGAAGTCAACAGTGAAATTGAAAAGGCCGGAAGAGTGGCTGATTACCTTGAATTGGCTGAGTTGATGGCTTATGATGCCCACTCGAGGGATGAATCCTGTGGAGCGCATTTCAGGGTTGAATACCAGACTGAAGATGGAGAAGCGATGAGAAATGACAAGGACTTTATGTTCGTTTCCGCATGGGAATTTAACGGTATTGGCCAGGAACCCAGACTTCACAAGGAAGACCTTGTTTTTGAAACCGTGAAACCAAGCGTCAGGAGTTACAAGTAATATGGAGCACAAAATTTTATTTGGAAAAAATTAAATCTAGAGGAGATGAATATAAAATTGAAAGTATGGAGGCAAAAAAATGCAAATGACCAGGGGCATTTTGAATCATACGATCTCTCCAATTTAAATCCGGACATGTCTTTTTTGGAAATGCTGGATGTTTTGAACGAAAAACTGCTTTCCGAAGACAAAATTCCGGTTGAATTTGACTCTGATTGCCGGGAAGGAATCTGTGGTCAGTGCGGATTGACCATCAATGGCAGGGCGAACGGGCATTTTACGGCATCCACCACCTGCCAGTTGCACATGAGACACTTCAAGGATGGTGATTCCATCGTGGTCGAACCATTCAGGGCGAGGGCTTTCAAAGTACTCAAAGACCTGAAAGTGGATCGGAGTGCAATGGACAGGATCGTCCAGGCAGGAGGATTCGTTTCCGTCCATACAGGTTCAGCCCCTGACGCGAATGTATTGCCTATCGGTAAATTGCGCGCGGAAGACGCCTTCAGATCTGCAGCATGTATCGGTTGTGGAACCTGCATTGCAACCTGTAAAAACTCCAGTGCAGCGCTTTTCACCAGCGCCAAGATCACGCATTTGGTTACTTTACCCCAGGGTCAGGAAGAACGCGAAGAAAGGGTGATCAGGATGGTGGAAGCCATGGACCTGGAAGGTTTTGGCAGTTGCACCAATACAGAAGCCTGTGAAATGGAATGTCCCCAGGAAATTACAGTCCTGAATATTGCCAGGATGAATTTTGAGTATAATAAAGCTGTATTGCTGAAGAAATAAACAAACAGGACAAAAGTGTAAACAAGATTTCCATTTTTGTCCCGTTTCATTTGTTTTGTTTTCCAGGTGATTGGGAATGGTTAACCAGTCTTTTAGCCTGAAGGGTTATAAATTACAATCACAGGCTATTATCCCTTTTTTAGTCTATCTTCTTGTCCTCCGCCTTTGCACTGGTTTTTTGTTGACCCTTTGGATAAACCGGATGATCTCCAGTAAAAATATCAGCAAAATTGCACCTCCGACGGAACTGATAAAACGACCCAGCCATCCTGATGGCATTGGAATATGCAGTAAATCAACCAGCCAGGTACCCAATAATCCGCCCAGTATTCCGATCACGATATTACCTAAAAAACCGTAGCCGTCACCTCCCAGTATGCGGCTTGCCACATATCCGCTGACCGCTCCCAATACTACAGTAAAGAAAATCCCCCAATTCAAGGTGAATAAAAAGAATCCAAAAATCATCCGGCTTAAATTTTAATGACCGAAAATACAAAAACTCTGTAAATTCAGATAAATGAACCTCAAAGTTTTATGGCAAATCATTTTTCATACCGCCACCGGTTTTATCTTTTATAACCTTGAAACAGTTATGAGCGCCCATTTGAATGCTCCTTTACCGGTCAGCTTTATAAAAGAGCTGACTTCCAACCACATGATCTTTGAAATCAAGTACTAAAACCTTGTATAGCCCATTGGGTAATTCAGAAATATCCACTTGATTGCCCGGAATATAAGATTTTACGTCCTTCAGGAGTTTCCCCTCTAAATTAAAAACAGATATCCTGTCAGCCTCGGAGGCATCAGTTTGAATATAATTCAGCGCCGGGTTTGGATAAATGATGTTCCTGGCAGTTTTGCCGGCAAGCTGATCATAACCTGTAGAGCTGTCAAATGGCACCGTTTTGACCAGCGAACCGTGCTTGTCACCGGTTGTAGTACCGTTCATATTGGCTGAAAGCCCTGCGATATAGAATTTAATGTTTCCCTTGTCAGTGGAAGGAGCAGTCCAGTGAAAATAGTAAAGACCTGATGCAGACGGGCTGGAATGAACCAGATACTTTCTCGATAGCATGGTGATCTCCCTGACATTGGAGGGTAATTTGGACCAGGCCCCCATATTGGAATTGGAAGCTTCATCCAGGCTAACCAATTGAAATCCATAACCTTTCGGACTGTTGGTTCCACTGACCCGAAGTCTGATGATGTAACTCTGATTTGCCAGGTAACTGTTGACCACCATAGAATCCTCAGTCATCAGGTCAAGATCGACCGTTGTGGTGTAGCTACCGCCTCCGTGACACATATTGCAGGAAGTACCCGTTTCTCCCGGTGCTCCGGTCAGGGGACTCTGCGGCCCTCCCGAATTGGAAGTAAACACAAAATAAGCCGTTGCCAGGCCAGCTAAAAGTAAAATATACCTCAATATCATGATCAATTTTTGGGTGTAAACACCACAGGAGAGAACATGTTCATTTGAAAACATCTGCAGGGTTTATTTACTGCAGGATAAAATACCGAAATATTTAAATTAGCTGCATTAATAACTGAATTTCGTAATAAATATTCCGATATCAAAATAATAGTTCAAATAACTGGAAATAATAAAATATTATACTAATATTGAAAATTCACTTATGTACCCTCCTGCCCTTCCACTCATACTTCCTGATAAAGATTGCCATGATGCCGGTAAATAAATAATAAAATGGGTAAAACAAGCTTGAAAAGAGATAATCTGTCAGTTCAAGCTTTTGCTTATAAAAACTGCTGACAGATTTAATAAAGGCATAATCCGCAATCAGCTTCAAGAAAAAGACCAACAGGAACAGATACAGGAATGCAGGATGAAAAAATGTCAGTACCAGATTGGTCAGCCATACCATATTCATCAAAAAAACGAAAGCAGCTATGAACAGCAGAGTGTAGCTTTTATATTTTCCTGTTTTGGAAGCCCAGCGAATCCTTTGACCAAAAAAAACTTTTAACGTCTTTTCCGGTTTGGTGAATACCACAGAATCCCGGGATTTCAGAAAATGAATTTGTCCGGGATGGGTTTTAGCCATTGCCTGTATTAAAAACATATCATCTCCTGAAGCTAAATTCCTGGAAGCAGACAGATCTGCACGGAGAAAAGCTTCCTTTGTAAAACTCATATTTGCACCATTGGCCATATAGTGCCAGCCGGATTGAATCCCTGCCCCTGTCAGCCCCATACTGACCAGAAAGTCCAGTTTTTGAAAAGCGGCAAGCCAGTGACCTGAGTCCTCTGTCAACACTGCCGCAGCTGTAAATACATGTTCATGCTGTTCAAATAAAGCAACATGATCCCTGATCCAATCCAGGCCAACTACCGTATCAGCATCAGTTTGCAGTATCAGTTGTCCCTGAGCATGACTGACGGCAAGCGCTACACCCATTTTTTTAAAAGACTGACCGAAACCCGGCAAATGCTCATGCTCAAGAGGTATGATCTTCAGGTTCGGAACGGCGATATTTTGCAGAACTGTCAGGCTGGCATCCGTCGAATGGTCATCCACATAGATGATCTCAAAAAGAGACTTCGGATACTGATTGGCTGCAATACTTCCAATGCATCCGGGAATATTGCAGGCCTCATTTCTCCCAACGATAATGACGGAAACAAAAGTTGGTCCATGAGCATCACCAAGTTTTGACAAAACAGGAATTTTTTGCCAATAGTGCCTGAAAAGCAATATGATGCAAGCATATATCCCGGTAACAAGCAGGGTCAGCAATGACCAGAATGGAATTGCAGATGACATATTCAAAACGGAATGTCTGGTTTAAGTTGCATGCAAACCCAAATCACTTCAGTTCGGTTTCATTTTTCCTGAAAAGTACATCGTATTCCTTTTCGGGTGAGCTTTGTGGTTTTTCGGTGATATCCATTTCTTCATAATCGGTAAAGCCTTCATTCGCAGGCCTATATCCGTATTCTTTGGCTTTTGCCTTCAGTTTCCTGTTCAAAATAGCATTGACCAGCATCCCGGCGGACAAAAAAGGAAAAACAAATATACTCAGGACGATCAGTAAAATCCCGGTAAGGGCATTGCGCCTGAATACCCGGCCAACCATCCTTAAATATCTCAAAACTACCTGGCGATCAATGATCAGAGTTGCAATGATGAATACGGGACTGGCATACCAAAATATTTTATACAAGCTGCTGAGCAACCAGAAAACCAAAAAAACAACCAAACCCATGACTACAAACCCAATCCAGGCTTTATTCATACCGCCCGAATCCTGAAAATAATACCTGCGTTCCTGCATTTTTTTCTGCAAATTTATGATAAAAACAACTGTCCGGTACAAAAAATCAGACGATCGAACAGCTTTTCAAGACAAATCATTCATATAACCAGAATATATTAGGAATAGTTTCCGTAATACAGCAAAAATCTTCATCCAATTCAAGTTTGGGATCTCCCTGAATTACGATCAACTATTTTAAATAAATCCTTTGAAAAAACGAAAATTATAAGTACATTTGCATCGCCGTTTTGGCAACGGGCCTATAGCTCAGTTGGTTAGAGCACCTGACTCATAATCAGGTGGTCCCAGGTTCAAATCCTGGTGGGCCCACTTCCTGAAGCAGTTGTGTTTTTGCAACTGCTTTTTTTATTGTTCGTCGTTGAATACAGATCAGCTAAATACGAATGAAATGAATGTCTTAAATCTTTTGGGCCAAAGAAAGAAAGGTCCGGTCACCCTATTCAATTATTGGGTTATATGTGGCTGACAATAAGTTTTTAATATACGATCCAATTTCGATACATGAGGTTAGTCAAACTGTTTGCAGGTGAATTCACTTTAATGTCCAATCTCAAAAATTTGCTATTCATTAACCACTCATGGGGCATGCCGTACTAATGACTGAAAGGTAATATTTTGTAAATCCTTTTTCAAGTATGATGAAATTGTAAAGTCACCAGAACCTGACGGGATGGATCAACTGATCACTGCTTAACCATGACAAAATTTACTCCTACAAAAATATAAAACTGAAATGGCAATCACTATTTGTGATAAAAAACATGTAAAAAGATGAATTTTTATTTGGAAAAAAAGATATATACTTTGTATATTTGCACTCGCTTTGAAGATAGCGACAAGATTTTAATCTATGCGAAAGTAGCTCAGCTGGTAGAGCACGACCTTGCCAAGGTCGGGGTCGCGGGTTCGAATCCCGTCTTTCGCTCTTGGAGTTTGTGTGAATTCAAAGTTTATGCAAACTCTTTTTTTTTAAAGAACTCAATAATGGAATTGAACGCAGCCATGGTCGGGCTGCAGATTCTGATGGATCAGTTCGATCCCAAAGAACCTTGAGAAGTTTTAGGCTGCCCGGATGGTGGAATTGGTAGACACGCAGGACTTAAAATCCTGTAGAGAGAAATCTCTGTGTGGGTTCAAGTCCCACTCCGGGTACCACCAAAAAACTAAACCCCTGTAAATGAAATATTTGCGGGGGTTTTTAAATTACAACATAACCGTTAAAAATATCTTTATACGTTACTTCTCTTAGTTAAACGTTGAAAAACCGGATTTCCCACGGATCCCGGAATTCATACTTTATTTTCTGAGAAAATATTTTCAAAAAACCTGATCAAAAAAGGTTCTTCATTTTCCCAGCATAATTGGCCTGCAGCTTGAAAGGCTTCTGTGGACATCCGGCGGTATTTTTCAGGATGATTTGCGATTTGAAGAACAGCCCTGGCAACCAATTCAGCGTCCGGCTTTTCCAATAAAATCAGGCATTCATACTGCTGACTCATCAACCGGTACTCAGGAAAATCCATGTGGATCGCAGGGATCCCTGCCTGCAGGTAATCAAAAGTCTTGTTGGCCAGTGAATAATAATAACTCACCGAACGACCATCCAGCAGGTTGAGACCGATATGTCCCCGCTCAAGATACTGCCGCCCTTTATCCGGTTCCACCCATCCGGTAAACTCCACCCTATCTTCCAGACCCGGATCTCTGGCAAGCGATTTAAGTCCGGCTTCCAGGTCTCCGCCACCGATCAACAACAGTCGGAAACGTTCCGGAAGCAACTTTAGAGCCTGAATAACATATTCCAAACCCCTGCCCTTGTTCAGATATCCGAAATAAACAAGGGTAACAGCTTCTCCTGGCCGCAAAACACGCTGATCGGTCATGTCTATGTCCATCTTTTCAGGAACATTCCTGATCACATGGAATTTTTGACGGTATTTTTCAGTCAAAACATCTGCCAGGCTCTGAGAAACAGTCATGTTGTACCTTCCGGTCAAACGGGATACCAACTTCCAGAAACTTTTCACAAAATTACGCCCTTCCAGTTCAGGTACTTCCGTAAAATACTCATGCGCATCATACACCCAGGGTTTGCGTCTGATCCTGCATGCAATTGAAACAGCTGCCAAAGTATCCAGGTCTACTGCAATGGCAAGGTCAAATTTGGAGCCCAACAATCTGAAAAACAGTTGGATATTGTAGGCGGCATAGAATAAAAAACCTTTTCTGAAAGGAACTGAAATAAGTTCCTGATTAAAATTTTGAGGGGCCGGTGGTGGCACTCCGGCCTTTTTCACACCCCACAAACTGACCAATGCTCCCTGACCGGCAAGTGAGCTGCAAATCCTGATCATCCTGTTATCATGGAACAATGGATTGGTAACCGTTGCGATAATTCTTTTTCCCTTCAGCATACAATATCACCCAAAAGTAATAAAGCAGCACCGGATAATCAAAAAAGAGGGTGTAATAAAGTGTCTCGCTGACATTAAGGTGAAAATGATCCAAATAATATTTGGCAAAACCCCATAAACAGAAATCCGGACGAACCCTGAGGACTATACGCCGATGAGTGAATCAACCGATAAGAAAATGATCACCGCCAATACGAAATAATTGATCCGCATAAAATAAAAAAACGGGTTGAATTCAGATTCCCTTTTCTTCAAAATACCTGAAAAAACCACAACAAGCCATATTGCGGAGATCATGAGCAGAATGGTGATGATGTTGGATTCGATCAGCCCGAACAAGGGTATCATCAAGGAAGTTGCTGCAGTTGCAAAAGTCCATAAAAAAGTCATGTACCTGATCTTCCGGTAATCAAAAATGCCGGTGATGGAAGGGTATCCTGCCTTTTCGTATTCCTTTCCGTATTTGAGCATTAGCAACCAGAAGTGCGGCACCTGCCAGATAAAAAAGAAGAATGCAAGGATCAATGCTTTTGGATCAAACACTGAACCACCTCCGGCAACCCATCCAACCAGGGGCGGAATGGCTCCTATCACCGAACCAGGTATCACAGCGAAAGCAGTTTTGCGCTTTAATGGAGAGTAAATCGCATTATACCAGATCAGTGCAAGCAAGCCCAGTTGCATCCCTACGAAATCCGACCCATAATAGATCATCGCAGAACCAGTGATCACCAGCGTCAATGCAAAAACCAATGCTTGTGTTTGGCTGACACGTCCTGAAGGTATAGGCCTTTTACGGGTTCTTTCCATCAATACGTCTTTATCACTGTCCTGGATATGGTTGATGGCAGAAGAACCGCAGGCCAGCAAAAAAATACCGAGAGTCGGTAAGATCAAGCCGGCATCAAAAGCATGATTTGCCAGCAGATAACCGGCAATAGTGGTCAGGGCTACTGCAAAGGTGATGCGTATTTTCGCCAGTTCAAGATATGCGTTTATCTTCTCTTTAATCATTATTTGTATTTGTTTAGCTTAGTAGTCTTTCAGTCGTCAGTCTATTAGCGAATTAATTATACCAGGGATTAAAACGACAGATTCCATGACTAATTTGGTTTCTTTTACTGAATGCTCATGTTCAATTGATAGAGACTAACAGGCTAACAGACTAATTAGCTAACCGCCTTAATAACTATCATTATTTAATGGTTTTCATATATTCTATGATCTCGTTAACTTCTTCAGGTGTGATCAGTTTTTCATAGGAGATCATCAGACCCTGAGTGTAAGTTTCAACGACATCCGCATTGGGCTGGTAAATTGATCTTTTGATGTACTCATCGTCTATCTCGATCTCACGTACCTGACCGTTGGTCACAACTTTTTCCTTTTTGCCATAGATCCCTTTGAATGAAGGACCAACCAAACGCGTTCCGTCCTGGGTATGGCAGGAAAAACAAGCGTGTTTTTTCATCAAAACCAAACCCGCAGCCTCCTCAGTAACAATATTTTTGGCTACCCAGTCTGCATATTCCTTTTTGCTGACCACTTTTACTGTTGAAAGCATTTTGGAATGTAATAAACCGCAATATTCGGCACAAAGCACCTGAAATTCTCCTTCCATGGTCGGTTCAAACCAGACAAAATTATTTTTACCCGGCACAAGGTCTTCCTTGATCCGGAAAGCGGGCACGTAAAAACTATGCAGCACATCCCTGGAGACCAAATTTAATTTTACGGGCAAATCTACCGGAACGACCAGGGTATCACTGGTTTTTCCACCGGGATATTCATAGGAAAACTGCCACATTTGCCCGTAAGCAGTGATCTCCATGGAATGATCGGGTGAGTTCCGCATCGGTTTATAACCCATCCATCCGTAATAAAACATGACCAGTACCAAAACCGTGGGTACTGCCGTCCAAATGATTTCCAGGGTATTGTTGTGGCTGATATTGGTCGCTTTTGCATTCCATTTCTTGTTGTATCGGAATACAAAGTAGATCATGACGATCGTAATGCCTATCAGGAAAAACAGAGAGATCCCTGTAATGATCAACATCGAAAGATCTACACCTTCGGCAAAAGTTGAGGCTGCTCTATTCATCATAATAATTAGCGATTTGAGTAATCAAGGCTTAAAATCAACATAAAAACAACAAACATGAACATAACGATCATGACCATATACCGGTACATTTTATGATCGTATTTGAGGTGCATGAAATAGCCTGCCACGACGAGTGCTTTTGCCGTAGCGATGACCAGTGCAATGATCACGGAAATTGATCTGATACCTGCGCCATAAACTGAAACTGCCACCGTAAGCGCTGTTAATACCAGAAGAATGACCAGCGTTTTAAAATGTTCCCTGTAACCGGAAATATGGTGTGAATGTATGTTATCTTGTTTTTGTTCGTTTCCCATAACAACTGTTTTTAATGGATGAGGTACAAAAGTGGAAAAAGAAATATCCAGATCAGGTCAACCAGGTGCCAGTAAAGGCCTGCATTTTCGGTAAGTGAATAACGTTCCTGAGTGATCTTTCCCTTATTGGTCAGGTGTATGACCACTCCGATGAAAACTGCCCCGATGATCACATGCAGTGCATGAAGTCCCGTCATGAAATAATAAAGGAAAAAATACAGGCTTTCTCCCGGGGATAGTGCATTATAGGCATCCATTCCGGGGAAGATCCCGTGACTGATCTTGGATGACCATTCAAAGTATTTGATGACCATGAAAACCAATGATAAAGCTATTGTTGATGCAAGCAAAATCATTGAAAGCTTTTTATTTCCCTTTTGAATTGCAGTGATCGACATGGCAATGGTCATACTGCTCAGCAGCAGGACAACGGTGTTGATCGTTCCCATGGTGATATTCAATTCGTATGAAGCTTTGAGGAATGCTTCCCCGTTCATCAACCGGTAGACCATGTATACCAGGAATAAACCACCAAAAAGCAATAATTCAGTGAATAAAAACAGCCACATACCCATTTTGGATGCTTCT
Organism: uncultured Saprospiraceae bacterium; assembly: GCA_964594045.1. Lineage (GTDB taxonomy): Bacteria > Bacteroidota > Bacteroidia > Chitinophagales > Saprospiraceae > UBA2365. The sequence continues at coordinate 22,855 of CAZQKR010000042.1, read as the reverse complement.
GCATCCCTGTTGTGACCAGAATTTGGCAATGCAAAACCTGTTGCGTGTTCCATCATTTCAATCATTATTGGTTACTGTAATCGTATGGACCTCCTTTGGGCAACTCCGGCATTTTGTCGAAATTGGAAACAGGAGGTGGTGAAGGTGTCTGCCATTCAAGAGAAACGCTGTTCCATGGATTTCTTCCGACCTCTTTTCCCTTCCGGATACCTATGATCAGATTCACGATCATGATGATCAGACCAGTAACCAGCACCCATGATCCAATAGTACTGATCATGTTCGGAATATGGAATTCGGGCAAATAATCGTGATACCTTCTGGGCATGCCCATGACACCTAAAACGATCATTGGGAAATACAGCATGTTGAACCCGACAAAGAAAATCCCGAATGCGATGTTCGCTACTTTAATATTATACATTCTGCCCCAGATTTTTGGCACCCAATAATGCAGCGCACCGAAAAATGCAAAGCCTGTACCACCGAACATCACATAATGGAAATGTCCAACGACAAAATACGTATCATGCATGTAAATATCCGTTGCCAGCGCACCCAGCACCAATCCGCTCAATCCTCCAAATGAAAACAGAAAAATAAATGCCAGGGCATACAACAATGGTGGCTGAACATTAATTGAACCTTTATAGAGCGTTGCAACCCAGTTGAACACCTTGATCGCGGTCGGGATGGCAACTAAAAATGTCATTATACTGAAAAATATCCGGCCTGCTTCGCTCATTCCGGAAGTGAACATGTGGTGGCCCCAGACGAGATAGCCAACAAAAGCGATCGCCAGACTTGAAAATGCAATGGCTTTGTATCCAAAAATCGTCCTTTGGCTGAAGGTTGGAAGCAACTCGGAGATCACTCCGAAAGCAGGCAACGCCATGATGTAAACCGCAGGATGGGAGTATATCCAGAACAAGTGCTGATAAAGGACCGGATCTCCGCCAATCGCCGGATCAAACAATCCAATGCCAAAAAATCTTTCCGCAACGATCATCATCAGAGTGATGCCGATGACCGGTGTAGCCAAAAGCTGTATCCATGAAGTTGCATACAGGGACCAAACGAACAAAGGCATTTTCATAAAGCTCATCCCCGGAGTCCTCAGTCTGTGTATGGTCACGATAAAATTCAAACCGGTCAGAATGGATGAAAAACCCAGGATAAACGCTGCCAGCACTGTCAGACTTACATTGGTATTGGTATTGACACTGTAGGGAACATAAAATGTCCAGCCGGTGTCTGCCGGTGCCCAACCAAGCAACAGCGAACCAAGTGCCAGGATGGCTCCGAAAATATAAAGCCACCAGGAAAGCAGGTTAAGCCTTGGAAATGAAACATCATCTGTTCCTATCATGATCGGCAGGAAAAAGTTGCCAAAGACAGCCGGAATACTTGGAATGATGAACAAAAAGATCATCACAACTCCATGGAGCGTGAACACCTGATTGTATGTCTGCGGATCCATGATGTCTCTTCCCGGATTGAGCAGCTCAAGGCGCATCAGCACCCCGAGAGTCACCCCAACCAGAAAAAATGTGATGATGGAGTATAGGTACAGCAAGCCGATCCGCTTATGGTCGATGCTGAAAATCCATGAGAACAGACCTTTTTTAGCCTGTAAGAAATTCGTATTCAATGCGATTGCTGATGTCATATCAATTGCTAATAATTATGGTTTTTCTACGTTTGTTTGTTAAAATCAGATAAAATAAAATCCCCAAAGCGATAGTCAGGATAATGAACCCGGATATCCGGGTAACGTTCATGACATAAGTCTGCCCTTCAGGATCGTAGCTGAAGCAAAACTTCATGAGCTTGTTGATGGTCGGACCGGATTTTTCCATTCCGGCTTCGATCACTGCCATTTTCAGGTTGAAAGGCAGAAAATAAGTGCCGTGAAGGTATCTGGCGATCTTCCCGTGAGGGCTGGAAACGATCAGAGTTGCCGGGTGGATGTATTCTTTTCCGTCAAATTTGACCTTGTATCCGACGTTATCCAAAAATCCGGCAATTGTCAGACTGTCACCAGTAAAGAACCGAAAACCGTTTTCTGTATCTCCCTTGCCAACCAGTTCAACATAGTTATTTTTTTTCTTAGCTGCCAACTGTGGAGTCTCCTTATGGCTGAAACTGATGATGAACACCTGATAGTCTTTTCCCAATTCCATATCCGAACGGTTCATCACCTCAGCAACCCCATTGAGCAATGGTGTACAAATGCCAGGACATTCATAGTAAACCAACGCAATGACAGTAGGTTTGTCAATGGCAGTACGCAGGTTGACCAACTGACCTTTTTCATCAGTAAATTGAAAGTCCTTTGAAATGAAACTGTCCAGTTTCTCGAACACGCCTAAATCTTCGTCTGCCTTTGCTACGGGCGATAATGCTAAAAATGCCGCAAAAATGGCTATAATGACATTATAACTTTTTGATAATCTTTCCATCATATATAATAAGTAAAATACCCCGTTTGTCTTTCGGGCGCTAATTTAGATATAATCTAATTACAAACAAGAGACCATAAAAATATTGTAGTATAATTTTCTTAATTTGTCGCATAGACGACAATTAACTCTTTTTCTTTATATTCTGCAGGCATTTATTCTTTTAGATAAAATGCATACATGTTAAATTCCTCCTTCATGTAATTAAAACAGATCATTGATCTATGCACTTTCAAAATATGCAATAATGAAGTTTTGATGGGGCTTTTACGGGATACTTTCATTGAACAGGCGGATTTTGCCTTTGATGGATATACAATTCATTCAAGGTTTGTTTGTATATCAATGAATGCCTGTTTTTTTGGCTTAAAAAATCCAGCTTATGACGGAATAAATATGCAGTTATGAAAAAAGGTAATCCAAATATTTTCTGATATTGAAAGAAAATTCACAGGAATAAATTGACCTACCAAAAACATGTCAGGATCAGCAACGTTTTATCTTTTAAAGGTATCTGCTATAATAAGCAATACAAGTGGATCAGGTATTTTTTGGAATAAAAATAAACAGCCATTTATCCATCAAATACATTAAATTTGCAATGTGAGGGTAAAACTGTCAGTTTATAAACTAAATTTTGAGATTCAAAAACTTATATCTTATTATTTTCCTCTTGTCAGGTGTTCATGTTGCCCTGAAGTCACAGATCTGTGACCCAATGTTCAGTTCAATGACGATCCAGGACAGCCAGGTTACCATGGTGCAGATCGTTGTCGAAGGGGTTTCACCGGATGACCTTTCTTTAGATGAGCAATGTCTGAGCGCGATCAAAATTGAGTTCAGCCATAGTCAGATAGGTGATCTGACCATCCGACTGGTCTCGCCTGCAGGCCAGTCCGTCACTTTGGTTGGCCCAAACCTCAGTTCAAATCTGACTACTTTTTCAGATTGGGATGTATTGTTCACTGCCTGCGGAAATCCATCTGCGCCGGATCCTGGTTTCCCTGATGTCTGGTCAAATGCAGCGCCTTGGGAAATTCTGGGAAACTATTCAGGAGTGTATTATCCTTACAATGGTTGCCTTGAGGATTTCAACACCGGATCTGTGAACGGTACCTGGACGCTGATCATTGAGGATCATCTTGAGTTTGATCAGGGAGTGATCGCATCTGTTCAGCTATTCTTTTGTGATGCGACTTCAGTTGATTGCAGCATTTGCGAAGCTGAAGCCGGAAATTTCCCTTCTGATACACTGACCTTTTGCAGACGCGCCCCGCAGCTTTATTTCAATCACCTTGAAAATCTACTGTCCGGTTTTCAGGCATCTGCAGAATACGACCTAATCTTTCTGGCTGGTATCAGGGATACTTTGATAAAGGCAGATACTTTAATTGATCTAAGGTTCATTGAGGCAGACACGTTCAAAATCTGTGCCATCAGCTATCACAGGAATGACTCAGTTTTCGTTGATTCCATCCAAAATTCATTACTGGATAATGATTACCTGAGCCTCATTTCCCTGCCGAATCCACAATACTGTGCAGATGTTTCAGATACCTGTCTTCAGGTCATTGTATTGCCCTCACCACAGCTTGAAGAAATTATTTTTGATGAGATCAGTTGCTATCAACCCTCAACCACCATATCAGCAGTTTATGATGGAGATCCGATGATCCTGGAATGGGAATATCCTGATGGGTATCTGGTATACGGAGATGAGATGATCAGTGATCAGCCCGGAGAACACTATTTAAGGATGTGGAATCAGTATGGCTGTACCTGGGATACTTCGATAGTGGTATTGGCAGACTTAAGTCCACCTGATTTTATATTACCTGACAGTTTTCCTTTAAGTTGTGTTTATCCATTCATCACTATGCCAATCATCATTTTGGAACCTTTTGACTCCATAAAATGGAATGGTCCGAATGGTTTTTACAGTGAACTTCCTCAACCGCAAATTGATCAGGTGGGCATTTATCATCTTAGGGTATGGGGTCAAAACGGATGTATTTCAGAAGCTGACATCCTGATCACTGAAGCAGATGAATTGACTGAATTCTCTGTCCGGATGGATACCCTCAGCTGTACTCAAACCCAGGGAACGATTTTTATAGATTTTTCAGGTGCTTTTGTGGTCAGTTGGGAAAATCTGATGACAGGTGAACTCAGTTCTGGTCCGACCATCAACTATACCGCTGCCGATTCATTTTTAATGACCATTAAGGATCAGAGCTCACAGTGCATGGCAGAGAGGATCATCACCGGGATCATGGACACTTTATCCCCTGTTGTAAAAATCCTGCCGGCAGATACGCTCACATGCTACACAAATTCTGTACAATTGAGTTTTGAAAATACTTACAACTATTTGAATTTCAAATGGGAGGGCAATGGTCAATTCAGTTATGATTCTGTTTTTACACTTGACCAACCCGGCTGGTATTATCTTGAAGTACAGGGACAGAACGGGTGCTACAATTCAGATTCTGTTGAAGTAATGGAAAATCTGGAATACCATCATGATGACCTGAATATTTACCTGGATTGTTCAATTGATTCATTGAGGTTAGGTATACCTTTTTTAATTGCTGATGAGGTGGAATGGTGGAAAGACGGCGTATTTTTTTCTTCTGAGCGCAATCCATACGCAAGCACGGGCGGACAATATGAGCTGATTGCCGGCACAGCGAGTGGTTGCGTGGATACGATCAGCGTTGCAGTGATCGAAGACAGGGAAATACCAGATATTGACCTGTCAGTTGCCGGAGAACTGAATTGTTCAAATAATTTTACAACAATTGAAGCTGTCATACATTCAGATATTAAAAACGCAGCTTTCTGGACTGGCCCAAGCGGATTTTTGTCCGGTAATTTAATAGAATCAGTTGACCAACCCGGATTTTATCAGTTCTATGCAACCGGTTTGAATAATTGTATATTCAGGGATTCTGTCGAAGTCATTGCTGATTTCAATTATCCTGAAGTCATTGTAACCGGTGATTCCATTTTTTGCAATGAACCACTCCGCCCCATGCAGATCTTTGCGAAGGTTACAGGGGACATTGTAAATCAATTCTGGCAAGGTCCGAATGGATTTTATTCCACGCAATCTGTCAATTTCGTTGAAGATGAAGGTATGTACATATTTACAGTTGAGGGAAGTAATGGCTGCGTTACAATGGATACTGCATACGTGGTGGTAGACACTTTACTTCCGCAAATTCTGCTTTCACCTGTTGACACCATTAACTGTGTCCGCAACGGTGTCTTTATGACCGTTCAGTCCAACCAGGAGTTGGCAGGTATTATTTGGACAGGTCCTTTGAATTTTTATTCAAACGAAAGCAGTATCTATACTGAACAGCCTGGTTTCTACAGTGTTCAGGTCACTAGCCTAACCGGTTGTTTCAATGAACAAAGTTTTTTTATTCCGATCAATAAGCTGAAACCATATCTTTCTCTGCCTGCCAAAACGATCACCTGCAGAGACAGCCTGGTCACTCTTGAACATCTGACCAATATTAATCATGATCTCGTGATGTGGTCCGGCCCTGAAAATTATGTTTTTTCAGGAGAAAATCCACGTGTAAAAAACCCGGGCTGGTACCACTGCCTGATCACGGACATGGAAAATGGCTGCAGTGCCGCAGACAGTCTGCTTGTGGACACAGATCTGGAAGCACCAATAGTTTTTCACCGGGATTTCAACCTGCCATGTACAGATGATCCTGTGGAAATTTACATCAGCAGCATACCTGAGTCGGTGACTTACTTTTGGGAAGGACCGGACAGCTTTACTTTTTCAGGAGCAAGACCGTTGGCAGATCAACCGGGATACTATTATGTTTCTGTCGAAAACATCCGGAACGGATGTACCGCTTATGACAGCGTTTATGTGAGTGCAGATCCGGATTTTCCTGAATTTGAGATCATTCACGGAAATATCAATTGCAGGGATCAGGTAGTAAAGCCCATTTTCCAAACCAATTCTGACATCATTGCAATAGAATGGAATGGCCCTGACGGTTTTCATTCCACTGAAGCTGAACCGGAGTTACCGGCAGCCGGAAATTACTCTGTCTCTGTATCAGGCAGCAACGGATGCATCAGGGACACCATTATACAGATCAGCACAGACACTCTACAGCCGAAGATCATGATAGTGTATGATGATTTGATCACCTGCGATAAAAATACATCCGTATTGAATGCATCAGGAAGTGATTCGGGGTCCAATTTCAATTATCTCTGGGAGACGGAAGACGGATTGATCCTCAGCGGCCCTTACAGTCAGTTTCCTAAAGTTCTGGGACCCGGATGGTACTATCTGACACTGACCAACCTGCAGAATCAATGCGTATCTGTGGACTCAGTCAATGTATTTGAAATGCAATCCAATCTGGACAGCATAGTACTTGACATCACCACTCCCGGTTGTTTTGGAAATGCAGACGGCAGGATTGAGGTATTGGAAGTTGCCGGAGCTGAACCACCTGTTCGGTTTGCCCTGGGCAATAATTTCTTTTCACCGATCCCCTATTTTGACCTTCTGGAAGCAGGAACCTATTTGATACGGGTAAAGGACGCTTTTGGCTGTACGCTTGATACCCAGGTTGTCGTTGATCACGGCTCGGAGATCCTGGTCAACCTTTACTCGGACAAAAATATAATTTACCCGGGAGAAACCGTCAGGTTGACCGCCGACCTCACCGCCACCAATCCGATAAAATATCTTCAATGGCTGCCGGCAAATCTGTTTTCAGGAGATCAGGATATTCATCAATGGGTTCAACCCACCGAGACCACAGTTTTTTCAGTGCTTGTCGAAGATACCAATGGATGTGAGGCCCAGGAACAGATCACGGTTTATGTAAAAGAAAAACCGGATATTTATATTCCGAATATTTTCTCACCCAATGGTGACAACATCAATGACAGATTTTTCGTTCAGGGTAAACCAGAAATGGGAACCATTGCCATAATGGAAATTTATGACAGATGGGGCAACCGGGTATTTTATGGTGAAGGACTGGCTTTGAATGATTATTCCACTGCATGGGACGGCCATTTCAAGGGAGTTCCCGTATCTCCGGGAGTGTATGCCTATCATGTTATCATGGTGAGTGACAATGGGAAAAAAAGTCATTTTACCGGAGACATCACAGTAATTTGGTAAAGAATTAAGAAAAACTATCATATAATCAGCAATATTATTAATTTTGCGGAGTTTTTTGAGTGTAGCATTTTTTTACAGCTTCACCACAATAAAAAAGCCGAAAAATGATTATTTATAGGCTTGAATTCTTTAGCGCTCGTTAAATCATACAGAAAATATTTGTTTGTGTTTAGGTACTTGTTTACGATCATATTCCTTTCTTTCAGTTTGCTGCTTTTCAGCCAATTACCCAATAGTGACTGTAATTTTGCCGATATATTCTGTAACAGGGAATCTCTACAGGCCACAACCTGGGTGTTGCCTGTAATGGAACCGGATGCTCCAACGATCGTTCCCAACAGACTTTGCGTTACCAGCAATGGAAATATCAACAATCCCCTTTATTTCGGGTTTATTGCCAGCAGTACAAATTTAAGTCTCAGGATCATCCCATTAAGTTTTACTCCCGGGCCAACAGGACCTAATGTCGGTTATCAATGGGCTGTTTTCGATGGTTGCGATCTTCAGGATCCCGATTGGGTTTTATGTGATGGTGATCCCCAATTCGGGATCGTGACCATCAATCTGACCAACCTGGAAGTTGGCCATACCTATTTTCTGTTGCTGGACGGAAATGAAGGTTCCGGTATGGATTTTAATATACAGGTGATATCCGGAATTCCCAGCGTTTCAAATCCCTTTACAGTTGATGAACCGGATAGTTTCAGCAATTCACTGGGTGACAGTTGGGAACCCGGCGACACCATAGATATTTGTCAAAACGGCTTTTTTACGAGCAGTGTACTGGGGGTGACCAATGCCCTTGAATTCAAATGGGCCACCATCGATGCAGAGGGAAATGAGTCCATCCTGCATATCGGGGCAGATACGCTGGATTTTACTTTTACTGAAGATTCAGTTTATCAGATCTGTGTTACTGCACTCACCGATTGTGACGATTCTGAACCGGCTTGTTTTTTCGTCAATGTACTTTCCGAACCAGAAGTTGCTCTGGGAACTTTTGAATATTGCCGGCCGGATCTGACTGCAGGCGTCATTCCTCCCGGTTGGGAAGGAGATGTCATCACAGTTGCAGGGCTGTATCAACATACGATAAAAGATACTTTGACAGGATGTACACATAACCAGCTTGTCAGGGTCGTATCCCTGCCCGTGATGATCGGCACACTGGATTCCATTCACTGCGGTATGGATACAGTATTTTTCCAGAATGACACTATTACGGTAAATTTTTTCGAAAAGCAATATATTCTGGAAAACATGGCCAGCAACGGTTGTGACAGCATTTTGAATTTTACCTTGAACAGAATAGGTTTTGCCGGCGCACTCAGTGGATACAGTTGCCTTGGAAACGGAAAGTTTGGCATTGAGATCAACCCGACCATGACCTTACCCGCAGATTTTGACAGCATCACTGTAGAATGGTTCAAAGATCTGGTTCATTTCACAAATTCCGGGACAAATATGATGCAGTTGGAAATCCTTGACAAGGGAGCATATTCCGCTGTCGTTTATGTATGGAAAAACGGGCATGCATGCCAGTTTGACATAGGACCTGTTACAATCAATGAACTGATCAGTTCTGCATTCAGTCTGGAACTGGACAGCATCTGTATCACTGACAAGGTATTCGTCAATATAAATGAGGTCAACAGCCAGGCCGGTTACAGTTTTCTGAATGTCGACAGCCAGGTATTAGTGTCACCAGGCAGATATGCCCTGGGCTGGAACCAGCCTGGAGATTATCAGATCAGTCTGAGGGTTGATTTTGACCAATGCAATGTGCAGAGTAATTTATTCACCGTTCATGTTGAGGAAGAACTCATACCACCGGTTGTAACATGCAATCCGGTGTCTAATCAGGCATTTGATGTGCAATGGGGTGCTGTCGATTGTGCAGGAACATATGAAGTGTATAGCGACGGAGTTTTGATCACACAAACAGCAAATACCTCCTACTCTTTTACCGGACTTGAAATCGGGACAGCATACGATATTGAAATAAGGGCTATTACAGATTGTTTGTGTCCTTCCGTTTCAACTCAATTGGTTTGCAGCACCAACCCGTGTGCTGATAACATCACCGTGACGATCGATCCGTTTGACAACAATATCTGCCTGGATGAATTCACAACGGAACTTGTCCTGACCGGACAAGCCAACGGAAGTACAGGCGGAACTTATAGCTGGTCAGGTGCTATCATCAGTCAGGATGGAAGGATCAGTCCTTCAGGAGTCCAGGCGGGCATTTATGTGTTCACTTTGACCTATGAAATTGACAATTGCCCATATTATGCCACTGAAATGCTTGAGATATTCCCTTCAGTTACCGCTGATGTGACCGCTGAGGATATTTCCTGTTACTACAATACAGATGGAGAGATCGTAGTGGTTCCACAATCAGGAGAAGCACCTTACGACCTTTTGGTCAACCAGGTCCCAAGTGACAATTTTGTTTTGACGGGTCTTGACCAGGGAAGTTATGCAATCCAATTAACAGATGATAACGGATGTAAACACATTTCAACTGTAGTGATCAACAGGCCCAAAAAGCCAACGATCAGCATCAATGGCAATACTGTAATCCAGAGAGGAGAAAATTACGAATACCTTTTAAAACTGGATGACCTGGTATACGACAGTGTGCTTTGGTACATTCAGGAAACAGATTCCGTGTTATGTTCAGGCAACTGCAGCGAAATTGAATATGAACCGCTTGAAGACCATCACTTGTGTATCACAGTATTTTATGATGAACAGTGCAGTGTGGACACATGTATTCAGATCATAGTCAACAGTGATTTCAGCTTTTTCGTTCCCAATGTGTTCTCACCATACGACCAGGATGGGGTCAATGACTATTTCATGGTCAAAACCAATTCGTACCGGGATCTCAGGATTGTCAGATTTTCTGTTTATGACAGATGGGGTGAACATATTTTCGAAGAAAAGAACATATTGTTTAATCGAAAAACCGGGGACAGAACAGGATGGGATGGTTATTACCATGGCCAGGCACTGATACCCGGAGTATACATCTATTATCTCGAGATAGAGGATTCAAACGGTGAAATTCATAAAATGGCCGGCGACATCACCCTCCTCAGGTGATCCTAAGATCAGCAATTGGGTCAAAACGGCATTTGATGGATAAATCTGTCCATGAACGTGTTCAGCATTTCCGGATGACCGATCAGGGTAAAAAGAATTCCATATACTGATCCGGAAAAATGTGCAAGGTGATCTATATGATCATTGCGGTTCTTACTTGCCCAGTAAGAATAAACGAGAAATAGTATGCCAGCTATTACACTGTATAGCGGAATCACAAAATACAACAGTAATTTGTCCCATGGATTGATCAGGATATAGGAGAACAGTACTGCTGAAACTCCTCCTGATGCACCGATACTCTGATAATTATAATCTCGGGCGTGAACAAACAAAGAAGGAATATTTGCAAAAACGATTCCTCCCAAAAACAAGCCTGTCATAAAGAGTTTTGATCCCCAAAACCCTGAAATCTCATTAAAATAGCTTTCCAGATATGTACCGAATTGCCAGAAAACAAAGAGGTTTATCAGTAAATGTACCCAGCTGCCATGAAGGAAACCGGCTGAAAGAAGGCGATAATATTGTTTATTCCGAATGGTCAGATAAGGAGAGAACAGCATTTTCCTGAAAAGGTCATCCCTGTTGAACGCGGCAATGGATGTCAGAAATATCAGGCCGAAAAAAATTGTAGTGATCATATATTATGATATTTTTCGTGGTTAATGATGGTGAATGCCCGGTATAATTGCTCCGTAAAAAACAATCTTACCATTTGATGCGAAAAAGTCATTTTTGACAAGGATATCTTGTCATTTGCCCGTGCATATAACGAATCATCAAAGCCATAAGCTCCGCCGATCAGAAATATCACCTGCCTGACAGAGCGGACCATGAGTTCCTGCACATACGCTGCAAAGCCTTCTGAATCAAAAGTTTTCCCTTGCTCATCCAGTAATACCAAAAGACTGTCTGCATTCAACCTGCTCAAAATGATCTCTGCTTCCTTCCTTTTCAAAATAGCCGGATCAAGCTTGCCCGGGTTTTTAACGTCAGGAATGGTCAGTACTGAAAAATTGATATAATGACCGATTCTTTTTGAATAATCCGATATTCCGGTTTCCAGATACGGAGGCTTGGTTTTGCCTATCCACCAGATTTCTATTTTCATGATCAGCTATTAATCATTCTTTGATCCATGATATAATAGTGCGCATTACAAAGGATTGACTGTTGATAAGCAGGCAGGTATTATCCAAATAAAGTAACTTCTGATGATCAAAACTGTCCCTCCTCATATAATACAAACGAAACCAGCCTTAGACAAGGTTGGTTTCGCTAATTTTTCTGTCAAAACAGATCTTTCACATAAAATGCTTCCATCAGCATATACAATGAAAGCAGTTATATTAAAAGATCAGATTTTATCTGTTTCCACTATTTTTGCAAGCAAGTCAGCGTAAGGGACAAAAAGCAGGCTTCTGCCTCTGTCCTCCACTTCAGAACCTGAATATTTCTTAAAATAAACAAAGTCCCCTATGGCAACTGAAGGTTTTTCGATATTTCCCAGTCCGACAACTTTACCGTACTGAGGTTTCTCTTTGGCAGTATCAGGTATGATGATCCCACCTGAAGTTTTTGCTTCCATTTCTACCAATTCCAGTAGTACATACTCGTGCAAAGGCTGTAATTCTTTCATATTTAAATTCATTTATTGATTTAGTTAATTTCCTACAATTCCAAGCAATCTGTCTATTCTAGACTGATCAAAGCCCACGATCATCTGTCCGTCGATATCTGTCTGGGGAACACCCATTTGTCCGCTCTTCCTTCTCATTTCTTCTGCCCTGACAGGATCGTCTGCCACGTTGATCTCCCTGAACTGAATCCTGTTTCTTTTGAGATGATCCTTCAACCTGGTACACCATGAACAGCCTGGAGTGCTATAGACAGTCACATTGGGTCTTTTCGGCTGATTTGACGAACTTGGGCCTTGAACCTGAGTATTTTCTTCAGCCAAAACCTCATAATAATGCCCGGTCATGCATCCTTTGGTCACATTGGACAACTGACCATTCCTGAAAAAAATAACTGCAGGTACAGAATCTATCCCATACTCACCATGGATATCCCTGGTCTCCTCAACGTTGATCTCTGCCAGGCAAATCTTTTTATCCTTATGCGTAAAAGTCTCTGAAAGTGTTTTACGCGCGCAATCACTTGCATCCGAATTATTTTTGTACAGCAAGGCAAAAACCAATTCCTCCTTGCCTGCCAGTGTTTTTAATTCACCAAGATTCCTGACCGTCACAAAATCCATAAACTTTTTTATGCAGCCATATCAATTTGCATACCAATCGAAAAAGTCAGCAGTACAATGCTGAATTCAAGCTGTTTTACCAAAAAAATGTCAGTTTGATTATGACTTTTCCGGATTTTGAGCAGATGAATATGACAATTTGACAGCGAACATTAAAAAACAAAAAAAATCATCAACTCTACCTGTTGCTGAACACTATTTATTCTCACAGGATTTTTTTTCCAATCCGTCCTTTTCACAAACACATGTCTCTCCGGCTTGTGAAGAACAAGTCTTTTTCATGACCTGCCCTTTAAAATAATACTTGACGTTGATGATCAAAATGGATATCAATACGATACTGAAAACCAAAGCCAGTACATAAAGAAACTCTTTCATATTCTAGTATATCATTTAATATTTTCTTTCATACGGTATCAAAAAAACAATCAGGCTTTCCTGGAGACAATAGCATAAACGATTTATGCTGATTTCATATATTTAATTTAGCCCTTCAAAATTCTTTAAAAATAATAAAACGGCTGTTTTCCTGAATCTACAAATTTCATGGATCAAACAAATCATTCATAGTTTTAACAAAAATATGACTAAAGCTGTTTACAAAATGCCTGTTTTACCGGATCACTGATCATTTTGATCAATTTTAACATGTATTTTCAAGGAAAGTTTCAAAGCTGCACAACGCCCCTTTTTACCGTGATCATATTTTTCATAATACCCGGGCCAGGTTTGCGGCACTGAACAAAAGAATTGTTAGTTTCGCCGAAACTTTTTAAACATTCCGGACAACTGATTTGCCGGAAATTTAATTTGAACGGGCAAATATACTTGATAAAAAAATTACCATGCAAAACAAAGCCGATGCTTTTCTGGAATTGCTTAAAATAATGGATGATCTCAGGTCTCAGTGTCCCTGGGATAAAAAGCAAACCATTCACAGTCTCAGAAATCTTACAGTGGAAGAAGTCTATGAGCTTACAGACTGTATCATCACTGAAGATATGGATGGTATCCGTGAAGAATTGGGTGATTTAATGCTGCACATTGTTTTTTACGCCAAAATTGCCGAAGAGCAGAAACTGTTCCACATTGGCGATGTCATTAGGAACCTCAATGCAAAACTGGTAAAAAGGCATCCTCATATTTATGGTGATGTTCAAGTCAATGACGACAGCGATGTAAAGAAAAACTGGGAACAGATCAAAATGGAAGAAGGCAAGAAATCAGTTTTGGGCGGAGTACCCAACAGTTTACCTGCATTGATCAAGGCATACAGAATGCAGGACAAAACATCGCAGGTAGGTTTTGACTGGAAGGATAAGGAAGGCGTTCGCGTGAAACTGATGGAGGAGCTGAATGAACTTGAAGAGGCGATCAGTCTGACTGATGAACCGGAAAGGATCGAGGCTGAATTGGGGGATGTTTTATTTACCATTGTGAATTATGCAAGGTTTCTGGGCGTGGATCCGGAGACTGCATTGGAGAAAACCAACAGAAAATTCAAGAGGCGGTTTGAGTATATGGAGAACCATTCACCCTCTGCAATCACTCAACTGAGTCCTGAAGAAATGGATTTTTGGTGGGAAAAGGCTAAAAAAGCGGAAAATGATCAAAATACGGATGTTTAAAGCGAACAATAATTTTTTTGTTAGAGATAAATTTCTATCTTTGCGGCGCTAAAGAAAATTTTCGTAATTGATTTTGGTAAAAATTTAAAAAATGAGTGTAAAAATAACAACAGAAGTAAAAAAATCCCTGTATAAGGAATTCGGCGGATCAGAGCAGAACACAGGTTCCATAGAGGCTCAGATCGCCCAACTTACCATGGAGGTAAAAAACCTCACAGAACATTTAACAGCCAACAAGAAGGATCAGGCCGGAAGAAAGGCTTTGCTGACCAAGGTTGGTAGAAGAAGGAAATACCTCGCTTATTTGCAAAAGAAAGATATTGTCAAATACAGGGAGTTGATCAAAACATTGGGTATCAGGAAATAATCAAAATGGGGTGTTTGACAAAACACTCCATTTTACTTTCAGACTGCAGCAAACCTGCTGCGAAATTATATCTCACCTTCCGCAAGGGGCGGAAAATTTTCAAAAAAATATAAACAGTTATTTTCATGGGAAAACAAATTCCAATCTCTACCGGCTTTCAGTTGCCTGATGGTAGGGAAATTATCCTGGAAACAGGTAAGCTGGCCATGCAGGCTCATGGTTCTGCAGTGGTCAAACAGGGGGACACCATTATTTTAGCAACGGTAGTATCCAATCACGAAGCAAAAGAAGGCCAGGATTTCTTTCCGTTGTCCGTAGATTATCAGGAAAAATTTGCTGCTGCAGGAAGAATCCCCGGAAATTTTTTCAGAAGGGAAACCAAATTGTCTGACTATGAAGTGCTTATATCCAGATTAGTTGACCGTGCGATCAGACCTTTATTCCCGGATCATTATATGAATGAAACCCAGGTGTTGATCTATCTGTTGTCTGCCGATAAGGAAACCATGCCGGACACACTTGTAGGTCTTGCAGCTTCAACAGCGCTATCCGTATCAGACATTCCATGGGATGGCCCGATCTCGGAAGTCAGAGTTGCAAAAATAAACGGTGAATTTGTGGTCAATCCGAACAGGAGTCAGATACCAACAGCCAGTCTGGATATTATAGTTGCAGCCACAAAGGATAACCTGATGATGGTGGAAGGAGAAGCCAGCGAATGCGAGGAGAGTGAATTGATCGAAGCGATCAGGGTTGGACATGAGGCCATAAAAATTCAATGCGATGCCCAACTGGAACTGGCAAGAATGGTCGGTGAAAAAGCATTGGTCAAAAGAGAAGTTGAACCGGAACCTGAAGACACTGAACTGAAAGTATACGTTGAAAATTTCTGTTCAGGGACCATCAGCGAAATAGCTCATGCTGCGCTTGGAAAACAGGAACGTAAAGACCGGCTTACTGAGCTGAAAACCAAACTTCATGAACAGCTTTTGGAAGAAAAAGGTGAAGAGTGGTATGAGGAAAACAGTCCTTTGATAGATAAATACTTTGACAAACTGAAAAAACACATCATCCGAATGATGGTTTTGGACAAGGGTCAAAGACTTGACGGAAGAACAACAGATCAGATCAGGCCTATCTGGTCGGAGATCGCTTATTTGCCTTCAACGCATGGCTCAGCAATTTTTACCAGGGGAGAAACTCAGGCACTTGCAACGATCACTCTGGGAACAAAACTGGATAAAGTGATGGTTGATAATGCACTTGACTCCAGGTTTGAACAGTTTATGCTTCACTATAATTTTCCGGCATTGTCAGTGGGTGAGGTGAAGCCCAACAGAGGCCCTGGAAGACGTGAAGTCGGACATGGCAATCTGGCAGGAAGATCATTGAAAAAGGTGATCCCGGCAGATTTTCCTTACACTTTGCGTATTGTATCAGACATCCTGGAATCCAATGGTTCTTCTTCTATGGCAACGGTTTGTGCAGGGACGCTTGCCATGATGGATGGTGGTGTACCGATCACTTCGCCTGTAAGTGGCATTGCGATGGGTATGATCTCTGATGGTGGAAGGAATGCCATTTTATCTGACATTCTGGGAGATGAAGATGCATTGGGAGATATGGATTTTAAAGTTACGGGTACAGCCAATGGCATTGTTGCCTGTCAGATGGACATTAAAATAGACGGTCTTTCTTTTGAATTGCTGGGCCAGGCACTGGACCAGGCAAAGGCAGGTCGTTTACACATCCTCAACGAAATGAGCAAAACCATTGCAGTACCGAATGATGATCTTAAGCCTCATGCTCCAAGGCTGATGACCATAGAGATCAAAAAAGAACAGATCGGTGAAGTGATTGGGCCAGGCGGCAAAGTGATCCAGGAAATCCAGGCACAAACCGGTACGGTGATCACCATAGAAGAAATTGGTGATAAAGGTATGGTTCAGATCAGCAGTTCGAATAAAGAATCTATTGATGCAGCTGCAGATATCATCAGAGGGATGACCCACGTTCCGCAGATCGGAGACGTTTATGATGCTGTCGTTCAATCTGTGATGCCGTACGGTGTTTTTGTAGGTTTCCTCAAAAAGCAGAGCGGACTTGTTCACGTTTCTGAGTTGTCTCACAGCAGAATTGCCAACGTGGAAGAAGTGATCTCTGAGGGAGATAAATTCAAAGTAAAACTCATCGGTGTGGATGAAAAAACCGGAAAACTGAAATTGTCCAGAAAAGCTTTGATGCCAAAACCAGATTTCATTAAGGATGAGGATGGAACAGAACAAAGAAATGAAAGAAGTGAGGGCTCAGGTAATCAGGACAGGAGAAGCCATCGTGAAGGATCCGGACAAGGAAGACGGGACAACCGGAATTTCCGTGGTAAAGATCACAGAGGCGGTCATGACGACAGGAAAAAATCCGGTCCAAGAGAATAAATAACGCAAGATGCTGTTTCATAGCGTCGTAGATAAGATAAAGGAGTGAAGTTTTTCACTCCTTTTTTTATTTCCGGTACTTACTGATCTATCAATTAAGTGTGGCAGATACAAACCGGTGATCATTTCATATTAAAAAATAACATATATGAATTTAATGTTAATTTTAAATGAATGACTGTGCTTTGTCGTGCTATTATTAGATAAGTTTCTATATTTGTAGGGGCAAATTGTAGTGGTATACTATAGTAAATCAAAAAGCGAAAAACTATTTCTAAATAAAGAAAAAGCAAAATGAGTACACTATTTTTAGTTTTGGTGATCGTTTTGGCCATTATGGCTATTTCTGACTTAATAGTTGGGGTGAGTAATGATGCGGTTAACTTCATCAATTCGGCTGTAGGTTCTAAAGCATTCAGTTTTAAGGTGATCATGTTTGTTGCCGCATTGGGTATAGTGTTTGGAGCGACATTTTCGACCGGGATGATGGAAGTTGCGAGATCCGGTATATTCCATCCTCAGTATTTTTATTTTTCCGAGATCATGTTCTTGTTCCTTGCCGTAATGATCACTGATGTGATCTTACTCGACATGTTCAATACCTTTGGAATGCCTACATCCACCACAGTTTCGCTGGTTTTTGAATTGATGGGTGCTGCCGTGGGAATTGCAACTGTTAAGATCCTCACCCAGGAAGATGCTTTGACTATTTTTGATTACATCAATTCAGAAAATGCCATTGTGATCATCCTTGGTATCCTGATGAGCGTGGGTATTGCATTTACTTTAGGAGTATTATTCCAATATTTAAGCCGATTGTTGTTCTCCTTTAATTATCAAAAAACCATCAAGTACTTTGGAGCGATTTGGGGCAGTCTTGCAATCGTTGCAATTACCTATTTTATGATGGTCAAAGGTGCTAAAGGTGCTTCATTCCTTACCCCAGGCATGATCGACATGATTGAAAACAGAAGTTATATCATCATATTATACAGTTTCATTTTCTGGGCAGTTATTTTCCAGTTGATCCTGTTATTCACCAAATTTGACATACTTAAAATTGTTGTTCTTTTCGGAACATTTGCACTTGCGATGGCTTTTGCCGGAAATGACCTGGTCAACTTCATTGGTGTTCCGTTAGCAGGTTTTGAGTCTTACAATATGTGGATTGCTTCCGGTCAGGGACCCGACACATTCCTGATGGCTGATCTTGCGGGAAAAATAGGTACACCGACCTACCTTTTGCTGCTTTCCGGTATTATTATGGCCATTACTTTATATGTCAACAAAAAAGCAAGAACTGTTACAGAAACAGAGGTCAGCCTGGGCAGACAGGAGGAAGGGTACGAAAAATTCGGCTCATCCACCCTTTCCAGAAAAGTGGTCAGGGGATTTACCAGATTCGGCAAGTATCTGAAACAGTATGTTCCAAACAGCATCAAAACAAGAGTTGATCAACGGTTTGACAGAAGGTCATTTCAGCAAAAGCAACTTGCATTGGGTAAAAATGCGCCTGCTTTTGACCTGGTCAGGGCAGCAGTGATCCTTGCTGTTTCCAGTATCATCATTTCATTCGGAACAACCATGAAGCTACCTCTGTCAACCACCTATGTTACTTTTATGGTGGCCATGGGTGCCTCACTTGCTGATGGTGCCTGGGGACGGGAAACAGCAGTTTATCGGATAACAGGCGTATTTTCTGTTGTTGGCGGCTGGTTCCTGACTGCGTTTTTTGCATTTTCAGGAGCATTCCTTATGGCCTTATTATTTTCTTACGGTTCATTTTATGCCGTAGGTGGCATGCTGATCATTGCAGCTTTCATTTTGTTCAGAACACATGCTTTCCACAAAAAGAAGACCAAAGCTAAGCAGGTTGAAATAGAGGAAGAAGATGATGAAGGACATAAAACGCTTGATATTCAAGCTGTTAAAAAGAAAAATTTTAAAAATTTCAACAAATTCAGCCAAAACTTTATGGAAATCCTGTCTGACTCGATTAGCGGGCTGGAAAAAGAAGATCTGGACCTGTTGAGTAAAAATTATAAAAAATATACCAAGCTTTTCGAAAACTATGAAAATAAACAGAACCAGATCTACAAAGTCATCACCCGGATTCAGGACAATGACGCTGAACTGGGCAATTACTATACCATCAATCTGTATTACATCAGGGAATTGATACAAACCCTGAAACACATTTCCTGGGATACCTTCCATCATGTCGACAATAACCACAAGCCGTTATTACCTGAGCAGTCCAAAGAACTGATTGCAGCTGCTGACAGGGTCATTGATCTGCTGAACGACTGCATGCAGTTAATGGAAAATGGAATTCGTGAGGATTTCGAGAAAAAACATCTTCAAACCATTGATTTCTTTACTGACCTGAGGAAAAGCCAGATCAAGCGGATCAAGGATAAGGAAGTAGGCAACCGCAACAGTATGCTGTTTTTTGGTATAATCGCGCAGATGAGGAGCGCGATCAACTTTACCAAGCGATTGTATATGATCGAATCCAATTTCCAGATGCAGCAAAAGTTGAAATAAAAGGATTTGGCTGATTGATTGTTCTTTCGTTTCTTTGTTTCTTATGTTCCTCAGTTCGAATTGTGCGAATTGTTTGAGACGTTGCAGATCATGAAGAAACCTGATGTTTGAAAATCATGACATTTATCGTCATGAAATTCATCCTCAGGATTCGTTCCATCACATTGATTTCTGGTCACCAGAAATTGTATGTTTGTTCCTTTGTTTGTTTGTTGCTTTTAAAACCTTTGTTGGTGTTTCCACCTGCAAAATTATGACGTGGTTGCTTATGCAGCAGTTGGTTTTTTGGTGAAAACACCAGCAAAGGCTCATAGGCTCATTTTTTGAAACCCGACATTTTTAATTGTTCCTTTGTTGTGTTAATTTGAGCAATTTGAGTTGTTTTTTGATTTGTTACAGACCCGGCCATGAAAGGCATTTCCAAATTATCTCATATTCATATTGCCAAAATATCCCAATTCCAATTTATTTTGCATTTACACCAACTAAATATCAGATAATAATTTAGCCATTTAATTTGTTCCTTTTTTTTCCTTACCTTTGCATTCCGTAATAATACCAACAATATGACCAAGCATATATTTGTTACGGGCGGTGTAACCTCTTCACTGGGTAAGGGAATTCTTGCTGCATCACTGGGAAAAATACTTCAGGCTCATGGATTTTCAGTGACCATTCAAAAATTTGATCCATACATCAATGTTGATCCGGGCACATTGAATCCATACGAACATGGTGAGTGTTATGTCACAGATGACGGGGCTGAAACTGACCTTGATCTAGGGCATTATGAAAGGTTCCTGAATGTTTCTACTTCGCAGGCTAACAATGTGACTACCGGAAGGATATACCAGACTGTGATCTCCAGGGAACGAAGGGGTGATTACCTGGGAAAAACCGTACAGATCATTCCACATATTACGGATGAGATCAAACGGCGGTTTCGTTTGCTCGAGATGGAAAACAAATTTGACATCATCATCACTGAACTGGGAGGCACTGTGGGCGATATTGAATCCCTACCCTACCTTGAAGCTTTGAGGCAATTGAAACAAGAAACCGGGAAAGAGGATCTGGTAACCATTCACCTCACGCTCCTGCCCTATCTGTCCACATCCGATGAGATCAAGACCAAGCCCACTCAGCATTCAGTAAAAGAGCTTTTGCAATCCGGGATCCAGCCGGACATCCTTGCCTGCAGAACAGAATACCATATCACCGAGGATATCCGCAAGAAACTTGCCCTGTTTTGCAATGTGCGCAAACAGGATGTTATCGAATCCATTACCGCAAAAACCATATATGAAGTACCGTTGTTGCTGTTAAAGGAAAAACTGGATCAGATCGTAATGGAAAAACTGGCTTTAACACCCAAAAGCCACTTGAATCTTAAGAATTGGGAGAACTTCATTCAAAAGCTTAACCATCCCAAAAATACAGTCAGGATAGGCCTTGTTGGCAAGTATATCGAATTGATGGATTCCTACAAATCAATTCTTGAATCGCTTGTCCATGCCGGTGTGACCAATGAAAGTAAAGTGGAAATTGTGCCTGTACATGCCAAGGATATTACGGATAAAAAATCAGCGAGGACGTTGCTCAAAGATGTTCATGGAATTTTGGTGGCCCCGGGATTCGGAGAAAGAGGCATCCAGGGTAAAATTGATGCCATACAATTTGCCCGGGAAAACAATATTCCTTTTTTCGGGATTTGCCTGGGAATGCAGCTTTCAGTTATTGAATTTGCACGAAATGTACTCAACCTGGAAGATGCCAATTCCACCGAATTTGACTCCAAAACAACGCATCCGGTGATCAGCATGATGGAAGAACAATTGAGCATTACTAACCTTGGCGGCACGATGAGGCTAGGCGCATACGACTGCAGGCTGGAACAGGATTCCATTTCTGCAAAAGCCTATCAGTCTCAACTGATCTCAGAGCGACACAGGCACCGGTTTGAGTTCAATAATAAATACAAGGAACAGATCCAGGATAAAGGTTTGATCCCGGTTGGTATCAATCCAAAAACCGGTTTGGTGGAGATCGTTGAACTCCAGAAGCACCCATTCTTCATTGGTGTGCAGTTTCATCCCGAGTATAAAAGCAGGGTTGAAATGCCGCATCCGTTGTTTGTGGCTTTCATTCATGCAGCCAAAAATTATGGAATCTCACGAAATTGAAGATGCGTAAACTAAAACTTGAAGAGCTCGGCAGGCCGGATCCTGAGTTGTACCAATCCATACCGAAATCATCCATTGTACTGGTTTTGGACAATATACGTTCCGGAATGAATGTTGGCTCGTTTTTCAGGACAGCGGATGCATTTTTGATTTCTTCGATTTACCTCACTGGAATATCAGCAGTTCCCCCGCATAAAGAGATCAACAAAACGGCCATTGGTGCAGACAGAAATGTGAATTGGAAGTATTTTGCCGATGTGACGGAAACAGTCCGGAATTTGAAAACATGTGGATATCAGATCATCGGGATAGAGCAGACTGATCAAAGCGTCAACTTGCAGGATTTTTTACCACAGCCGGGTATTAAAATGGCATTGATCTTTGGCAATGAGGTGGATGGATTGAGTGAATCGGTTGTGGAATTGCTCGATCAATGTATAGAGATACCACAGTTCGGGACGAAACATTCTCTCAATGTTGCCGTTAGCGCAGGGATCGTTATCTGGGACATTTATCGAAAATTATTCCTGCAGAAATAACCTATATCGAAATATTATTTCCGTTCATCGAATATATTTTACCCTGACCTCCATTAAAAGTAATTTTGTGGTTAATTAATTATATCATTTAACAATAGTTCGTTAAAATTTAAGCGGCAATAGTGCCATAACAAATAAGTTCTT
>CAZQKR010000041.1:0-38658 GCA_964594045.1 uncultured Saprospiraceae bacterium | reverse complement strand
TACTTATTTTACTGAATATCAACTATTTATTTATTTTTTTAACGAACTATTGTTATCAGGGGCGGACTATTTAACCCGGAATGCCAAAGTTATCACTTCATGTAGCAAATTCTGAATTGAGGTTCTCAATGAAGTGGACAAGTTTCAATCTCCAGGCAAAGTAATTGCCTGAAAACTCGAGGTTAAAACCTTATTTGCCGGTAAAACAATTGATAGATTTTATTTTGTTGCAAAAATCAATTCATTGAGATCATTCATGCCTGAGTGATTCAATAGGATCCAGTCTTGCTGCTTTCATTGCCGGGTATAGTCCGGAAAAGATACCTACGATCATATTGACCATAAATCCTAACAGGATCCAGGCCCACGGGATCACAAATTTACCATCGATATAGATGGCCAGTCCAAGCCCAATGATGATACCCAGTATGATACCCAGTATACCTCCGATCTGTCCGATGACCACCGCTTCGGTCAGGAACTGAACCAGTATATTATTCCTGGTTGCCCCCAGCGCTTTCCTTACGCCCACTTCCTGTGTTCTTTCAGTGACGGAAACCAGCATAATGTTCATCAGCCCGATCGCAGCACCCAGCAAGGTGACCAATGCGATCGCAATGGTGGCAATGCGTATTTTGAAAGTTGCATCCTTGATCATATTGAGCAGGCTGTCGCTTTTGCGTATCTCAAAATCGTTGTCCTCAAAGGATTTCAGCTTCCTGACATTTCTGAATACACCGATAGCGTGCGATTGAGCATCTTCCATACGGAGTGCGTCCATAACCCCGATATCCAGTTGGTATTCCTTGTCTGCATAGTGGTAATACTGCTTGGCATTCAGCAGCGGAATGAACACATTCCTGTCGTTCTGCGTGTTTCCTCCTGAACCTTTTGACTTAAGGGTACCGATCACCCGGTAATTGTTACCGTCAATATCCACAACTTTATTGATGGCCTTTTCAGGATTTTTGTCAAAAAGCAGATTGACCAGTTCACTGCCAATGATCGCCAGATGTGCACCGTTGGAAACTTCAGTACGGGTAAAATTCCTCCCTTCGATGATCTCAAAGCCTGCAATTTCAAAATGATCGATGTCCGCTCCTTTGATATTGATCGTCGGATTGGTTTTTTCGTCCTTATATTTAACTGTAGCTGAATTGGTACAATCGGTACTTACGGAAACCATGGATCCGGCGAAATTGTACCTTTCCTGAAATTCCATTGCATTTTTGAAAGTGATGGGATCACCCTGACGTTCCCAACGTCCGTGTCTCTGACTTTTGATCTCATCAAATTTAGGCGTTATGGAAAAAGTATTGCCACCCACACTGCTGAAATTGTCATTGAGTGACATGATGATGGTATCGATGGCAGTCAGTATGCCAACGAGGCTCGTAATCCCGACCATAATGATCAGAATGGTGAGCAGGGATCTCAGTATATTCGATCTTACGGAACGGATGGCGATTTTGATGTTCTCTAACAGGTTCATCTGCTTGATTGGAAAATGAGTTAATTTTCAGCAGCTCAGATCACTACGCTGCATTTCAATAGTAAAATTACTATAAAAGTGCTTTACCCTCAACTTATTTAGAGTCAAAGCCTGTATTTATAGATAAAAGGACAAAAACCGGGGATTAATCAGGCAAATACAAGGAAAATCAGTCTTCCCGCATTATTGCTGCGCTTTGTAAACCAAAAACACCGAAAGCAAACCAAAGAACAGATTGGGTAACCATGCACCGACTATGGGATCAATGGCCAGTGAATTGGAAAAAGCAATGGCAAATCGCGATGTGACCACAAAAATAGACCCGATTCCGGCACCCAAAGCGAGGTTCAGACCGGTGCCTTCACGTGATTTTCTGGAGGCTATCGCGAATCCGATGATCGTAAGAATGAGTATGGTGACGGAATCGGCATTCCTCCGCTGGAGCTCAACAACCAGATTACTGGCTGTACTGATGCCTTTCTGCCTTTCATACTGGATAAGTTCCCTCATTTCGCCCGAAGTCATCATTTCTCTTTGATTCTTGTATCTGACAAAATCCTTCGGAACCAGATTGAGCGCCGTGTCCAGACTTTCACCCCTTTTGATCACCAGTTTTTCACGTTGTCCGGAAATCGTTCTGATGTAATAGTCCTCAATGGTCCAGATATTCGGTTCTTCCTTGAATTTGATCCTTTGTGCGGAAAGATATTTCACCAGTTTCTGATCTTCAAAAGTCTCGATCCTGAAATCAATTGCTGAGGTATCCCGATAACGGTAATATCTGAGGTATGCGACGGAATTGGGGTCCAGCATGAATTGCACATTATCAGAATCCACTTTTTGGTTGGCCTTGAAAATATATTTGTTTTCAAATTCAGCCTTGATCCTGGTGCTTTTCGGCACGATATAATTGTTGCCTACCCAGTGCAATGAAGCGATAACCAGGGCTCCGGCAATGTATGGGATCAAAAGCCGGTAATAGCTGATGCCCGAACTCAGCATGGCGACGAATTCAGTATCCTTTGCCAGACGGGAAGTGAAAAAAATAACTGCGATCAGGGCAAAAAGCGGCCAAAGGATAGCATTGATCCAGGGAATAAAATTGAGGTAATAGTCAAAAAGGATCTCTCTGAGTGTGACAGATTCATTGATAAAATGGTCTATCCTTTCAGGGAAATCAATGACAATGGCCACCATGGTGATCAGCAGCATGGAGAAAAAAAATGTACCCAGGTACTTTTTTATGATATAGATGTCAATGCGTTTCAAAATATTATTTGGAAAGATCACAGTCTTGTTGCAAGTTTTTTGACCATCTCCTGTTTCCATTCGTTGAAATCACCCTCCAGAATATGTCTTCTTGCCTCTCTTACCAACCAAAGATAAAAACTTATATTGTGTAAAGAAGCTATTTGAAGGCCTAAAATTTCTCCCGATACGAATAAATGCCTTAAGTAGGCTTTGGAATATCTGCCTGAGTTTTCACTTCCAAGGCTGGCATCCAGGGGAGAAAAGTCCCTGCTCCAACGGTTGTTTTTGATGTTGATGATACCTTCTGCCGTATAGATCAAGCCATGCCGTGCATTCCGGGTCGGCATAACGCAGTCAAACATATCCACTCCGAGCGCTATGTTCTCCAGGATATTGACCGGTGTGCCAACGCCCATCAGATACCTTGGCTTATCTTCCGGTAAAATTCCACAGACCAACCCGGTCATTTCGTACATTTCTTCCACCGGTTCCCCAACAGAAAGACCTCCGATGGCAAAGATGTTACAGTTTTTTGATGCAACAAATTCTGCCGAATGCATTCTCAGGTCTTTGTAGGTACTACCCTGAACGATGGGCGCCAATTCCTGATGAAAACCGTACAGACCGGTTGTTTCCTGCACCCTATGGATGCAACGGTCAAGCCACCTGTGCGTCAGTTCCATACTGTTTTTTGCATAACGGTAATCACTAGGGTAAGGTGGGCACTCATCAAAAGCCATCATGATATCCGAACCGATCCTGCGCTGTATATCTATTACATTTTCAGGGGTGAACAGATGTCTTGACCCATCGATATGTGAACTGAAAGTGACGCCTTCTTCCCTGATTTTCCTTCTCTGACTGAGGGAATATACCTGGTATCCGCCACTGTCTGTCAGAATGGGCCGGTTCCAGGACATAAAAGGGTGGAGTCCTCCGGCGCTTTGCAGTGTGTCCATACCCGGCCTCAGATACAGATGATAGGTATTGCCCAGAATAATATCAGCATCCACAACCTGTTCGAGTTCGCTTTGCCTGATCGCCTTCACGTTACCCACAGTACCCACGGGCATAAAAACCGGCGTACGGACATCACCATGTGCGAGCTTCAGCGTGCCTGCCCTTGCTTTGGTATTGCTGTCTTTCCGGTGAATTTGAAAACTCATTCCATAAAATTTACAAGGCGCAAAGATACATTTTGATCAGGGTTTTCATGTATCAGACTGGTGTTTATGGTCAATTTTTGCAGAGAATTCATACTGAAAGCGTTAGAATGTATTTTTTTGGCAATCACATCATTTTCTCCTGCAATTTTTGCTTGAACGGTAAAAAGTATTACATTTGCTTATTAGTTCACTTAAAAAGATTACCCTATGCTCATCAAAACATATACCAGCACGGTCATGGGCGTTGAAGCCAGAACCATCACCGTTGAGGTTCATGCAGGAGGCCCTGCAGCACCTGGACAAAATAATTATCATCTGGTCGGATTGCCTGATAATGCGATCAAGGAAGGCTTTCAGCGCATCAGTTCGGCAATGGCCAATGTCCGGCACCGCATGCCACGGCTTCATCTTGTGGTCAACCTGGCACCTGCTGATCTCAGAAAGGAAGGCGCTGCCTATGACTTACCCATTGCTTTGGGAATCCTTGCGGCAACCGGTCAGATCATTGAACATCATATTGATAAGTACATCATCATCGGCGAATTGTCCCTTGACGGAGGCCTCCGTCCGGTAAAAGGCGTTCTTCCCATTGCCATTCAGGCCAGAAAAGAAAAATTTGAAGGTATCATAGTTCCGGTGCAGAACGCAAGAGAAGCTGCCATAGTCAGCGACCTGAAGGTTTACGGGATAGAAAACCTGACTGATGCCATAGGTTTTTTTAACGGGTCAAAGGACCTTGAGCCTTTTCCTTCAAATACCAGGGAGATCTTCCATGAACAGGAGGGGAAATATGCCATCGATTTTTCAGATGTAAAAGGTCAACAGAACATCAAGCGAGCTTTGGAATTGGCAGCAGCAGGCGGACACAATGCGATCCTTATCGGCCCCCCGGGTGCAGGGAAGACAATGCTGGCCAAGCGGTTGCCCACAATTTTACCGCCCTTATCGCTGTATGAAGCCCTCGAAACCACTAAAATACATAGTGTGGCGGGTTATCTGTCAACTGAATCATCGCTGGTTTCTGTCAGACCATTCAGATCCCCACATCACACGATCAGCGATGTGGCGCTAGTTGGGGGCGGTTCAAATCCAAACCCCGGTGAGATCTCATTGGCGCACAACGGAGTATTATTTCTCGATGAACTGCCGGAATTCAAACGAACAGCGTTGGAAGTCCTCCGTCAACCTATGGAAAACAGGAAAGTGACGATCTCCAGGGCAAAGCTGTCTGTTGACTTTCCGGCCAATTTTATGCTGATCGCTTCGATGAATCCATGTCCCTGCGGTTTCTTCAATCACCCTGAAAAGGATTGCGTTTGTCCCGAAGGTGTCAGAAAACGTTATTTGAATAAGATCTCCGGTCCATTGCTCGACCGAATTGACCTGCACGTGGAAGTTACGCCGGTCAGTTACCAGGAATTGTCCAGGTATGAATCAGAGAGCGAATCCAGTGAGCAGATCCGACAACGCGTGATCAGAGCTCGGGAAATTCAGCAAAAGAGATTCAGTGAAGTGAATAATATACACTGCAATGCACAAATGCCAAGTAAAATGGTTCGGGAAGTGTGTCAACTGGATAATGCCGGCATGATCATACTTAAAAATGCTATGGAAAAACTCCAGTTGTCTGCCAGAGCCTTTGACAGAATACTCAAAGTGGCACGCACAGCAGCTGATATGGATGAAAGCGCCCGGATAGAAACACAACACATCGCGCAGGCCATTCACTACAGGCAATTGGACAGGGATGGGTGGCTGGGATGAGTTCATGACCCTGAACCCAGGTGCTATTTATTTCCGCCAAAAAATTCGTGCAAACCATGGAACTTAATGCCGGACTTATTCCAAACTGCAGGATTTTCCGGAATGGCGTTATAGTATATTAAGATGGCGGGTTTTCAAGGAACCATGTTTTATGGTTTTGTTTGGCACATATATACCGCTTTCAGCACAACTTATTTTTAATGATATTGCAATAACGATTGATTAAGAATGGTTTTTGTTACATTCTTTAATTCCCAGCCTGACAATGTTATAATTTTATTGTTAGCTTTCCGCAATTGCCAATAAGTCAATGGGGAAGCATTTCATAATCAAACAGGGCATTGTTGATTTAATAAAAATCAGACTCATTGCAAAAACATTGATCTATCAATAAAAAAGAAAAGGTTTTAGTTTCTTTGTTATTGATTTTGAGGAAGGACAACATGAATTCTGGAAATAGAAACACTTCCAAATTTTATAAGGCTTATATTTGGATTTAGAACTTTTTACCCAAAATTTTTTGCCAGCAACATGACGATCATTTTATTATTGATATCAAATTATGTAAATCGCCAGCCATTTTGAAGTTAGCCAAAAACACTTTCCGGAGCAGGAATTATCATTCAAAGTAACAGCGAAAAAGGAATGAAAAAGTGTATCAAATATAAAAAACGTGTATTGAGTGTATTTTAAAATAATAGCCTGAACAGTTGGCTGATCGTACAAATTCTAATAATTACCCTGTCAATCAATCACTTGACTGATTCATACATCAGTCTGGCTTCTCCTTCTGAAAAAACCGTAGCGAGGTCGGTCTGAAAGATATATTGTGTGCTGTCCTTCAGTTTGACCAGTCTGAAATCGTAATGCCTGGTAGAATCCACCAGCATCTCAAAAACGAACCCATTGGGATCGTTCATAAGGATCCTTCTGAAATAGGGGCTTTCCGTGACTGATTTCAGCTGTTCATTCTTTATCGATGAGATGTCCTGCGTTTTTGCCGGTGAAGCGATCACCACAACACCATAATCATCATCCTTACTGATGGAGAATGCTGTCATTCCGTTATATTCGCGTGTCTCCTGCGTTGCTCCCCAGGGTGCATCCACTTCAAAAGGCAGTTTTGACAAACCGGAATCTGGTTTTTGCCGGTCATGATCTTCTTTGCACGATGCCAGCATGATCAGTGCAATACAAATACTAAAAAATCTCATTTTTATACAACTAACATTTTTTTGTCCTGAAATTCTCTTCCCAATTAAAACACTTTCTTCAGCCCCATTCTGAAAATGAGCAAAAGAGCTGCAAGGATGATCAACACCCAGTAGAATGGCATGTAGGTGAACACCAGTATTCTCGTTTTCTCCAAAATCCAGAACAATACCAAAACCACCGCGATCATCATCATCAAGCCACTGATCTTGTTGAATCCGGGAATTTCGTCCAGATTGACATATTTCCTGATGACCAGGATAGTGACGATCATGGAAATAACAGGCAAAACATGGGTCAGCAGATCGATCTCATAAACATTGATCTTCATGAAAGTCACTGCATAGATGAGGAGTGTGATGGCAAAAATCCCCGGTATGCAGATTCCGTAAAGTATCAGCATATAAAAATACCGCCAGGGATCCCGATTGCCTTTTTCTCCGCTGAACAAGCCCAGGATGCCTGCAATTGTTGGCAGTCCCACCAGGTATCCGACAACAAAGACATGATGTGTTGACAAATATTCAAAAAGTTCGTTTAGTGTCATGATGTAAAAGTTGTTTTATGATCAGTCAGTATTCTGATATTCATTTTTAAAATCGCAAATAGAAATCAAACTGATAGCAGAAAATAAAGTACAAAGTAGATTACTCCCTGATCATCAATTTTGGATTCCTAAAATATCGGAGCGCAATTTAGTCAATTAAATCATAAAAGGAAATGCCTGTAATCATTTGAACAGGATGCAACAATGAGAATTTTTATGAAAAAATGCCATTTATCCTGCTTTTAGCCGTATTTTGCTTCGTAAATAAAATTTTTTGAGCATGATGTATTCTGCTGAAGACCAGTTAAGGTATTTTGATCAGGCAAAGTTGTTTTTACAAAAAACTATTGCCCGTGAAGAAATCGAACAGTTGAGGGATGTCATCAGGTTCTTTGAATGGAAGTATTATGTGCAAAATGAATCCATGATCCCTGACAGTGAATACGATGCTTTGTTCACCAAACTCAGGGATTTGGAAAACCAGTTTCCAGGATTGATCACCGAAGATTCTCCCACCCAAAGAGTTTCCAGCGACTTATCCAGCGCATTCAATACAGTCTCTCATCTCGGTCCTATGTTGTCTCTGGATAATTCATATAATGAAGAAGATCTGTTTGAATTTGACCGGCAGATCAAAAAACTGACAGGTCTGGAAGGAGATCTGGAATACTCTGTTGAACCAAAATTTGACGGAGGCAGTATCACACTGGTCTATGAACAAAATATTCTGGTCCGGTCTGCCACAAGAGGCGATGGCGCAGTTGGTGAAGAGATCACCAACAATGTCAAAACAGGTATTCCAAGCATTCCGCTGAAGGCAGCATTTTCAGATCACGGAATATTCAGGGCTGAACTTCGCGGAGAAGCCATTATCGCCAAAAGTAAATTTGAGGAGCTAAATGCAAAAAGAGACGAAGAAGGTGAAGTACTTTTTGCCAATCCTCGCAATGCAGCAACCGGTGCTTTGCGGATGAAGGATCCCAATGAGGTCAGACAACGCAAGCTGGAGGCATTTATCTACCAGATAGGAGTTGTGGAGGATGAAGAGGGCAATTCTGTAGCGTCAAAAATAGGAACCCAGTCTGCCGGAATTGAAATATTGCAAAAACTGGGATTCAAGACACCTGAAATGGATGCCCGGCTTTGCAGCAATATCAGGGAAGTAGTGGATTATTGCCGTGAAATGGAATCGCGCAGGGAGCAATATCCTTATGAAATAGATGGAATGGTGGTCAAGCTGAATCAATTCCGTTTGCAGGAGTTGTGTGGTTACACCCAACATCATCCTAGGTGGGCGATCGCATATAAATTCAAGGCTAAAAAAGCGGTCACCCGATTGATGGAGATACAATACCAGGTTGGGAAGATCGGCACCATCACACCGGTGGCGAAAGTCAAACCGGTGCAGTTGGCCGGCGTGACCGTATCCTCAATTTCCCTTCACAATGAGGATTTTATCCTTTCGAAGGACATCCGGATCGGTGATGTCATAGAGATCGAAAGGGCCGGAGATGTCATTCCGCATGTGGTTGGTCCAGTCAGGGATTTACGCAATGGTGAAGAAGTGCCATTTGTTTTTCCTGAATACTGTCCGGTCAATGACTCGGAACAGCCGGTCAGACTGGTCAAGGAAAGCGACGAGGCTGCCTGGCGCTGCCCCGATTGCGTTTGCGGTGCGCAAAACCTTCAGAAGATCATTTTCCATGTATCAAAACCGGCAATGGACATCGATGGATTTGGAAGATCCTATGTGGAACAGTTTTACCGCCTGGGCTGGATCAGGGATATAGCGGATGTATATGATCTTGATTTTGAGAAAATCGCGCAACTGGAAGGTTTTGGCGCCAAATCCGCCGGCAATTTGAAGGAAGCTGTTGAACAGGCAAAAAATAAACCCATTCACCGTCTTTTACATAGCCTGAGCATCCACCATCTGGGCAAAAAAGCCTCGAAACTCGTAGCCGAACGCGTCAGAAATATCTGGGAGCTCAAAGACTGGACTCTGGATGACTATACAGCGATCAGGGATATCGGCCCGGTTGTTGGGCAAAATATGGTGAATTTTTTCAGCCGGGAAAACAACCTGGCTTTGCTGAAAAAACTTGAGCAAAACGGTGTCAATTTCAATCAGCTGGAAGAAGATCAGCCGGTGGCCGTATCTGCTGATGCACCGTTGGCCGGGAAGACGATATTATTTACCGGAACGCTGACGCGTCTTAACCGTAAAGAAGCGCAGTTGCTGGCAGAAAAGGCTGGTGCCAAAAACATCAGCGCCGTCAGCAGCAATCTCCATATTTTGGTAGTCGGAGAAAATGCAGGTTCCAAACTGAGCAAAGCACAGAAACTTGGAACAGTGGAAATACTGACAGAAGATGCATTTTTGGACCTGGTATCATAACAAATAATCAAATATGTCTTCAATTCGTTGATGTATTAGAATTGAAACTAAATTTTAAATAATCATAAATGAAAGATTTCAAAGGAAAAACAGTATTTATCACAGGAGGTAGCCGTGGCATTGGTAAATCCATAGCATTGAAACTGGCTGAATATGGCGCCAATGTGGCCATTGCCGCCAAAACAGTTGAGCCCCATCCGGTTCTGGAAGGCACGATCTATACGGCAGCCGAGGAGATTGAAAAAGCAGGCGGAAAAGCATTGCCCATGATGGTCAATATTGTCAACGAACAATTGGTCACTGAGGCAGTTCAGAAAACAGTTGATACTTTTGGGGGAATCGATATCCTCATCAATAATGCGAGTGCGATCAACCTGACTGACACTCTCAATACGCCAATGAAGCGATTTGACCTGATGCACAGCGTTAACGTCAGGGGTACCTATATGGTCACCAAAATTTGCATTCCTCATCTTAAAAAATCATCCAATCCTCACGTACTGACACTTTCTCCGCCATTGAATATGGATCCAAAATGGTTCAAGGGATTTCTTGCCTACACGCTGAGCAAATACGGTATGAGCATGTGTACACTTGGATTTGCCGAAGAATACAGATATGACGGCATTGCAGTCAATTCATTGTGGCCAAAGACCATCATTGCAACGGCAGCAGTCAGATTTTTATTCGGCAGTCAGAAAGGTATTGAAATGTCCAGAAATCCCGGAATCATCGCAGATGCAGCAGCCGAGATCCTTTCCCGTAACAGTCGTGAATGTACGGGTAATTTTTTCCTCGATGAAGATGTACTCAAGGAAACAGGAGTGACGGATTTTCTTCGCTATTCCGTCAATCCGGATTACGACCTGATGCCGGATATATTCATTGATTGACAATTGAACATCAAAAAAATAAGCACGGGGTATGGAGCGATCGTCCGCCATACCCCGTTTCTTTGATTATCCTTAATTGAAGCGTTCAGAAAACCAATTGCACCTCCGTCAGATCATTGTCTTGACTTTTTGAACGGCCTTTTCCAGACCGGCCGGATTTTTCCCGCCTGCCGTGGCAAAAAACGCCTGACCACCTCCGCCTCCACCGATCTCTTTGGCCAGTTCCCGGATGATGTTGCCGGCATGATACCCTTTATCCGTTAGTTCCTTGCTGATGACCACCATCAGTTGGGGCGTTTCATTCACCTGCATTCCTAAAACGATGATCATATCACCCAGCTCCTGTTCGATATTGTAAGCAAGTGTCTTAACTGCCTTCTGGTCAGTGAACGGTACTGTGGAAGCCAGCAGTTTTACCCCGTTGACCGTTTCAACTCTGTTTTTGAGCACATCCCTGAATTGATTGGCCTGTTCGGCCATGAGTTTTTCGATCTCTTTGCGCAACTGTTTGTTCTCATCCTGCAACTGGGTCACATGACTGATCATATTTCCCTGGTTTTTGAACAAGGCGCGGATCTCATTCAGCTCGTGCAATTCTTTCTCGATATAGCTATCCGCTTCGATGGAGGTTACCGCTTCAATCCGCCGGATACCTGCAGCGATTGCGCTCTCGCTGAGTATTTTGAAAGTACCGATCCTGCCGGTATTGTCGACGTGACAACCGCCGCACAGTTCTGCAGAATATTCCGGATCAAAGGTGATCATCCTGACTTTTTCACCGTATTTTTCCCCGAAAAGCATCATTGCCCCTGCTTTTTCAGCTTCGGCTATCGGTATGTCCGCATCCTCTTTCCGGCTGATGTTTTCCCTGATCTTGGTTTTGACAATGTTCTCCACTTCAGCGATCTGTTCAGGTGTCATTTTCTGGAAGTGCGAAAAGTCAAAACGCAGATACTTATCCGTTACGAGTGACCCTCTTTGTTGAGCGTGTTTGCCCAGGACTTTTCTAAGAGCAGCCTGCAGCAGGTGGGTTGCACTGTGGTTGTTTTCAGTGAGTTGTCTGCGATGTTTATCCACGACGGCCTTTACTTTTCCGGAAAATCCCTCTGGAATTTCATTGGCAATGTGGATGATCAGGTCATTTTCGCGGATCGTGTTGATGATCCTGATCCGTTTTTCTCCGGAAATGAGGAAGCCTGTATCCCCGATCTGTCCGCCGCCTTCTGCATAAAAAGGCGTTTCGGCCAGGACGATGTGATATTCAGTCTGGTCTTTTTTCTCCACCTGCCTGTATTTTACTATCGGAACACCATCCAGTTCCAGTTGCTGGTATCCCATAAACCGTACATTGGTATCCGGAATAAGCTGGACCCAGTCTCCTCTGGAGGATCTGGCATCTTCCCGGGACCGGTTTTTTTGCTCCTGCAAGGCTTTTTCAAAGCCGGCTTCATCAATGGTATATCCTTTTTCAGCTGCGATCAGCCTCGTAAGGTCAATCGGAAATCCAAAAGTATCATAGAGTTCAAAAGCTTCAAAACCGTTGATGACATTTTGTTGGACTGAGAGATTTTCGAACCGTTTCAAACCTGAGTCCAGCGTCTTGAGGAAAGATTTTTCCTCTTCAAGGACAACAGTTGCTACAAATTCCTTCTGCTTGTCCAGTTCTGGGAAAACACTGTCAAAATATCCGGCAAGCATCGGTACCAGTCTGTACATCAGGGGTTCTTTCCAACCAAGGAATGAATAATAATATCTCACCGCCCGCCTCAATATCCTCCGGATAACATATCCAGCTCCTGTATTGCTGGGCAATTCTCCGTCGGCAATGGTGAAAGCCACTGCCCTGATGTGATCTGCCACCACTCTGAAAGCGATGTCTTTGCGAGCTTCCCTTGCATAGCTGAATCCGTATTTTTGTCCGGTCAATCGTTCGATTTCCTCAATGAAAGGGGTAAAAACATCCGTATCGTAGTTGGATGTTTTGCCCTGGATCGCCATGCACAAACGCTCGAATCCCATGCCGGTATCCACGTGTTTATCCGGTAAATTGTCGAGTTGGCCGTCTGCCCTTCGGTTGTATTGAATAAAAACCAGGTTCCAGATCTCAATGACCAGCGGATGGTCCTGATTGACCAGGGTCTTGCCTGGTATTTTTTTTCTTTCTTCTTCGCTTCTCAGGTCATAATGGATCTCGGAACAGGGACCACAGGGACCTGTATCGCCCATTTCCCAGAAATTGTCTTTTTTGCCAAAATCCAGGATCCTTTCAGCACCAACGATTTTTTCCCAGATCTGTGCAGCTTCTGTATCACGATCAAGTTTTTCGTGTTCGTCACCGCCAAAAACGGAAACATATAACCGGTTCTTATCCAGACCGTAGACATCGACGAGTAATTCATAAGCCCATTCGATGGCTTCCTTTTTGAAATAATCCCCGAATGACCAGTTGCCCAGCATTTCAAACATAGTGTGGTGGTAGGAGTCGATTCCTACTTCTTCGAGGTCGTTGTGCTTTCCGGATACCCTGAGGCATTTCTGGGTATCTGCGATCCTGGGTGACGGACTGACTGCATGTCCCAGGAAAAAATCCTTGAACTGGTTCATCCCTGCATTGGTGAACATCAATGTCGGATCGTTTTTGTTGACTATTGGTGAGGAAGGGACAATTTTATGCGATTTTGATTTGAAAAATGCTAAAAATGTATCTCTGATCTCTGAAGCTTTTCTATTTGTTTCCAATGCTGTATATATAAAATTTGTTGTTAATGTTTAAATTTCTTTATTTGAGTGATTCGCGAAAATTTGTTTTTTAAAGACCGCCAATTGGTTACGTATTATGAAACAAAATATTAATGAAATAAAAATTTGATACAATTTCTTTTGTTAAAAGAAAATAAAAATCTAACTTTACAGTTCCATTAATCTCGGCGAAATATCCAAATTGCTGCAAATGTAGTTAAACTACTTTAATTTGCCCAAGTTAAAACAACTATGGAAGGAAAAAAATATTATTATAACCCCAAGACTTTACAATACGAACCTGTGCGGATCAGTCCCAAAAAGGCCGTGATGAATGGGCTGATCTATTTGATCGCGGTTTTGGTTTTGTCTGTAGGGTTTATCAAGATCAGCGGTGAGTTTTTTGAAACTCCCAAAGAAAAGGCCTTAAAGCGAGAACTGGACCAGATGACTTACTGGTATAATTCGGTTTCGCATGATTTCGAAAATATGGCGAATCACCTGGAAGAGATCCAGGAAAAGGATGCCAATGTGCACCGGCTGATACTGGGTGTACCTCCGTTGGACAGCTCAGTCTGGGAAGCAGGTATCGGGGGACACGAAAGATACACGAATATAACGGAATTCAAGGGTTCGGGAAGCCTGATCAGATCCACTCTTTCCAAAGCGGATAAGCTCAAAAGAAAAATAGAACTGCAGAATAAATCTTTGGAGGAGTTGTATAAAAAGGCGATTTCCAGAGAAGAAAAACTGGCTTCTGTTCCATCGATCATTCCTGTCAGGGTAGATAAGCTCTCCACACATATAAAGGGCCTTTCCGGTTTTGGCTACCGGATACATCCTGTACATAAGGTGAGAAGATTCCATTACGGGATGGATTTTACTGCTCCGCTGGGCACATCTGTTCAGGCAACGGGAAATGGCCGCGTGGTTGAGGTAGTCAACAGCAGATCCGGCTATGGCAAATATATCAAGATATCACATGGTTTTGGATATGCCACTTTGTACGGTCATATGAATCAGATCAAAGTAAAAGAAGGGCAAAGGGTGAAAAAAGGTCAGGTGATCGGCACCGTTGGAAATACCGGTTTATCCACTGCTCCACACCTGCATTATGAAGTACATTTCAACAAAAAGCCCATCAACCCGATCAACTTTGTTATAGACGGATTGAGTCCGGATGAATATGCTGAAATAGTACAACAGGCATCTATTGAAAATCAGTCATTTGATTAAAAATATCCTGAAAACGATATAAAACGATCAATCAACAAATGATCATGAACAATGAGAAGCTGCTTCAAAAGAGGCAGCTTTTTTTATGTTCCCTTTTGTAGCAACAACACTTTTCCTGTCAGCAATGTTGTGTTTTTAAGTTCATTCAGGTCTATATTGAACAGAGGCTTCACTGTATTTCCGGATGCGGACAGGATTTTGGCAAAGCCGGTCACCATGGACCATCCCTGCAGTGTGATCAGCATGGAATCGAGCTGGCTCAGTATACTGCCATCTTGCTTTCCGCGTTCAATTTCCTTATAATTGAGCTTGAATGGCAGATTATGTATGTCCTGTAATTTGTTGAAGTAAAGGCTTTGTTTGATGGCATCGGTCAACTTGCTTTTGTTTTGACCTGAATCAGAAGATCTCACGATATTGAAATAATCCAGTAAAGCTTCAGAATACAGAAAATTTCCTGCAAAGAAATTCATGCTGGTTTCCATCAGCGCCAGCGAAGATTCCATGCCGGTTTTATTTTTATTTTTTTCAATGGAAGCGTAATACGCATCCAGTAATCGCTGGAAACCTTTATAGGTCAAGGCCATATATAAATTCTCCTTACTTTGAAAATAGGTATATAAAGTGACTTTTGTAATGCCGGCTTCAAAAGCAATATCTTCCATTTTGGCGTTCTTGAAGCCCATTTTCCTGAAAACTGTTTCAGCTGCCTGGATGATTTGACTTTCCTTGAAAACTTTAGTTTCCTGCTTCATAAACTTTCTTTGATGTATTTGCCTTTGAAAGAAGGACCATGCTTCACCGACCGTTGATCCCGATAAAACGGACTATTCATAATTATAAAATTTGGGAGAAAGTCATTTGACTCATGAGTCCATACAAAAATATTTTGCATGTCATGGTATACATGATCACCCTATCCCATTCAACAAATGTACATCATAGTAATGTGCTTTGGAAAGATTTGCATCATTAACTTGTCAATAAGACTCAAACCTTGATAATAATGGGTGAAAAGGACCGGAGAAATTCAAACTGCCTGAGTTTTTCCGGTCATCTTTTTTTGAAAGACCAGGTGAAAATGAACTGTGCCACTTCAAGGCCTTGCTCATTGAACGCAGAACTCCTGACCTTGATCTCCTGACCTTCACCTGAACTGATCGCTTTCCGGACTGTCTGCCTGATCAACTCTCCTTCTAAGCATTTAAAAGTGATTTTCCCCGTAGCTTTTTTATGATATCTGGCTTCCATACCCGTCACGAGCATCGATGTATTACTTTCCATACATGCCATCAGGGCGAGCAGTCCGGTAGACAATTCGGCAGCGCCTGCCAATGCTCCAAAATATATACTTCTGAATGGGTTTTTGTTGGACCAGCCATGCCGTATGGAAACTACGGACATTTGATCGTCAATTTGAACAACTGCCACATTCCAGAACCAAAGGCTTGGAATATGTCTTAAATAATAAAGATTCCGCCAGAATTTTGAAGTCAGTTTTGAGATCATGGGGTTTATTTTATCATCATAAAGCCGGTTTCAATTAAAGAAACCGGCTTTAGCCAATTATCCGTAGATGGATTCTTTTTTGAATTTTTTTACCAGTAAATAGTAAAAAATTGCCCTGTATTTATTTTTGTTGGAGCTGCCGAGTTGTTCGCAAACTTCTTTCAGCGCAGCATCCAGTGTCGGCCCATCTGCCAACCCGAGTTTTTTGATCAGGAAGTTATTTTTAATGGTTTCCATTTCTGAGGCCTGGCTGCAGCTGACTGTTGCAGCATCCTTGTTGTAAATAGATGGACCACAGCCAATCGTGACTTTTTCCAGCAATGCCGCATCAGCAGTAACATTGCATTTTTCTTTGAGCTCTTTGGTGTAAAGCGCGATCAATTCATCTCTCTTACTCATTGGAAATTAATTTAAATTAAAAAAATTGTGTTTTCAAATGTATTTAAAAAAAATCATATTTTAAACTGTCAGGAATAATATTGATCTTCAAAAGTGAAAAAGATAGTATCCTGGTACAAATGATGCATTTTTTCAAAGGATCAGCACAAAAAATCAAAAAAGATCATTTATTATAAAAAATAGTGATCATTAAGCATAATTCTATCTTCCGGTCTGACCAGTCACCACTAATAGACCATTCAGATTAGTATTTCCACAAGTATTTTAGATGAACCTGATATAATTTGTGCTGTTTTTGATCAGAGCGCAGGATTTACATTGAAATATAAGTTTTAGGACATAGAAGAATATCGTTCACCTGCGAACAGGATTCAGCTTTTTCTGTTAAACACCCTGAATGTCAGATTAAATACATTTTTTTCATCTGCTGCTCTGAACTCTTCCCTGACCAATTCCCATTCTTCCCAATTGAGTATGGGGAAAAACACATCGCCTTCCATTTTTGTATCTATTTCCGTATAGTATAGCTTATTCCACAAATCTTTGGATTGTTCGTAGATCATTCCGCCACCGATGATGAATACTTCTTCTTCCCCGCTTTTATAATTCATCAGGAGCGCTTCTTCCAGTGAATGTACCACAATGCAATTGCTGCAGGCAAAAGTTCTGTCCCTGGTGATGATCATATTTTTTCTTCCCGGCAAAGGTTTTCCAATGGATTCAAAATTTTTCCGGCCTATGATGATCGGATGTCCCAGAGTCGTTTGCTTAAAATATGCGAGATCTGCCGGCAAATGCCACGGCATGGTATTTTCCCTTCCGATCACATTATTTTTGGTAACGGCTACGATAGCAGAAATGATCA
Organism: uncultured Saprospiraceae bacterium; assembly: GCA_964594045.1. Lineage (GTDB taxonomy): Bacteria > Bacteroidota > Bacteroidia > Chitinophagales > Saprospiraceae > UBA2365. The sequence continues at coordinate 21,187 of CAZQKR010000041.1, read as the reverse complement.
TATTTTTTTGGGCGTGAAGATAATAAAAATTAAGTTTAATGTTGATCTATCCGTTTTTAAGTCTTGATTGGCATATTGTTCTGACTATTTACCAAGTGTCATTAAGGTGTGTTCATTAACTTTGAAAATGATCCATTTGAACCCGGCTTCCCGGGTATTCATGTAATTCATGACACCTGATCCAATATGAGTATGACCTGTATTTTGAGGTATGGGGAGTCATTTCCAACCGACGGTAGAATTATTGAGCGCTTTGAAGTTAGAACCCTGATTCAGATCCATGTTCATCATGGTCATGCGGTATTTCATCATCATTTACTGTCTGGGAAAGGACTGGTTTAGGCTTTTTGGTTTTGTTTTTCGGACCGAGGAATGACTTGTTAATGATCACTTCTTCGAGTACTTTTCTGTAGGGCAAAATATCTTTATTCACATATTTTTCCATGATGAGGCTACCGATTGGAGCAGCGACCTGTCCACCCCATCCGGCATTTTCCACATAAACGGCAATGGCAATTTTGGGATTGTTTCTCGGTGCAAATCCGAAAAACACAGAGTGGTCGTCTCCATGTACGTTTTGCGATGTTCCTGTTTTACCGCAGATGTGCAGATCAGGTACATAGGAGGATCTGGCAGTTCCGGAAGTGATCACTTTTTCCATACCATCCACTACGCTGGCAAAGTGTTTTTTGTGGACTCTGACATAGTTTTTGGTAGTGAAGCGGCTCTCCAGTTTTTTTTCAGGTATGAATTTTTTAACGGTATGTGGAGTGAAATAGTAACCTCTGTTGGCAATGATCGCTGCGAGGTTGGCCATTTGGAGAGTTGTCAATTCCATTTCACCCTGTCCAATCCCGATCGACATGATGTACGTTGATCTCCATTCCGCTCTCTGATTCCTGTAGACCCAGTCGTAATACCTGCTGTCCGGAACAAATCCTTTATTTTCATTGGCCAGGTCAATATTCAGATGTTTTCCCAGTCCAAAATCTGAAAGGTAGCTGGCCAGCGTATCCAGGCCTCTTCCGGGAGATGAATAACCGTACATTTCGATCAGGTTACGGGTTAATTCAAAGAAATAGGAATTGCAGGAGTATTGAAGGGCAACTGACATATTGGAGGCTCTTGGATGCCTGTGGCATCCGAATCGGAAAACATTGTATTTTGTTCTATACACATAGGCTCCTCCGCAATAAATGGACCGGTCTTTATCGGAAATGCCGAGTTCCAGGGCGATCAACCCAATGATGGGTTTGAAAATGGATCCCGGCGGATATCTTGCGATCAGTGCCCGGTTGATAAGAGGTCTGTTGAGCGTATCGTTCAGAAGCTTAATGAACGCATCTCCTCTGTTTTCCCTGATAGAAAGTTCATTCGGGTCAAAAAAAGGTGCGCTGACCAATGCCAGTATTTCTCCCGTTGAAGGTTCTATAGCCACGACAGCTCCTCTTTTGTTTTTGAGCAGGGTTTCTGCATACTGCTGTAATTCCAGGTCAATGGTAGTGATCATATCATGGCCGGCCACAGCTTCTCTGTCCAGTGCGCCTTCCTTATAAGTGTCCAGAGATTTTCCCAGTTTATCCCTGAGAATGTACTTATACCCCTTTTCCCCTCTCAAAAAGGATTCATAGCTGCCTTCCAGACCGCTGTTGCCAATGTAATCTCCCATTCCGTAAATTCCCAGGGAATCGTCAATCACTTTCTGACTGACCTCACTGATATAACCGATCAGGTGAGCGGCTGAAGGCGCGGCCGCTGTCCGGATACTTCTTACGCGCGGATAAAATCCTGGAAATTTCCATAGGAATTCTTCGAATTTCAGGAACTTTTCCTGATCGATCTTTGTCAGGAACTGAAACGGAGTATATTTGCTGAAACGGATGTCTTTCCAGTCTTTTTCTATCCTCTTTTCAAACTCCTTTACATCGATACCCAGGAGTGAACATAAGTGTGCAGTATCCAGATTTTCTGGAAGTTCGTTATAAATTACCTCCAGTTCATAGATCGGTTCATTGTAAACCATCAGTTTTTTATTCCGGTCGTAGATCAGTCCCCGGGCCGGGAGCTGCTCAACCTTTCTAAGCACCATTTTGTCCGCTTGTTCACGGTAACTGGAATCAAAGATCTGTAATTGTGCAGCCTTGATCAATAAGATCATTGCTCCGGTAAAAAATATGATCTGTATGATCCTGTATCTATAAAAATCTGAATTCACGCGAAATTATTTTGGACGCATCAGTACCATGTAAAGCAAAATTAATACTTCTGAAATAATAAAGCTGAAAATTGTGCGAAGCAATATTCCAAGAATGAATTGAAAAGCGAATGCTTCCAGAAAAAAATAGATGAACAGGTGTATAAACATCAACACACTTGAATATATCAAAAACCAGTTGAATCCGTATTTGATAATACCCGGACTGCTTTCAAGCGTGTACCCTGAAACCGGTTCCAGAAACTCCATAACGTATTTTTTCAAAAAGGCCGTAAATACAAGTGCAGCGGTATGCAAACCGGGTGAATCATAAAAAAGATCAATACCAAGACCGAAAACAAATGCCAGGGACAACTGAACAATCCTGTTGACCTTCAATGGAAGGAGTAAAATAAACAAGGGGTAGATATATATGAAAACATAGTTGAAATCACTAAAGCTCAGGTTTATTCTTTTCAGTACCAAAACCTGCAAAAAGAAAATAAACAAAAACCTGACAGTTTGCTTTACATAAATGGATGTCATCATTGGATATTTTCAACTTCTTTTTTTTCCTCTGCATACTTGTAACTGATCGCATAAACATACTCCATATTTCCGAAATTATTGTGCAATCTGACCTTCAGGTCGTAATAATTGCTGCCACCGGGAATATTCACTTCGCTGACAATACCAATTTCAATGTCGGGAGGAAATACAGTGGAAAATCCACTGGTGACTACGGTGTCTCCTTCAGCTACTTCATAATGTTTGGGGATGTTCCGCAATTGGATGTATCTTTCGTCATAAGGTTTCCATTGCAAATCTCCGAAGTAATTCCTGGTCTTGATTTTGGCTCCGGCCTGAAACCGGGTGTTGATCAATGGAATGACACTGGAAAAATGATCATTTACTTTCTGAACGATTCCGACAATGCCTCTGTCCGCAACCACTCCCATTCCTTCCCTGATCCCGTCGAGTTTTCCTTTGGATAAGGTAAGCCTGTTGTTTCTGAGATTGATGGTTTTATTGGAGATTTTTACCGGTATGATGTCATATTCAAAAAGTGAGGAGTCTTTGAGCTCAACCGTAACGATATCGGATTGTCTTGAATTGTACAGTTGCCTGATCAGCCTGGTATTTTCAAGGTGGATGCTGTCAACCTTTTCTTCAAGCCTGAGATAGTCCACCACCCGGTTGTATCTTTCCGAAAAAAATCCGGTAAATAAACCGGATGAATATAAAAAGATCTCCTTTTGCGGATTGTTGTAGTTTACTATGAGACTGAATGCGATGATCTCATAAATCAAAAAAATGATCAGTGCTCCAAATTTAATTAAAAGGAGTATTAAATTACGCATACATTTTCAATGACTTATAGATTTTTCCTGTCCATTAAAAATGTGTACCTACCGGTATTTTTCAAGGCGATACCGGAACCTTTGACCACAGCTCTCAAAGGATCATCGGCAACCCTGACATCCAGCTTGGTTTTCCGGGAAAGTCGGATGTCCAGGCCGCGCAATAATGCTCCACCGCCTGTCAGATAAATGCCTCTTTTGTAAATATCGGAAGCAAGTTCCGGTGGTACATCTTCCAAAACTTTCAGGACAGCTGTTTCAACTTTATTGAGTGAATCATCCAGTGCTACAGCAACCTCAGAATATTTTACTTCCACCTGACGCGGAATACCTGTGATCAGGTCCCTTCCGTTAATGGCAATGGGTTCCGGGGGATTTGCCAGTTCAGTGATGGCAGAACCAACCGCTATTTTGATCTGTTCCGCAGTCCTTTCGCCTACGAGCAGGTTGTACTTTTTCTTCATGTAATCCACTATGTCAGCAGTGAAAACATCTCCGGCAATCCGGATGGATTGGTCCGTCACTATCCCGGACAATGCGATCACAGCGATTTCGGTGGTTCCTCCTCCTATATCGATGATCATATTTCCTTCGGGTGCTTCAACATCCAGGCCAATACCCAGCGCAGCTGCCATAGGTTCGTAAATAAGGTAGGTCTCCTTGGAATCTATGTGATCCGCGGAATCAAAAACTGCTCTTTTTTCAACTTCTGTGATCCCTGAAGGAATACAAATAACGATTTTTAGATGTGTAAAGAACTTTTTCCTTTCTCCTATCATGCCGATCAATCCCTGTATCATAGCCTCAGCTGCCTGAAAATCAGCTATCACACCGTCTTTCAGGGGACGGATGGTCTTCAGGTTTTGATGGGTTTTTTCGTGCATTTGCATCGCTTTATGCCCGACAGCCACAACTTCCTTGGTCAATAAATTTACTGCCACAATGGATGGTTCTTCTACCACCACTTTTCCATCCTCGATGATCAGCGTATTGGCAGTTCCTAAATCAATTGCCAATTCCTGTGTAAAAAAACTAAATAATCCCATTTAAACCAATTATGAAAAATCAAAAAGATTGCCGCCACAAAAAAAGGAAAAATTTTCCAATTATTTATTTATTGAATTGAAAACCATATATATATTATTTATTTGAATATAATACAGCTTAAAATTTTACTCACGCAAGTATTCACTAATTTTCTCACGAAAAAATAAAGTCATTTCCGATGACCTGATCAACATACCGTCGTCAACCAGTTATTCCTTAACTCTTTCTTTCTGATCAAAAACTATTCCTGAAATAAAATATTATGATCTGTTATATAAAATATTTGTCTTTCGACATTTTATTTCCCGCAAATGACCAGGTTCAACTGATCAAAATCCAGATATCTGACCGCCAGTTCCATAAGGTGCCGGGCGCTCATATTGTCAACACAATCCATAAATTGATCATAAAAAGATATATCCAGTCCGTAAATAGAAAGCAAACGAATGATTTCAACTGAATTTATTGGGCCGTTCATGACATTGAGCAAATTGCCTTTAATGTAGTTTTTTACCAGTTCCAATTCTTCCTGTTCAGCAGGTTCTGTTCGCAACTTGTTGATCTCCAGCCTGATCTCTGATAAAGTCTGCTCGACACTTTTGGTGTCAACTTCTGCGCTGATCATAAAATATCCATCGGTGCGCATACAATCTACCGTACTGTAAATGTCATAGGTCAAACCTTTGTCTTCACGGATATTTTGCATCAGCCTGGAGCCGAAATAGCCTCCCAGAAAAGTACTGAGAAAATAAACGCCTGCATAATCAGGATGCGAACGATCAAACATTTTCTGTCCCATTTTAATGGAGCTCTGGAATTTCTGTTTACCGGGAATTCTGGCGTTGACCGGCTTTCCTGAGATTAAGTGTACTCTTTTAACCTGATCTTGTCCGATTTTTCCTATAGTACCAAAAGCTTCCTCAAGCATATTGAGGTAGTTAGCCGGAAATCCGCCAGCCAGAATAACAGAAAAATTTTCAGCATGGAAATTTTGCTGAAAGTGGTCTGCCAGGTCATCTCTGGTAATTTTTTGAAGTGTTTCTTCAACAGTATTGTAGCCGTATGGGTGTTCCGGACCAAAAATATTTTCAGTCAGGTTACGAAAGGCCAGGATATCGTTTTTAGCCAGGTCGACTTGCAATTTCTGAATGTTTCTTTTGATGTAGTTGTCAAATTCACCTTGAGGAAATACCGGTTCACGTAGCACATCGGCAGCAATGGGAAGTACATTTTCAAAGTGCCTGGTCATCGAATACAGTTCCATTTTGATCACATCCATCCCTCCCATGATTTGAAGTGACGAGCCATAATAATCAATCTCACGTGCGATTTCGGCGGATGTCCTGAATCGTGTTCCCTCCCGGAGCAAATTGGCACAGGTCCTTGAAACCGCCTGCTTATTTTCAAAAAAGCGACCTGCATAAACATTCACCTCCAGTTTCATAACGCCATAGTCCTCATTAAAAATTGAATATACCGGTATTCCATTGGAAAGGTATTCCAGTTGATGTTCGGGAAATGGCAATTGGTTGAAAGGAGAGATCACCGGAATGTCTTTGGGACTATATTGCATAACACAATGATTAATAATCGTTTAATTGTCAACCAAAATTTACAACCATTTACATGGTATTGATGCTGATTTTTGAAAAGCCTGAGTCAGGCCGTAAATGTAGCAATTCTATTGTTTTGGTAAACTGAAGCTCCATGTTTTTCTACATGAAACTCAAAAAAATATTTATTTCATGAAGAAGTATTTTGGATTGATTTTTGCAGTCAAAAAGGGGTGCAAGACCTGAATAGCATTCCTTGGCCGGATAGAAAGAAACGGAATAAATCATTTGAAATGAGGAAATAATTCAGCTAAAACATTAATTTTACCATTCAAAAAAAATATCAATGCAATTTAAAGTCTCATCCAGCGATCTGTATAAAAAACTTCAGGTGGGTTTGGGAGCGATCGATTCCAATCCGGTACAACCCATTCTTGAAGATTTTCTTTTTGTTTTGAACGGAAATAAACTCACCACCACCTCATCCAATCTGGATACCACGATCAGGGTGGAAACCGAGGTTCAGGGTGAAAAAGACGGTGAAATAGCATTGCCGGCAAAATTGTTGCTTGAGATATTGAAGGCATTGCCTGATCAGCCGCTCAATTTTGAAGTTGATGAAGAAAACCATTGGCTGGAAGTCACTTCTGCATTTGGAAAATACCGTATGGCAGGTGATAATCCGTTGGATTTTCCTTCATTGCCTGAGATTGAAGAAGAGAATTCACTTGTTATCAACAGTAAAGTGTTGAGCAAAGCCATCGGATACACGATCGTCGGAGCAGGTGATGATGAATTGAAACCGGGCCTGACAGGTATTTATTGTCTTATAGATTTCAACAAGATCACTTTTGTGGGTACGGATGCCCATAAACTGGTCAAATACACTTATTACGGATTGGACCTGGATTATACCAAATCTTTCCTTACGCCCAAAAAGAGTCTGAATCTCATAAAAAATGCTTTGCACGGAGATTATGATGTCAAGATCTACTTCAATGATAAAATGGTCTTCTTTGAATTTGATAACACCCTGTTCATTTCCAAACTGATCAATGATCCATTCCCGAATTACAACGCCTTTATTCCGGTTGATAATCCGAACATCCTGAATATAGACAGGAAAGACCTTTTCAATTCGCTGAAAAGGATCTCGATCTTTGCCAGCAAGAGCACGAATCAGGTAGTTTTCAACCTCGATGAGTCGAGTTTGACCATTTCATCCCAGGATCTTGATTTTTCAAATGAGGCAACAGAGCAATTACCCTGTACCTATGAGGGTTATCCGGTTACCATCGGGTTCAATTCTAAGTTTTTCCTAGAGGTTTTAAGTATCATGTATCCCGGGAATGTCAGGATTGAATTGCTTGACTATACCAAACCTTGTATCATTTTACCGGAGGAACAGGAAGAAGGAGAGCATTTATTGCTGCTCATCATGCCGGTCGTCATGGGATATTAAGCGACGGCTGCACTCCCGGCAAGTTTTGATCCGCTTATGAATATCGCTTTATTTTTTGGTTCTTTCAACCCCATTCACCTGGGACATCTGATCATTGCAAATCATCTGATCAATTTTTCTGATCATAAACAGGTTTGGATGGTGGTTTCTCCCCAGAATCCTTTTAAGGTCAACCTGCAGCTCGCTAATGAATATGACAGGTTGTATATGGTAGAGGTGGCAACTGCTGACAATCCGGATATTGTTCCCTGTAATATAGAATTTGAACTGCCCAGGCCGAGTTATACGATCGACACGCTTACTTATCTTAGTGAAAGATATCCCCAACACCGGTTTTCTATTGTGGTTGGCAGTGACAATATCAGGGATTTTCACCGGTGGAAAAACTATGAAATGATCCTGGAACATTATCAGTTGATCGTGTATCAAAGACCAGGTAATGTCACCAGATTATATGAGGATCATCCAAATGTAAGTTACCTTGATGCTCCATTACTGGATATTTCCTCCAGCTTTATCCGGCAGTTGATCCGGGAAGGGAAATCAATACAATATATGGTAACTGAACAGGTTCGTAAGTATATCGGGAATTCCAATCTGTACAGATAAGGAATGAGATTGAGCTTTGCTGATGCCACGAAAATAATTGCCTTAATTCAAATGCAAAACCATCTGGAAGTCCTGTAATGAACATTTTTTTTACTCCATCTTTCACCCTATCATTTTCCATAACGTGGTCACCAAGAAAGTGGTAAACAGTCCCAGAGCAATAGGAATAAAAGTTGCATATAGCGTCCATTTAAGACTATTGGTTTCTTTGTAAATGGTGTAAATAGTGGTGGAGCATGGATTGTGTAAAAGGCTGAATAACATCAGGTTAACTGCCGTGAGCAATGTCCATCCACCTGCTTTCAGGATCTCTGCCGTCTCATTGGCACCATCTGCTGCAATGAGTGTTGCGCCATCCTGTCCTGAAACGGAAGATCCAAGTACGGTGAGCAGCAATATGGTGGGCAATACGATCTCATTTGCAGGAATAGCTATGATATATGCCAGGAAAATGATGCCGTTCAGGCCAAAAAACACAGCAACCGGGTCCATCCATTCCGTGAGGTAAAATGCCAGTGATCTGTCGTCTATGGCAACATTGACACTCAGCCAGATCACTACTCCGGCCGGTATGGCGAACATGACTGATCTTCCCAGGACAATCAGGGTACGGTCGATCAGTGAAGTATACAAAACAGTGGCCAATCGCGGTGGCCGGTATGGCGGCAATTCAAGACTGAAACTGGATGCTTCTCCTTTAAGAACGGTTTTACTCAATGACCATGATACTGCCAGGCTCAGTACAATTCCAAGCAGGGCAACTGCGATCACAGAAGCAGCAGAGACTGCACCGGCCAGATAGGATGGAACCAGGCCTCCTATAAAAATACTTGCGATCAGGATCTGGGTCGGCCATCTTCCGTTGCACAAAGAAAAGTTGTTGGTAATGATGGCGATAAGCCGTTCCCGCGGACTGTCAATGATCCTGGAGGCGATCACGCCGGTCACATTACAGCCGAATCCCATACTCATGGTGAGCGCCTGTTTTCCGTGAGCGCCTGCCTTCCGGTAAATATTATCCAGATTGAAGGCTACCCTGGGCAAGAATCCAAGATCTTCCAGAAGGGTGAACATTGGAAAAAAGATGGCCATCGGGGGAAGCATCACACTCACCACCCATGCTGTGGTCAGATATATGCCATCCACGAGCAGTCCATTGATCCAGAATGGTAAACCGATCATTGTACCGAGTGATTTAAGCCAGGGATGTATCGTGTCCACCAGCAAAAAAGACAACCACTGTGATGGGTAATTGGTACCCACGATCGTCAGCCAGAACACAATGGCCAGCATTAAAAACATGATCAGAAAACCCCATTTTCTGCTGGTAACGATCTGATCAATCCTGGTTTCCAGCTTCATAGCCCGGGTTTCTCCGGGTTTTTTTACAACATTTGAAACGATTTTCTGGGCAGCATCATAAACCGACTCCAGGTAAAGATCGTAGGTATCATCACCAAATTCCCACCTGAGCTTTCTGACTCTTGTCATGAGCGCTTCGAGTTCTTTGGCTTTTTGATCCTTTTGTGGTCCGGTTTTTTCCATTTCAATCTTCCTATATCGTTAAATTACCCAATTGTCCGGATTCCATTGCATTCACAATACTTTCATCGCCTTCGAGTAACCTCAGTGCGATCCATTTTGCGTTGGGTAAACCTGGAAACAGTTTATCCAGTTGCCCCGAGATCTCATCAATTGCTGCTGCCAGGCGTTTGTCCTTGTTTTTGATGCGCAAAGGCTTGCATACAAAATTCCCGGAAGCTACTTCTTCTATTTTTTGTAATAGTTCCGGGATACCGTACTGCCTTCTCGCGCTGGTGCCAACCACGGGAATACCCAGTTCTCGGGAGAGCGACCTGAAATCAATTTCTATCTGATGCCTTTTGGCTTCATCGATCAGATTAACGCACAGAACAGCCCGGTCCGTGATCTCCAGGATCTGAAGTACAAGGTTCATATTGCGTTGCAACCTGGTCGCATCAGTTACGATGACGGTGACATCGGGTTTGCCGAAAAGGATAAAATCCCTTGCCACCTGCTCGTCTGTACTCGTTGATAACAGGGAATAAGTGCCCGGTAAATCCACCAGTTTGAATCTTTTTTCTTTGTATTTATAAGCGCCTTCTGCTCTTGAAACCGTTTTGCCCGGCCAGTTGCCGGTATGCTGATGCAAGCCCGTTAAGGAATTGAAAACAGTGCTTTTTCCGGTATTGGGGTTACCTGCCAGGGCGATGATATAGTCAAATCCTGACATGTCAATACCCAGTTTTTCCAGATTTCCCGGGTGGTGTTTCGGACAAGTTGCACAGGGATCTGTCATCAGCCGGCTTTTAATGGTTCAACAAGCACCATTGAAGCCTGATGATTCCGTATGGCAACGATGGTATTCAATAAACGGTAGGCACGCGGGTTTTTTCCGGCGCTTTCCAGCATCACTTCTATTTCTGTTCCCGGCACGATCCCCAGATCCATAAGCCTTCGTTTATGTTGCCTTCTGCATACGGGCGAAATGCCGGATACAACAGCTTTGCTGCCTAACGGAACATCGGTCAGCGTGAGTGATTTTTGATCGTTGAAAGCTGTTTGAGGTATTGCTTTGACAGTAATATGACCTGCAAAAGCGGGAATGAGTATCCTCTCTTCTCCGTTTGCAATAAAACTGATTTTTTCTGAGTCGTTCTGAAGCACTTTGATCTCCAGTCCGGGGAACAGACCCATTGCCAGGAGCTGCTGGTACACAATCAGGGGTTCGTCTTCAACATGGATGATCCTCGCTATCTCACCGGACCTCAGCTCGCTCAGGGATATTCCTTCAAAAGCCGGCATAGCACCATCCATCCCCGGTATAGGGTCTCCATGCGGATCAAAAACCGGATCTCCAAGTCGATGTGCAATTTCATTGGCCTGGCTGAGGGTCATGGTATGCTCTATCTGATCAGCATGATCATGCCAGTGATCTTCATGATATCCCGTTTCATCGGCAAGGAATCTTTCCCATATCCTGTGTATTCTGATGACTTTAAGTGCATAAGTTCTTCCTTCAGCGGTAAGTAGCAGATCTTCTTCCCTGTCTTTTTGTACCAGTTCCATGTTGAGCATCCTGGACAGAAGGTGTGCACTTTGTTCTTTGGACAATTTTAAGGTATTTGCAAGGTCTATACCATTGGATGTCAGACTTTTATATTCATTGTCATATAGGTGTTTGAGCGCGTCTTCAATCAGGGATTTTTCATGAGTTGTATGATTTTTCCGTTTGGATAGCTTAATACGGTACCACCAGAGCCCGGCAAATAACAGAGAAGTTATGCCAATCGTCCATAAAATAACCGTTACGATCGAAAAGCTCATAAAAACAGTTGGTAATATTTTATATAAGTGATCTAAATGCAGAAATGTTTAATTTTTTTATGGTTTTGTTTTAGCAAAGGTTGCGGAAATGTCATTTTCGATCCAAACTAATCCTGCTGATTATTTCAAAGGTTTCTGTGATTTATAGATTTCAGATAAGAAAGATGCCAATAATGCACGAATGATTTTCTTTGCCGTAAAAGGATGTTCCTGTGCATGTCCGTTTTTTAATGGAGATAAAGAATATCGGTTATTTTATTCTAGCTTTTGAAAGGGACAATGACAATGCCAGTCTTTTCAAAATAATTTCTATCAACCCGGTTCCTTTATAATATTATGCATTTTTAGCATAATCGATTTCCATCCATACAACTGGTCCATGAACTCTTCTGAGAATAAGTTTTCATGTTTACTCATTCTGGATCAAAGAATTTTCATGTGAATAATCCCAAAATTAAAAGGATCCATAATATTAAGGATGCAACTTCAGAAAAATTTCTTTCCTGATTTAAAATTTTTAAAAAATTACTTCCAGTAACCTTAATTACCAAATAAATAGTATACATTGCATATGCAACCGGATCTTTTTATCACAACACTGACAATATGTTTGAAAATGGATTCCACGCACAGCAGTAGCCACTATCTATCATCCAAAAAATGTATTGGACAGTATTAACCTATCAGTGGAAATATGTCAATTCGGTAAGTATAAAATTTAGATTTCTATGAATTAATATCATTATAAATTAAAATTTTATGAACAATTCAAAAGAAATTAAATCCGAAAAATGTGCTCTGCATCATTTTTTATGTACTGTCAGACTTTTTCCATTCATTATATTTTTCCTGTGGAGTAATCAAAATTTTGCACAGGAAGAAGTGAGACCGAGAAATTTTAGTATTCATGCAGGAATAAATAGCGGTATACTTGGTGGTGGTTATGGACCAAGTTTTTCATTTCATTATGTCATTCGAACCTTGAAATTGGGCCAAATTGAATCTATGCTTTTATATGATAGTCATTCAGGGGAAACATTTTTAAGCGGCAAACCTCAAAAAGATTTGGGAGTTGGTTTGGCAGTCGGCTTAAGACTTCCTTCCCATTCTTCTAAAAACTGGGATCCTTCGGTCTATTTCATGGTTGGAGGTATCTACAATTCCAGCATTTCATATACTGAATGGAAAGTGTTTTCTCCTGTCGCATGTGCAGGTCTCTCAGTTTCTTTCAACGGAAAGCACATGATTAGTATGGGAGCTAATTATGGCACTTTTATTTTAGCAGTATATTTGAAATACGGATTTTGGTTTTAAGAAATTTGCTGAGCAATCAAATTCAAGCTGATTCAATGATGTCAAAGTGAACATATTTTAATTGTTACAGCGATTGAAGTTGGCGATTTGATTGATCAAAAGTGCAACGATAAAAAGACAATCTCTACAAATATGGCTTAGTTTATTCAATGGATTGATTCTTAAAGCGAGTAAATGCATATACAATAGAACGGGAGCAAAAACTACCAGATGAAACGGTAAAGAAATGTAATATGTCCATGGGTTTAAATTTAAAAAATCATGAAAAATGAATTTATCTTGGTGTTAGGTGTAATGGTATTCTGTTTATTTTCAGGATGTATGGTACCTAAATGCACTTTGACTACAGCACGTATCAAACAACCGGTGCTTGTTGGAAAAGTAAAAACCATTGGTGGCAAACCAATTGAAAATTCCAATCTTCAGAAAGATACACTATTCAACGCAAAAATCGGAAATTCTATGTTGTATTTTTATACCAAATATTGGGATGATGAAATAGTAACAAATCAGGAAAGTTTTTTTTTAGATATGCAATTAATGCCTTATACTCATGATACCTCTTCAATGCTGATAGTAGATCGGGTCAGATTTAAAATTTTTGATGGTAATTGGCTGATCATTAGATATTCTGTAATAATTGGCTGGCTGGAAGGAGCAAAATATAATTATATATGCGAATCAAGGGTTGAAAAAAAGCTCCGAAAATCCTTTATTTGGCCTCAATCCTAAAGGAAGATAAAGGATTTTCTCGCTTTCATCCTTTAGGATCGAGGCAAAAAAGTGAGAAAATCCTGCTTATCTGCAGAATTAACTTTAACCCTTGATTCGCATTATATATTAAATGAAATTGATTAGATGGATCAAATATGAAAAAATTAATACATTTTCAGAAACAAATACTTATACACACAATAATTATGTATGCAATGCTGCAATTTTGTGGATGCTGTGTCAGTAAAGGCGCCTTAAATTTCAGTACCCTTGAATACCCGACTTCCATGAGTGCTTATTTGTATGATCAAAATCAAGATGTTGTTATGAAGGACAGGGAATTAGAATCCATTCATTCATTTGAATTCAAAAAAACTTTCTGGAATCTTGCTTATGGATTGATCCCCCTGACAAAAGAGGAAAGTATAAGCGATACCCTTAATTTTTTGGTCGAAAAATATGAAGGTGATGGAATTATTAACCTTACAATATCAATAGAGCAAGGATTTATTAGTAAATTATCTGGATTATTCCTTTTTGTCCCAAGCTACTTCCCCATATTTCCTAGTAGCACTAAAATCACTATTTCAGGCGAAGTTGTGAAATTGAAAAATCCAACAAGTTCATATATGTTTATTAAGGCAGGCAAAGTTGAATTTATTTCCATAGAACAGATCCCTTTAAGACTTTATGAAATCATCAACAAAAATAATTGGAGTAGATACCCTGATTTTATTTTAGTTGACAATTGATTTATCTGTTGCCTGCTAAACCAGTTTCTTAAATTTTGACACCGGTACAAAAGACAATAAAGGTAGAAAATTGTAATTAAGTAATTACCTTGTAATTGTTTATATTTAAAATTGTGTTAACTATAGAAGTATGTAAATCACAGGATTATGCAAATTTCTGGGAAATTGGATTAAATACAGATGTCGACCAAATTCTGGCTGCTGAAATGTTCAAAATAGTTGCGCATGTTTTAACTTATAGTTTGTGAAAAAAAATTAAAATAATCATGCTATGATAATCTATCCAATGATATTTACCGGGGGTGATGGGTATTTTCGAACTAATTTTGATTTGATATTAAATGATTCTAAGGATTATTGATAACTTCATCCAAAATTTTAACCAATGCGATATTTGATCTTTACTTTACTGCTTTTTGGATTGTCATTTGTATATGCACAGAATGAATTTCCGGATCAATGGCTTGGAACCTGGAAGGGTGAACTTTCATGGTATACGCCGGGCGCTAAAACACCTCAGAAAGTTGCCATGGAGATCAGGATATCCCCGGTCAGGGACAGTGTGGATCAGTTTCATTGGGAAATGGTTTATGCAGGAAATTATGATGCTGTGAGAGCCTATGTCCTTCAGTCTGTTGACAAATCCAAAGGAAAATGGATGATCGATGAAAAGAACGGGATACTGCTTGAACAGTTTCTTTATGGTGATCATCTCACAGGTGTATTCTCCATTGAAGGTTCAACGATAGTCAACAGCTACCGGGTTGAGCAGGATATCATGATCGTGGAATTTACCAGCTTCAGGCTCGGCTCAGGCATGTCCAGCGGAGGGCAATCCGAAGATATTCCAACAGTCGAGAGCTATACGGTCAACAGCTTTCAGCGGGCAGTGCTGAAAAAAAGCTGATTCTTTAAACTTTATGGTATTAAAGCAATTTCGCAAAATGGGCTTTAGACCTTTTTTGTGCAAAAATTGCTAAATGTTCTTATGTTGCGATGCGTTGAAGAACAGTGCCGCAAATTTCCCTGCAATCACCTGATGTATTCTTCAACAGGAATACAGGAACAGAAAAGATTTCTGTCTCCATATGCATTGTCTATCCTTCTGACCGTTGGCCAGGCCTTCTTATCTGTTTTCAGTCCCGGAACCGGGAATGCAGCCCTTTCCCTCGTATATGGGAAATCCCAGCTGTCTGATGTGACCATCTGAACCGTATGCGGTGCGTTTTTCAACAGATTGTTCACAGGATCAGCTTTACCGGTAACGATTTCTTCGATTTCTTCCCTGATGGTCAGAAATGCCTCAACAAACCTGTCCAGTTCCCTGATATCTTCGCTTTCAGTCGGCTCGATCATGAGCGTTCCCACCACCGGAAATGCTACCGTCGGTGCATGAAAACCATAGTCCATCAATCTTTTTGCCACATCCTCAGCCGTGATCCCTGTATGTTTGAAAGGATTCAGATCCAGGATAAACTCATGTGCTACGCGGCCAAGTTCACCGGTATACAATATTTTATAAGCTCCGGATAATTTTTTTGCGAGGTAATTGGCATTCAGAATAGCGATCTCCGTCGCTTTTGTCAAACCATCACCACCCATCATCCTGATATAAGCGAGTGAGATCATCAGAATACCCGCGCTTCCCCATGGAGCCGAAGAAACAGATGAAGTTTTACCTTCCTTCCCGAAAAACCAGTGACCGGGCAGAAAAGGAGCCAGTTTGTCATTGACCAGAATAGGTCCCACGCCGGGTCCGCCACCACCGTGAGGGATGGCAAAGGTTTTGTGCAGGTTGAGGTGACAAACATCTGCACCGATGGTTCCCGGATTGGTAATGCCGATCTGTGCGTTCATATTGGCGCCATCCATGTAAACCAAACCGCCGTATTGATGAACCAGATCACACATATCCACGATGGGTTTTTCAAAAACCCCGTGCGTTGAAGGATATGTGATCATGACTCCGGCCAGGCGGCCTTTTGTTTTTTCAAGCATTTCCTTTAGGTGTTCAACGGAAATATTTCCGTGATCGTCACAAATCACGATCTCAACATTCATACCAGCCATCACAGCACTGGCCGGATTGGTTCCATGTGCTGATGATGGTATCAAAATAACGTTCCTATCCAGATCATTCCTGTGTTCATGGTATCTGCGGATCGCCATCAGCCCTGCATATTCTCCCTGCGCACCGGAATTGGGCTGGAAGCTGCAGGCAACGAATCCTGTGATCTTGCATAACAGATCTTCCAGTTCCTTAAAGATCAATTGATAACCTTCGGTTTGATCTGTCGGTGCAAACGGGTGCATATTGGCAAATTCAGGCCAACTTACAGGAATCATTTCTGCTGCCGCATTGAGTTTCATGGTGCAGGATCCAAGTGGGATCATGGAATAGACCAGAGACATATCCTTGTTCTCCAGGTATTTGATATACCGCATCAACGCTGTTTCTGATCTATATTTTTCAAAAACAGGATGTGTCAGGAAGTCTGACCGCCTGTTGAGTTTTTCACTGAAGTTGAAGTTTGGTACAGATGGTTGACTTTGAGCAGGAACTAGTCCCAAAGCTTCACCGAATATATGAATAATGCTTTCTATTTCTGCTTCGCATATGGTTTCACCGATATTGATGCTCATCCCATCTTCATTGCAGAAAAAGTTAAATTCGTGTTGCCGGGCAAGATGATTGACTTTTTTCACATTTTCGGCATCCAAAACCACGGTCAATGTATCGAAGAATGAATCATTGACCATATTCAGCCCCATGGATTTCAGACCGGAATAAAGTTTTTGGGTCAGGAAATGAATTTTCTGCGCGATGTTCACCAGACCGGATTTGCCATGATAGACACCATACATACCTGCCATGATGGCGAGCAATGCCTGCGCGGTACAGATGTTGGAGGTGGCTTTTTCCCGTTTGATGTGTTGTTCTCTTGTCTGCAGGGCCATTCTGAGGGCAGGATTACCGTCTGCGTCAACAGAAACACCGATGATCCGACCCGGAAACTGGCGTTTATATTCGTCTTTTGAGGCAAAATAGGCTGCATGCGGACCTCCAAATCCCATTGGCACCCCAAATCTTTGTGTACTACCCACAACGATATCTGCACCCCATTCTCCCGGAGGAACGAGTAATGTGAGACTCATCAGGTCAGCAATGTAAGTTCCGGGTATGTTTCTGGCAGCTGCTTTTTCCTGCAATTCGCGGTACTCACAGACTGATCCCTGGCTGTTTGGATACTGAACGATAAAGCCAAAAAGATCATCTGTTGCTTCAAAGGCCTTCCAGTCTCCGTACATTATGGTGATGCCAAGTGCATTTGCCCTGGTTTCCAATACATCTTTGGTCTGCCGGAAAACATGGTTATCTACAAAAAGTTTATCTGCTTTGCTAACCTTGCGCTTTTTGTTGTGAATCTCATGCATCAACGCCATGGCTTCCGCAGCAGCGGTACTCTCATCGAGCAATGAAGCATTGGCGAGTTCCATTCCGGTGAGGTCAGCAACCATTGTCTGAAAATTGAGCAGGGCTTCCAGACGTCCCTGAGAGATCTCTGCCTGATATGGAGTATATTGCGTATACCAGCCCGGGTTTTCGAAAACGTTTCTCAGAATGACTGCCGGTGTGATGGTTTCATAATAACCCTGCCCGATAAAAGATTTGAACACCTTGTTTTTACCGGCTATTTTCCTGGCATATTGCAGCCATTCAAATTCCGTTACTGCCTCCGGCAATTCGAGCGGCTTTTTCAGTTTGATATCATCCGGAATTGTCTCATATATAAGCTTTTCCATTGATTCAATTTCCAGATCTTCAAGCATTTTCTGCATGCTGTTCTGGTCAATTCCATTGTGTCTGGGAGCAAAAGCATCAAAACAGGATTTATTTGTTGTCATACTGATCGTTTTAGCCACCAAAATTAAGGTTTTGAGATCAGATAAAAGAGTATTTTATATTAAATTGTAGTATAACGACCATATTTTGTAACCCTGAAGAATAATTTGATTTAAAAATCCAAATATAGTTTTGAATTGAAGTTTCGGAGATCCAAAAGACATTTTGTTCTGTTCAAACTGCACTGTTGTTTTTTCCACTAAAGCAATTTTTTAATTTTCGGCCTGAAATGGCTTGAGCAGCGTCAATTCGTCATTTTGTCAACATATCATAAAACTGTTGTCTGTTGATCCTGAAGATCATAATTAAAAATAGTCGACAAAGGAATTGATAAGGCTTTTCACAATCATTTGGACTGTAATCGGATACGACTGAATTTTAGACTCCGCAATTGCCGGACACGAGCATTAGATTAAAGCTTGCCACCAAAGTAAAGATGAAAGTTGTTCTGGTAAAACAGACTTGATAAAAAAATTATCAAAATTCTTTAGTAATAAAATTGAACAGGAGTGAAAACAACGGAAAATAAACTTTTAGAACTTTTAACCCAGAATTCAACCGGATCTGTGCTATTTCACCTGACCAAAAAAATCTACGATTGACTTCAATGTGATGAAAATGATCTCCCTGGAAGCAGGGTGGATGGGTTCACTTTCTTCGTCATCCACCAGGCTGTCTTCAATGAATGCGAGCAAATCCTCTTCATCTGTATGATCAAAAAAAATGTCCAGTCTGTCGTGAAACGAGCCATTTTCTTCACTTTCAAACGCTGCCCAGTTGGCAGACTCGCATTCTTCAAGTAATTCTGCTGTGGTTTCATCTTTACCGAGATCAATATCATTGAAGCACTCTGCAATGATCATGGCTTCAAAAAGCAGGATTTGATACTCGGTATCTTCCAGGACAGCAAACTGTTCACCTGCGAGATAGGAAACCAGCAAAGGGTGTTTTTTGGAAAATTGTCCGAAAGCTTCGTCAAAATCCATTTGCTGGATGCGGTCAATACTTTGGTCGATGATTTCTTCTGTTATCATGAGTTGATTGCATATGGTTCAACGATAAAAAATCCTTCTTCTCCCTGAGCCTGATAAAGAGGCATCAGTATCAGGCCGTCAAAAGGGGCCAATACCGGCTGGTTGTTGTGATGCGCCAACAAGTCTCCCTTCCCGATCGCCTGAAAATTGGTAAATCCTGGTTCCATGACAAAGGAATCTTCCGGTTTGATCAAATATTTCATCAATAATCTCGAAAGTTTCGGAGCGTTCCGAGCATGTTCAAGCAGGAGATTATTATGTTGATTTTCAATGTGTTCTTCGCCAATACAACCTACTACTTTCATGCAATTGATCATTGCAGCTATGGCGCGGTTGACAGAAAGCGGGTCTGTATGTTGACCGCATTCAAAGGACAGGCTGATGGAAGGAACACCCAGGTTTTTCTCGTTGAAATATTCAACCGAAGTGCCGTGAAGACCTTTGGTGAATCCTGTAATGACCGGAATGCCAAGTTCTGTACCAGCCAGGATACTCTCGTGGTCTTCGGGAGTCAGTACAAAGACACCTCCGGTGGTTGAAAAGGTGTGTAAATCCAGAAAGGCAATTTTTTTGGGTTTGTAATCCAGAATCTCACGGCGTATGATGCGCATGATGGATCTGATATCCCCGTATTCGCTGATCTCATTGTCCTTATTGGCATGAAAGGCTTTTTCGATGAACTCCGGTGTCCAGCTTCTGTTCAGATCCTGGTCTATAAAACGTTTCCCTTCCTTTAATGCGGCCATGTTTCCCGTAAGACCGATCACACGGCCTTTAAAGGAAAATTTTGGATTGGTGATCGGTTCAACTTCCAGCATTTTGAATAACAGATCCAATGCGTAAACACCTGCAGTTTCATTGCCATGCATCGCCCCGAAAATGAACAGCAGCGGGCCTCTCCTGTCTCCTGTGTACCTGCCGATTATTCTTTTGTTGATCATCATTTTTAAGTTATATACAGCACTCTGAGCCTGTAAACCCATTTTACCAATTACGTCAGATCGTTTTATTGTCTTTATGCGCCCAGATCAGTTTTGATCCGACAGACCGGTATGGCCTCCATGCTTCAGCAATATTACATATTTTTGCCGTAAACTCTTTGCCTTCTTCCTGAATATCATAAATATTCTTCATTCCCATTTGTATACCAAGGTCCTCAAACGGAAAAACATCAGGTCTGTTTAGCCCAAACATCAAAACCATTTTGGCTGTCCAGCGGCCCACTCCTTTAATTCCAGTCAGTTGACGGATGATTTCCTCATCATCCAGCTCGTCCCATGGTATGGACAGGGCTTCCTTTTGGGTAAAATACTGTGCAATGTGATGCAAATAGCTGGCTTTCTGGCCGCTGATTCCTGCAGACCGCATTTGCCCGGGAGTGATTTCCAACATTTCTTCAGGACCCGGGAAATGGCCTTTGAGCAGTAAAAACCTTTCAAAAATTTTAGCGGCAGCCTTGATCGACAACTGTTGATAAATGATCGATTCCACCAGGTACGGATAAACTTCCTTCACCTGGCCGGATGGCGGTAAACCGTGTTTTTCCAGTAAAAACCGCATTTTTTCATCACGGTAAAGTATGGTCTTGACTTCGCTTGACATTTCTGAGATTTATATCTTATTTGTAAAAATATGTATTAAACTATTATTTTCCGATTTAAATAACAGGATTTCTTGCTTCGGAAAAGATGATAAAATTTGAAGGACTATTCGATGATAAATTATTGTTGAAGCAGCGAGATCAGCATCCAAACATTGAAGTTGTTTAAGAATTATGTTGATAGCTGAAAATGACCGACCGTTCCTGAAAGGTGAATATCCGGTGGATATTCAAGGGAGGAAACCTTTAGATTAGCAGTCACAAAACTACATAGATAATGATAATCGTTATTTTT
>CAZQKR010000040.1:0-39728 GCA_964594045.1 uncultured Saprospiraceae bacterium | reverse complement strand
ATCACCATTATTTAAATAGTTTTAATGCGGCATTTAATAACTAAAATGGTATAAGGTGTCATTAGTTTGTATTATTTTCAATACTTGCATTGCTCTGTTCCCACAAACAGGGCAATGTTTTTTTCGGTTTTTTCGATATCGACAGAAAGGGGAAACTGCCGGTTTTTACACCTTATTCAGTATGTAAAAACTTAAAGGATCTATCATTGGATGAAAATTTAAATGTGAACAAATATTTCCAATCGACTGGTCAGTTTCAATTTCGGTAAAACTGTTGTTATAAAATCAAAAGGCAATGTACTATAAAAAATGCAGATTGTCAATTATTTACGACAGGAAAATCACCCCCCATAATTTGTATTAAATCTAAATAATACCGTATCTGTTCGCCAATTGTGTTTTACCGATGTCAATCCTTTGTTACAATGGCAAATTCAGCATTATTTGTTAGTGTAAACGCTCAAATCTTACAGACTAAAAGACTATTCAGCTGATCAGCTGAATTTTTACGGGTTTTCAATAATTTCATTGCCCCATTTCCCGGATAAACTCATTTTCCTTTTCTCGCATCAACCGGATATTCTCTTCCGTATGGTCATCATAACCCAGAAAATGCAATAGTCCGTGGGCAATGACGCGGTATAATTCCGTGATAAAATCTGTATTGAAGCTTGATGCGTTCTCTTTTACGCGTTCGACACTGATATAGATATCGCCTTCCACCGGTTCCATATTCATGGGAAATGACAAAATATCCGTGTAAAAATCGTGATCCAGGTACGTTTTATTCAATTCCAGCACATAGTCATCGGAACAAAAAATGTAATTGACCGTTCCCAGCCTGGCACCTTCCTTTTGAGCCAATTCCATCAGTGTTTTTTTAAGCACCGTTTTATTTTTCAGCTTAAAATCATCCAGCAATGAATGAAATTGAATGGAAGTTTTATTAGAAGGAGTCATCACAGGCTGAATTGTATGACGACTGTTCTGCCTTTGTTGCGGTAGCTGACTTTATCCGAGAGTTGTTTCATGATAAAGACGCCTCTTCCGTCTTCCTTGTCAATCCGGTCCGGTGTGGTCGGATCGGGCAATTTCCTGTGGTTGAATCCATTTCCTTCATCCGAGATCCGGAAAGTCAGCCGGGCAGGATTAATTTTACAATCTATGGCAATTTTTTTATTGCAGTCAGCCTTATTTCCATGGTGGATGGCATTGGCTACTGCTTCTGTGAGGGTGATCAGGATATTCGGGTAAACCTGTGGAGAGATAGACTGACGTGCGTCTATTTCCTTGACGAATTGCGCAACTGCATCCAGGTTGTCAGGATTTGAAGTCAGCACAATTCTTTTCACTTCGTGAGGAAGCCTGTTCACTAATTTACACTTTTAATGGTTTTATAATACTCATCAACCAAATTTTTATAAAACGGGTTCAATGAAGGGGACACTGTTTTGTACATATCCACTTCCGATGCCCTTTTCTTCAGGTATTCTTCCAGGGCGGGAGGCAGTTTTCGTTCAACTTCACCAGCCGTCCGGGATTCTCTTTTATCATCAAACTCCCTTTGCCTGTCCGCTTTTTCCGCTTCGAGCAGGCGTGTCAGCAGATTTTGCTGACGTTTCATGATCTCGGCATCCAAACGTTTATTGACCAGGTCAATTTCTGTTTTATTCATTTCATCGATCATTTTCTGCAGCTCATTTCCACCGCCCTTTCCTTCTTCCTGGAGGCTTTTTTTCATATCTTCGAGTGCTTTCCTGAGCGCGGCCTGTCTTGCTGCAGCTTCGGCAAATTCTTTTGCGGATCCTGCTTTGCCTTCTGACAGGGCTTTCTGCATGCCTTTCAGTTTTTCATTGAGTGATTCCTGGCCTTTACTGATCTTGTCAGACGGTTTTTTCCCGTTGTCACCGGGTTTTTTACCTTTACCCGGCTTGTCACAGGAACCTCCGGGCATAGCCATATTCTGTTGCATCTGCTGCATGGATTCATCGAGCATCAAAGCCAGATCGTTGAGGTTTTTCATGCCGCTGCGCTGGAATCTGCCGGCTTCGGCAATGTGGTCTGAATTGGCGATCAGAGGATTTTTCTGAACATCCAGACCTTCCATATTTCTGACTGATTTTTCCAGATCAAAGTTGATCTCTGTCACTTTTCCGGTCACAAATGTCTGTATCTCAGTTACCCTTTGTGCCAAAGCCTGCAAGGAATCTTCCACCAATTTAAAATCCCTTTTGACATCATTCTGCCTTTTCGTGAGCGTCCTGAAATGAGGTGTCAGCGGGTTGGATTCGCTCACTTCTTCCGCCAGTTTTTCCTGTCTGAATGAAAGGTTCAGGATATTTTTCAGCAATTGGCGTAGCGCAGCCAGATCCTCTTCCTTTTGTTCCTCATCAGAAGACTGCATTTGCATTTCAAGGCTTGAAGCCATTTTCTTCATTTTCTGGGCAGCCGATTTCTGTGATTTGGACGCATTGCTGCTGTTGTTTTTTTCCAGAGATTCCTCGCTTTTTTCCAGGTCTTCAGAGATCTCTTCCATTTTTTCCTCGTTGTCTTTTGCCAGGTCTTTCGGAGGTTTCAGCTTTTCATTTTTATCCATGATGTCCTCCATTTCTTTTTCCAGCTTATCGAATTCCTTATTGATCTCTTCTTGCTCTTTTTTCAGATCTGCGTTCGGTTTTTCTTCATTTTTGGTCTCTTCAGCCAGTTTTTCCTGTTTTTCAGCCAGATCATTCAGTTTTTCAACCTGATCCATGATGTTTTTTTCCAGTTCAAGTTGTTTGAACAATTCCAGCAACCTGTCCATCTGTTTTTCCAGCGTTTCACTGTCCATTTCAAAATCCTCCATCATTTTGAGCATATCTTCCTTCTGGAGTTCCTTCATCAGGTCTTCGATCTTTTGCATCAGATCCTTCGTTTCTTCATTGATGACTTCATCAAACATTTTCTGGAGTTGCTCCTGTTTTTGCAGAATATTCTCCTGCTGTTGTCTGAATTGTTCCTGGTTCTGAAGGCTCTGATCATATTTTTCCTTAGCCTCCTTGATCAGTTTTTCCAGTTCTTTTTGCTGTTCAGCCAGTTTCTCCAGCGCTTTCTTATCCTTCCATTCCAGTTCTTCCTTCTGGAGGATCTTTTCTTTATTTTTCCTGATATCTTCCCGGAGTTTCCTGATCTTATCCAGGGATGACATCATGTCTTTTTTGATATCCCGGTCGTTTTGCTGGTCGATCTTCTGCAATGCTTCCAGTGAAGGCTTGGAATACTGCATGATGCCAGTCCGGGTGCTTTTGCTTCCGTTGACCGCATCATTGTCAAAAACCTCCAGGTAATAGTGTACAGTCTCGCCAGGCTGAAGGCTGATCTTCTCCACGTCGAAAAAGTGCTTGTATTCCAGAATACGGATATTTTGTTTGGGTCTGTTGATTTCGACTGATCTCTGGGGTCCTGCAATTCCTTTTTCATCGATGACGTAGTAATTGAATTTCAACAGGCTTATCCCGTAATCATCGGTAGCCATTCCGGCAAAGAAAGTTCCGCTGTTTTGAGGATCTGTAAATGTTTCGAGGTCGATTTCCGGGTATTTATCCGGAATGATGCTGATCTTGTATTGGATCGAATCCGGGGTCCGGATGTAATTGTTGGAGATCAAAATGGCGTAATAGCTGTCATCCCGGAGCAATTTTTGAAAAGCAAAAGCATTTTTATCTTCCTGTGAAGCAGTATATCTTTTTTTCTCCTGGTCGAACCGGAACTGTAGTTTGTCTGCATGATCTGCCTGTATGTTCCAGAAGGCTTTTGTGCCAACGGGAACGAGCAGGTCACCGTTATTGCGAATGGTCTCATCCTTCATACCTGTGTAAGCCGGATAATCCAGTCTGATCTCCAGCTGAGCCAGGTCTGGTTTGGGATAAACCTCGATTTGATAAGATTTTGATTGCACGCGACCGGCTGAAAGAAAGAATTCTGTGTTTTGGTGCAGGTTCCTGAAGGTATAGCTGAATTTATCCGGGCTTACTTTTTTCAATCTGTATTCGTATCCGTTAATGTTGATAAATGCTTCATGTGGCAATTCTGAACCCTCCACCTGAATTTCGATTTTGAGGTCCTGATATTGTATTGCGCGGTAGGTGTCTTCCTCCAGTAAAAAACGAAATCCGGCTTCTCTCTCGAAATCCTGGTTATTCTGAATGATCCTTTCCGTACTTTTGGTGATCATTCCGGGTGCAGTGAGTAATATGAAAAGCAATATCAGTGCAGGCGGGATCACATACCTGAGGTATTTTCTGTTTTTTTTCAGGTCAATGGCTTTACGGAAGGGGATCGGATGGATGGTCCTGCTTTTCTGGTCAATACCGGCAAGGATCAGTTCATTGTCCTGCTGCTCAAGTGACTGTTTTTGCAGATGAAGGATATTGAGCAATTTATCCTGAATGTCTGTGAAGTGATCACCGATGATCACCGCAGCCTGTTCATTGGAAATGGTTTTGCTCAGCCGGAAATATTTGAACAAAGGTTTGAACACCCAGAACCATAACGCTGTCAGAAACGATATGATAAAAGCATAAAAAAGCACTTTTCTTCCGGTTCTGGAAAGGTAAAGCTGATCTTCAATAAAATTGAAAATCAGAAACAAAGCCAGGGTCAAAGCCAGAAAATAAAGACTGCCTTTGATGAATTTGTTAATGTAATACTTTCGTCTAAACCGATCCAGCTTTTGAAGTAACAAGCTGTAATTATTTTGTCTCTGATCCATTCAATCCAATTCAATAAACAAAAACAAGCGAGTAATATATAACAAATATCTTACCAAATCAAGCTGAAAATCCTGTCAGACCCGGAAATAATCATTCACAGGACCTGCAAATTGCTTTTTAAGGTAAAGCTCTTAGTATATTGCACGGATATACAACGTAAAAGAAAAAAAGAAAGTTTACTCCTATGCGCATAAGAGCATAAAATTTCTGAGTAAAATATTCATGCCGACATTTGAGTTGGATCAATCCCGACAGGTTATCGGAATGAAAAACAGCACAATAAATCTTGTAGAAAGATTTCAGAAGAAATTACATCGTTGCCTTGATCTCGACGATTTCGTAGCATTCGATCTCATCCCCGACTTTCAGATCGTTGAAATTGTCGATGGAAAGACCGCATTCGAGGCCGGCTTTGACTTCCCTGGCATCCTCTTTAAACCGCTTGAGAGAGGCAAGTTGTACTTTCTGGCCTTCCTTGGTCGGGAAAATGACTACACCATCCCTGATCAACCGGATAAAGGCATTTCGGACAATCTTTCCTTCCTGAACGAAGCATCCGGCGATCGTACCCACCTTGGACACCTTGAAAGTTTCCCGCACATCCGCAAGTCCGAGAATATTCTCTTCCTGAGTCGGTTCAAGCATACCCTCCATGGCTTTTTTGATCTCATCGATCGCTTCATAAATGATGGAATATGTCTTGATCTGTACACCTTCTTTTTCTGCCATTTTTCTGGCTCCTCCGGAAGGCCTTACCTGGAAACCAACGATGATCGCTTCAGAGGCTCTGGCCAGCAGCACATCCGATTCCGTGATCTGTCCGACCGCTTTATGGACGATATTGACCTGTAATTCTTCGATGGACAGTTTTTGCAATGAATCAGTCAATGCTTCTACAGAACCGTCAACGTCTCCTTTGATGATCAGATTGAGTTCTTTAAAACTGCCCATCTGGATCCTTCTGCCGATCTCATCCAGACTGATCCTTTTCTGAGCTCTGTTGGACTGTTCCCTGGTGATGATGGCTCTTTTGGCTGCGATGGCTTTAGCGTCTTTTTCACTTTCAACGCATTTGAATTTTTCACCTGCCTGTGAGGCGCCATTCAGTCCAAGCACGAGAATGGGAGAAGAAGGTCCGACACTTTTGACTTTTTTGCCTTTTTCGTTGAACAAGGCTTTAACCTTGCCAAAGTATTCACCGGACACCAGTATGTCACCGATGGAAAGGGTTCCTTTCTGTACAAGGACTTTGGTGATGAATCCTCTGCCTTTATCGAGAGAAGCTTCAATAACAGTTCCGATCGCTGGTCGTCCCGGATTGGCTTTGAGGTCCAGCATTTCGGCTTCAAGGATGACTTTTTCCAGGAGTTCATCCACTCCGGTGCCCTTTTTGGCGGAGATATCCTGTGACTGGTATTTTCCGCCCCATTCTTCGACCAGGAAGTTCATAGATGCGAGTTCCTGTTTGATCCTTTCAGGGTCTGCTCCCGGTTTATCAATTTTGTTGATGGCAAAAACAATGGATACGCCTGCTGCCTGTGCGTGACTGATGGCCTCTTTGGTCTGTGGCATGATCTTGTCGTCAGCTGCTATGATAATGATAACGATATCAGTTATTTTGGCACCACGCGCACGCATCGCAGTAAAGGCCTCGTGTCCCGGAGTATCCAGGAAGGTGACTTTTTTACCGGAAGCACCGGCTTCCACTTCGTATGCACCGATGTGCTGGGTAATACCTCCCGCTTCACCTGCAGCCACATTGGCTTTTCTGATAAAGTCCAGCAATGAAGTCTTACCGTGGTCTACGTGTCCCATTACAGTTACGATGGGCGCTCTTGGCTCCAGGTCTTCCGGATTATCCCCATCATCGTGGAATCCGTCAGATACATCTTCTTCGGTGACAAAATTGATCTCATGTCCAAACTCCTCAGCCAGGATCTCGATCACTTCCTTGTCCAGGCGCTGGTTGATGGATACGATAATATCCAGGTTCATGCAGGTTTTAATGATCTCATTCGGTGAAACGTTCATCACGCTGGCCAGTTCCGAGACAGTGATGAATTCAGTCAATTGCAGTGTACTGGTTTCAGCTTCATCGCCTTTGTTTTCGTGTTTTTCACGTTTAACTTCCCTGCTGTCCTTACGGATCTTTTGCCTTTTGCTTTTCCCACCACCTTTGAGCCTTTCGTAGGTCTCTTTGATTTTGTCATCGATTTCTTTCTGGGAAACCGTTTTGATCTCTTCCTCTTTTTTTGGCGGATGATGATGGCCTTCACGCTCTATATCAACGGATACGCGTTTTCTTTTTCTCTTGGCTTTGTTGCCACCTGCATTACCGCCCAATTCTCCTGCGGGGTGTGATTTTGACGGTTCGGGTTTTGAACCCGGTCTGGTATCCCGCTCTTTTTCCTTCTTTTTGTCTTTTGGGGCAAGTTTTGTCTGGTCAATTTTCCCAAGGATTTTCAAACCCTGCAGTTTGGGCGCTTCATGGCGGATAGTCTCAATTTTTTCTTCAACAGGCTGTTCTTCTGTTGTGTGGCTTTCTTCCGGCTGTCCTGCAACACTGATCTCTTCAGCGGGTTCAGCGACTTCATTGCTTTCAGCCGGTTTTGCAGTGACATCTTCGGTTGGAGCCGGAACCTCTTCAACCGGCTCGGGTTTCTTTTCTTCAGCCGGTTTCCTGGAAGTCAGTTTGTCCAGGTCAACTTTATCCACAACGGTCACTTTGATCTTGTACCTGTCATCTTTGACCGAAGCGGCTGGTTTTTCTTCAACTTTTTCCTGAATTTCCGGTTCCGGTGCTTTTTTGGGTTCTTCAACAGGGTGAATTATTTTGGGTGTTTCCGGTTTGGGTTTTTCAACCAGTTTTTCGGTTTTCTTTTTGTCCAGTCTTTGATGGAGTAATTCATCAGCCTTTTCTTTTTCATCAATGGCGCTGCTGAACTCTTTCAACAAAAGATCATACATTTCGTCAGAAATTTTTGCAATGGGCTTATTCTCAACTTCAAAACCGCTATGGTTGAGGAATTCAACAATAGTGGAAGTTGCAACATTTAATTCCTTCGCTATTGTAAATAATTTTTTTGTTTTATCTGCCATTCAATTGGACATTGTCAATAAAGGTGCAAAAGTATATAATCTAAATCTGCACACAAAAGTTTTAAATAGTTTAAAGTATCATTCAGGGGTCAAATACCCCGTTTTCAATCTTCCTCAAACTCAGCATGTAAAATGCGGAGTACTTCGTCGACCGTCTCGTCTTCGAGATCTGTACGTCTGATCAGTTCTTCACGGCTCAGGTTCAGTACACTTCTTGCCGTATCGCAGCCAATATTTTTCAATTCACTCAGTACCCAGTCTTCGATCTCATCCTTGAACTCATCGAGATCAACATCTTCCAGGCCAAATTCATCTGATTCGCGGAACACATCGATCTCAAATCCGGTCAGTTTGCTTGCGAGCTTGATGTTGGATCCGCTTTTGCCGATCGCCAGTGAAACCTGGTCGGATTTCAGATATACACTTGCCCTTTTCCTTTCTGCATCCAGTTCAATATTGGACACTTTAGCAGGTGTTAGCGCTCTTTGAATATACAGGTTGATATTGTTGGTAAAGTTGACAATATCGATATTTTCATTCTTCAATTCTCTGACGATACCATGGATCCGGCTGCCTTTCATACCAACGCAGGCGCCGACCGGATCTATCCTGTCGTCGTAACTTTCTACTGAAACCTTGGCTCTCACACCGGGAATTCGGACTACATCCCTGATGGTGATCAGTCCGTCTTCAATTTCAGGAACCTCCTGTTCCATCAATTTTTCCAGGAAAAGACTGTCTGTTCTCGAAATAATGATGACCGGATTGTTATTTCTCAGTTCAACTTTCTTGATCACAGCTTTTACGATGTCTCCTTTCCTGAAATAATCGCCTTTGATCATTTCTGACCGCGGCAGCAACAATTCGTTGCCGGTTGCATCATCCATGACCAGCATTTCCTTGCGCAGTATCTGGCTGATCTCTCCGATGACTATATTTCCGATACGGTCTTTATATTTTCTGTAAACCTCATCTTTTTCCAATTCCATGATCCTGGAGATCAATGTCTGGCGGGCAGCCATGATCGATCTTCTTCCGAATTCCATGACATCCACCTGTTCATAGCATTCCGAGCCCACTTCATAATCCTCATCAATCTGTATTGCATCGGAAATGGAGATCTGTTTGATGGAATCCGTCACCTCACCATCCGGAACAATTTCCCTGACTTTCCATAATTCAAGGTCACCATTAGTTGTGTTTACGATCACATCAAAGTTTTCGTCAGAGCCATATTTCTTTTTGATCAATGTCCTGAACACATCTTCCAAAACCCTCACCAACGTTGGTCTGTCAATACTTTTGCCAGCCTTAAACTCCGAAAAAGATTCGATTAAATTCATTTTTTTATCATTAAAAACTTACAATAATTTTTGCTGTTGCTATTTCATTAAAACCTACAGGCACCAATTTTGGACCTTCTTTTTTATCTGTTGTTTCAAGAATGAAACCATTTTCTGTCATATCTTTTAAAACTCCCTGCAAGGTTTCTCCACTGTTCATTTTAACCTTCAGGCTCCTGCCTATATTTTTTGGAAACTGTCTTGGGATCAGCGGCCTTTCAAGTCCGGGTGAAGATACTTCAAGCGTATATTTTTCACCAAGGACCAAAGATTCATCCAGATATTGCTCAATGTGCCTGCTGATCTGAACGCACATTTCGTGGCTGACACCGTGATCACAATCTATAAAAATTTCTATCCGTGGCTTTTGAAATATTTTCAGTTCCACTAAAAAGCAGTCCGTAAAACCTTCTTCCTGAAATTTTTCAGCAAGTAAAAGCGATATTTTTTCTTTAATTGCTTCCAAAACAAACCGATATATAATTAAAAGAGGGAACGAATCTGTTCCCTCTCCACAAAAATCAGCGCAAAGATACGCATTTTCAATGATTTACCTAATATTTTCCGGGTAAATTGGAAAATCAATCAAAATAATCATACTTTTCGCTATTTTTGGATCAGAATTAATGTATATGTTCGAAAAAATACATCAAACTGTAGATTATATAAAGTCTTTTTACACCGGAACACCCGGGGTTGCGATGATATTTGGCTCAGGGATCTCCAGTGAGGCATTGCTGGATAATGTAATTGCACGGTTACCCTATAGTCAGATCCCGAATTTTTCTGTCAGCACGGTGAAAAACCATAAGGGCGAACTGGTGATCGGTGAAAGAGCAGGTAAGCTGATGCTGCTTTTCTCGGGAAGGTTGCATTACTATGAAGGCTATTCTGCACTGGAGATCACTTACCCGGTCCGCATATTAAAATTCCTGGGTGTTGATCACCTGATCCTGACCAACGCTGCCGGCGGGGTCAATCCGCATTTCAATGCAGGTGACATCATGCAGATCTCAGATCATATCAACCTGTTTCCGGATCATCCGCTCAGAGGTCCTAATGATGAAAGACTGGGTCCGCGTTTTCCGGATATGCTGCATGCTTATCACCCTCCGTTCATTGCCCAAACGGAAAACCTGAGCACTTCTTTGGGGATACCGGTACGTAAAGGCGTTTATCTCGCTTCACAGGGTCCTAGTCTGGAAACCCCTGCTGAATATACCATGATGCGTATGATGGGTGCTGATGCAGTAGGGATGTCCACAGTGCTTGAAACCATCGTTGCCATACACTCAGGGATCAGGGTCAACGGATTTTCAGTCATCTCCAACGAATGTTATCCCGTGGAAAGGATCGTGGAAACCTCAGAACAGGATGTGGTGGATATGGTCAAAAAATCGGAAGGGAAGCTGATGCAACTGGTGGCTGCTTGGTTGGATAATTTCTATCCCGAGTAACGGAATTTTCATTATTTTTGCACTTTTTACCCATATTATACCCATAAGCTTGATCTAGTCCGGACATTATGGAAAAAAATTCATTTATCAGTATTAACGGCGCCAGGGAGCATAACCTCAGGGATCTGAACCTGGATATCCCTAAGAATAAACTGGTAGTGATCACCGGTATCAGCGGCAGCGGTAAATCCTCCCTGGCTTTCGATACCATTTACGCCGAGGGTCAACGAAGGTATTTTGAAACTTTTTCGGCTTATGCACGGCAATTTCTGGGTAATATGGAAAGACCGGATGTTGATCAGATCAGCGGCTTAAGTCCGGTGATATCCATCGAACAAAAGTCAACGGGTTGGAATCCTCGTTCGACAGTAGGTACGACCACAGAGGTCTATGATTTCCTGAGATTGCTTTTCGCCAGAACAGCAGAGGCATACTCGTATATAACCGGGAAGAAAATGATCAAATATTCCGAAGACCAGATCATCGACCAGATCCTGAAAGAATTTACCGGAAAGATGATCATGGTTTTGGCGCCGATGGTCCGGGCGAGAAAAGGTCATTACAAGGAATTGTTTGAGCAACTCCGCAAGAGGGGCTACAGCAAAGTGAGGGTTGACGGCGAAATACTCGAATTGGTCCCCGATTTAAAACTGGACAGATACAAGACCCATGACATTGAACTGGTTGTTGACCGGATCCGTATTGATGAAGCCAAAAGGGATCGTATTTCCATGTCCGTCCAGACAGCACTGAATATGGGCAACAACTTCATCTACATTCTGGATTCTGAAGCGGGTATCAATTTTCCTTACAGCAAATTTCTCATGTGCGCGGATTCAGGCATTTCCTATGAAGAGCCTTCCCCTAACTCCTTTTCATTCAATTCTCCTTACGGTGCTTGTCCAAATTGCAACGGACTGGGCATGATCAATACGGCAGATCTGGAAAAAGTCATACCGGACTGGAGCAAATCCATCAATCAGGAGGGTATATTGCCTTTTGGAGAAGTCAGGGATACCTGGACATTCAAACAATTGAAAACCATTGCAAAAAAATATCAGTTTGATTTTGATACGCCTGTCAGTGATATACCGGAAGATGCCCTGAATACCATATTGTACGGTGGCGATGAAACACTGAAGATCGAGCTGGATTTTATGCCAACGGAGCTTACCTACAATCTTGGATATGAGGGTCTTATGTATATGCTCAAGCGTTGGTATGAAGAAACCACCTCAGAAAAACTGAGAACCTGGGCAGAGGATTTCATGTCCATAGTTGAATGTCCGGAATGTAAGGGATACCGGCTCAAAAAGGAGTCACTGCACTTCAAACTGGCGGAAACGCATATAGGTGAACTGGCGACCAAAGACCTGCATCAGCTGTTGATATGGTTTGAGGGATTGCCGGAAAAAATGAATGATATGCAGGTTCAGATCTCAAGGGATATCATCAAGGAGATAAAAAAAAGGCTTGAGTTCCTGCTTCAGGTTGGTCTCGGATATTTGAGCCTGAACCGGCCAACCCGTACATTATCCGGCGGCGAAGCCCAGCGTATCAGACTGGCCACTCAGATTGGTTCAAAACTTACCGGCATCACCTATGTTCTGGACGAACCATCCATCGGATTGCACCAAAGAGATAATTTCAGGCTGATAGAAGCGCTTAAATCGTTGACTCATATCGGGAATTCGGTGATCGTTGTTGAACATGACAAAGAGATCATGCTTGCTTCAGATTACCTTGTTGACCTCGGCCCGGGTGCCGGAAAGGATGGTGGCATGATCATCGCCCAGGGGACACCTGAGGAAATACATCACATGAGCGGCATCACAGCAGATTACCTCAGTAACCGGAAAGAAATACCAGTCCCGGCAACCAGGAGAAAAGGAAACGGTAAATTCCTTTCCCTGAAAGGTGCAAAAGGCAACAACCTGAAAAATGTGGATCTGAATATTCCGCTTGGTACGCTGTGCTGCATAACAGGTGTGTCCGGAAGCGGAAAATCAAGTCTGATCAATGAAACGCTGTACCCGGTTTTGCGAAGGCATTTTTACAGAAGTCTCAAAAAGCCACTGCCTTACGAAACTTTGACAGGAATTGATCACATTGACAAGGTGATTGAAATTGATCAGAAACCCATAGGCCGGACACCGCGGTCGAACCCGGCTACTTATACCGGTCTGTTCACCCACATACGCAATCTCTTCGCCGGTATGCCGGATGCCAGGATCCGCGGATACAAAACAGGAAGGTTTTCCTTCAATGTCAAGGGTGGAAGATGCGAAACCTGCCAGGGAGGTGGTGAACGGAAAATTGAAATGAATTTTTTACCCGATGTGTATGTCAAGTGTGAAACCTGCGAAGGAAAACGATACAACAGGGAAACACTCGAAGTATTGTTTAAGGGAAAAAATATATCCGAGGTACTCAATATGACCATAGAAGAAGGATTGGCGTTTTTCAGCAGTATTCCGGCAATTTCCCAAAAACTGAAAACGCTCATGGACGTGGGACTCGGTTATATCACCCTGGGTCAACAGGCTACCACTCTTTCAGGTGGTGAAGCGCAACGGGTAAAGCTCGCAGAAGAACTTTCAAAGAAAGATACCGGCAATACCCTGTATATACTGGATGAACCGACCACCGGGCTTCATTTCGAAGATATCAGTCATCTGATCAATGTGCTGGACAAACTGGTGGATAAAGGCAATACCGTGGTGATCATTGAACACAATATGGACATCATAAAAGTAGCTGACTATGTCATAGACATTGGTCCTGAAGGCGGATTGGATGGCGGAAATCTCGTTGCGGCCGGAACCCCGGAAGAAATTTCCAGTGTGGCCGACAGCCATACCGGAGTTTACCTCGAAAAGGAACTCAGGAAAAGATAAAACCCTTGGGAACAGGTGTTTAAAAACCTTTAGATCTCATGTTTTTTGCTTCCACGCTCATAGTGGCATGAGGGACTGCCTTGAGCCTTTCTTTGGAAATCAGCTTGCCTGTGACACGACAGATGCCGAAAGTTTTATTGTCAATTCTCAGCAGGGCATTATGCAAATGCTGAATATGTTTCTGCGTCCTTGATGCCATTTGCATAAGTCTTTCGTTTTCCACAGTGCTTATGCCGTCTTCCAGGTTCTTGATATGCCCATCCGGGCTTTGAGAAAACTCACTTAACTGGGTTTTATAAAAAACCAATTGCTCATTGGCTTTTTCCAGTTTTTCCATGATCAAAGATTTGAACTCCATTAATTCCTGGTCAGAATATCTGGTCTTTTC
The DNA here is from genome assembly GCA_964594045.1 of uncultured Saprospiraceae bacterium. Taxonomy (GTDB): domain Bacteria; phylum Bacteroidota; class Bacteroidia; order Chitinophagales; family Saprospiraceae; genus UBA2365. The sequence continues at coordinate 25,793 of CAZQKR010000040.1, read as the reverse complement.
TTCTGTTTCCATAGATGAAATTTTGCAAGTGCTAAAGATACTATTTTTTTTTGATAAATCGCTGTTTTAGAAAACATTTCTTTATTTTGCGGCGTTTTCAAACTCAAATTGATTATATGTTTTCCACTTCAATTCGATTTTTCTTTTTGATCATTTTCGGATTTTTACTGCTTCCATTATTATTGACCGGTCAGACTTCTCCGGGATTTGAAAAAATATCACCCCGGGTAATGGAACAATTGCGGGACCGGGGAAAAATACCCGTCATCATATACTTCTCACAGGCTTCTCTGCCCAGAACCACAGGGATCAGTGACAGATCAGAAAAAGCCGGCCTGGTGTATGATATGCTGAAGGAATATTCAATTGAAAAACAAAAAAATGCGAAAGCCCTGATCGAACAATCCGGTTCAGCATACCATTTCTACCATATTGTCAATGCTGTTGCAGCATCCCTGGACGAAACTTTGATCGGGGAGCTAGCCAGGCTTAGGGAAGTGGCTTACATTGCATTGGACGCTCCGGTCAGGCTGGATGCTCCCGTTGAACAGTTGGAGTCGTCTTCATTCAATGTAGTTCCTGAATGGGGTATACAGGTGATCCAGGCTGATAAAGTCTGGGAAAAAGGCATCAGGGGAAAAGATGTGGTAATCGGAGGACAGGATACCGGTTTTGACTGGAACCATCCGGCGATCAGAAGCAAATACAGAGGTTTACAGGAAGACGGAACGGTTATCCATGATTACAACTGGCATGACGCCATTCATGAACTCAATCCGCTCAACAACGATACCATTCTCTTACCATCCAACAATCCTTGTGGTCTGGACGTAAAATTCCCCTGCGATGACGGACAACATGGAACCCATACCATGGGCACTATGGTTGGGGAAGATGAAATGAATCAGATCGGCGTAGCTCCGATGGCCCAATGGATCGGTTGCCGTAATATGGAACGGGGTTGGGGCAAACCTTCCACCTACATCGAGTGTTTTGAGTGGTTTCTGGCCCCAACCGACCTGGATGGTCAAAATCCAGATCCTTCACTCGCTCCACATGTGATCAACAACAGTTGGTATTGTCCGGAACAGGAAGGTTGTGATCCGGGCAACTGGATTTTTATGGATATGGCCATTCAAAACCTGAGGAATGCAGGTGTATTTGTGGTTGTTTCAGCGGGGAACAGAGGAAATTCCTGTGGAAGTATCAATGCACCACCGGCGATGTTTGAAAGCAGTTTTGCGGTGGCTGCCACCGCAATTCAGGACACAGTTGAAGGTAAGTTTGTCGATGCCATCGCAGGTTACAGCAGCTGGGGGCCGGTCACGGTTGACAACAGCGGCAGGATGAAACCTGATATTTCTGCTCCGGGTTCACGGGTCAGGTCTTCAATCCCTCCTGACGGATATGCGAGCTTCAGCGGCACCAGTATGGCAGGACCCCATGTTGCAGGAGTTGTAGCACTGGTCATTTCTGCCAACCCTGAACTTGGCGGGAAAGTGGATGAGATCCAGGATATTCTTGAATTAACGGCAGACCAAATGACCAGGCAGGATAGCTGTGGTTCGTTTACTGCCGCGGAAATACCCAATTTCATCTACGGACATGGAAGGATAAATGCCCTGAAAGCGGTTGAAATGGCAATGAATATGACAACAGAAAAAAGTCTGAACAGGCAGGAGGCTGAATTGCTTTTTGCTCCCAATCCGGTCACAAATACCATGAGGATCAGTTGGGATACATCACAGGATCAGGCTATTGCAAAGATCACCGACATCAACGGCATCAGTTATGCCATTATGAAGCTTCAAAACAACGGACAAATTGACCTCAGCTTTTTACCATCAGGTATCTACATTTTAAAGCTTAATCTCAATGGTTTTCCGGTGTCCGGGCAATTTGTAAAAATATAACAATTGCGGGAAATTCCTGCTCAGAAAAAATTAATATGATGCTCAAAAATCAATTTCCGGGCCGGGTATTTAAGGCCAAACTGAATTTTTTGCTTAAGGCTCTGGGTGTATTATTCATTTTGATCACTTTATTTGCCTACACCAAAAAAGAAGAGATCGTATCAGCATACAGACACATCACTGAACTGAAGCAAGAGATCACGGCCATACAGCTTGAGCCGTATTATACGCTGGGTGGAGAACAGATCCCCATGGAGGAATTTGATCTGAGGGAAAGGATGGAGAGGGAATTGCTCATCAATGCATACCATCATGCAACAACCATTCAGCACATGAAACTGGCTTACCGGTATTTTCCGGTTATAGAAAAGATCCTGAAAGAGAATAATATACCAGATGATTTCAAGTATCTGGCTATAGCTGAGAGCGGACTGCGGAACGGTACTTCTTCTGCCGGTGCAAAGGGAATATGGCAGTTTATGCCCGGCACTTTCAAGGAAATGAACTATGAGATTTCCGATGATGTCGATGAAAGATATCATCTGGAGAAATCCACCCAGGCAGCCAGTGATTATTTAAACAAGCTGTATAAAAGGTTCGGTAGCTGGGTGAACGTAGCAGCGGCTTACAACACCGGCCCTTCCAGTTTTGCCAAATACCTCAAGGATCAGAATGCAACTCATTTCTTCGATATCAATGTCAGCGATGAAACCATGAGATACCCTTTCAGGATTTTGGCCATCAAGACCATCATGGAAGATCCGGCAAAATTTGGCTATCATATTCCGGATGAAGATAAATATCAGCCGCTTGACAATTTCCGTTTGGTGGAAGTGGATAGTACCATTGCCAAACTTGCAGATTTTGCAACTGAACAAGGGATCAGCTACCGGGAGCTCAAAATTTACAACCCTTGGTTGCGTTCATCAACACTAAAGGTAAACAAAGGTGTACAATACGTGATCAAAGTACCTTTATCAGAACCTGAAACCGAGTGATACCTGGAAATTGATATTTTTATCGTAATCTTCCTTCAGAATAAAACTGCCATCGGTGTTGATATCCCTCAATGACCTGTCCAGTTTGTTGTTGGTGATATCCAGAAGGCCCATCTCGGCTCTGAATCCTGCGAAAAGGCTCTTGTTGATAAAATATTGAAAGCCGCCGGTTACGCCAAGATCAAACCAATTGAATGCAGTACCGGTCTTATCGTTGAACTGAGTGTCATCATACTGGTAATAGGCTCCGACGATTTTATGCAAACTTACGATTTCGTCTTCGCCATTGGGTTGGGGAACTTTAACCTGGATGAGTCCTGAGTAATCAACTTGTCTGCCCGCCAGATCCTTATAATAATTATATTCCAGGCTTTGGTAAAACTTCCCGCCAAAATCCAGTCTTCCTGAACCGATCGGGTTGATCAGAAATCCCATATAACCGCCGGCCATTATTTCAAATTTTTTGAACGGTCTGAAATGGACCAAAACCGGAACATTGATATAGGAGTTGGATATATTCAGGTTCAGCTTGATGTCGTTCTTCAGATACTTGACATTGTTCAGGTTGAAAATATAGTAGGATGGGCCTTCATAACTGTATTTGGTACCGTACTGGTTGTACAGGATCTCAGCACCGATACTTAAGTACTCGTTGAAAGTCATCATTCCGGTTGCACCGAAATGAAATCCGTTATTATAGTTGAATTGCTCATTCACAACATTTTCTTCAAATTCCAGTGGTCCGTCAAACCTGGAATAGTTGAGACCTGCCCGGACACCAAACTGATACGATTGGGCAATGCTGACAAAATGAATGAAAAATGTCAGTATAAAGGGTAAAACATATTTGATTTTATGCATTTGATTATTATTTGGCAGCAAATATACATTTATTGAAATATTTGAACAAACTACTTGAAATATCCATGATCACCTTCAATAAATCGTAAAATGGGGCAGTTGCGCTGCCTTGCTGACGAATTAAGGAACAGCCAATGGCAAAAGCACAGACAGCATAGGGGTGAAATGTTATGAAAGGTATAATAATTGTGGCATAAATGGTTAAAGTCGTACATTCGCATGAAAATTCCGGAAAGCGCATTGCTGGCAGTAATGCCAGTATTTTTCTATCCTGGAACGTCATTCAAAAGTGTTTTTGCAAATCAGCCTGATCATTTGCAGGATTTGATCGCAAACTTTGAAAAAAGGATAACAAATCTGCTGTGATGGATGAAATCCTGAATGCATTTGTTCATCAATGTCTTAAGGACTATGGACTTGTACAATTAAAAAAATTCAGTCATTTGGGAAGAAAAAACAAACTCAGGAAATTTGCAGAAGTCCAGGCTCTGCCAAATGTATATGAAACCATTGATCCCCTCAGTCCGCTATTGAGAAGAGGTCAGGATGATATCCTGGAGATGAAAGGCAGGTGGAGAGAATTGCATTTCAAAAATGAACACCCTATCACTCTTGAATTGGCCTGTGGGGGAGGCGAATATGCCGTCAACCTGGGAAAAATGTTCCCTGAACGGAATTTCATCGGTGTGGACATCAAAGGCGCCAGGATCTGGAAAGGCGCAAACCAGGCTTTTGAAGAAAATATTGAGAATGTGGCTTTTCTTAGGACCAGGATTGAGCAGATCACCCGGTTTTTTGAAAATGGTGAAATTGATGAGATCTGGATCACCTTTCCGGATCCGTTTTTGAGAAACAGCAAAACCAATAAAAGGCTGACTTCGCCACGGTTTATTGAAAGGTACCGTCAGATTTGCAAATCCGGTTCTTTGGTCCACCTCAAAACGGATGATCCAACTTTGTTCCTGTTTTCCCTGGAGACTGTTGCACAAGATAAAAATTGCATACAGGAGTACTGCAATGAGGACATTTATGCGCAACCGCTGGAATATCCCGAATTATCCATCAGAACATATTATGAATCCATGCACCTGGATAAGGGGAAAAAGATCCGTTATCTCAGGTTCAGAATCTGAAAAAAGCTGCATTGATGTTTATTCCGCAGATTTATCGATCAGGCGAAAACCATTGCCATGAATGTTCTCAATTTCCAGGTTGGGGTCATGAGCAAGGTATTTACGGAGTTTGGTGATGAAAACATCCATACTCCTTGCTGTAAAATAATTGTCTTCACCCCAGATTTTAAGCAATGCATCTGACCGGTTAAGCACATCATTTTTCGTCAGGCAAAACATTTTAAGCAGCTCGGCTTCTTTTGGTGAGAGTTTGTGTTTTTCTTCACCTTTAAAACTCAAAATCCGGTGCGGGTAATTAAAATGGTATTCACCCAGGTGAAATTCCTTCTGTTTTTCATTCGGATCGGGTGCTTTCTGGGTTCTTTTGAGCACTGCCTGAACCCGCAGCAACAGCTCTTCCGAGTTGAAAGGTTTGGTGATATAATCATCTGCTCCAACCTTAAACCCTTCGATCACATCAGATTTCAATGTTTTTGCCGTCAGAAAAATAATAGGTATTTCCAGGTTTCTTTCCCTGATCTTTTTTGCGAGGCTGAAACCATCCATTTTGGGCATCATCACATCGAGAATACACAGATCGAATTTTTCCTTTTGAAAAAACAACAGGCCTTCCTGGCCATCCTGGGCAAGATGTACATCATAATCATGCATTTCAAGGTAAGATTTGAGCACATCTCCAAAATTTCTATCGTCTTCTGCCAGCAAAATTTTATACATCATGAGAAAATATTTTTGTTATGACTTTTTAAAAAACCTTAAGTTACATTTTTTCGCGGAAAAAATAATATAAAATCGCTTCCTTTTCCCAATTCACTTTTGACGGACACTTTTCCCTGATGCGCTTCAACCAGCGCTTTTACATAAGCCAATCCGAGTCCGAACCCTTTGATATTGTGGATATTTCCAGTCGGAATACGGTAAAACTTATCGAAAATATGCTTTCTGGCTTCCTTAGACATCCCCAAGCCATTGTCTTTAAAAGACAATTCTATACCATTGGCGACATCGCGGGTTGACACAATGATCTCAGGGTCATTGATCGTATATTTCAAAGCATTGTCCAGTATATTGTGGATGATATTGGAAAAATGCGTCTGATCGGCAACCAGCATATAATTTGTTGCCTGAAGGTTCAGGAAGATCTGCCCGTTTTTCTGTTCAGCATTCAGTTTGGCATGATCAACCGCGATCTGTATCAGTTCATGAACGTCTATGGATACAAGTTTGAGCTCAATGGTCTTTTTATCCAGCCTGGCTATATTCAGCACTTTCTCCACCTGGTTGAGCATCCGGGCATTTTCTTCTTTGATGATGGTGATGAACCTTCTCAATTTATTTTCATCCCTGATCACGGAAGGCGTAAGGATGCTGTCTGATGCCAGAGAAATGGTTGCGATAGGTGTTTTAAATTCGTGGGTCATGTTGTTGATGAAATCAGTTTTCATTTCAGAGATCTTTTTCTGATTGAAAATGATGTAAATGGTGTAACTGAAACCAAATAATATGATGCTCGTGAAAAGCAGTGAGCTGAACAGGGAAGGCCAAACTGTTGGTGACAACAATAAATTTTTGTTGGGAAAAATGATCATCAGGCTTCCCGGGCTGTCAAATTCAGTTGCCAGCAAACTGGCTTTGTATTTAGTGTCTTCCAGTCCACTGGCGGTCATGACAGGAGTTGATCTCGCATTTTTATCCAGAACGGGTACATAGTGGTCATTGATGATGATAAAACTGCTGTCTTTGTTGCTGAAAACCCCATATTGAAATTCGAGCAGAATACCCTGGTTGTTCAGTGCCAGCGTGATCATCTTCTTCAGTTCTGCCGGTTTAATGTTTTCAAGATATTCGGATGGGTTCAGAGAAAAACTCAGGTCCTGTATCTCAAACTGATCTTTTCTGACCCTCCAGTCGGTGTAGGAAGACTTTGGCAATAACAGTGATCTGCTGGTCAGTTTGTCAAAAGATTTATCCCTGATGGATTTTTCTGCCCTGGCATCATTGGACAGTTTATCATTTACTTCATTGAGCGCAACAAAAACCTTGTTGTCAAAGTTTTTGGCATCCAATGCAAGGTTGGATTTAATCCAGAATACCTGCGTGACAGCAATACCCATCATCGCGATACTCATGAATATTATGATCAGCCAGATCCTGTTTTTTTTCAATTTTATAATATTTTGATGATCAGCTTCATGGTTGAATGCCCAAAAATAATCAAATTTTAAATATGGTCAAATGCAGCCCCTTACACTTTGAATGCTATTTATTCAACGGGCATTCAGGGAAATTGTTATGGATGAAAATAACCCCTTTACCTCACATGAAGTTTGCTTTCCATGCATACCTTATAAGAGAGGATCCTAAGATTAGGATTTAATTTCCCGTGCATTCCGGAAAATCACACAATAACTTATTTATCAACGACTATAAATGGATGCAAATTATCAGTTTTTTGTGGATTTCACCGGCTTATTTTGAATGAATATGAATAATAAATGTACTTTTGCCCGCCAAAAAAATCAAACATGGAAAAATCGATCAGAAAAAATCCTTTAGCAACGCTGGATGTCATCGGCATCAAAAAAACAAAGAAAACGCATTGGAACCTGCTTGCCGAGCAGTTGGTTGAAGAAAGCCTTGCCAAAGGTTTCGGAGTATTGACCGACACCGGAGCGCTTTCCGTCAGAACCGGAAAATTCACCGGAAGGTCTCCAAAGGACAGATTCATTGTAAAAGACAATTTTACTTCAGGACTGGTGGACTGGAATCACATCAACCTGCCTTTTGAACAGGAGAATTTTGCAAAGCTGCATCAGGCTATGGTCCAGTATTTGAAGGACAAGGAGGTTTATGTCGTGGACGGTTGTGTCGGAGCGGATGAAAAATACCGTTACAGAGCGAGGATCGTTTGTGAATATCCTTTCAGTGCTCAGTTTGCAAGGAATTTGTTTTTGCGCCCGGATCACGATAATATTCTGAAATTTGTACCGGACTGGCATGTGATCGTTGCACCGGGATTTGAAGCGGATCCCAAAGAATTTGGAACCAGGCAAAGCAATTTTGCCATCATCAATTTTACGAGTAAACTGATACTTGTCGGTGGGACAGGATATACAGGCGAGATCAAAAAAGGATTGTTTTCGGTAATGAACCTGTTGCTGCTGGTTGAAAAAAATGTTTTCCCAATGCATTGTTCCGCCAATATCGCCTTTTCAGCAGCTGACACTGCCATTTTCTTTGGTCTTTCCGGAACAGGTAAAACCACCTTATCAACCAGTGACCACAGACCGCTGATCGGGGATGATGAGCACGGCTGGAGCGATAAAGGTGTGTTCAATATAGAAGGTGGTTGTTACGCGAAATGCATCGATCTGACGCATGAGAAGGAACCACAGATCTATGAAGCGATCAAACACGGAGCGATCCTGGAAAATGTTGTATTTTATTCAGGCACAAGGACGCCGGATTATTCCGATGATTCGATCACACAGAATACAAGGGTTTCTTATCCCATTGAACATATCAAACAGGCCCGAAAGCCGTCTGTCGGAGATCATCCTAAAAATATCTTTTTCCTGACAGCGGATGCATTTGGTGTTCTGCCGCCGATCTCCAGGCTGAACAAGACGCAGGCCATGTTCATGTTTATCACCGGATATACTTCCAAACTGGCCGGAACAGAAGAAGGCATTGTGCATCCTGAAGCAACTTTTTCTGCATGTTTTGGGGCACCATTTATGCCACTGCATCCTTCAGCATATGCCAAAATGCTGGGTGAAAGAATGGAAAAACATGATTCACATGTATGGCTGATCAATACCGGCTGGTCCGGTGGACCATTTGGTGTCGGATCAAGAATAAAACTCCAATACACGCGAGATATGATCCGTGCAGCATTAAGAGGCCAATTGAACTATGTGGAATATTATACCGATCCGATTTTTGGTTTGGAAATTCCTGTTTCTTGTCCGGAAGTTCCTTCAGAAATACTCAATCCCAGGAATACATGGCAGGATAAGGATGCCTATGACAGGAAAGCCGAATATCTGGCCAGGGCGTTTGTCAAAAACTTTGCAAAATTCGGTGACGGTTTTGATGAAAGCATCATGAGTGCATTGCCCAAAGTGGATATGAACGATTAGCCGATCAGAATACGGGTAAATTGAAAACCGCTGGAATGGGTGTATTTTCATATACGTTTTTTGGCGGTTTTTACACATTTTTTGCCGTTTCAGTGATGTCTTTTCCCTGCAAAATAAATTCTCGGTAACCGTGTTTGGTTACAGATATCATTGAAAGTCCAAGCTCCTCCAATGTATTGAACCAATTGGGAGAAATATTTTTGCCCAAAGGGAACAGCCAATTGATATATCTGTAAAATGACAGAGCGTGTTTGAGGCCAGGTATGGGTTTGATGAATCCGGGTCTGTAGGCAAAAACCTGTCTGAAGGGAAGTTTTCTTAGATCGTTTTCTGTTTTTCCTTTTACCCTGGCCCAATGCGTGATGGATTTTTCGGAGCTGTCCGTTCCCTGTCCTGAAACATAGCAAAAGGTCATAGCGGGATTTCTTTCGACCAGCATTTTGGCGAAATTCATAGTCAGATCGTATGTCAATCGTTCATATTCATTTTTATTCATACCCACCGAACTTTTACCCAGACAGAAAAAACAAGCGTCATATCCGTCAAAATCCCGTAAAGATGAATTCAGGTCAAAAAAATCTTTTACGATGATCTTGTTCAGCCTGGGATGATCCAAATCCAGTGGTTTTCTGGTGATGGTCAATACTTTTTCGACATCAGCAGATTTCAGGCAGGTATCCATTACGCCTTCGCCCACCATTCCGGTTGTTCCGGTGACTATCACTTTCATGGTATTTACAATTATTGAAATGATCAATTATGGTAGATTAACACCAGTTTATTCTTACGGTTCAAAGTTAGAACAAATTTCTCCGGATTTGTATGATCAAAAAAATAACCAATTATGTTGTTTTAAATGGAATATGATTTTTTAATTTTGAATTTTTTGTTGATCAATACTTTGGAATGAAGGCGTTTTTAAAATACACATTTGCGGTTTACCTGGTTTTTCATACATTGGTGCTGCCAGGGCTGCCGCAGGGCAATATTGATCCCGGGATTAAAGAAGCTGTTGTAGGCCTGGAAGAGCTGGACCTTAAAACCGGTGATCTGCTTTTTTTCCAAAACCGTGTATTTGAAGGTGTTTTGGTGCATCTTGGGACACTGTCGCAAATCACACATGTTGCAATGGTGGTAAAGGATCCAAAAGACGGTTCTTTGTGGCTGACCCATGCGACCGATAACACATATAACGGTTCGGGAGTTCCTGTACGCAATGAATCGAAACCTAGAGGAGGGGTGATCATGACCAGGTTGCAAAGTTCTTTTTTGTCCACAAGCAAAGAACCATTTGGCTTTTATAAAAAGATATGGGTATATCAACTTAATGAGGATCAGGTTGGCAGACCTTCAACGGAGCGGGTGACAGAATTCTATGAAAAAAATAAACATCGTTCATTTGAAACTTCTGTCTTGCGTTTCTTTTTTTCTGCATACGATATGTACATTTTTGGCAAGGACGTGATTGCATACCCGGAGAATGAAAATCGAATTTGCTCAGAATATTTGCACGAACTTCTTGTTGAATTTCAATTTCCTGTTGAGCAAAACCAACAAGGCAATGAATATACTCCTGGAGATATTTGTTATTTGATCACTCCTTTGTATCATGCACCGAAGTTATTTACTTTCAGGGATGGTGCGTACAGGATAACAGACAAATAGAAAAAGAGGATAATTTTATACTGAAGGAATCAGGAATAAAAATCCGGAATTCAGGTTTGATTTTATAACCTGAATTCCGGAGAATTTAAATTATTCTGATCTAAATGTTTTTCATTCAGTCCCTGCCGATACGATACCGCAGACCGGCATAAATGTGTATACCCAAGACCGGACCCCAGATCAAAGAACTGTCAAAATATGGGCCGAATGCATCATCTGCTGCAATGATGGGATTGGTCTGCCTGAAATTGAGCAGATTTTCACTTCCTGCATACAGTTCGAAATGGTCTTTCCAACCTTTTGAAATATGTGCATTGACTACATAATAAGCTTTGGAATACTCGTCCAGGCGGAATGATTCAGGATTAGGCGAAGTATCGGGGATCCTTTTTTTGCCTTGCCAATTGAGGGTAGCATCGAATTTCCAACCATTAAGTGTTTCATATGCGGCATTGATAAAGGCCCGATGCCTGGAACTTAAAGGTTTTTCCAAAAGCGTTCCGGAGAAGGTCGTTCTTGCATCGTTAAATCTGTATGCGAGCCTCAGGTCAAATGATTTGACCGGGCTGAATTCTGCCTGGAACTGAAGACTGTTGGAATATGATTCACCATCCAGATTATAAAACCTAACAAGTCTCGGATCTTCAAGATCAACGACTACCTGGTTTTCAAACCGGGTATGGTAACCATCCGCAGAAAGGATCAGGTCTTTGTCTCCTAAATGGAAAGTTTGCGTCAGGTTCATACCGAAATTCCAGCTTTCTTCAATCTCCAGTCCATAGGGCATTCCCATTTGGCTGCCCTGGATCTGAAATTGCCTTGAACTCGCAAAATGTCCGATGTTTTCAGCGAAAATGCTTGCTGTTCTGTTGCCCCTGCCGCCGGCCAGACGGATCACGGTTTCATCAGTGAGCGCATAACGTATATTCAACCGGGGGTTAATCAGGAATCCGTAATTATTGTGCAGATCACCCCGGATACCTGCCACCAGGGTAAATTGTTCGTTGGGTATAAAGGTATATTCAAAATATGTTCCCGGGATCCATTCATTCCTGTTGTAATCTGACCCGCTGATATTTTCTTCAATTACATCCCAGAGAAAACTCAGTCCGGTTTTAAATCCATGTTGATCATTGCCGATGACTCCCTGATAGATCAGGTTGGCAAATAAAGTCTGCTGTTTACCATCATAGTTGCGTTCTCCAAACAGGTTATTTTGGGTATGACTTATTCCGGCCAACTGGAAACCAATACTGGACAATGGATCATTTCTAAGTACTTTTCCGGTTTTAAGCCATGCTTCATAGCGGTTTGTTTTCATGCCTGCGGACCAAAGCTGTTCTCCGGGGTGATGACCAGTCGCTGTTTGCCCGCTTTGTTTATCCAGAATGGTGGCTTTGACCCCAAATTGTGCTTCCAGTCCTTTCTCAGTGAATAATTTCCACCGGTTGAGAGCGATCAACTGTGTGCCGGTCGGGACATCTGCAAATCCGTCATGATTGTGGTCTGAAGGATTATTCAACAGGTTACCGTGCAAAAGCAAGCCGGTTGACAGTATCGGACTGATGTCATGACTGAGATTCAGATTGGCTTCCATACGGCCTTCCGCACTTCCAAAAAGGTTCAGGTACAACAGATCACTCTGCTCGGGCTTTCTGAGCTCGACATTGATCTGTCCGGTCATGCTTTCAAAGCCGTTAACCACGGAACCGGTACCCATGTTCATCTGAATTCCTTCGATCCAGGGACCAGGCGTATAGGTCAAGCCCTGAATGGACGAAAGACCACGAATTTCAGGGATCAGTTCCTGAGTGATCTGTACATATTTACCGGCCAATCCCAGCATTTCGATGATCCGGGTACCGGTTACAGCGTCAGAAAAACTGACATCGATGGAAGGATTGGTCTCAAAACTTTCGGAAAGATTACAGCAGGCAGCTTTTTGCAGTTCTCTTTCTGTGATCTTGAACGTTTTGATCGGGTCGATCGTGGAAATTTCTGTAGCTCTTTTTCGATGCCTGATCTCGACTGTTTCCAGATAATTGTCCGGGATCAGGACGATTTCCAGTAATTCGTCCATTTCTGTGTCGATCAGTATAGTGTCTGACCTGAATCCGATGTAGGACACCACCATCCATTCATTTTCAGGTTCTTTAATCAGTTCAAATGTGCCATCCAATCCCGTTGAACTTCCCTGACCGTTTTCCAGCCAGATGAGGTTGGCTCCTGTAAGTGGTTCCTGATTGCCTTTTTCACCCAACTGGACCACTTTACCTTTTACTGTAAAGGCAGTATTCGGTTCATTAGCTTCCATTTCTGCTTTGTGCGGGTTTTCAGGATCCCGGTAATGACAACATGCCGGCAAAGATTCATAAATATCGTCCGGTGCGATCGCTTTTTCCGTATCGTGTCCCGCAAAAGCCAGGTTTTGGTGCAATTCATCTTCATTAAAACTGTCCGGAATGATATCCAACGAAAGCTTCTGGGTTCTTACATTCCAATAAGCATTTTTGACTCCGCTTATTTTAGATGATACTTTTTCAATCCTTTCCCTGCACATTCCGCAGGCACCCGAAACCTGGTAACTGACCATTTTTTGCTGTCCTGAAACGGAAACGCTCACAAATACAGCAAATACAGCAAAAATGATTTGAATATATATTTTACTTTTTTTCATTTGAAATTTATTTTATCTGAAAAACATGGAGGACATTTTTCACTGAAATCCACCCTTTTTAGTCAATTTTTCACTAACTGAATTTATAGTACAGCATTTGTGTGACTGAATCATTTGTCCGGAATATGTGCATTAATGAATTCAGCACCGGTAAAATGATACAAGACGCAAAATCTTGCTGACAAATCTTAAGGGAATGATCGCTAACAAATAAATTTCTGATAGGAAATGATACGACTTTTCCCATCAGGCAAGGGACCCGATCGGGTATTGATCCGGTCAGCCACATATTCAATATCTGAGGAATGGAAAATCAAAACCGGAAGATGGTGAATTAATTGTAAATCGGGCGAAGGATAGGTAATATTAAAATTTCTTTCTGATTGAATGGTTGTTAACAGGTCGATCCGTACCAGTTCCATTTCATCCTCACAACAGTTTTTACAATCTTTTTCACTATTGCAACTTAGATCATCCGAGGTATGATTGCAACAATTTTTTTCTTCATGATGATCCTCATGAGCTGAATTGCAACAGGCTTTTTCTTCGCTTTCATCTGTACAGAAATTGTCCTGGGCTACTAAATACTGGAATCCGATCAGTTTGCCCTGGCAATAATGTTTATAAACAGGTATCCCAACACTCGACAATATCAGGCTGAATGAGAGCAAAAATGCAGTGATTTTATTTGAATACCTCTTCAACATAGCTTTTAAACAAACGTACCGACAAAATGTTTGTTGGTTCGAGTTTACAAAAATACAGATTTTCACATGTTTTGCACCAATTAATTCTTAAAGGTATTGTTAAAATGTCGCGTAAGCCATGAAGTAGTGTCGATGTCATCCTTTGAACAAGCCATCAGATGCCCGCCTGAATAGTCTTTTGTTCCGTCCAGGCTGAGGGTTGTTCCACCCGCTTCCTCCACGATCAGTGTGCCGGCAGCGATATCCCAGGCATTCAGATGCATTTCAAAATACAGATCAAAGGTTCCCTGTGCTGTGAAGCAAAGATCGAGTGCAGCCGATCCAAGTCGGCGCACGCAACGACTATGATGAACAAAATGATGTAAAGCTGTGTCAAATTCCGGCGTAATTTTGGTTTTATCATAAGGAAAACCGGTCGCGACCAGCATTTCAGAAACGGGTCTTGGTTTATTGACGCGGATAGGTTTATGGTTGCAATAGGCTCCATGCCCTTTGATCGCCGAATAAAAGTTTTTTTGCATGACATCATAAACCGCTCCTAAAACGGCTTCATTTTTGTCATATAGAGCGATGCTGATGGAAAAATGTGGTATTCCGGTGATGAAATTGGTGGTTCCGTCCAGTGGATCGATGATCCACAACATGTTTTTAACGGAGTTGGAGACCATTTGCTCTTCGGTGAGGAACCCGGCTTCAGGAACAAGTTGGGCCAGTTTGGTGGAAAGCATGACTTCTGCTTCTTTATCCACGAAACTCACGAGACTGTTGACGGATTTGGTTTCTATCTGATCCTGTCTGACCTTGCCGAAATGGCTGCGGATGAAAACAGCAGTTTCAGACATGACTGCTTCCAATTCTTTTATGATAAATTGATGATCCATAGATTATTCAAAATTTTGAAGGGGCAAAATTACCAAAAAATGAACTGATCAATGATTTTAAATGTCAGGATGGTAGAGAATCTGTTCGTGCAGTTAATTTGTTTGAAATGTTCCTATGTTCCATTGTTCGAGCTGTTTGAAATGTTCGAGTTGTCTGATCAAATCACAGTTTACAGATCACAGCTTACTGATCAATGTTTACCGATCACAACCCAACCACCAACTTCACTACATCCCTCCCACCACTCACAAACGAGATATACTCCACGATATACAGTCCGGGTAAAAAGCGCGAAACATCGAGGTTTTGACCGCTTTCGGAATTGATGTCAAGGGTTTGTAACATTCTGCCATTGCTGTTGTGTATGCGGATTCTTCCGTGTTCAAAACTTTCTGAACGGAGGAATATCCTTGTAGTAGCAGAAGCAGGATTGGGCGCTACATTCAGGACATTTGTGGGCTCTATAACATACGCCTCTGGTATCCAGGTGATCGTAGGATCACATATCTGATCCTCATCGATACGAAAGTGCGGATAGTTGGGCAGGGATTTTGTTCCGATCAGATAGGGAGTTTTTATCGAATGTTGAGTAAAATCGCAAGCTTTGCCCTTTTCATCAGGATTGTTGATCACTCCCATGTGATACACCGTGGCAGCAGCTCCCACGTAGATCTTACAGTCAGGAGCTAATTGCAGCCATCCCAATGTCACAGGAAATCCATAGTCCCTGAATTCATCGTAGCTGTCGATATGTACCATGGAAGCCTGGAGGTCATCTTCCCATGTGTCTATCTGATAAAGATCATTTCCGGTCACGATATAGGCAAATCTCGAATTTGGAGAAAAGGCAGCCCCGCAGGTGAATGCCGTATCGTTGGTCTCCACCATGCGCAAATTGCTGAGATATCCTGTAGCCCTGTCGAAGTCGTAGATCAACGCGCCGCCTTTACCTGGTAAAGGCCCGTTGATATCCCCGTACATCATCCATTTGCTGCCGTCGGGGGAAAAAGCAGATTGGCCTACACCAGTCCAATTATCAAACATTGGCCCCATGCTTTGAGTGTCGAGCAAGGCAATTCCAGCGGGATTCAAAAGGAATTTATAATAGGTATTGGTATATTTTTCCATTTGTATGATCCACCAGTCCCTTCCATTGCTATGTTTACAAGCTGCCAGGTAACTTGCTATGAAATCAGTATCGGGATGTACTACTTTATTCTTTTGCATTACTTTACCTTTCCCATAATTGTACCTCATATCAATGTAACTAAACCTTAATTCGCATGTTCCATCAATTATCGGTTCAAAAATGATTTCAATAGCCTTATGGATCAGATAATATCCATAGGGATTGTCTTCATCGTTGGCTGGGTCCGGGAGCACAATGGAGTTGTGGGTGCCGGGATAGGGGAACCCCTTTGCACAATACCTTTCCCAGGCATCTCCATCGTTGATCCTGTTCCCGTTTTCCATGATGCTATGTGTACTGTCCACGATACTGCAACCGCCAAAATAAAATAACAGATTGCCGTCTTTATCGCAAATAGCTGCGTTATTATTGGTGATGCGATCTCCCAAAGTAATACCTTTTATTTCCCCATGTTTATTAAAATCAATAAGATTACCCTCTATAGTGTTGTTAACAGAATTAGCATATCCGGAAAGGAAAATATAGTCATTTTTGGGTTGCCCAATAGTGATGATTGGGAAAAAAAATATATAAACTAATAAATTGGTATATTGTTTTATTATCATAGTAGAAAAATAAGCCCCTGAATAAAATACCCAGGGGCTAAAGTTTATTTAATTATCTCTTGACTATCATCAATTTTTGCAATTCCCTGCTGTCACCGGATGAATTGTTGTACTCTATGAAGTAGATGCCATTCCCCCAATGAGTTGTGTTCAGTTTGATGATGGCATTCCTTTCACTTGTTCCGAATGTTTCCATCATTCTTCCCTGAGCATTCATTATACTCAACCTGCCGCTTTCTCCCTTTTTGGTGGCGATCTGTATGGTCACCTCATCATTTGCAGGGTTGGGATATACCCTGAGTTTTTCTTCATTCACCATCCTCAATTCTTCAACACCTGAGCACCATAAAACACCCGGTCCTTTGCCTTCTCCGGCCAAAATTCTACATTGTATTGTCCGGCAGGAACATGCGAGATGTCGATGAGATCCACATTTATAATATTGCTTACTTCTTTTTGGTATATGACCTGTCCGTTCATGTTGAAAACAGCCAGTTTTCCCGCTCCTGCATCCGGCAGACGGATATGAAAGATGCCGGAGGATGGATTTGGATAGACCTCCAGATTCCTGCGATACCAAACTGTCTCGCCAAAGACCGACACGATGGTCGGATCGCATATCTGGTCCTCGTCGATACGGAAGTGCGGGTAGTTGGGCAGGGATTTTGTTCCGATCAGATAGGGAGTTTTTATCGAATGTTGAGTAAAATCGCAAGCTTTGCCCTTTTCATCAGGATTGTTGATCACTCCCATGTGATACACCGTGGCAGCAGCTCCCACGTAGATCTTACAGTCAGGAGCTAATTGCAGCCATCCCAATGTCACAGGAAATCCATAGTCCCTGAATTCATCGTAGCTGTCGATATGTACCATGGAAGCCTGGAGGTCATCTTCCCATGTGTCTATCTGATAAAGATCATTTCCGGTCACGATATAGGCAAATCTCGAATTGGGTGAAAATGCCGCTCCGCAGGTGAATGCCGTATCGTTGGTCTCTACCATGCGCATATTGCTGAGTTGACCTGTGGCTCTGTCGAAGTCATAGAACAAAGCGCCGCCTTTACCAGGTAAAGGCCCGTTGATATCCCCGTACATCATCCATTTGCTGCCGTCAGGAGAAAAAACAGACTGACCAATACTAGTCCATTCATCAAATATTGGCCCCATGCTTTGAGTGTCGAACAAGGCAATTCCAGCGGGATTCAAAAGGAATTTATAATAGGTATTGGTATATTTTTCCATTTGTATGATCCACCAGTCCCTTCCATTGCTATGTTTACAAGCTGCCAGGTAACTTGCTATGAAATCAGTATCGGGATGTACTACTTTATTCTTTTGCATTACTTTACCTTTCCCATAATTGTACCTCATATCAATGTAACTAAACCTTAATTCGCATGTTCCATCAATTATCGGTTCAAAAATGATTTCAATAGCCTTATGGATCAGATAATATCCATAGGGATTGTCTTCATCGTTGGCTGGGTCCGGGAGCACAATGGAGTTGTGGGTGCCGGGATAGGGGAACCCCTTTGCACAATACCTTTCCCAGGCATCTCCATCGTTGATCCTGTTCCCGTTTTCCATGATGCTATGTGTACTGTCCACGATACTGCAACCGCCAAAATAAAATAACAGATTACCGTCTTTATTGCATATAGCTGCATTATTGTCAAGAATTCTGGCACCGAGCATGGTGGTATCTATACTTCTGTTATTACTGAAATTGAAAATATTGCCTCTGATCGTATTAAATCCGGGATAACCGCTATAGCCTGTAAGCCAGATATAATCACTTTTATCCTGTGTATGCACCGTTGACCATGTAAAGATGAGTAGAAATAATAATAAATTGAATTTGAACATATTTCTTAATGAAAACAGCCCCTGATCGCCATTATCAGAGGCTGTTGGTTAAATATTTTTAGTTTACAATCATCAGTTTTTGCAATTCCCTGCTGTTTCCGGATGAATTGTTGTACTCTATGAAATAAATACCATTCACCCAATGTGATGTATTGAGTTTGATGATGGCATTCCTTTCACCTGTTTCGAATGTCTCCATCATTCTTCCCTGAGCATTCATTATACTCAACCTGCCGCTTTCTCCCTTTTTGGTGGCGATCTGTATGGTCACCTCATCATTTGCAGGGTTGGGATATACCCTGAGTTTTTCTTCATTCACCATCCTCAATTCTTCAACACCTGAGCACCATAAAACACCCGGTCCTTTGCCTTCTCCGGCCAAAATTCTACATTGTATTGTCCGGCAGGAACATGCGAGATGTCGATGAGATCCACATTTATAATATTGCTTACTTCTTTTTGGTATATGACCTGTCCGTTCATGTTGAAAACAGCCAGTTTTCCCGCTCCTGCATCCGGCAGACGGATATGAAAGATGCCGGAGGATGGATTTGGATAGACCTCCAGATTCCTGCGATACCAAACTGTCTCGCCAAAGACCGACACGATGGTCGGATCGCATATCTGGTCCTCGTCGATACGGAAGTGCGGGTAGTTGGGCAGGGATTTTGTTCCGATCAGATAGGGAGTTTTTATCGAATGTTGAGTAAAATCGCAAGCTTTGCCCTTTTCATCAGGATTGTTGATCACTCCCATGTGATACACCGTGGCAGCAGCTCCCACGTAGATCTTACAGTCAGGAGCTAATTGCAGCCATCCCAATGTCACAGGAAATCCATAGTCCCTGAATTCATCGTAGCTGTCGATATGTACCATGGAAGCCTGCAGGTCATCTTCCCATGTGTCGATCTGGTAAAGATCATATCCGGTCACGATATAGGCAAATCTCGAATTGGGTGAGAATGCTGCTCCGCAGGTGAATGCCGTATCGTTGGTCTCCACCATGCGCATATTGCTGAGATGACCTGTGGCTCTGTCGAAGTCATAGAACAAAGCGCCGCCTTTACCAGGTAAAGGCCCGTTGATATCCCCGTACATCATCCATTTGCTGCCGTCAGGAGAAAAAACAGACTGACCAACACCTGTGTAATTATCAAACATTGGCCCTATGCTTTGTGTGTCAGAGATGGAGAATCCTTCAGGACTCAATAGGAATTTATAATATTTATTAGTATATTTTTCAATCTGAATGATCCACCAGTTTCTACCATTAATATGTTTACAAGCTGATACATAACTTGTCAGGAAATCCACACCTTCCTCAACTACCTTATTCTTTATGATGACTTTTCCTTTGCCGTAATTATACCTCATGTCAACATAGCTATATCTCAATTCATTGATGATATCGATAATGGGTTCAAACACAATCGCCTGCGCTTTGTGTATCAGATAGTATCCATAGGGATTGTGTTCTTCATTGGCAGGGTCAGGCAGTATAATTGAATTATGAATTCCAGGATAGGGCTCTTTTTTTGCACAGAATCTTTCCCAGGCATCTCCATCGTTGATCCTGTTCCCGTTCTCCATGATGCTATGCGTAGAGTCCACGATACTGCAACCGCCAAAATAAAATAACAGATTGCCGTCTTTATCGCAAATAGCAACGTTATTGCCTTTGATTTCTGCACCCAGCATAGTGGTATCTATACTTCTGTTATTATTGAAATTGAATAAATTACCTCTGATGGTATTGAATCCAGGGTATACGGCATAACCTGTCAGCCAGATATAATCGCTTTTATCCTGTGTATGCGCAGTTGACCATGTAAAGATGAGTATAAGTAATAATAAATTGAATTTGAACATATTTCTTAATGTAAAAAGCCCCTGATCGCCATTATCAGGGGCTATTGGTTAAATATTTTTAGTTTACAATCATCAATTTTTGCAATTCCCTGCTGTCTCCGGATGAATTGTTGTACTCTATAAAGTAGATGCCATTCCCCCAATGCGTTGTATTGAATTTGATGATGGAATTCCTTTCACCTGTTCCGAATGTTTCCATCATTCTGCCCTGAGCATTCATTATACTCAACCTGCCGCTTTCTCCCTTTTTGGTGGCGATCTGTATGGTCACCTCATCATTTGCAGGGTTGGGATATACCCTGAGTTTTTCTTCATTCACCGCTACGTCGCTGATACTCCGGGGTGTTACTCCGCGACCATCCACGCAGTCTTCCATCCGGGGGTATCTGGGGTTTTCATACAGGCTCATCATGCTGCGGGCGATAAATACGCCTTCTCCAAGGTCGTCAGGACAGGATGCTGCAATACCCGAGAGATCAGATAAATCCCTCTGATCCAGTTTATCCTGCTGCAGTAGCCTTAATTTCACTCCGAATACTTTTAACATCACTGCCAGGCATGAATCGCTCACTGTAACACGACCTATCTTGGAATGCAGGTCAATTGTCCTGATGCTGTCCTGTTGTGTATCCAATTTTCTTATAGTTTCATAGATTGAAATTGCATGGCCATATTCTGTCATGGTTTGTTCCCATAACGGTGTTCCGGTCTGCTCCGCTGCCCGGAGACTGTCAAGGGTTATGGAAAGTTCAAATACTTCATTCAATGCATCAACGGAACTTTGGGACAGTATTCCAATGCTGTCAACTCCCTGGTGTATTTCGGCGATTTTTACCAGCACATTGTTTTGTTGAGCATTCAAAAACTGGAGACAATTTGCTGATAGTTGGCCTGCTTTTTTCATTTTGATCAATTGCTGATAGTATTTGTACTGCCACATCAGTTTTTTACAGGGTTCTACCCCGCTCATGGTGTCGATCAGCATGATCTTTGAGATCAATTCTGAGCATGGCGGAGGTAAGTCTGATCCGGGATTTCCGCTACATGGTGAAAGATTGGTGATAATTGGTCGATTATCAAACCATTGTCCGGCTGAACTAATGACATCAGGTTGATAATCAGGATCTATATGTGCATTGACATAGAAAGGAGACCAACCTACAATTGGCTCTGTTGCTGAATTATGCGCCTTGCTGCTATAGAACGGCCATTTGTTGCCATTGCCCTCAAGGTTTTCCGGATTTCCTTGCGGTCCAATCCAGGTGGCGCCATCAGCATTACCAAGACTATTGATATCGCCGAGTACTAGGTCATTTTGATTAGCATAAAAAGTATTGCCTTTCATGATGCTATGATCGCAGTTGTCCCAGAATTGCATGCCGTGATTAAAATTATTAAAGTAATTGCATAAATAGTTGTTTTGAACAGAACTATTTGCATATAAACCTTTATTTATAGGACTCTCTGGATGATCATTTAGATCATTGGATTCGAAAATATTGAAGAGAGAGCCTTCGAGGTATATACAATTAGTGAGATTACTATTGGAACGATTAATTTTAATAGTATTGTTTTTTATATTATGTGTGTTTGAACTTGAAAGATATATTCCCGCATCATTGTCATTTATTGTAATGTAATTGTTTTCAATAAAACTATTATGGCTTTGGTCTAATTCTATGCTTTTTGCAGATGCAGAATTACCAACAATTGTAATATAATTGGATTCTATGTTAAAAGCAGACAATGATGATTCAAACTGTTGACTGAATGAAAGATAAATACCTCGTTCAAAAGCTTCGATTTGGTTGTTAAAGATCGATATATTATCTGTATTAAAAAGTAAAACACCTTGTTCCACATTCTTTATTATATTGGAACCAATAACCGTCCGGCCCTTCCTAATGCCAATCGCATATCTGACATTCTCGAAATTATTATTCTTTATATTAATAGGTGCATTTCCTTCTGAAACGAAAACTCCGTAACCATTTCTATAAAAAATATTACCGTGATGCTCAGGTAATCCACCCGTGTAAATATCGTAAAAATCGCTATTCATTACACTTATTATGGAATTTTCTGCTCTAATTCCGTTAGATAATCTGTTAAAATTATTTCTTGAACCATCGACAGGACCTAAATTCAAATAAATTTGATTTTTCACCATAATACCAGCTTCAGGCCTATTGTGCATAATATCCAACTGCAGGTAATTGTAGTATTCATTTGAATTAAAACTACAGTTTGACATAACAAGCTTGGTGTACCAACCGCTTCCTTCAGATCCTAGATAAAGTCCTACCCGATTATTTGTAAAAGTACAATTTGACAGAATGACTGTGGCATTTTTCTCAGCCCGGATTGCATTTAATCCATTTTCTATTTTTGTATTATTCTCGGCTCGAATAGTAGAACCATCTTCAACATAAATATGGTGCCAGAACCTTTCACAACCTTGTATGAACACATTATCCAAATTTAAAATTGAATTATTTTTAATAGTTATGCTTGCACCTTCCAGCATATTAATCCGGGTACCATTTTTGAAACAAACAGGATTATTTGGTCCTGAATCAATGATTAAATTTCCAGCTAAAGTAATTATAAATTCTTCATTCGAATTGCACAATTCTTCCAAACTGCTTAGATTTAGAATAGTAAGTAGTTCATTGATTGAGTGGTCCGTATTGGAACATAGATCAACATCCGGAAAGTTTCCTGTGATCATTTCTAACTTATTATCATTTAAATAGTTAACCATTCTTCCATATTGCTGATCTGTAAACCGATACATACAATTAAAATGATATGACATGAAATTATCTACTGGATATTGCCAAAACTCTGTAGTTGAATTGAGGCAAAAATCTGTAAAACAAAGTGGGTTTTGTATATAAAAGTTGAGAAATTGAAAATAATCAAATTCTTCACAGAACCCATATTCCCAAGATGCACAATCTTTAAGTTCCGGAAACTCGGGGTTCACTTCATTTGAAATATTACCAGCCCACCATGTACCAACTACTGCTGGTGTATCGTCAACAAAATCACCATTTTGACAGTCATCATTTTCTAAACAATCATTCCTGTTGCGGTTCCACACATGGTAAAGATCAGCATAATGGCCAAACTCGTGAATAAATGTCAACTTATCCAGAGCATCATATGATATAACTATACCTTCTATTAATGGTAAAAACCCATCAGAAGGTAAATTTGAATATGCTTCTACTTGACCGGAGGGCCAGATAATTGATTCAACCAGATAAATGTTACAATAGAATTCCTCGGGCCAGGTATTTGATGCTTTTATTCTTGCATCTTCTGAAAGAACCATTTGATGATCTGATGCATAAATAGTTGGATTTTCTTTATAGATTTTTTCAAACCCAGGTGTACAAGAATTTGTATTTGCCAAATAGAATGACAAATCAACTGTAAATCCGTCAACTTCTTCTGGTTGAAGGTAATCATTTACTGCATTAATTAATTCTATAATATTGGAATACTCAATATTATTTTCAAATTCATCGTTATAAAGTAGATGAATAATTACTGGAATTTTAATATTGGTTATATGATTTTCATTTACTTCCAGACATCCGGGTGGAGCAGAAGGATAATTCCCATTCTGGTTTTGGATCAATACCTCCACCAAGTGATCAAATCCACAAGGTATTTGGGAGTTTATCTGATAATAAAAAATTGTTGATAAAGAGATGATTAGAAAATATTTGAAAATATGATTTTTTTTAATAAATGGATATACATAAGGTTTCATCTTTAATATTTTAAAAGAAGAATAAAAAATAATTCAATAAAATTTGACCTGACTAAGTATGATCTTTAAGTTTTATTGAATTAATATAAAATCCTATAGTTTTTTCAGTAGGACAGAAACTGCACAAAAACAACTGCCCGGTCAGGGGATCATCTTTTGTCTCAATGACCTCTTTGAATGGTACATCGGAGTAGATTTAAAATGATGAGTAAATTGAATTCGCTGATCTTCTTCATTACGGCATTTTTGCATTCTTTAAACATGGCCTTCCACAAGGGAACTTTTCAATATTATTCAATCAAATAACGTGCCAAAATATTAAATATAATTAATTGATATATATATATATATATATGAATCAATTATATAGAAATAATACGTTTATTGGAATTTTTAGGTATAAGAATGAAAATGACTCATTTAACCAATTGCTTAAAATCTGCATAAAGCATGGTTGAATTTGCTTTGAAAAGTCCCGTTTGTTGCTTTTAATTTTTTTTCGCCCTAAGCTGCTGACGTCGGAGATCAACACAAGACCAAAATGAAACAATTGAAAACCACCCGATTAAAGTCCCCATTAAGGTGAACTCAAAGGGCAGGGACTTTCCGCAGGTGACTCATTTTTTAATTTTCAAACTGTTATAAATCATTTGCTCCGCAAAATCAACAAATCAATTTGAAATGTGATATTTATAAAACAATATCAATGATGATTGGTTTAGAATAGATTTTGCGGACATAAGGATCATTTTCCGGAAAGTGTGCCTGTATGAAAATAATTACAACTTATTGTCCAATGTAACAAGCATGATTAAAACAATCATTTATTACATACACGAATGTTTGTTTTGATCTTCAAAGGTTCCATCCGACTATTAAAAACAATAAAAAAATAAACAAATGAAAAAAGACAAAATTATGTTTTGGGCGGCAACTTCACTGATCGCCGTGTTCGAAGGTGTGATGCCATTGCTGACTTTTCAGACAGAAATGGCAAAGGAAGGTATCAGGCATCTCGGTTATCCGGAATATTTCGGAACAGCATTGGTTGTATTCAAGGTATTGGGTTCTCTGGCATTAATGATCCCACAGGTACCGAAACGGGTCAAAGAATGGGCTTATGCGGGATTTGCATTTGACTTTATTTTTGCGGCCATCAGTCACGGGGCAGTTGACGGTATCAATGGTCAGACCTTTTTCCCGTTCGCAGTACTTGCTGTGCTTGTGGTTTCTTATATTTACTGGAATAGAATAAATTCTTTCAAAAAATCATAGTTGAGTTCAGTCTAAAAAGTTATAAAGTTGAAAGTTCATAAAGTTTTATTGCTGATTTTGAGATGTTTATGATAATTTTGCATTTGTAGTTAAAGTGTTCAATATCAATTATTTACACTTTTAACTTTACAAACTTGAGTCTTCTCCGAAAAGTCTAATTTGTAGATTCTCAATTATTTTTTACCCCAACCCCTAAAGGGAAACAATTGAGAATCAACAAATTAAAAGTCCCCTTTTAGGGGGATTTAGGGGGCAAAGACTTTTCG
>CAZQKR010000039.1:0-41461 GCA_964594045.1 uncultured Saprospiraceae bacterium | reverse complement strand
ATCACCATTATTTAAATAGTTTTAATGCGGCATTTAATAACTAAAATGGTATAAACTGCTATAGCTAATCCTTTATTATGGGCCGGTGAATTTTCTTGCCTGCATAAAATCGAAAAAGTGAACATGGATGAAGGATAACCATGATAGATCACAGAGAGTATGATCGATTATATGAAAGGAAAACAATACCTGAGATTGGATTGTATAAAAATGAAATTACTGACATGATAAATCGTTCATGCCAGTAATTTCAAAAATTAAATTTGCCTTTTTTAACCGAACTCTTCGTAGAATTTTTTGATCGTGCTTTGCAGATCCTCAAAAACAACAAAATGTTTTTTACAACCGCTTCTGGAGCAAATACTCAATGTACCTCCGATCGTACAATCCATCCGGACAATGGGCGCTTCACACAAATCACATTTTTCATTTTTTGAAGCCAGGCTTTTTTCACAATGAGGACAGGAAAATTCAATGACTTCTCCTTCATTGAATTTGATTTTGGTTGAAAAATTGTAATCCCCGTAAATTGAACTAAGCCAAATAAAACCATGTTCACCTTTAGGATTCTTGATCGTCAGTTTAATGGTCGGCTCATTATTGATAAACCTGGATTCAGTCATGAAAGACTTGTTGCAGTGAGGGCAGGTAACCGATAATTGTACAGGTTTCGACATAACAATAGTTTTTGATTAATAAAACATATATTGCCTGCATATTATAAAAAGTTTATTAACTCTGCAAATAATGAAATAAAATTATGAATTAGGAATAATATTTAGAAACTATCTAAAAATACATAAAAAAATAGCCATATAATTGTTTATTTCAAAAAGAAAAAATGATTTGGTATACAAGAATGCTTGCAAGTAAGAAATCTGTAATAACTTTGTTTTTGTGTTAAAAACCAAATGAAATTTTATGGGGGATAAAAGCGTGTCACTCATGCAAAAAGGGAAGAGTATGGATGATTTTATCAAGGCATTGCTGAATGATGTGGAGGCCTTGAAATACATGCTGGAAAAGAACTGGTTTGAGGAAGATCAGATGTCCATTGGTGCCGAGCAGGAAATCGTTTTAGTTGATAACGATCACTATAAGGCATCTAAAATTGCCATGGAGATCATTGAACAGCTTGGTTCACCGGATTGGCTGGATACGGAGCTGGCTCAATTCAATCTGGAAACCAATGTATTGCCTAAAAAATTTACCGGAAATTGCTTTTCGGAAATGGAAAAGGAGGTCAGCAGTTATCTCATGGCTATTCAGGAAAAACTGGATCTCAAAAATTCGAGCTATATCCTGACAGGTATCCTGCCAACCATGAGAAAGTTTGACCTTAAAATGAAAAACATCACCCCGAAAGTGAGATACCATGCCCTGATGGAAGCCTTAAGCAGTCAGCTTTTTGGTAAACCCTTTGAACTGAAGATCAGGGGAATCGATGAAATGCTGGTTCAACACGATTCACCGCTTATTGAAGCCTGCAATACCAGTTTCCAGGTGCACCTGCAGGTTACACAACAGGATTTTGTAAAAATGTACAACATCGCTCAGGTGCTTGCCGGTCCAGTGATTGCCATTACTGCCAATTCACCACTTGTTTTTGGAAAAAGGCTTTGGCACGAAACCAGGATAGCGTTGTTCCAACAAGCACTGGATACCCGGTCATCACATGATGATATGCGCAAAAGAAGCCCGAGAGTCAGTTTTGGAAATGACTGGCTGGATGGATCTATTCTGAATATTTTTAAAGAAGATATTTCCAGGTACAGGGTTTTATTGAGCGCTGAAGTGGAAGAAAACTCGCTCGAAATGGTCAAATCAGGGAAAGTCCCCAAACTCAAAGCGCTACAGGTGCATAATTCAACCGTGTACCGGTGGAACAGGCCTTGTTATGGTATCAGCAGTTCGGGTAAACCTCATCTGAGAATAGAAAACAGGGTTCTGCCAGCCGGTCCAACCCTGATCGATGAGATCGCAAATGCAGCTTTTTGGCTGGGTGCAATGGAAGGAATGGCTGCCGAATATATTGATGTCAGGCAATTGATGTCTTTTGCCGATGCACGCGATAATTTCAACAAAGCTGCCAAATATGGCATAGACTCTAAGTTCACCTGGTTCAATGATGAAAAGATCAATGCTGTTGATCTGGTAAAGGAATTTTTGCTGCCAATTGCGAGAAAAGGGCTTGAAAGCAAACAGGTTGATCCTGAAGATATCAACCGCCTTTTAAGCGTAATTGAAGCACGGGCTGACACGCATATGAACGGAGCGAGATGGCAATTGCGGGCTTATACAAAGTTGCTCGAAGAAACGAATGCAGATGAAGCACTGACTGTCGTGGCAGCCTCCATGCTACAAAATCAAAAAAAAAATATCCCCGTCCACAAGTGGCCTTTGCCCGAACTGAGCGACCTGGATATCTATATACCATCCAGGATGAAAGTAAGCGAATTTATGCAAACGGATCTTTTTACCGTACAAAAGGATGATATCATAGAGTTTGTTGTCAAAATAATGGAATGGAGAAAACTCAATTTTCTGCTGGTTGAAGATGCACATGGAAAATTTACCGGACTGGTTACCATGGGGTCAATTCTTCGTTTTTTAACCAAACATATCCATTCAGGTGAGATCAGGCAACTGACAGTCAATGATTTGATGCGAACGCATACACCAACGATTTCACCGGATAAAAATATCATTGAGGCTATACAACTCATGCAGGCGGAAAATCTTTCCTGTTTGCCGGTGGTCAAGGATGGTGAACTCAGGGGCGTGATCACGGAGAAAGAGTTTTTACACATCACCTACCGGCTGATCAAAAGGCAGGAGACTTCAAAGCCTTAGGCAATTAATTTTAGTGTATTAAACTGAATTTTAAGTAAGAATTGCAAATACCTTGCCCTCTGAAAAGATGATCCGGTGTTCCGGCTTTGGAAACAAAAAATTTCAGTTATCTGAAAATTTTTGAGATTACAACTGAAATGAAGTTTGTATGTAATAACCGCATACATTATGTTAATTGTCTTATACATATATTATTGATATTAATGTATAATATACTTAAATTGAGATCTTTGTAACTTATTTGTGAGTTTTATGGTTAAGTTTACTTATTGATCTTTGAATCAATTTCTTTGTTCACTTTGCTCGCATCTGTTTTGATAAATTTTGCCTTGAGTGAGTTTGCTGATAGTATTATTGTGGATGCCCTCATTTTGTTATCTGCACAAATTTAAGTGGTTCTGACTCATTTTATTATTATCTGCCTATCTTTGCAGATTATTTTTAAATTTAATAAATAAGACCTGAAAAACGTATCTGAATTTCATGGTAAATAAAAAATGCGATACCATTGATAATTTGGTTTGACAGGCCAAAAGCATAATTAGTGATTTATGAAAATTTCGTTGAACTGGCTCTCTGAATATCTGGATTTAAAAGCATTTTCAGTTGAAAAGCTATCAGATATTTTTACCAGCCTGGGATTGGAGGTGGCGAGTGTGGAAAAAACAGAGACTGTGAAAGGAGGTCTTAAGGGAGTGGTCATAGGCCATGTGCTGACCGTTGACAAACATCCGAATGCGGACCGTCTTTCCGTTACAACAGTTGATGTCGGAGGTAGTGAACCACTCAGGATCGTTTGCGGTGCACCGAATGTTGCTCCCGGCCAGAAAGTCCCGGTTGCCACTGAAGGAACTATGTTATACAATGCTTCCGGAGAATCATGGGAAATCAAAAAAGGTAAGATCAGGGGCGAGGTTTCGGAAGGAATGATCTGTGCCGAAGATGAACTCGGTTTGGGTGAAAGCCATGCCGGGATCATGGTTTTACCACAGGAGCTTACTCCCGGCACACCGGCCAGCGAATATTTCAATGTTGAGGAAGATGTTGTTTTTGAAATAGAACTGACACCTAACCGGTCGGATGCTACGGCTCATCTGGGTGTTGCCCGTGATCTGGCTGCTTATCTGATCGTCAATGAAGATTATCAGGGTAAAGTCCGTAAAATGGATTTGAGCCGGTTCAAAAAAGACAGGGACGGACTGGCCATCTCAGTAAAAGTTGAAGACCTCGAAGCATGTCCGAGGTATTCCGGTTTGACCATTTCAGGTGTCACCATAGGCGATTCTCCGGCATGGCTGCAAAACAGGCTCAGGGCCATCGGCGTCAGGCCAATCAATAATATAGTAGACATTACTAATTATATTTTGCATGAATACGGGCAGCCTTTACATGCTTTTGATGCAGATAAAATTCCAGGCCAGGAGATCCTGGTAAAAAAATTGTCTGCCGGGACTCCGTTTGTCACGCTGGATGAAGTGGAAAGGAAACTTACAGAACATGACCTTATGATCTGTGGTAAAAATTCTGAAGGCTTGTGCATTGCCGGAGTTTTTGGAGGATTGACTTCAGGAGTGACTGAAACAACAAAAAATATTTTCCTCGAATCAGCTCATTTTTCTGCCAGGACAATCAGGAAAACAAGCATGCATCATATCCTGAGAACAGATGCAGCCATGGTTTTTGAAAAAGGCTCTGACCCTTCCGTAACTGTCGAAGCATTAAAACGAGCTGCCCTGTTGATCAGTCAGATCGCAGGAGGAGAAGTTACCTCTGATATTATTGACATATACCCGGTAGAGATCAAACCTGCAGTTGTGGAGGTAAAATTTGCCAATATCAACCGCTTGATTGGGCTGGAAATTTCTGTTGAGAAACTGAAAAGTATTTTCCTGGCATTGAACATGGACATTATTGAGGAAAATCAGGAGGGTGCACTTTTGCAGATACCGACAGATAAAGCCGACGTTACAAGAGAGGCCGATGTAATTGAAGAAGTACTCAGAATATATGGCCTTAACAATGTGCCATTACCGGAAAAAGTGACCATTTCCGTATCTTCCGGTGACAGAATGGAAAATTACAAGGTTCGCAACCGACTCAGTGAATACCTTACAGGACAATCGTTTTTTGAAGCGATGAGCCTTTCCCTCAGTTCATCCAGAAAATACCTCGAAACAAACGTCTGTACTCAGGAATCTCTCGTCTATATCAATAATACATCCAACGTGCAACTGGATATTCTGAGACCGGAAATGATGTTTTCTGCACTTGAGAATATTGCTTATAACCAAAATCGCCAGCAAAAGGACCTGCTGATGTTTGAATTTGGCAAAGCATATCAAATGGTCCGGGGAACAGTTGGAGAAAAGGAATATCTATGTGTTTTTGGGACGGGTAATGCAAGACAGGCCAACTGGAAAATAAAACAACCGGAGCCTGTGGATCTGTATCTGCTTAAATCCCATTGTTCTAATTTACTTGCCCGACTGAACATTATTGATTTTGGATTTGAAGAGATTGAAGATCAAAGGTTTGAAGTTTGTCAAAAAATAATTGCCAGAGATCAGGAGATCGGTTTGATCGGAAAAGTCGATGATCGTGCGAAATCATATTTTGGTATTAAGCAGGAAGTTTTTTATGCCCAGTTTGATTTCGAAAAATTGACTGAACTGGCAGGAAGACAGTTTGTGGTCAGTGAGATCAGCAGATTTCCGGGTACAACCAGGGATATTGCACTGATTTTAGATAAAAAGATCAGATATGAAGAGCTGGTAGAGGAAGCTTTTTCATTAATGGACAAAACATTAAAGTCAGTCGACTTGTTTGATGTGTACGAAAATGAAGCTCAATTCGGCAAAGATAAATGGTCATATGCGCTGACATTCAGATTTGAGGATGTCAACAAAACATTGAAAGATGAGGAGATCGACACCCAAATGAAAAAGTATATGGATCATTTGGAGGAAAAATTTGAGCTAAAAGTAAGAAAATAAGAAATATTAGAAATTTTCTATTAATTTTGAAGCATGTATGCACTATTGAAAAAAATAGATGCGATTGAAGAAAAAGCCAAAGAATTGCTTTTGAAACTTGAAAAACTTAAGCATGAAAATGACCTTTTACTTCAGGAAAACATGGATTTAAAAAAAGAATTAAAACAACATAAAGACAGAATAGAGGAATTAAAATTGTCAGAGTTTACTGAAACCAAACAAAGCGAAGATAACAGAATAGCGATCAGGCATGAGATCAGCAGGCTGAGGGAAGAAGTGGAGGAATGCATTAAACTGACTCATAATATTTGACAGTGGTGGAAAATAAAGAGTTGTTGAAATATAATTTTATGGTGGCGGGGAAAGCCTACCCTGTTAAAGCAAAGTTGTCTGAGATTGAGGATTTGAAGAAAATAGAACAACTGGTCAACGCAAAAATTTATGAATTCATGGTGAAGTATTCCAATTTGGGAAAAACAGATGTACTGACCCTTGGATTTCTGGCTGCAATCTCCGAGATTATGGAAGTGAACAGCCAATTTGATCAGGATACTATACTTCATAGACTGGAAAACCTGGAAGGGATACTGGATACTGCACGATAATTTTCCTGCATTTTTGTCTTATATATTATTGCAACCGGACAGATGTGTCGGGTTGTCTTCATTAACATATAAATTTGAAAATTATGGAAATTGGATTATTAATCGGTATCCTGGTTGGAGTTGCGGTTGGTTTTGCGATCGGATTCTACATCTACCGTACTATGATTAAATCAAAGATCGATGAAGCTAATAAAAAAGCTGATTTGACACTCTCAGATGCAAAACTGCATGCCCAAAGGATCACTGATGAGGCGGTTTTTAAGATCGATGCGATGGAGGAAAAGGCAAGGGTGAAGCATGAACAAATTAAAAATCAAAAGATACAGGAAGCCAAAGACAAGTACAATGCATTGAGGATCAGTTATGAGAACTACAAAGCAGATCAGAAAGTTGAGCTGAAGGAAAGAGAGATGGAAGTGGTTGCAAAAGAGAAAGAGTTGCAATTGCAGGTCACACAGTTTGATTCCAGAAAAGAGGCTTTGGATCAAAAAGAAGCTGAGATCAAAACGATCAAGGAAAACCTGAACAAACAGGTTGAAATTATCAGAAAGAAAAAAGAAGAACTGGATAGTGCAAATGAAAGATTTATCCGTGAACTGGAAAATATTTCAAAATTATCCGAATCTGAAGCAAAGGAACAACTGCTCAATGCAGTCCGCGATAAAGCACAGGCAGATGCACTGGCCATCGAGAAATCTACCATCAACATGGCCAAGCTCAATGCAAACAAGGAAGCGAAAAGGATCGTTATCCAGACCATCCAGCGAATGGTGGGCGAATATACCATTGAAAACACGGTTTCTGTATTCAACCTGGAATCTGACGATATCAAAGGTCAGATCATCGGTCGCGAAGGAAGAAATATCAGGGCTTTGGAAGCTGCAACCGGCGCTGAGATCGTCGTTGATGATACTCCTGAAGCCATTGTGATCTCCAGTTTTGACCCGATTAGAAGAGAAATCTGCCGTTTGTCTTTGAAAAGACTGGTTGCTGACGGAAGGATCCACCCGGCCAGAATAGAAGAGGTGGTTGCAAAAGTGAAGAAAGAACTGGATGACAAGATCGTTGAGATCGGTGAAAGAACCATCATCGATCTGGATGTTCACGGACTTGATCCATATCTCGTGAAAATGGTTGGACGTATGCGCTTCAGATCATCCTATGGACAGAATCTGCTGAAACATTCCATCGAAACGGCTAAATTATGTGCGACGATGGCGGCTGAGCTTGGTCTCAATCCGAAACAGGTCAAAATGGCGAAAAGAGCCGGACTTTTGCACGATATCGGAAAAGTAGCTGAGGAAGAAACAGAATTGTCACACGCTTTGTATGGCATGAAGATCTGTGAAAAATACAACGAAAACCCTATCGTTTGCAACGCAGTCGGTGCGCACCACGACGAGGTCGAAATGAGCAATATCCTGTCTCCTATCATCCAGGCCTGTGATGCCATTTCTGGTGCAAGACCTGGCGCAAGAAGGGAAATATTGGAAAGCTATCTCAAGCGGATTGGCGAACTCGAAGATCTTGCGCTTTCCTATGAAGGTGTCCAGAAAGCCTATGCCATGCAGGCAGGCAGGGAACTGAGGGTAATCGTGGAAAGCGAAAAAGTTACAGATGAATCTGTTGATGACCTGTCATTCCAGATCTCACAGCGAATTCAGAATGAAATGCAATACCCCGGACAGGTCAAGGTAACGGTGATCAGGGAAAAAAGAGCGGTCAATTTCGCAAGATAAAATTCCGGGGTTGTTTTGTTTGAGTGTTCTTGTTATTGCTTAAAGTTTCAAATTGTATTTTTGTTCAGAGGGTCATTGCGGACCTGATCCGCAATCCCGGGTTTGAGATGTTTGAAATGTTTGAGTTGTTTGAGAGAGACTATTCAAACAATTGAAACAATTCGAACAACTCAAACAATTCGAATCATGACGATAAATGTAGTGACGATACATGTCACTATGTTCCATCATGATCTTCGACAATTGAAACAACTCAAACAAATAAACAAATCCTTCCATTTTAAAATTAACTGATTTCCAAATTGACAAATTTCCAAATTTCTCCTCCACTGATTGACTGGCTTCTCAAAGGGGACATCTCAATCCGTTATCAGACACAGAGAGATGTTATGGATCACAACGACACTGATTTACAGAGTAGGATCCATGAAGAAGGATGGGCAAAGCAATTGATGGATTTTAGGCAAAAGAACGGTCATTGGGGACTTGGTTTTTATCAACCCAAATGGACTTCCACGCATTATACCCTGCTGGAACTGAAAAACATGGCCATCCATCCGGACAATGAACCGATCAGAGAGACATTGGAACTGATCTTTCGCCATGAAAAAGAGCAGGACGGGGGTATCAACCCTGCCGGTTCGGTCAAAAGAAGCGATGTTTGCATCAATGGTATGGTACTCAATTATGCCGGATATTTCAGGGTGGCGCAGAAGGATCTTGAATCAGTTGTGGATTTTTTACTCAGCCAACAAATGCGTGACGGGGGCTTCAACTGCCATTCCAACCGAATCGGAGCGACACACAGTTCACTGCATACCACACTATCTGTCCTTGAAGGTATCCTCGAATATGAAAAACACCATTATATATACCGCTTGAATGAAATGCAGCTAGCAGCCTCCGCCTCCAGAGAATTTATCCTGATGCACCGTTTATTCAGATCCGACAAAACAGGAAAAGTCATTCACCCTAAATTTTTACGTATGGTATATCCGTGCAGATGGTATTATGACATCCTTCGCGCATTGGACTATTTCCAGGCCGGTGATTTTCCGTATGATGAAAGAATGGAAGATGCATTGAAGGTGATCATGGAAAAACGAAACCGGGACGGAACCTGGAAATTGGCTGCACCCTATCCGGGGAAAACACATTTTATGATGGAGCAGGCCGGAAAGCCTTCGAGGTGGAATACCCTGCGGGCGTTGAGGGTGATCAAGAAATACCGGAATGATGCCTACAGCCACCAAAGCATATGACCAAAATGATCATTAACCAGAGTTGATTCGTCTATGCATGAAAATTTCCCGGGTGGTTCGGGGATGTTCAAAAATCATATTTGAGATCAATTGTTTCCTGTTTGAATCAAGTTTCTGAACTTTTTGAACTTTTCTGAAATTTCTCCAGGCATTTTAAAACATTCTTTATCCGGTCCAACCCGGTTGATTTATGAAAATAAAATTTGTTTAGAAATACTGTTTTGGTTCACTCCAAATTTTACTTTACATTTTCCCACAATCCACGAAATTTTAGGTAAATAAAACTATTAACCTTACCTTTGCAGGCAAAAATTATAAGACATGAGAATTGGCATTCCAAAAGAGAAAAATGACAGCCGTGTAGCGCTCGTTCCGGCAACCATCACCAAACTCAGGGAAATCGGATTTGAAGTTATCGTTGAAAAAGGCGCGGGTATTGAAGCCAGTTTTACCGATGAAGAATATTCCGAAGTGGCATTATCTGGTGACAGAAACGAAGTCTTAAAATCAGATATCATCATCAGCATCAATCCGCTGCCTGATGATGAATTGAAATCCTTAGCTAAAGATACCTTTGTGATCTCCAGCTTTGAGCCATTTTCCGATGATAAGGTGATTGAAAAATTGAAAGGCTTCGGACTGAGGGCATTCAGCCTGGACATGATACCGAGGTCAACTATCGCACAGTCCATGGACGTTTTGTCTTCCATGGCTTCCATTGCAGGTTACAAGGCTGTTCTGGAAGCTGCCATGAGATTGCCACGATATTTTCCAATGATGGTCACCGCCGCCGGCAATATCAAACCTGCCAAAGTGATCGTACTCGGAGCCGGTGTTGCCGGATTACAGGCGATCGCCACAGCAAGAAGACTTGGGGCACAGGTTGAAGCCTCTGATGTCCGTGCTGCCGCAAAAGAAGAGATCATGAGTCTGGGAGCTAAATTCATTGAAGTACAAGGCGCTGCTGATGACAAAGGAGCCGGCGGATATGCTGTTGAACAAACTGCTGAGTTTTTGCAAAAACAACAGGAGGAAGTTCAGAGAAGAGCCGCCAAAGCAGATGTCATCATCACCACAGCCCAGGTGCGGGGAAGAAAAGCGCCTGTGCTCTTGCCCAAAACAACCGTTGAACAGATGAGAAAAGGCGCTGTGATCGTCGACCTGGCTGCTTCTACAGGAGGCAACTGTGAACTTACCCAAAACGGAAAGGTGATTGACCACAATGGTGTGATCATCGTAGGAAATTCTGCATTGGCCAATACAATGCCACAGGATGCAAGTTCGATGTTCAGCACCAATATCTTCAATTTTCTGAAGTATATGTCAAAGGATGGACAACTGAATCTGAATACGGAAGATGAGATCATCGGCGGATCTCTCATTACCAAATAATATTTTGCCAACTATAAAGAAATTAGAGTTAAATGGAACCAATACTATCGTTTATTTTTGAATATAAGGAGTTGATTTTTATCATCATCCTTTCAATTTTCCTCGGAATCGAGGTGATTTCCCATGTACCCACGGTCTTGCATACTCCATTGATGTCCGGTGCAAACGCCATTCACGGTGTGGTCATTATCGGGGCCATTATCGTGATGGGACATGCTGAAACTGTTTCAGCCATGATCCTCGGATTTCTAGCTGTTGTCCTTGGAACACTCAATGTGGTTGGGGGTTTTGTCGTGACCGACAGAATGCTGGATATGTTTAAGAAAAAAGATAAAAAATAGGAAGCTATGAACGAGAACATACAAATAGAAAAACTGCTCCAGTTTACATTGGGCGACTCCATACTGGAGATCATTTACATCATCGCTTCCGTGTTGTTTATTTTTGGGCTGAAAATGTTGAGTAATCCCGGAACTGCAAGAAAAGGAAATTTGTGGGCAGCTTTTGGAATGGGGCTTGCTATCGTTGGGACAATTTTATTTCACAAAAACAGTGAGGGCCACGGCATAGGTAATATTCCCTGGATCCTGGGTGCTATTGTCATAGGTACTGTGATCGGATGGGGTGTTGCCGTAAAGGTGAAAATGACCGCCATGCCACAACTTGTGTCTTTGTTCAATGGAATGGGTGGTGGTGCCGCTGCTTTGATCTCCCTGATGGAATTTCCCCATCTTGCAGCAGGTACTGCAGAGGGCACTTATAATATGTTCAGCGGTCAGGTGCTGGCCATTCTGATCGGATTGATGATCGGGTCAGTTTCATTTGCCGGGAGTATGGTGGCATTTGGAAAACTGGACGAAAAGATCGGGGACATCAGATCCGGCCTGATCAAATACATCAACATGTTTTTACTGGTCGTACTGATCGGCTTCATCGTATATATCATGAGTCACGGAACTGTTGATCCGCATGCTATGATGCCTGTGATCATCATCATGTTTGTGGTTGCATTGATCTATGGTGTTTCTTTTGTAATGCCGATCGGTGGAGCAGATATGCCGGTCGTGATCTCCTTATTGAATTCATTTACAGGAGTTGCAGCTGCGATGGGAGGATTTTTGTATCACAACCAGGCGATGTTGACGGGTGGTATACTGGTTGGTTCTGCCGGGACTATACTGACTATTTTGATGTGCAGGGCCATGAACCGGTCGCTGACCAATGTGATCATAGGCGGTTTTGGTGGTGGTAGCACTTCCGGAGCAGTGGCAGGTGCTACTGGCGATCAGGTTGCAAAGGAAGTTACTGCGAATGATGCAGCCATACAGCTTTATTATTCCAGATCCGTGATGTTTGTTCCGGGTTATGGCCTGGCTGTTGCGCAGGCACAGAAAACAGTAAAAGAACTGGATGACCTGTTGACAGATAATGGAGTGGAAGTCAATTACGCTGTGCATTCCGTTGCCGGAAGGATGCCCGGACACATGAACGTACTCATGGCAGAGGCTGATGTAC
Source organism: uncultured Saprospiraceae bacterium (assembly GCA_964594045.1). GTDB lineage: Bacteria > Bacteroidota > Bacteroidia > Chitinophagales > Saprospiraceae > UBA2365. The sequence continues at coordinate 29,102 of CAZQKR010000039.1, read as the reverse complement.
CTTATGAAAAATTGCTTGGTGAAGAGGAAGCCAACGAAAAAATGAAGAATGTGGATGTCATTATCGTGGTGGGCGCCAATGACGTGGTCAATCCGTCAGCTTATGACGATCCCGGCAGCCCGATCTATGGAATGCCTGTGATCAATGCCTGGGAAGCCAAATCTGTGATCATTCTCAAAAGGAGTATGAATCCGGGTTATGCCGGTATACAGAATCCGCTCTTTTTTAAACCAAATTCCAAAATGTTGTTCGGTGATGCCAAGAAAACGATCCACAGCCTGATCACCGAGGTGAAAAGCCTGGGATAATCATAAATCTTTTCTTAAATAAAAAGGTCATCAGTTTATGGTGACCTTTTTTTTAATCTATTAAAAAGTATAGTAATTGTTTAGCTCAATAGTCTTTTAGTCTTAAGTCTATTAGCTAATGATTTATACCAAGGCTTAAAACCTCTGATTCCAGGACAAATTTGGTGTTTTTTGCTCAAAGTACACACTCAATTCAAAGAGACTAACAGACTAATTACCTAACCACCTAAATAACTACAAAGTTTATAGACAAAATTTCGCCATTGGTCGAATTTTATGGAAACTTTTTTAATCAATTTTGTTTCCATTTAGAAAAATACTATGTTTGCGGCCTGAATGGAAAAACGGGAAGAAATATTACTGCAATCAGGTGTTTTGTTCAGAAATCAGGGTTTCAAAAACATGACCATGGACGATCTGGCCAACCATATGGGGATTTCGAAGAAAACCCTGTATAAGTTTTTTAGCAACAAAAAGGAGCTGATCGATGAAAATCTCAAAGCCTACATGCAATGCGAAAACAATGAGTTAAGCATGAAGCAGCATCAGGCTGCAAACGCCATTGACGAGATGCTTAGGATACTCAAACACCTGATGGAACTTTTTGATGAAATGGATCCCAAATTGTACCATGACCTGGCAACGTATTATCCGGATGCCTGGGCTAAACTGGATAGTTTTCTCGGAGACCACATTTACAGGGGTATTCATCAGAACATAAAAAGAGGAATTTCTGAAGGTTTGTACCTGGAAAATACAGAGGCGGATATTCTTGCCAGAATGTATGTTGCGAAAGTAAGAGCCATCATGGAAAGTGATTATTTCCCAGTAGAAAAATACAACAAAAGCACGCTTTTCCGGGTATTGGTTGAATACCATATAAGGGGAATTGCCACAGAAAAAGGGAAAAACCTGCTTCTGACGATAAAGCAGCATTGAATGAACAGAAAAAGAAATATTATGATAAGAAAATTCGGAATTTTAATCCTCGTGCTCATGTCCGCAGTGAAGATATTCTCACAGGACATACTGTCTTTCAGTCTGGATCAGGCAATAGAATTTGCATTGACCAATCACAAGGATATCGCCATTGCTGAAAATGAAAGATTAAGGGCCAGGCAGCAGATCGTAGAGACTCGGTCAATGGGATTGCCACAGGTCAATGCAGGTGTGGATTATAATTATTTCATACAGCTGCCTACATCACTGATCCCGGCAAGCTTTCTGAACCCTTCAGCGCCGGAAGGTGAGTTTATCAAGATAGCATTTGGCACAAAAAACAGCCTGACAACAACAGCTACGCTTAGTTCGCTGTTATACGACGCATCTTTTTTTACAGCTTTGAAACTCAGTAATAAGTATTTGGGATTTGCTGATCTCAACTACCAGGGTAAAAAAAATGAGATCAGAAACGCAGTTCGTAAAGCTTATTTGCCCCCGTTATTGTTGCAGGAGAACATTAAAACCATTGATGAAAACATCCGCGTTTTGAAAAACCTGTTAAAGGAGACCGATGCCATGTATAAATCAGGTTTTGTGGAAAAGCTGGATGTGGATAAACTTTCTCTTGCCGTCCAGAACCAGGAAGTCTTAAAAAAAGACCTCCAGAAAACCATGAAGATCGCATTGGATGCTTTGAAATTGCAGATCGGTTATCCACAGGAGTCAGAACTCAGGCTTACCGACTCTATCGAAGCACTTTCAGGAGATGCGGATGAAACCCAACTTATGGAAGCATTTAATTACCAAAACAGGATTGAGTACGGTATCCTGCAGTATTCCAGGGAGTTGACGGAACTCAACGTGGACAGGTTCAAAAAATCATATTACCCCAGCCTCCGGGGATTTCTCAATTATCAGTACGTATTACAGGGTGATAATCTTTTTAAGAATCCCATTGGCTCACCTGCAGCCATCACCGGTTTTTCTCTGGCCATCCCGATTTTTGACGGTCTTTTCAAAAGTTCCAAGATCCAACAGGCCAAACTGGATTTGAGCAATATTGACAATCAAGCTACTTTATTAAAATCCGGCATTGATTTCCAGGTTCAGTCTGCCCGTCAGAATTTCCTGAATGCCAGAGAGATCATCAAATCAAGGCAGGACAATCTTGAACTGGCAAAACACATTTTTGATACTGCCCGGCAGAAATACAAGGAAGGTGTAGGCTCGAGCCTGGAGATCATCCAGGCGGAACAAAGTCTGGTGGAAAGTCAGATGCATTACCTTAAAGCGCAATATGATTTTTTGGTAGCTAAAATCGACCTCGAGATGGCTCTGGGTAAATAGTTTCCCAATCGGTTTTTGGGAAGCGAGAACAGATTTACAACAGGAAAATTTATTTTAAAAGATAATAATTATTTAAGAATCAAACAAATATAAAACAATGAAGAATATATTGATTTTAATGTCGGTCATTTTGCTGGCTTCCTGCGGTGCAAGCACGATCCAGGGTGATGAAAGTGTTGAAGATCTCAGTGAACTGATCAAAGAAAAAGAGAAACAGGTAATCGTTCTGAAAACTGAAATCGATTCCATAAAGAGACAGATCACGAAACTGGATCCGGATTTTTTCAGGAAAGAGATCAAAAGTCTTGAGGTCATTACTGTCAAGGCTGAAGATTTTAAAAGCTATTATGAAGTTCAGGGCCTGATCAACGCGGATGAAGAAGTGGTGATCTCTTCAGAAATACCGGGCAGGCTTACTTCCCTGAATATCGAACTGGGTTCAAATGTTTCAAAGGGTCAGCTGATCGGGACAGTAGATACCGAAGCTACTGAAAAACAGATTGAAGAGCTTAGAAAATCAATTGAACTGGCCAATGATGTGTATGATCGTCAAAAACGCTTATGGGATCAGAATATCGGTTCTGAGATCCAGTATCTTCAGGCTAAGAATAACAAGGAAAGGCTTGAAAAATCTCTGGTTGCAGCCCAAACTGCATTAAAAAAATCCAGGATTTATGCGCCGATGAGCGGTTCCATCGCTTTGCTGATGGCAGAGAAAGGGGAAGTCGTTGCTCCCGGCGTTCCGATCGCAAGGATGATGAGTACTTCCAGGGTGAAGCTGGTGGGTGACGTACCTGAAAAATTTGTGCGGAATGTTAAAAAGAATGATAGAGTACTCGTTAAAGTGCCTGCACTGGATTACAGCAATGAAGCCGCAGTGAGCCGGATTGGTAATTATGTTCATCCCAATAACAGAACCTTCGAAGTTGAAGTTAAACTGGGGAATCCTGGCAGTTTACTGAAGCCCAATTTGCTCGCATTGATGTACATCAATGATTATACTGCCAAAAATGTAATTGTGTTGGACCAGAATCTTGTTCAGCAGGATATCAGTGGTGAATATTTTGTATTTACTGTAAAGGAAGACAATGGAAAGTATATGGTTGAGAAACGGATCATTGAAATGGGACGAACCTATGAGGGAAGGGTGGAGATCAAATCCGGGATTGCCGAAAATGATAAAGTGATCAAATCCGGCATTAGTTACCTTGCTGAAGATCAGGAAATAAAGATCATGGAGGCTGGTTCAGAAGAAAAATAAAGCTAGGAGTTTAAGAAAAATGCCTCAAGGCAGTTAAAATATAATATGTCAACTAATAATAAAAAATTCAGGCAGTTTGGGTTAACCAATTTTGCCGTAGATAATGGGGTGAGTATCCTGGTTTTGGTATTCATCATTATTTTATACGGTTTGCGGTCATATAATAATGTACCCAAAGAGTTATTTCCGGAAGTCGTTATACCCAATGTTTTTGTCAACACCATTTATCCGGGTAACTCTGCAGCAGACATTGAAAACCTTATTACGCGGCCAATAGAAAATGAACTGAGCACAGTGGCCGGGATAAAGAATGTGACTTCCACTTCAATGCAGGACTTTTCAATTGTTGTTGCAGAGTTTGAAACTTATGTGGAGCCGGAAGAGGCATTGAGAAAGGTCAAGGATGCCGTTGATAAATCGAAAAGCGAATTGCCGACAGATCTTAAGGAAGACCCGCAGGTTTTTGATGTCGCCTTTTCGGAATTGCCCATTATGTCAGTCAATATTTCCGGGGAATACAGCAATGATGAATTGAGACATTATGCTGAATTGCTTCAGGATGAGATCGAAAATATCAGTGAAATATCTCAGGTGGTCATCAAAGGTGCTATGGACAGAGAAGTCAAGATTGATGTGGACATGCACCAAATGGAGGCCCTACAGGTTTCATTCAATGATATAGAAAATGCCATTTTTGCTGAAAACCTGACGGTTTCCAGCGGGGAAATCGTTAACAATGGGGTCAGAAGGTCACTCAGGGTAGTCGGGGAAATACAGAATCTCGAAGAGATCGAAAAGGTGATCGTAAAAAGTGAGCAACAGAAGCCTGTTTTTGTCAGGGATATTGCCAAAGTGAGTTTCGGTTTCGCTGATCAGACATCCATTGCCAGGTCAGACGGGTTTCCGGTAATTGCCCTTGACGTGGTCAAACGAAAAGGTACCAACCTCATCTCAACTTCTGGAAAAGTTAAGGAGGTGGTGGAGAAAGTCAAAACAGAATTTTTGCCATCCAAGCTAAAAGTCAGTTTTTTCAATGACCAGTCTTTAGAAACGATCAACCTGGTCAACAACCTGGAAAACAGCATCATCAGTGGTATGATCCTGGTAACACTGATCCTGTTGTTCTTCCTGGGCATGAGAAATGCTGTTTTCGTTGGAATTGCCATACCTTTATCCATGCTTATGGGAATGGCCGCATTGAGTTTGATGGGAATATCGCTCAATATGGTCTCGTTGTTTGGATTGATCCTGGCTTTGGGTATGCTCGTTGACAATGGTATCGTGATCGTTGAGAACATCTACCGGTTCCTGCAGAACAAATTCTCGAAAAAAGAATCCGCTAAATTTGGCGCAGGAGAAGTGGCTGTACCGATCATCACGTCAACCCTGACTACCCTGGTTGCATTCCTTCCTTTGGCTTTTTGGCCGGGATTGATGGGAACATTTATGAAATACCTGCCCATCTCCCTGATCGCAGTCATGTTATCTTCCCTGTTGGTAGCCCTGGTGATCAATCCGGTTTTTGCCAGTTATTTTATGAAGGTTGACGATATTGAATCGGAGTATAAGAATAACGCCAGAAAAAGGAGGAATTTTTTCATTTTTGTGGGTGCATTATTGGTTTTTGCGCTGATCATTCATTTTGGAGGAAAACCATTTGAGTGGTTGAGGAACAGTCTCCTGATCGTTGCCTTTATTGCAATCTTTAATAAGTATGCACTGAATCCTACCGTACTATTGTTCCAAAGATATTTATTGCCCTGGATCAACCGGATTTATGAAAGATCCCTCAGATATTCCATCAAAGGTAAAATGCCGAGATGGGTATTGCTATGGACCATTGTATTGTTTATCATGTCATTTGCACTTTTAGGTATCAGGATACCAAAAATTGAATTTTTCCCTATGTCCGATCCGATGTATGTGAATGCATTTATTGAATTACCTATTGGTACCGATATTAAAACTACGGATAAAACGGTAAAAATGATCGAGGAGAAGATATCTTCTGCGATCAAAGAGGATATGGATATTGTTGAAGCGGTGCTGACACAGATCGGTGAAGGAACAGCAGATCCGAATGGTCCGCCTGATCCGGGCGCTTCACCTCATAAGGCAAGGGTGACCGTAAGCTTCATTCCCGAAGAGCAGAGAAACGGTAAATCATCCGGTGAAGTACTCAATAAAATGAGGGATGCTGTCAAGGATGTAGTGGATGCCAAAATAGTGGTCGCTCCGAATGAAAACGGACCTCCAACCGGGAAAGCCATCAATATTGAAGTGGAAGGAGAGGACATTGATCAACTGGCCATACTTTCACAAGATATCATAAATTACCTTAATAAAGCTGCTGTTCCCGGCGTAGAAGAATTACAAACCGATATGCAGATCGGTAAGCCTGAGTATATCATTCAGGTTGACCGTGAAGCAGCCAACAGATACGGAGTGTCCACCTGGAATATTGCCGATGTGATCAGAACAGCTATTTATGGCAGGGAGATCAGCAAATTCAAAGTCGGAGAAGAAGAATATCCCATGATGCTGAGAGTATCAGAAGAATACCGGAACAAAGTGGAATCTGTACTGGGCCAGAGAGTGACTTTCAGATCCATGTCAACTGGTCAGGTTTCCCAGGTGCCTCTTGCTTCCCTGGTCACAAAGACCTATACCACCAGCTATAGTGCCGTAAAACGCAAGAATCAGAAAAGAGTCATTACTGTCTTTTCAAACGTGCTGGCTGGATACAATGCCAATGAAGTTATCGGACAACTCAAAGATCAGCTAAAACAATTCCCATTGCCTAATAATTATAATTACAAATTTACGGGCGAACAACAGGAGCAGGCTGACGCAATGGCATTCCTCGGGAATGCATTTTTACTGGCTATGCTGGGGATCTTTTTTATCCTGGTCCTCCAGTTCAATTCAATTGTTGCCCCCTTTATCATTATTTCTTCTGTTGTTTTCAGCACCATCGGGGTCTTTCTGGGTTATTTCACGACAGGTGCTGACATCAGCCTGGTCATGACAGGTGTGGGCGTCATATCACTTGCAGGAATTGTGGTGAATAATGCCATTGTACTGGTGGATTATACGAACCTGGTAGTGGCTCGTAAAAAATCAGAGCTCGGTATTGAAGATGCCGGGAAAATTCCTCCGGATGTCATCCGGGAAGCGCTACTGGAATCCGGGAGCACACGTCTGAGGCCGGTATTGCTGACAGCCATAACCACTGTTTTGGGACTGGTACCGTTAGCATTGGGATTCAACTTCAATTTCTTTACCCTGGTTTCAGATCTGGACCCTCAATTGTATCTGGGAGGACAGAACGCTTCTTTCTGGGGACCTATGGCCTGGACAGTGATCTATGGCCTGGTATTTTCCACTTTACTGACCCTGATCATCGTACCTGCTATGTATTACCTGGCATTCAGAGTAAAATATAAAGTTGTTGCCTGGTTCAAATAGGATAAATTCTGCAAATATAAAAACCCCTTATCAATTCTATTGGTAAGGGGTTTTTCTTCGGACATCCGTGAAGAATATCCAATTTCAAATTGATATATACATCCGGGTTATAAAAATCCGGGTTGAACTTTAAATCCTTTTCATCCGTGTTCTCGTAAAAAAATCATCATATTATCTTTTTCTGATGGAACAATATATGATTTCGTTTTGCTCTTATTCACTTACCACTTCGCAATTACCTTTGAATTCAAGAATTGAACCTGCCGAGTTTTGTATAGCTGCATGAGTATTTTCCGCATCATGGTAAAGCATTACATCTTCCAGAATTAGCTTGCCGTTGTTTTCGACTATTGCGTTATCCGGATTCTGCCTGTGCAGATGCAATCCTTTGATTCTGAGTCCGTTACCCGAAACCGGGGCAGAGTTGATGATCAAAGGCGAAGTTCCGTTTCCATAAATGTGAATGTTCTGATCCGGATCTCCTTCAATTACTATGGGTTTATCTATGACCAGATGCTGATCTCCCAGGTAATATGCAACGTTTTGTAATTCCGGGGCAAACCGTATGGTATCCCCGTCCACAGCGCATTGAAGTGCGGCTGAAAGCGAACCTGCCCCTTTTTCGAACGTGTTTTCAACCTGCAAACGACAAAATCCTGTCACACAGGTTTTGATTTCCCAGTTTTGAAGTGAGCCACCGTCACTATCGACAAAATCCTGAACTCTCATTCTCCACAGGCCCTTGATTTGCCGTGTGTTGAACGTGCTAAGTGTAGTAGACGGGCGGTAAGTACCACCATCAGTTGGAGGGCAGGGCCATGAACCTGCGGGTGCGCTCTGATCAAAATTAATATCAAAATTGTCTTCATCATCACAGGGTCTGTTCCAGATCCTGACATTCGTGCCATTTGGAGTGTATAGTGTAAAACGCAGGTCATCAACCCAGGTGTGCAAGCCCTGCAGATTCAAAACATCAAGATCCGTAATTATTCCCTTATCTCCGACCATGTGATATGAACTTACATCGGGAGTGCCGCTTGGAGAAATTGTCAAAGGTACATCCTGACTTTTGTAAACAAAACATGACTGAGTTTCAAATCGAAAAACTGAAGACCATGATCCAGTGCTGCATTCGTTCACTGGTCTAACCCTCCAAAAATACTCCGTTACACCAAACAGAGCATCCGTTACCTGATAATTTTCCGTGGTTGAAAGCACCTGCAGAATGTGTGAACTGAAATTTTCATCTCTTGAAATTTCCAATTCATACCCTGTTGCAGAGACTACAGTTTCCCAAACCAGTAAAGGGAAAATTGAAACCCCAGATTGCTGATCTGCCGGGCTTAGCAGATTTGTCTGGCTTACACCGCCCAAAATGACCAGGTTGAAAATTGCATTTCTGTATATTGAACCTGAAGAAGATTTAACGGAAACTTCATAATTCCCTTGCGCTGCTCCTGTATTTGTCAGGTTTAATAACGAATTTTGCCCCTGATAGACCGGATTTATTGAAAAACTGTAATTCATACCTGCAGGTAGGTTAGCAATGCTCAAATTTACAGGTTCTGCATAACCCAAAATTCTTTCGATATTGACATTTACACTACCTGAACCGCCGGCACAAATTCCTATGGTATTGGGATCAACTGTCATAAAGTAGGTCGGGACACCGGATAATATCGTAATGTTTGTATTATTGATGTCAAAAAATACATTTCCAACTGCTTTGACCATGATCCTTGCTGTAGAACTCAGGCCTTCCGGAACGACTATTGTCTCCGAACCATCGTTTGCAGTAGATGCCAGTAAAGTCACGGGGTAAGTATAACCGCCATCATAGGATAATAATATACTGACCTGGCTACAGTTGATACCATTGGCAGTGGTGCCTGCAATATCCCACGTGATCGTCTGACTTTGGCCTTCATACCAGGTTGAAGCGGAATTTTGAGAAGTCACGGTAAATGCACCTGATGTAACTACGGTAGTCACGGTAATATTGATCTCTGAATTGCATCCCGCCACTCCTGTAAAATCTCTTGCCACACCTCTGAAATTCATTGTTCTGGCCACAGCAGGCAGAACCTGCCATGTATTGCTGGTGTTGTTAATAATATTCCCTATCGGAGGGAAATATCTTGAAGATGAGGTGGTTGAAAAAATACTTCTGAAAGCCGGACCACTGGTATTTGCCGAAGTAGGGGGCATGGTTTGTGGAGTGGTATACCCATTCATCTGCTCCCATGCATAAGTCATGGGATTGCCATTAGGATCCGTTGCAGCTAAAGTCAATACGAAAGGAGTTGAAGCCGGAATGGTATAATTTGGCTGAGCAGTAACAACCGGGGCTGAATTGGAAAAAGAAGAAACGATCTGTGCACAACCATTGCCACTACCACTCAAAAAAGATTTGATCTCCTGAATGCTGATCGCATGAAAATATGCATCACTGTTATTTTGTACATCAGGACTGCAAATTCCTGCATAACCCATGATCGTTGAAGCGCTTCCGGGTTCCATGGCTGTTGAATCGTTTCTGTTACAACTGTTGAATTGAGTGTGATTAGCGCCAAACTGATGTCCCATTTCATGTGCGACATAATCAATACTGAAGGGATCTCCGACCGGATTACCGCTTCCTGTCACACCACCGGCTTTGCTTGACCCACATACACAACTCAGATATGCAACACCTCCACCGCCAGTACTGAATACATGACCGATGTCATAATTTGCACTGCCGATCACATTATTGCAGGTAGTGATGTTTTGTCCCAGCATCGTACCTCCGTCATTGTTACTGTAGGGATCCGTTGAACTGTTATAATAAAACACCAGATCAGTATTGGCGACCAATACCATCCGAACGGCCACCTCTGCTTCATACACCTCATTGACCCTGTTGATGACCGTGACAACTGCTGCCATCACCAGAGCTGACTGAGCAGAACTGGTGGCACCGTGAAAATTGCTGTATTCTCCTGTAGTTGCCTGAGCCAACCGGTAACTTCTGAGTTGGCAATCACCATATCTGGCACCATTGGTATGTTCAGTGTCAACTTCGTGATCGTGGTCACCTTCCACATCACAACCCCATTTTTCGCCCGTGTATTTATGTTTATAATAAATGATCCTGGTTTCCTTGTCATTCCGTTGATAATGGTCGATGAAAATTTTGTCTGTGCCGGGTGATGAGATGACCGCACGAAAGCCCTGAACAGTATAATCAATTCTGATCCTTTTCAGCGGATCTTGAAGAGAAACTCCGTAAAAGGTTCTGATTCCGGGATATTTGACTGCCAGCTCAGGCTCCATCATTTCATACTGCAAAACCTGAAACCGTTCAGTGACCCCTTCCGGCAACCCAACCTCAATCACACATGCCGACTCATAAATATCCACATCTTTTTCCTGAGGTGCTCTCCATAGCAAGGCTTGCATGACTGAATCATCCAGTTTATAAATTACATATTCTGTTGGAATAATGTCTCTGGTCCCCTGTTCTTCAATTTCGGATTCACTGGTTATCTGCCAATTTTGACTAAAACTTTGTATGGTGATCAGTATAAAAATTCCGATTAAATTTAATCTGATATACATTTTTCCGAATTTGAAATTTTAATTGGTGTCAAATGTAATATTTTTTTATTTCAGGGGAAAAAGCGGCAGGTATTAAAGCAAAAAATTCAATTCAGGCCAGATATCTCCATTTTATTTAGCTAAGGCAGTATCCATTTGAGCAGTATTTTTGATTCGTAATGATAGACAATTATTAAAATTTGAGTCTGCTCCGAAAAATCTTTGCCCCCTTAATTCCCACTGACGTTTTCAGTCAGTACAGGCACTGACGTTTTCAGTCAGTACAAGCACTGACGTTTTCAGTCAGTACAGGCACTGACGTTTTCAGTCAGTACAAGCCTGAAAGGGGGTCTTTAATTTGTTGGTTTTCAATCGTTTCCCTTTAATTAGTTGGGGAAAAAACGATTGAAAATCAACAAATTGGACTTATTGGAGCAGACTAAATTTATTTGGTCTGAAGTACGGGCGAAAATATTTTTATACACTCTGGTTGCGATATATGCAGGGATTTCTTTTTCTTTCCATTACAAGTTTTGGATTTAACGCAGAATGTCTGTCATTCCGGGCACGACCCGTCATTCCTTGCTTGACCCGGCCCCGTCCTCGTTCGACAATTGGATTGCTGACCAGGTCCTCAATGTTGACCGGGTGAAGGGTGAAAATTACAAATGAAAAATAATGAACAAAATCAACCGTTCATTCAGCATTTAAGAAGTTTAACTTCTCAGGGCTTTTCCTGGATCATTCAGGTATCATTAATTCTGCGTGGTTAGGGAAAGAAGCAGATCCGTAATGTAAAAAGTTTTGTGATGAGCTCAGTTCCGGCTCATATTGTCGTGCAAAACTGAGTAAAAAAGCTTTCAATTCAGCATTCGGGATGTTTTTGGAGTTGGGCTTCGGATAAAAACTGATGTAATTGATTTTGCCGCTTTTGTCCCAAAACACATTCAGCCAGATCTTTACTCCGTTGAGATCAAAGTTGATCTTTTTGCTGTATGTTTCCATATCGACCAATAAAAACATCCAGTGTTTATAGGCTTTTTCCATTGAATTATCGCTGACTGTCATGAGGTTCCCGGTATAGTTCAATGCCAGTTCACCCAAAGCGTCATCATCTGTTCCCAAAAGGAAGACATCCGGTATCCTGTTGCTCGTATTGTTATTATGCTGGGTACGAACAGGCAACAAGCTTCCTGAAATGATCAAAATTATTATAAAACGTATGGTTCTCATTCGATTTAACGGTTTAGTGTTTATTAATGCCTCCTGCATCACCCCAAATCAGGTTTATCTGCATTTCGACATTCAAACTTAAATAATCTTTTTCAAATTTAATACCGATTATCTTTTACATAGGGTAATTTTCCCATTCTGCTCACCTCAATGGAAGGAAATTCGAACTCTTCCACCACTTTTCCTTCGATCGCATAGCATCCCGGACCTTTAAAGGTGTACTGTTCCAGAGATTTCGGAAAATGCACGGTATCAAAAAAATGCCCGTTGCGATCGATAAAAGTGCCAAAATTCATCAGTTCACCCCTGACCGTACGCACGTACTTTCGTGTGATATAGTATCCCAGCATGGTAACCGTCCTGCCGACATTGTCCTTCAATTCTGATGCGCAGATCTTTCCTTTGAAAGAGGATTCAACCAGTTCAAAAGGACTGCAGAGCGGAAAACCGAGCAGTTCGATCTCGTCAAAAGCCTGGTCGTGTGGTCCTTCTTCAAGCACGGGCAAACTGAACTGCTGGTGGCCGGATTCAAAAAGATAGCCCGTATTATGATGCTTGACAGCCGGATTAAAAATGGCGTTTTTTGCCCACATCAGTTCGTATTTGTTCATTCCCGTAAAACGAAATGCGCCGATACGGATGAGCAGATCCAATTGTTCCCTGCCGATGTCCACGCGTTTGATGAAGTCATCCAGATCTGTAAATACACCGCCGCGCTCACGCTCGCGGATGATCCTGTGGGCAGTTTTGGTTTCAAAGGATTGCATATGAATGAATCCCAGGTAAACTTCCTTTCCGTACAGGTGCGTCAGGTACCTGCTCTTGTTGACGCAAGGTGCATGGATGTGTGCTCCCGCCATTCTAGCCTCGTGTACATAGACTTCAGTTGTGTAAAAACCACCGAAATTATTGATCACGCCCACCATAAACTCAACAGGATAGTAGGTTTTGAGGTAAAGGCTTTGAAATGATTCCACTGCAAAACTGGCCGAATGCGCTTTACTGAAAGAATAACCGCTGAAGCTCTCGATCTGCCGCCAGACTTCCTGGATCAACGCTTCGCTGTATCCTCTTTCCCTGCAATTGTGCAGGAATTTGTTCCGGAGACTGTAAAAAATGTCAGAATCCTTGCGCTTTCCTGTCATGATGCGCCTCAGCATATCGGACTCGTTGAGGTCCAGCCCTGCAAAATAATGGACAATTTTGAGTACGTCTTCCTGATATACCATGACCCCGAATGTTTCACTGAGGTGTTTTTCAAAAATCGGATGCAGATATGAAAAACTCTGAGGTTTATGAAAGCGCTGGATGTATTCCTTCATCATACCCGATTTGGCAACACCGGGGCGAATGATGGAACTGGCGGCCACCAGTTGTATGTAATTGTCACATCTGAGTTTTTTGATCAGGCCGCGCATGGCCGGGGATTCGATGTAAAAGCAGCCGGTGCACTGTCCTGACTGCAACTGTTTTTTGACCAGCGGATCCTGTTTAATGCCGGTCACCTGGTGTATATCAACCACTTTCCCCTGGTTTTGGGCGATCAGTCTGACCGCATCCTTGATATGGCCGAGACCGCGTTGGCTGAGTATGTCAAATTTTTGAAAACCAAGATCTTCTGCAGCATACATATCAAAATGGGTCACCGGAAATCCTTTAGGCATCATCTTTAAAGCCGTAAAATAATTGAGTGGTTCCTCGCTGATGATAATGCCTCCTGCATGGATGGAAAGGTAGTTGGGGAAATTTTCCATCATTTTGCCATATTTGAAAATATACTTTGCAAAATGGTGATGCCGGGAAGCATCCATGGGGTGGTCCACTATTGTGTCAATATCTTCCTTGGGCAGGCCAAACACTTTGCCCAGTTCCCTGATGATCGATTTCCCTTTGAATGTGTTGTACGTTGCCAGTTGGGCAGTGAATTCGGATCCATATCTCTTAAAAATATAATCTATCACATCGTCGCGCTGATCCCACGAAAAATCCAGGTCAAAATCAGGTGGTGAACTCCTGTGCGGGTTGATGAACCGCTCGAAATACAGGTCCAGTTCGATCGGGTCCACGTCCGTGATCCCAAGGTTGTAGGCGACGATGGAATTGGCTCCGCTGCCTCTTCCGACGTGGTGAAAACCCGAAGTTCCGGCGTAGCGGATGATATCCCAGGTGATGAGAAAATAGGAATTGAAATGCAGTTGCCGGATCACCTTCAGTTCTTTTTCCGTACGCCGCATGGCTTCTTCATTGTCCGGCCCATAGCGTCGCAAACATCCGTCGATGGCCAGTTTGTGCAACAGTTTATAGTCTCCTGCCTCGCTCCCGGTAAAATTGAGCCGGTTGTTGCTGAGCGTATCCGGCATTTCAATGGTGCATGAACCGATCAGCCGTTCCGTATTTTTGATGATGGCCGGATAGGAAGCGAACCGTTGTCTGAGCTCCTCTTCGGGCAGGAAATACTCGGTGGGTCTTGCATGATCCCCGGGTTCCAGTTTACCCAGGATGATGTTGAGGTCTATGCACCGCAACAGGCGGTGAATTTTGAAACCCTCATCGTCCTGAAAAGTCACCGGTGCGAGCACCACCATTTTATCCTGCCGGTCTTTGACGGGAGATATAAAAAGCTTATTGACTTCTTCAGGGCGCACGCCGAGAAATTCGTTGTCTGCAAAGTCTTCCAGCGGCTTGACCAGAGCTCTGTAGATGATGTATGCGTGTTCAAACCGTGGGGCAACATCCGGCAAGAGGGTATCTTCCAGAGAGTGTCTGGTCAGGAATTCATTCAATTCCCTGAATCCTTCCCTGTTGCGGGCAATACCGATGTATAAAAACCGGTGATCTCTTCTGAATTCAATGCCCAGTGCAGCTGTGATGTCAAATTTGCGGCAGGCCTGTATGAATTCGTAGGAGGCAGAAGTATTGTTGATATCGGTCAGCACCATTTTCCTTATACCAAGTGCTGCTGCGCGCTCTGCCAGTTTTTCGGGAGAGCAGGTGCCGTATCTGAGGCTGAAGTATGAATGTGTGTTGAGATACATTATTATCCTGTTTTTTGGTTTTCCCAAATTCTCCGTGGCATTTAAGCCTGTATCACTCAGTTTTTTACAGTGTATTGGCCCGTTTTACGGCGTTATAGCCAAAACGGTTGCGTATTCGGTCCATCTGCTGAAGCAGCCTGATATCCTTCATCGTATCCTCGAAAAGATCCATCTGAAAATAACCGCTGACCAAGCCGCTGAACTTGACCCCGATCAGCCGGATCAGCTGTCTGCGCTCATAGAGTGCGTCAAACAATTCCCTGATGTGTGCGTGTAAAACCCTGTCATTGGATGTATAGGCAATTTTTTTCTGTTTGGTATAGGTATTGAAATCCGCATACCTTATCTTCACGGTAACCACAGAGGTTAGCTTTTTTTTGGATCTCAGCTCGAAAGCCAGCGAATCTGCCATACCGGAAAGCACATCGCGTATCATTCTGAGATCCAGGCTATCTTCCATAAAAGTTCTCTCCTTGGAAATGGATTTTTGTTCCCGGTAAGGAACGATGGGCGTCATGTCGATGGCATTGGCCTTTTCCCAGAGCACTTTCCCGTTTTGCCCGAATTCCCTTTCGAGCAGGCGCACCGGTATACGGCTCAGCGTTTCGATTTTTCTGACCCCCATGAAACTGAGCTTTTTGAATGTTTCTTTGCCGATACCGGGAATTTTTGCGGTGGAAAGCGGTGCCAGAAAGCATTTTTCTGTTCCGTTGGGGATCTCTTTACCACCGTTGGGTTTGGCTTCCCCGGTGCCTATTTTGGAAACCAGCTTGTTGACTGACAAGCCCATCGATATGGGCAGACCGGTCTCCCTGATCACCTTTTGACGAAGTTCCGATGACCATTTAAAACACCCGAAGTAGCGGTCCATTCCACTCAGATCGAGGTAAAATTCATCGATGGAGGCTTTTTCATAAACAGGCGCTTCTTCAGCGATCACCTCTGTCACCATGTTGGAATACCGGGTATAGGAATCCATGTCGCCACGCAAAACCGTTGCCTGGGGGCAAAGCCGCAAAGCCATTTTCATCGGCATGGCCGAATGCACGCCAAACCTGCGTGCCTCATAACTGCATGAAGCAACCACTCCACGGCTGTTCACACCGCCGATGATCAGCGGTATCCCTTCAAACGAGCTGTTTTTCAACCGCTCGACGGACACGAAAAAAGTGTCCAGATCCATGTGTAATATAGCCCTTTCAAACATTTTTTTACAAAATGTCGTTTTATTCGACATTTATTGGGCGTATAACCCGACAAATATAAAACATTTTTTGTAGATTTGTCAAATCATTCATTTTTTAACAAAAAAATTATGCTGGCAGACAATATCAGGTATCTCAGAAAGAAACACCACGTATCGCAGCAGGAACTCGCAGATGCACTTTCCATTGCCCGGACTACACTGGGCGATTACGAAAGGGGAAAGACAGAACCGGGCATCCAGGGACTGATCGCCCTTGCGGATCACTTTAAGGTAAGTGTGGACGAACTGGTGAAGGTCAGGATCAGCCATCAGGATTATGAGATCATCCGCAACAAGGATCTGCGGGTGCTGGCCATATCGGTAGACAAAAACAATGAAGACCATATCGATCTGGTGGAGACAAAGGCTGAAGCAGGCTACCTCGACAGTTATGCTGACCCGGAATACATTAAGGAACTGCCTAAGATCAGCTTTCCGAATATTCCTGCCGGAAGCACCTTCCGCGCATTTGAGATACACGGAGACTCCATGCTTCCTATAGAATCCGGCAGCATCGTGATCGCTTCCTACGTAGAAAACCTCAATGCGCTCAAAGACCAGAAGACCTATATTGTCATCAGCCGCCAGGAAGGTGTCGTCTACAAACGTATCCAACAACTCAAGGATCAGAACCAGCTTTTACTGATCTCGGACAATGAACTCTATAAGCCATACACCATACCATACGAAGAGATCGCAGAACTGTGGCAGTATTACGCGCACCTGAGTTTTTCGGATTCCAGGGCGGTTTTCAACAACCTGCTGGAGGATAAACTGGCAGCGATCAGCTATGAACTCAAAATGATACGGGATCAGCTGCAAACGGAGTGAAGAACAGATGAAGCAATAAAATGATTTAAATGTTGGGATTTATAGTCTATTAGTCTATAGGCTTTCAGTCAATTAGCGGATTGAATTTTAGACAATGAAGTTGATTCAGAATTATGTTAAAAGCTGAAGCATTTGGTTTTATCCTGACAGGCTTTGTCTCGTCAGTGTCAAAGATGCTGACAGGCTTTGCCACGTCAGTGTCAAGGATGCTGACAGGCTTTGCCACGTCAGTGTCAAGGATGCTGACAGGCTTTGCCTCGTCAGTGTCAAGGATGCTGACAGGCTTTGCCTCGTCAGTGTCAAAGATTTGTGATTTTTGATCAATGGTATTTCTTTAAAAGTGTTCACCTATAAATGAACAAAATGTTCCAAGATTCTATTGATCAATGTGTTGACCAGTTTCTTTTCACCACATAGGAACATAGACACATAAGAAAACATAGGCTTTTTATTAAAATTTACCTAACAGAAGCCGACAGGTTGACCCATGAAACATATACTGAAAATTTTTTTTATGGATAGAATACATTTAGATTTTGATAAAAAACATCAAAATAATAGAAGAATACCACGGCACCGATCAGAAAAATACCACGAAGTGGTTAATACTCAATAACACGGTATGCAATGCCGTGACCAGGAGGAAAAATGCTTACAACCCGGAAAGGGTTGAATAGCTTACCAGGAAAATATGGAATATAAATCAGATGTTGGTTTCAGAACCCCTACTGGCAAGCTCATATGGGCAGGCTCCGATCAAGGAATTGTGATTTTTGATCAATGGTATTTCTTTAAAAGTGTTCAACTATAAATGAACAAAATGTTCCAAGATTCTATTTATCAATGTGTTAACCAGTTTTTTTTTTACCACATAGGAACATAGACACATAAGAAAACATAGGCTTTTTATTAAAATTCGCCTAACAGAAGCCGACAAGTTGATCCATGAAACATATACTGAAAATTTTTTTTATGGATAGAATACATTTAGATTTTGATAAAAAACATCAAAATAATAGAAGAATACCACGGCACCGATCAGAAAAATACCACGAAGTGGTTAATACTCAATAACACGGTATGCAATGCCGTGACCAGGAGGAAAAATGCTTACAACCCGGAAAGGGTTGAACAAGCTACTTCAAATCCGAAACTAAAAATCTTGTAAAAAAAGATAATAGGTTCTATTGATCAATGTGTTGACCAGTTTTTTTTACCACATAGATTTTTACATGACCATCAACGTTTCATCAGGAGTGCTGCAGTTCTGATCACCATTTTCCCGGGAACAAATCTCTGCAAAAACACCTGTAACCGGTTCATCAATCCATGTATGGACAAGCTTTTACCGGATTGAAATGAAGCGTATATGAACCGGGCAAGATCCTTTCCGTCTGGAACTGAACCGGTGAAAGCAGTCGTTTTCACATCCACCCCTGCAACAGATCCGAATTCGGTTTCGGTTGGTCCGGGGCAAACCGTAAGCACCCGGACATTCTTTTTTCTCCACTCAAAATCCACAGCCCGTGAAAAACTCATCACGTAAGCTTTCGTGGCAGCATACACCCCAAAATAAGGCACAGGCTGAAAAGCAGCTGTTGAGGCAATGTTGATGATGGTACCGCCGCCATTCACAGCCATCTGGAGGCCAAAAAGCCTGGTGAGTTTGGTCAGTGTCAGAATGTTGAGTACGATCATTTTTTCTTCTGCATCCGCATCATTCTCCTCAAAGGTACCGCGGATACCAAAACCGGCATTATTGACCAGAACACCGGTACTAAGTCCTGCCTGACTCACTGTTTCATACAATTGTTCAGCACTGCCTGCCAATCCCAGATCCTGACCGATCACCGTTACCTGGACAGGAAATTTCGCCCTGACCTCTTCACTCAGTTCCTCAAGCCTTGCTTTCCTTCTGGCAACCAGGATCAATCCATAACCGTGACGGGCAAATTCAAAAGCCAATTCTCTGCCGATTCCGGCAGATGCTCCTGTGATCAATACTGTTTTTGACATACCGAAAAATTAGTCACCTTTAATTGAATATTTGTTTTTTCTGAATAAAAAGTACATGCCCGCAATTCCGATGATCACAAATACCACAGAAATATACTGAGCCTGAGACCATTCAAATCCGAAATAATTGTACTTGTCATTCACCCGGATGGTCTCGATCAAAAACCGCTCTACACCATTGAAAACAAGATACATAAAGAAAATAAACCCGGCGATTTTGATCCGCTTCCTCATGATCCACAAAAATATGAAAATCAGGGTAGATGCAATGGTTTCATAAACTGAGGTGGGAAAAACACCGGGGTCTAGCCTATTGCAATATTTTGCGGTGCAACCTGCAATAGGAACCCCTTCATTGATCACATTATGCGGATAATCATACGACCACATCCAGTCAGGTAAAATAAACCATGCCGGTTTGGCCATTTCGTTGACAATGCCCCAGTCTCCGTCCCCGGAAAAATGACAGCCTAATCTGCCGATACCATATCCCAAAATGATCGCCATACCAGCGATATCCATCATGTGTAAAACCGGAATTCCCAATTTCTTGATATAAAAATAAACGACGATGAATGCAACGATCAACCCTCCGTAAACCGTCAATCCGCTCCCTGAAAAGATCTGCCCCAACGGATCCTGAAAAAACAGGTCAAGATTCTCAAGAATAGAAAAAAGTCGCGCACCTACAATTCCTGAAATGGCTGCAATAATGGTGATGTCCCCTGTTTTTTCATAAGGATGTATGGTAACAGTGGTTTCTTTTTGCTGTGTTTTTTTGTTCTTTCTCCAGTTCCAGAAGGTATATCCTCCGTACAACAATCCGAAGATCAGTCCGCCCGGCCAGTTACCGTCCGTTGAAAAAACCACTCCTGCTCCATCTGCCTTGAAAGCATCAAAATTGCCCAGGATAAAGAACAATTTGAACCCAAGTATAAAACCGATCAAAGCATTGATCAATATGCTGGTGTAAGGCATTTCACCTGAATTCTTTTTGGTGACCACCAGTGGTTTGATCACACCTTCATGTTCTTTCCGCTTCAGCTCCAGGTAAACGACAAATGCAGCTGCCAAAAAAGCAAGCGCCAGGAAAAGCCCGTACGTTTTGAATATGGATGCCGCATTGTCTAAAGGTGTGTTGAACACATCGTGAAAGAAATATGACAGATCAGGATACATAAGGTATTTTTTTAGTTTAAAGGGAATTAAAAATTAAAAATCATTACTTTTGTAAGCTAAGGTAATCAAAATGAATTGATATACATTCTCATACATGACAGGAATAAAAAAAATTATATTTTTTTTAAACACCTCCATCTTGATCCTTTTTGGACAAACATTTATACATGCCCAGAACAGTGCAAATTTTAAGATAGGAAGTGTTTTTGTCAACAGGGCTATATCTGACGATCAGGCAGATACGGTTGGCAGAATGGATGGCTGGCACATCGGATTTGATGCGCGGATCAGTCCCTATGGTTATTATTTAAGCCCGGGATTGCACCTGTACTGGTTTCAGGTCGAAGAAGGTTCGAGTTTCTTAAGTTCCGGAGATCCAAGATATTATACGCTTAAAGTTCCGCTCAACATGGGTTATTGTGTTAACATGAGCCGAAAATTCAGTTTCAGGTTCAGTGTTGGTGCAAACCTCAACTATGTTTTTCATGTGGATGAGAATGATGTTGGGATCGACTTCACCACCATCAATGACCTGTTCCTGGGAGTGAATGCAGGCGGAGGTTTTGATTATGGAAGGTTTACCTTTGATATCGTATATGAAAACGGGATCACGCCGGTAGTAAAAATTCCGGACAAACGAAGATTCAATTACCTCTCTGTCACCATTGGCAGATTGTTTTAGGGGTGATTTTCACTAAAAAAAGCTTTAAAAGACTGTTTTTGAACAGATTGTCTCCATTGCTTCCAGAAATCTGGTGACAGGCTGAGCTCCCGTAAATACGGTCAATTCATTGATAATGACTTTTGGCACGCTCTTCACCTCGTATTTTTCAGATAGTTCAGAAAAAGTATTTGCTTCGATGATGTCTGCCACGATGTGCTCATTGAGCAATGCAAGACGGTGTGCAGTGATGGCGGCTCCCGGGCATTGTGAACAGGTGGGCGTCACAAAAACCTGGATGTGAATAGGTTCAGTGATCCGATTGATCCTCAGGTTGATATCTTCAGGCATTTCCGCAGGATAACCGCTGAGTTCCCTGACAGAGGCGATCAGAGTATGGATTTCATAACCAGCCGGTATTCCGTAAAAACGGAGACCATGATCATGTCCCTGTGCGTCAAGCAATACTATAGCCGGAGTCTTGTCAACGCCAAGTTGCCCGGCAAAACCCTGATCTTTTTCGATATCATAATAGCTGAGTGATATTTTATCGTGTAAACTGCAGAACTCTTCCATAAACAGGAAAGTGTCCCTGCAGCCCGGGCAATTTATTTCTGAACCGAAAAAGGCAATCTGAACCTCATCGATGAGCTGACCAAGAAGATCAGTCAGTTGTTGCCGCGTACTTTCGTTAAAAATGGCCATAAACAGGATATTTTATAACAAAATTAACAACAATCCGGTATTTGGTTTGTAACATTGGTTACATTGATACATATTAAGGAAATTCATTATAAAAATATAGTTGCAGGACCAGAAATTCCATATCCAGAATTTTTCAAATAAACTACTGTAGTAACAAATGATTTTATCAGAATAAATAATTATCCACTTTGATCTTCCTTCATTTTTTTGAAATTGTATACTTTTGAACCACTAAAACACCATATTTTGGCTTTAGATAAAAATTTTGAGCAATTCATCAGGCATATTCCAAAGGCTGAATTACATGTTCACCTGGAAGGTACGATAGAAGCAGAAATGATGTTCCGGCTGGCGCAGAGGAACAAGATCCCTTTGCGGTTTACTACGGAAAGTGAATTAAAAAAAGCCTATGAATTCAAGGATCTGAAGGACTTTCTGATCTTGTATACAGAAGGAACCAGGGTTTTACGGCAACCTGTGGATTTTTATGAAATAGCCATGGCATATCTGGAGAAAATTCACGGACAGCACGTTCTGCATACTGAGATATTTATTGATTTTCAAACCTATCTGAAGCGGAATATACAACCGGATATTATCATGGAAGGCGTGAGTCAGGCAGTAAGGAATGCCGGGGTTAAATGGGGTATCACTTCAAAATTGATCCTTTGTTTTTTACGCCAGCTTGGTCCGGAATCTGCCATGCAAACCTTTGAACATGTGCTCAGGTTCAGGGATCAGATCACTGGTATCGGTCTTGCTTCTGTTGAAAATGGTTTTCCTCCAGAGCTGTACCGGCAGGTATTTGACCGGGCAAGAGCTGAAGGGTTCAAACTGGTTGCACATGCAGGAGAAGAAGGCCCGTGGCAATATGTGGAAGGCAGCGTGGATATTCTGAAAGTGGACAGGATCGATCACGGCAATAAATCCTGCCAAAACCCGGAATTGGCTGAACGGATCGCCAGAATGAAGATCCCGCTTACCCTGTGTCCGCTGTCCAATATCAAATTGAAAAATGTGGACAAAATGGAAAACCATTCAACGAAAAAAATGCTTGACCGCGGTATGCTGGTCACCATAAATTCAGATGATCCGTCCTATTTTGGCGGATACATCAATGAAAACTATATAGCTGTTGCTGAGGCGCTTAACCTGAACAGAGGCGAAATTATTACGCTTGCCAAAAACTCATTTATGGCTTCTTTCATATCCGAAAACAGAAAAAAAGAATTGATTGCAAAGGTGGATGAATTTGTCCAAAGTCAATCCTGAGACATTGCATACCATAATTTTTTGCCCGGTCCATACCGGTCCGGGTCATTGCTGCACAGTGCGCTGCAGCTTTGACAGATCAAATCCTTTGGATTTAAGTCTGTCGGTTATTCCGGTGAAAACATGTTCATCCATCACCGGAGTGCGCGACAATATCCAGAGATATTTTTTACCGGGTTCGCTGACGACGGCATAACTGTAATCATCTGCCAGGTCTATGATCCAGTAATTTCCCCTGAAAGGCCAGAAAAACTGAACCTTCAGTTTGGCATTCCCTGAGTCCGGAACTAAAAAAGCCTTTCCTTTGATGTAAGATTCCTTTCCATTGAGGCTGTTTTTATTGCAACGGTTCTCGACGATGACATAACCCTTATCAGAAAGCGTATATTCCGCAGTAGTTCCGTGACATCCTTTTTGAAATCTTTGCGGAAAGGAAGCGACGTCATACCATTTGCCGGTATATTTATTGAGATCCACAAACGGGACAGTTTGGAGAACATCAGGTTGTGATTGACAGGAAAGTGTAAACATGACAGGTAATAAAAATAGTGAAAGAAAGAATTTGCTCATTGTAAAATGATTTAGTGATCATACCGGATGTTAAAGTCAAAAAAAATGGCTGGCACCCCGAACCGGATACCAACCATTTATAAATATAAATCTTATTTATCAGACCTAATCCATAGCCAGCTTACCACAAACATTCTCAAAAGGTTGAATAAAAGCCAACTGATTGACTTCCACCATATTGAGACTGGCAAAAGGAATATTCTGGTTCAATTGTTTATCCACTGTATAAACGATCGATACGATCGGAGCATTTTCAGATTTGGTAATTTTACCATAATGCAGGTTAAAACCGGAAACATTGCGGAGATCACTGTTCATATCCCTGACCGTTTTATTGATCGCATTCAGTTGCTGCACAGTCAGACTGATACCTTCCAAACCGTCAGGGTGAGAGGTTTTGTAATTACTGATATATTTTTCGGCGGTGGTAGGCGTGACCGTTCCCAGAATGGTTCCGTCATATAGTTTGGACATCCACGAATCCCCTGATTGATTGTCTTTTGTAAAAGATGCAAATGCCAGTACGAACACCGCAAATCCAAACCCCATTATAAACGAACTAAAGTTAATTTTCCTCATTTTATTTAGAATAATTTTTGGGCAATGCAAATAACATATTAAAACATCAGCAATATGTCACGGGATTCGTATTTGCATTGCGAAGTTAAACAATAATTCATAAGGAACAAAAAAAATGCCAAAAATTAAGTCAGATATTTTTTCATTGAGATAATTCAGAATTATTTAATTTCTTAATACCCTTTTTTAAATTATTTATAAGTTTTATTCGTTATTTGCTAATATTGAGCAATAAATAAAAGCTTTATCATTATGGGTAAAAAATACCAGAGCAGTTCGGAGATCCTGAATGAACTCAAAAGAGTCAAAAAAATCCTCCGGGATAAAGAACTGGCATTTGGGCACCTCTTTGAATCCGTTCACCCCAAACACATGATCAATGCAGGAAATCTGATCCATTATCTGACGCTGAGAACAATAGATATCAAGGACCTGCAAAACGGACTGCACAAATTTGGCTTATCGTCCCTATCCATATCAGAAAGCCATATTATGGGTCAGATCAATGCCATATTGCAAACGCTTACCCGAAGAAAAATTGATGAGGATGATGTCTGCACTTATGATTATGCCAGACAATCGGTCAATCAGAAGATCAATGATCTGTTCGGTCCCAAAGCTTCCAAAAAGCATCGTCACATCATGGTGACTATGGACAGCAAATGGCTGGAACACATTGAAAAATTTGAAGCATTGCTGAATGCCGGCATGAATATCGCCCGGATCAATTGCGCTCACGATGGACCTGATACCTGGCTGAAGTACCTGGAAAATATCCGTTTGGCAACTGACTCAACGGGTATTCCCTGCAAAATATACATGGATCTGGCTGGTCCGAAAATTCGTACGGTGTTGAAAAATAAGGAAGCGATCTCCATTGAAAAAGGTGAAAAGATCTGTCTGACTTCAAAATCCAAATGGAAATCTTCTGCATCAAAATATAAGGTGGTGGGTTGTTCTGTTAAAAAACTGGCGGGTCAACTGAAACCCGGTGAAAAGGTTTATTTTGACGATGGTCTGATCAGATCTGAAGTTGTCGAATCAAAAGGCGATCTCGCCATCCTGGAGATCCAGTCTATTGCTTCCGAAAAACCACGTTTGAAGCACGGTAAAGGCATCAATTTCCCTGATTCGACCCTTCAATTCCCTTCTCTGACCAAATATGACAAAGAATGTCTGCCTTTTATTTCTGAACATGCGGATATGGTCGGTTATTCCTTTGTCAAAGACAGATCGGACATACAGTTGTTGCGCGAAACCTTTGGCGAAATGCGAAGGCCGCCGATCATCGTTAAAATTGAAAATGTGCAGGCAGTGTATAATCTGCCGTCGCTGTTGTTTGAATGCATGAAGGATGAGTTGGCCGGTGTGATGATCGCCCGCGGTGATCTGGCCATCGAGATCGGTTTTGAAAAACTCAGTGAGATACAGGAAGAGATCCTGTGGATCTGCGAAGCCGCTCATATACCGGTGATCTGGGCCACGCAGGTACTGGAAAACCTCAATAAAACAGGCCTTGCAACCAGATCCGAGATCACGGACGCTGCCAGGTCTTCAGGTGCTGACTGTGTGATGCTCAACAAAGGAAAAAATATCGTCAAAACCGTCAAAACCCTGCAGAATATTTTTTGCAGAATGGGTAATCATCAATATAAAAAGAGATTTGTCTTCAGACCATTGACCATAGCCACCAAATTTATCAATGAACCTTTATTGCCTGAGCCAATCATAAAGAGCGCACAGGAATGATTCAATCAACTTTGTCCTCAGTGAGCGGGATCAGGTGGCTGAACCGGTTTCTGATCTCTTCGTTGATCAGTTTGGGCATTTCAAAGTAAGAATGAAATGTCATGCCCAACAACAGGCTACTGGTCAGTCCATAGACAATTTTGAATAAAACGACATTTGTTTGTTCGATGTGAAAGGGAATCGAAATAATCCAGCCCAAGAATAATATTCTGTGGAAAATGGAAAAATTCCGGTCATTTTCAAATCCATCTGTAAAATACATCACATAAGTTCTGATAAAATACTGTTTTTTTAATTCCGAATCAGGAGCAATGAATTTTTTAGTACCCATTCGAAAAACGTAATAATACAGAGAAATCGTAAGTATTAAAAAGATCAATAATGGCCATTCAGCTAATAAAAATGACATTGCAAAGCAGAAACCGAATATCAGGGTTAAAAGCATTATCCTGTATCCTGCCCAGAATCTCCATAAGGAAGCGAAGTATTTTTTTCTGCAATATTTTCTGATCTCCTTTTGTTTTTCATTGAGAAAAACAGCAAATCCGGTTATTGGAAACCGGCTGTACACATTTTCCAGCGCCTGTTCAAAATTCAGCAAAGGATGATTCATCATTTCAATATAAATCTTACCCGCCAGTTCTTTCACTACTTCATCCTGCAAATCCAGATCTTCAACCCCTTTGGATTTGGCGAAAGCGAATAATGTCCCTTTCTGTTCATCTGTTAAACTGATCATTTCGGCCATAGTTATAGAGTTAGTTGGTGAGTAAAGTCGATCGGTAATCCTGTGTATTATACATTCCGGGTATTCTTTAATGGGTAACAGGGGATGAAATTAGTTGAAAATTATTGAATTATAAGCAATATTGGGTAATTTTTCAGGTTTAAAGTTGGTCACTGTTCAGGTTGAAAGTCATTTAGTCTTATAATCTATGATGAAAGCCTGAGCTGATAGATCATTTTCGGTCGAGCTGTATACAGAATGGGGTCGCCGGCTACTTTACTGACCAACCGTACCGCAGTATGATCGTGGAAGAATGATTGAATTACCGCTTAAACCTTATTGTACAAAGCCTTTGTTGGTATTTCTTTTTTATACTGTTATGTATATTTCTTTTTAGTCTTCCAAAATTCATGATCTTTGTCCAAAAAAACTACTTGAAATATATTGTCTTCAAAGTATCCAATAACGCACTCTTTTCCCTGAATATGCATTGAGCACCAAATAACATCCGGTAATACATGTCTTGGATGTACAAACCCTGAATCTGGAGGGAAACCTACTTTTGTATAAGGTTTAATAATTTGCTCTGCTGTTGCCTGAGCTACTGTTTTTTGACAAATGGCTGCTAATTTTTCAATTGCCAAAGCCAATAATTGATCTTTCTCCCATTCTTCAAATCCTTGACCCTGATTCCTGTCAAAATCCCTGAAACTGATCACAATTAAAGGTTCTTTTCGTCCATGCCTTAAGTCAATAATCTTTACTTCTCTTTTGTAGGAAGCAACTTTCCTTTCATTGAATTTATTTTGCTTCCCTTTTCCCATACAGAATTTCATTTAGTTTTACATCAAAATCAAAGTATGGGATTGCACCATATTTACCATCAAGATAGTTTCTATCAAAAGCAGACTTATTTCTAACCTTATCAGTTTTAAAATCACCGAGCGAAAATATTTCAGATGCACCAAATTGATTTTTTTCTACAAACCAAATTTGGTCTCGTCGGAATGTCTCTTTGTTGAGCAATGAAATGTCATGCACAGCACAAATAAGTTGAGCGTTATTTTGGTTAAACTGATGAAAGAAATCAACTAGTCTTAATGTTAAATGACTATGCAATCTGGAATCAAGTTCGTCAATAATTAGTACCTTACCATTTTGAAGTGTGTCGTACCACGGTCCAAGTAAATATAAAATTTTCTTGGTTCCTTCAGATTCCTGCTTATCAAAGTTAAAAGGAACGGTATCAACCAAAACATTATTTTCATCATATTTCCTGTGAAAAGTTATAAGTTGATCCCTCTTAGGTTGTTTTGATTGAATTTTTTGAATACTGGTTAAAAGATTAATTATTTCTTCATCCTTTTCCTTTTCTCTTAAAATATCCAAATCAATTTCATTAACATCTTCTTCGGTGGTGGACAGATTTGCTATCTCCAGATACTTTATAAAATGAAGAACCCAATTAAAAAAAAGCTTATCAGACTTCAATTTATCAATTGTATATCTTTTATGTCCCCGGTCATGAATACCATTAACAAAATTGAATTTTTTGAACCACTCAACAATATTGGTAGAAACCTCCTTCCCTAAAGTTGCTAATAATGAAAGAAACAGAACATTTTCCTTAACATCTTCTTCTTTTCCCAAACCTTCTCTGAAAGAAGATTTATTTATTTCAATTTCTTGCAGGTTCCTTTTGAATAAATATACTTCTTTGCTTGTTGTATGAAAAAGCCATTCCGCTACTACCTTATCATAATCGATCTCAAAACCATAACGATATTTTATTCTATTTTGAATGAAGGAAATTTCAAAGAAACTTGTATCATTTTCAGAATGAGTATTTAACAGGAATTTCTCTAATGGAAACTTTCTTTCATTATTATCCATTAAAGCATCCCTGAATGAGTTTAATACAATTTGCTTCATAAATCCCATTGCTTCAAGAAGATTGCTTTTTCCGCTTGCATTATTGCCATAAATAACGGAAGATTTTAACAAGTTTAAGCTTTTACCCGCTTTTATAATATGGCTTCCCTGGTGTTCTTTAAAAGACTTTGAAGCCACCATTGAAAACGTTGTAAAGTCCTTGAATGAAAGAAAGTTCTCTATATTGAATTCTATTAACATGGTCTTTGAATTTAAATTATTCAGACTACAAAGATACAACTAAAATTGATATTTGCAATAATATTGCAAATTTTAATTTATGTTGTTTTTTAAAGGAGATACTCTGTCTTTTTTCAATGTATGTTAACACGGGCAATTTTTATATTCTTAGCACAATGCACAAGCCCGATACATACAGACTAATAGCCAAATCAGCTAACACCTTTATATTTAGTCGATCCTTATGAATTAAATTTTAACGCAATATTTGGAAGAATTTTC
>CAZQKR010000038.1:0-43286 GCA_964594045.1 uncultured Saprospiraceae bacterium | reverse complement strand
TATATGTGGCTTAGTGAATTAAATAAACTCCGTTTTCGGAGTGGACTCAACCTTAGTTCCTGAACTGGACGAGCCAGAACCAATGAGAAAATTGATTCAAGAACTCCCCTACGGGCAGGCTCCTACGGGCAGGCTCCTACGGGCAGGCTCCTACGGGCAAGCTCCTACGGGCAAGCTCATACGGGTAAGCCCGGATTCAGGCTGGCAAAGAACACCGATTAACGATCTCAGATCTTGTATTTTATTCATAAATCTAATATCATTAATCTCTGCCTGCCCGTCTGGGTTCGATATTCTGTGCGGCTTTATTTCTAAAATCAAATTTCATCAGAGTTCTGCCCCAAAAAAATACACGAATTCAATTTTTAAGACACTAAAGTCAGATTTGTCTGAGGTTTTGAGTTTGTATTTTATATCCAGGATCATGTTTGATAAAAAGAAAAAACCTCAAAACAATGCAATCATTGATTTGAGGTTTTTTCTGTCTAAAAAAGACCGGTATTTGAAATAATACTACTGATTAACTTCCAAATCTCAGGGAGACCGTTTCTTCTATCCAGCAACCTACTTTAAACGTTTGACCTTCCTTGTATCCTCTCATGAAGGCATCGTCTTTGTTTGGCATTGAGCCATATAATTTATTCATTCTTGCCTGTGCTTTAGAAGCAGAGTCGGCATCAATAGATTTAGCTTTGGCGTATTGATCGATCGCAGCGATCACCGCCAGTCTCTGATTCCAGCTGTCTCCGCAGGAACGTGATGTTTTGGCATACATATCACCGATCAACAAATAAGGTTTTCCCCAACCTGGCTTTAGGCTCGCAGCCCTTCTTGCATTAGTTCTGGCGCTATAGTACTGATTGAGGTGACCAAATTGGATTGTAGCCAGGGTATATAAATATTCTGCTTTCAGGCTGTTGTCTTTTTCCTGCTCAATGGCTTCTTCATATTTTTTGGCAGCTTCTTCAAACTTTTCTTCCCGTATCAACCTGTTACCGGCCAGTGCAGGATTTTGCTTTTCCAGTTCAGCCGTAATTTCAGCATTTTTTTCAGTAGCATATTTTTTCCAGGCAACATCCAGTTCTTTTACAAATTCATCTTCATCCGGGCAGCCTTGCTTGCGCAAAATTGCCAGAATTTTCCGGATCAGTTCCGGGTCTTGGGGATTGCCTTCATACTGAGTCAAATATTTTTCCTTGAAGAATTCACAGTCAAAGATATCACCTTCGATTTGAGCAAAAATACCGTTCATCGCCTGCTTAGCCTGCTCGTAGTACATGCCGTAAGTCTGATTGTTGGCGATGTTATAATCTGCAATGTCATTACAAGCTATATGAAAATACCTTGCCTCCTCAGCGTCCATTTTACCGGATTTGAACCGGTCGACCACAATATAGGCGATGGGATAAAAAACAATATATTCAGAGGAGTTTTTCCCAACTTCAATCGCTTCCTTCAGCACTTCAAGATTTCGGTTATAAGGAATCTGAAGATCATAGAACATATCATATCCTTTTCTTCCCAGAAGGTAGCCAATTTTCTCATTGTAGCATTCTTCAGACTGACAATCAGGGATGATGGCTTTATTTCTGTAGCATGCAATCGCCTCATCATACAAGCGAAGTATGGTATTTTTATACTCTTCTTTTTCAGCAGGGTCCGTACTGTTTTTATACAGATTTTTGTACAGGTCAACGCCATCGGTATAATGATAATCCCTGTGTCCGTCAGCAGCCGGTGCTATTTCATAGGCTTGTTTCCAGTATTGCATAGCCAAGGCATAATCTTCTGTTTTAAGCGCCTGCCTGTAAATGGAATGGGCATTTTCTGCATCTTCCTGCAATCTGGAGCCAACCCAATTCTCGCATTGGGCCGAAAGGAAATGAACACTTGAAAAAGCGACAACAAATACAATAATTCTCTTGATCAACATTTTTAATAAAAGTTTTTGTTTACAGAATTAAGTCAGTAATACTTATTTTATTTTAACTTTTTTCAATATAATTCCTCCTTTGAGGCATTAGTAATATCTTCGTTTCAATAACCATTCCTGGTCGTTAAAAGTTAAACCTAAACCAAATTTAACATAACTTTCACTTATTAGCCGTTCTCCGACACTTTGTCCATATGTCAGTGATAAATCTATATTGGATATCTTTCGCTGGAATATGATCGGAAATCCGACGCCCAGGCTGAGGGAAGCTTCCTTCAACTGATTTCCATCCTCAGACCTGCTGTCTGTTTGGTACTGCAGACCTGCCCGATAACGCATTCTTTTGGCAAAACTCGTATAGGAAGCAGCATCCGGAATATAATCCATTCCCGCAGAAATACAGATTGCATCTGTCAATTGCTCCGCAGTCAGTTTACCTTCATTCAGATACTGGC
The DNA here is from genome assembly GCA_964594045.1 of uncultured Saprospiraceae bacterium. Classification (GTDB taxonomy): domain Bacteria; phylum Bacteroidota; class Bacteroidia; order Chitinophagales; family Saprospiraceae; genus UBA2365. The sequence continues at coordinate 40,898 of CAZQKR010000038.1, read as the reverse complement.
TCCAGAATGTCTTCTGTAAATTAAGTCCTGCTATGATCTTTTGTTTGTGATGGTAGCTTAGTCCACCTCCGATCGTGGCCGGCAAAACACCTTTTCCATTGATCTGGGTTTGTGGCACAAGGGTATCATAACGGGCCAGTCCGATATTGATATTATCATCAGGTAAAATACCGAGCCGCATCGTTTCTCCGGTTGATTTAAAATTGGTGGATGTATTGCCGTATACCCCAAATACAAGATTCATGGGTTTTAATGTTTCATCTTTCTTGATCGCTTTTTTATTCAGACGCAAAACATACTGAGCTCCAACATTGTAGGTGAACCCGTTCAAGCTGAATGATTCCGAAAAATGATCTTCGTATGCAAAAATATCATCCGGGAAGCTCACTATGCTGTTATATTTAATATTGCCAAAAAGCAAACCCAGATTGAAACCAACCGCAATATCTTTATACCTCAAACCTGTTCCGGTCAAAAATTTATACGTGCTGCCGCTTCCCTGATAATTTCTTTGGATCGTACCTTCCTCCGGATGATCTTCTGTCGAAACTACATCATAACCCACAGTGGAATGCGGTTTGAGCGCAAATGTCAAACCGATATCCAGGTTTCTCTCCCTTCTTTCAATAAAATCACCAATAGGGTTGATCAATGGAATGGCGAGTGCAAAGTAGTTCAGATTGCCACCATAAATAGTGGCTGCATCCCGCTTGGTCTGCAACCGGTTATAGTTGATATCCAGTCCCACATCGAATGTGGTTGCCTGCAAAAAGCCATAAGATGCCGGATTGACCAGATTGACGTGAAAATTATCGATATTGGTGGCGCCCAAATTACCTGAACCCTGAGCAAAAATAAAATTATCGTTATGTATCCTGCCTATGCCATACCTTGAGTACGGAGAATTTTCATTTTGTTGGCTAATGCCATCAGGTAAAAAAGCGGTCAATAAAATGAAGAGGAATAAGGAAGTTTTAATTTGCATTATGATTGATTATTTTATTCAATCCGATCAGGATTAAATTTTGAACGACAAATATCTTAGAATTAAAGAAATCTACAAAATTATTCGCGTCTCCTCCGGTAAAAATCACCGTTAAATCACCGAATTTTTGTTGCATATGTCGTATAAACGATTCAATTTCAAATTTTGTACCTCGAATTGCGCCATTTTGTAATGCCATGATCGTACTTTTTCCCAAAATTTCATTTTGGATCTGAAATGGAGCCAAAGGTAATTTGTCCGTAAATTCATGCATGGCTTTCAATCGCATTTGCATCCCGGGAGAGATATTTCCACCACGAAACACCCCGTTTTGATCTAAAAAATCATATGTAATACATGTTCCTGCATCAACAATGATAACGCCCTGACCCGGATAGAGCGCTAAGGCTCCAACGGCAGCAGCTATCCGGTCTCTGCCAAGTGTCTCCGGCGTATCATAATCCAGCTCAACAGGTAATGATGTTTCATGTGAAAGTTCAAGGTATAAAGTCATTTTTTGACCAAATTCCCGGATCTCGGCGGGAATTCCAAGCTTTGTTGAAGCAACGATCATTCTGCCGATCGGATATTTTTGAGTAAATACTTTCAAGACGTCACCTAACCCTGAGAGACTGGTACGTTCAACTTCAATAAGCGCATCGCCAAGGAATACGCCCAATTTCACCCGGGTATTTCCTATATCTATACAAAGATGGCAAATGCTTGATGGGTCCATTAGTTTCAATGCTTAAAATGCCTGATTCCTGTATGGACCATTGCAATATTCCGGCTATCACAATACTCCGTGCTCAATGAATCCTTGATCGAACCACCGGGCTGGATGACCGCTGTGATACCTGCGTCTGCTGCCAGTTCAATACTGTCCGGAAATGGAAAGAAAGCATCTGAAGCCAATACGGCAGAATTGAGGTCAAATCCAAAATGACGGGCTTTTTCGATCGCATGCCTGGTCGCATCCACTCTGCTGGTCTGTCCATTTCCTCCGGCGAGGAACTGACCGTTCTTAACCAGCGCGATTGCATTGGATTTCAAATGTTTGACCAAGATGTTGGCAAATTTCATATCATTGAACTCTGCTTCAGACGGAGACCGTTTTGTCACTACTTTAACGGCTTCAAAATTTGAATTGGCATAGTCTGAATCCTGGATCAGCAGTCCGTTCAGGACGGTTTTCATCGTTTTTCCTGAGTCAGGTAACTGTTTGAGCTTTAACAATATCCTGTTTGATTTTTTGGTCAGCAGTTCCAGTGCTTCCAGGGAAAAATCCTTTGCCACCAACACCTCAAAAAAGATCTGATTAATTTTTTGAGCTGCGGCAAAATCAATTTTCTGGTTGCTGATCAAAATACCACCAAATGCGGACACGGGGTCAGCTTCAAGAGCAAGATCCCAGGCTTCTTCAACGCTTTCACCCAAAGAACATCCGCACGGGTTAGTATGTTTCAATATGGCAAAAACAATCTGTTTTTCATCAAATTCTGCGATCAATTGAATTGCGGAATCGATATCCACCAGGTTGTTGTAGGATAATTCCTTACCTGAGAGTTTTTCAAAAGTCTGGTTCCAATTGCCATAAAAATGTGCCTGTTGGTGCGGATTTTCCCCGTACCGGAGCTGTACAGGATGTGTTATCCATTCAGAAACCAAAGGGAAATCTCCATCGCTAAAATACCTGTAAATGGCGCTGTCATAATGCATGGTCACGCCAAATGCTTTGGCGGCCATCATTTTTCTGTCCTCCAGGCTGCTGCAACCATTATTGTCTTCCAAAATCCGCAACAGGTCATCATATTGTGCCTGGCTGCCTGCGATCAGCACATCATTGAAATTTTTCGCAGAAGCGCGGATCAGCGAAACTCCTCCGATATCAATTTTTTCGATGATTTCCTGCTCTTCAGAATTGTTTTCCAATGTTTTTTCAAATGGATACAGATCCACTACGACCAGATCAATGGGTGGAATGTTATAGTTTTCCAACTGTGCCAGATGATCTTCATTTCGGATCGCCAGTATCCCTCCAAAGATTTTTGGGTGAAGGGTTTTTACACGACCGTCCAGTATGGAAGGGAATCCAGTCAGACTGGCAACTTCCTCCACTTCGATACCAAGTGAACGAATAAATTCAAATGTGCCACCTGTTGATAATATTCTTACCTGATGTTTTTGCAACAAATAAAGGATTTTTTCCAGATTATCCTTGTGATAAACTGAAACCAGCGCTGTTTTGATTTTTCGCATACAATTTATTAATACTCCGTAGCAGATAAATGACCTGTGCAAAGTTAAAATTATACTCTAAAAACCCGCAATAAAAGATGAACATTCAATGGAAAAGGGCTTGAAATTTGCTATATATATCGAAAATGGTATTGCCGGTAAGTCGGAAATTCATAGGGGGAATCCGGATATTATTCTGAAACCCGGATTCCCTTTGTGATCTGATTAACAGGTTTTTTATTCTTTAAGACCCAGTGTTTTTTTTCTGAGCATGTTGTATTCCTCCTCTGTAATTGTGCCATTGTCCAGCGACTCTTTCAGTTTATTCAGTTGCTGGATGGTTTTTTCATCGAATTGCATTTCCTTATCCTTGATCATAGGATTGGCGGCAGCATCGGAAGAAGGAACTAATTCAAAAGTTCTGGTGGGATGATATTTCAAAGTCCATAGCCAAACAGGCCAGAAGAAAAATCCTCCGATGACCGGACCCAGATCGATTTCCTCATCCCTGACAAGGTAAGTATAGACCGGTTCATATCCTTCCATCATGATATCCAGATTGGTTCTGGCGAAGGATATTTTTTCATCTTCATATTTATAGGGTGTTTGCCCAACTTTAAAACCGTCGATGTAAACATCTGCTCCGGGAGGAACCGATTTAATGGTCGTTGTGCTTACACAAGCTGAAAATAAAAAAACCAGGGCCATGAAAAGTGCAGTGAACCGGATTGAAAAAGTTTGTTTTAGTGCCATATACGTTGTTTTTATGATTTAATATCAATACGGTAAAAATACTTTAAAAGAGACCAAAAAGTTACGGCTTTAACAAAATTTAACCCGGGGTTAACAAAGAATTAATGTATGGTATAACATGAACTTGTTAAAGAATTTTGTTGATTGCTGAAAATGACTGACCGATCCCGAAAGGGGAATATCCGGTGGATACTCCGGGGAAGGAACTCGAAGTAGCGGTGCAGCAAAAGTCAGGGCGAAGCTCCTTTTGGATGAAAAATACTGATATGCAAAGCATCGTCAGTATCGCGGATGCTGACAAGCTTGCCTGATATGTGCTGATATACAAAGTATCGTCAGCATTCGTCAGTATCAAAGATGCTGACAAGCATGCTTCGTCAGTATCAAAGATGCTGACAAGCATGCTTCGTCAGTATTCGTCAGTAATTTGTTTGCAAGCATTAAGATACATTTTTAAACAACTATCCCAGGATTGAACCTTCAAGGCCCAATTGTTGCCTGATTTTTTTGGTTAGTGTAACGGGATAGTATATATTAGAGGTTTTTAAAATATCGGATATGTTTTCAAAAGAAGTGTATATAAGGAGAAGGCAGGAATTGCGCCGTCAATTTGTTTCCGGGATCATTTTGATCCCCGGTAATTCGAATTCCCCCAGAAATTACAGGGCTAACATTTATCCCTTCAGACAAGACAGTAACTTTTTATATTATTTTGGCCTGGATTACCCCGGATTTGCCGGAATAATTGATATCGATGAAGGCCATGATCTGATTTTTGCGGATGATTTTACGATGGAGGACATCATCTGGATGGGGCCTCAGCCTAAAGTGAAAGACCTGGCTGAAAAATGTGGGGTCGAACATACTGCACCGTTTGCAAAGCTGGCAGATTTTGTTGCAAAAGGCATCGAACAGGTCAGGAAGATCCATTTTACGCCACCCTACAGAGCACAGAATAAACTGCTCATCGAACATCTGACCGGAATTCATCCTGAAGATATTGCTGAGGCTGCCTCACAGAAACTTATCAAAAGTATTGTAGCCCAGCGAAGTATAAAAGGAAAGGAAGAAATTGACCATATTGAAGAGATCATGGATGTGGCTTATGAAATGCATACCACTGCCATGAGGATGACAGTGGAAAAAATGTATGAGTATGAAATTGCTGGGGCAGTGGAAGGGATTGCACTTCAAAATGGTGGTTGCCTGTCTTTCCCCGTCATTCTATCCAAAAGGGGAGAAATTCTGCACAATGAATACCATTTGAATAAGCTTGAGAAAGGTGATCTGCTGCTTTGTGATATGGGTTTCGAGTCAGAACTGCATTATGCAACGGATCATACCAGGACATTTCCGGTGTCGGGAAAGTTCACTGCAAAACAAAGAGAAATTTATGACATCGTCCTGGCTGCAAATAACGCGGTTCAGCGGGAAGCCAAACCTGGTATTCCATACAGGGAAATGCACATGCTTGCAGCAAGGACCATGGCCTATGGGCTGAAAGATCTGGGCCTGATGAAGGGTAACATAGAAGAAGCGGTCAAAGAAGGCGCACATGCTTTGTTTTTCCCGCATGGGTTGGGACACATGATGGGGCTTGATGTGCATGACATGGAGGATCTGGGTGAAAATTATGTTGGATACGGAGATGAATTTGCCCGGAGTGAGCAGTTCGGAACCGCCTATTTGCGTTTGGCAAGAACGCTTGAACCAGGTTTTGTGCTGACCAATGAACCAGGCATTTATTTCATTCCGGCATTGATTGAAAGCTGGAAGAGTGAGGGAAAATTCAAGGATTTCATCGATTATAAAAAGCTGGAAAAATATAATGATTTTGGAGGCATCAGGCTGGAGGATGACTTGCTGATCACCAAAACAGGCAATAAAAATCTGGGCAAAAAACGCATTCCGGTTGAGCCTGCTGAACTGGAAGAGATCATCGGAAGTTATTGGAAGAAGTAAAAGGATCGCACAAGTTGTGAATGAATGTCTCCTGTATTGTTATGGCTTATTGTTTATTAGGGCTTTCAGGTTTGATCAGCGTACCAAAATTTATGGTTCAATACACTTTTTTGGTTATGTCAAACGTTTAAGTCTGCTGATAAAAGCCTGAGAAAAAGTAGCTATATATATAATACGTGAAAGTAAGCATAATTAAAAAATCAAATCTTGCCAAGATTTTGCTATTTGTGTCCGGGTTGGTTGTTGTAGCCATCACGAGCATATTTACAGCGTATTTTGCTTCCAGGCTTGCTGAGAATGAGCGCAATAATGTGATATTGTATGCCAAGGCGATAGAAAATATTCAGAATACGGATAATCCGGATCCAAGGCTGGAGTTGCATATCCTGGATTTGAACCACAATATCAATAAGATCAAGATCATTTTTGAGGACGAACTGGGAATGCTCCAGGGTTTTAATTTTGGAGAAAAACGGGATAACGATCAGGACTACCTCATGAAGCAAAAAGAAAAGCTATTGAAATCCGGTTTTGAACCAATAGAAGGTGAAGGCTATTCCAGTCTGATCTATTTTAAAAATTCATTTTTACTAACCCTGATCAAATGGTTTCCTGTGGTTCAGGTACTATTGATACTTATTTTTATTGTCTTGGGCTATTTCAGCCTGAATTCTGCAAGAAAAGCTGAACAAAATATGGTCTGGGTGGGGATGGCCAAGGAAACTGCCCACCAACTGGGTACTCCCATCAGTGCAATTATCGGTTGGATAGAATACCTGAAAACCCTTTCACAGGGAAAAGCGGAGGAAGAGGAAGTGATCCGAGAATTGACCAACGACATCTCCAAACTTGAGTTGATCGCCGACAGATTTTCCAAGATCGGTTCAGCCCCGGATCTTGAAAGGACTGAAATTCACGGTGTTTTAGAAGAGACCATGTTTTATATGCAGAAAAGATCTTCCAGAAACGTGCTATTCAGCTTGTTGCGAGGCCAGGATGCAGAGATATATGCCAATATCAATAAGCATCTTTTTGCCTGGGTGATTGAAAATCTCCTTCGCAATTCTCTTGATGCCCTGGATGGTAAAGGCGAGATCCGAATATTGACGGAAAAAGATAAAAATTTTGTTCACATCGATGTGACTGATACCGGAAAAGGTATTACGGCCAATAAAGTCAAGAAAATATTTCAGCCAGGTTTCTCCACCAAAAAAAGAGGGTGGGGGCTTGGACTTTCACTTTCCAGGCGCATCATCAACGACTATCATAAAGGCAAAATTTTTGTTAAAAAGACAGAATTGAATTCCGGGACTACATTCAGGATCTCACTGCCCATCTGATTGGGAAACGCTAAAAAAAACCAAAGTCAACATCCTTTGAGTCCAGATCACTTTGTTGTATTTTTTTCAGAAAAAGTTTCCTTCGCAGATCTTTTCAACAGGTCCTGTTAGCCCGATTGACCAATCATCTGTAATATCGATTTCCAAATGGCCGCCTGGCATTAGTACGCGGACATTATCCGATAAAAGCCCAAGTTTTTTACCCACAGCGCTCACCGCGCAGGCTGAACTTCCCGAAGCCAGGGTATATCCTGCACCTCTTTCCCAAATCTGCAATTCAACCCGGTCTTTATCGATGATTTTTGCAAACTGGACATTGGTTCTTACCGGGAAAATACGGTGATTTTCTATCATTGGACCATATTTTCGGACCGTGTTTTCCTCCAGTTCATCCTGAAAAATTACACAATGCGGGTTGCCGGTATTGACACAATGTATATTGAATATCCTGTCTGCAACTTTCAGGGGATAACCCATGACCTCTGGCTGATGGAGCATGACAGGGATCTGAGTTGCTTCAAAACCTGCTTTTCCCATCTCCACACGGATCAGGCTGGCACCGTCTTCATCTTCTTCCAATATGGCGATGGTCACATTTCCAATAAGCGTTTCGACAGAAAAGAAATTTCTGCCCGGCCTGAACCGGTCAAAAATAAATTTTCCGAAAATTCTCAGTCCGTTCCCACTTTTTTCTGCTTCCGATCCGTCAGGATTAAAAATTCTGACACCGTATTCTGCATTCAGCGCATTCACTTTAAGCAACAGGCCATCAGAACCGATCCCAAAAGCCGGGCTACAGATTTTGCGTATAAAGTTACTGTCTATATCCGCATCCACTTTGTTCTCGTCAATGACAATATAGGAATTTCCCAGTCCGTGATATTTGTAGAATTGATTCATTTTGTTTTCAGGCTATTCTATTCATTGAATCATGTTCCCGGCACCATTGCGGGACAAACACTTTAACCAAATATTATTTGGTACCAGCAACGAAGGCCTTTTAATATAAGGCATCATCCCTGCCACTAAATTACGATAAATTTTTATATTTCAATCCTGCGGGATGGAAAATAGTTCAGAGAATTTGTGATCGAGAACGAATTCTTCAAATAAAGTGTTTGAGCATGATCACTTCTTTTTCAGTAAGATGCCTGAACCAGGATCGGGGGAGATCTTTTTTGGTCAGACCGGCGTAATAAACCCGGTCCAAAGTCAGGATCTCATATCCGAAATGTTCAAAGATCCTTCGCACAATCCGGTTTTTACCCATGTGAATTTCCAGACTGATCAGGGTTTTGTCCTCTCCTGCAAACTGGATCCAGTCAACCTCTACGGGGCCGTCATCCAGATCAAAACCATTTCTTATCGCGACCAGATCCTGAGGAGAAAGTTCTTTGTTTAGCTTTGCCTGATACACTTTTGGCACCCTGTGACTGGGGTGTGCAAGTTTGGTTGCAAGGTCACCATCATTGGTCAAAAGCAGTAAACCGGTGGTCTTATAATCCAGTCTGCCAACCGGATAAACCCTTTCTTTCACTTTATTTCCAATGATGTCCATCACAGTTTTTCGCCCTTTTTCATCACTGAGTGTGGTGATGGTGTTCTTGGGTTTATTCATCAGGATATAGACCAGGTTCTTTTGGGGTTTGATCAATTTGCCTTTATAAGTGACTTTGTCGGTGGATTTAACGGGAATGAAAGGATCGGTGATGCGTTTTTCATTAATGAAAATGTCACCGTTTTTCACCAGTTCTGCAGCTTTTCTCCTGGAGGTAATACCGCAATGAGCGATGTATTTGTTCAACCTGATTTCATCCGGATTTTCCACGGTCAATGATATTTGGCAGATTTAGAAAGGTATGTCATCCACTTCAAAAGTATCCTTGTTCATTTTGGACTGAAGCCTGATCGAACCTGAGCTCAAGGGGTCGTTTGGATCCATGAAATTTTCTGCTGGCATGGATCGGAAGTGGGAAACTGGCTCAGTAAATTTTACAAATTCCTTGATGAATCTCAGTTCAACCGTACCGAGTGAACCGTTTCTGTGCTTGGAAATGATGATCTCAGAAATGTCTTTTGATCCTTCAAATTCATCTTCATTCCCGTAATAGTCTGGTCTGTAAACAAAGCTGACGATATCTGCGTCCTGTTCGATCGCCCCTGATTCCCTGAGGTCAGAAAGCTGAGGTCTTTTGTCCCCGCCCCGTGTCTCAACTGCCCGGCTCAACTGTGACAGTGCAATGATCGGTACATTCAATTCTTTGGCCATACTTTTCAGTGACCTGGAAATGGTGCTGATCTCCTGTTCACGATTGCCTCTTGTCTGGCCGGGGGCAGAAGACATCAATTGCAGGTAGTCGATCACGACCAGCTGGATATTGTGTTGCTGTTTCATCCTGCGGCACTTGGCTCTGAGCTCAAAGATGTTGATGGCAGGTGTATCATCGATATAAATCTCGATGTTCATCATTCGCTCTACTGCTTCGTGCAGTTTTTTCCATTCGTATTCATCCAGTTTTCCATTCCGGATCTTATGGCTGTTGATCTCGGATTCCATTGCAATAAGTCGCTGGACCAATTGACTTTTTGACATCTCGAGAGAGAATATGGCGACTGCTTTATTGGCCAATGCGGCATTTCTGCCCAGGGAAAGTGCGAAAGCGGTTTTACCCATACCAGGGCGTGCAGCCAGGATGATGAGGTCAGACGGTTGCCAACCGGAAGTGATTTTATCAAGCGCTTCAAACCCTGTGGTAATACCTGTGAGTTCACCCGTCTGACGGCTGACTGCTTCAATTTCCTTTTGAGTTTTAAGGGCAAGAGCACCCAGCCTTTCATAGGCGGTGTTGAGGTTCTGATCCGTGATGTCAAAAAGACTTCTCTCAGCAGAGTCCAGCAGTTCAAAAATATCTTTGGTATCTTCGTAGGAATCCCTGATGATCTCTGTAGAGACCTTGATCAATTCCCTTTGTATATATTTTTGGGTGAGGATCCTGGAATGGTACTCAATGTTGGCAGCGGAACTGACGGAGTTGGTCAGAGAAGCGAGATAAGAGATCCCGCCAACGGACTCCAGTAGCTGAGCTTTTTTAAGGGCTTCCTGAACAGTCAGAATATCTATGGGTTGCGATCTGTGAAATAATTCAAGGATCACTTTGAAAATATCCTGGTGGGCTTGCTTGTAAAAGGTTTCCACTTTCAGGATGTCCATTACAGCCGGTAAGGCATTTTTATCGATCAGGATGGCACCCAGCACAACCTCTTCCAGGGGTAATGCCTGCGGCTGAACCCTGCCATACTGGATTGCCCCGGGGTCATAGCCCTGCTGAGCATTTGTAAGTCCGCCCTTGATCGAAGATAGTGGTTTTTGTTCTGCCATTCCAGATTTTTTTAGGCCGTAAAGGTAACGTATTATATTTAATGTTAATAAATCAAAAAAAGTTCAGCATTCCGGAAATTGTTAATAACCCTGCCGGTTTTGTTAGTAATTTTTAAATTGATGATTGAATAGACTTGTCCCCGGATCATGACAGATAAACTATATATTAAATTTTAATTTAATATAATTATAAGTTTTATATAATTGCGTTTCTTTGAGCCTGCCAAATGGATACTTTCCAATCATCAGGGTTTATCCGGAGCAATTTTTCAGGTGTTTTAGGTGAAATGATATTAAGGACAGGGCCTTTAAGCATGTTTGAAGGGATCAAAAATATTCATATTATAAAATAAAATTATATATAAAGTTTATATATAATTTGGAAGATCATCAAAATGTATATTTTAATACACATTTTCATGTTAAAAAAAAATGAAAAAATCAGTAAAAGGAAAAAACTTTTAATGGCTTGTTGATCCGGAGTAAGCTTAGGTACCCCATCCTGCTTTAAGGCGGAGTGAGATAAGTTTTAAAACTCCTGAAGCGTGATCAGGTAGCTGATGATGGCGCCCATATTACTTCTGGCGGTGTCCGGGTCATATTGATGTTCCCGTTTAGCCAAATCTACTCCCCACATTGGCATAAGTCTTGAACCGGTCTCTTTAGCATGTTGTCTCCCGTCAATATATCTTGCAATTTCCATTACTGGGAATTCATCCACATCGCGTCTTTGCATGATCTTCGTCAGATCAATGGTCTGATAGGATTGGAAAGCTTTAACTCCTTTTCCGTTGGTACCATGGCACTCGGTACAGTATTTTTCATAAATGACTCTGCCTTTGGTCACTTGTGGGTGTTCCTGCTGTAATTTAGGTGTACAGGAGTTGATCGTTAACCATGCGATTAAAAATAACGAAACCTGAAGCATGGGATGCATTTTGTTGACGAGGTTCATTGCTAACATAATTATTTTCTTTAATCAATAAAAGAGCAAAAATCAGTCATTAAAAGTGCCAAGAATGGCTTGTCTCTTTTTGTAAACATTTAAATTAACAGTTTATCATGCCAATTGTTTTCATGTTTTATAAAATCAAAACAAGTACCCTGAGCACATAATGAGCTGAATTTTATCAGTTCAAATATAGTTTCTCAATAATTTTGATTAATGACCCTCAATATATTAAAAATTCTGAAATAGTGCAAAACTTTGGAGTAAATTAAATTTGCCTTATCTGGAAAATTCCTAAATCATAACTTTGCCTGTATTCGAGTTTTTGTCCCGGAGAAAAAAACTGCCCTGCCCGGATATGTTTTCAATGGGTTACTGACTTCTTAATCATTCGATTTCAATTACGGTGGTATATTGAATTTCTATACCCTCAAAGCCTTATCCCACCATACACAAGTATTATACCCAGGTCACGTTGATCTTTATTTGAAGTATTGGATCTATTCTGAATGGCGATTGTATGAGATCAATGTCCGGGAAACAATTGTAATTCGATAATTGAATCTTATTAGATATAAAAATCCAATTTTGATACACCTTTTTATGCTTTTGATGCATCTGTAAAGATATAATTGACTGAAATCTCATTTTTGGGAACGATATGTTGATCAGGTGAGCAAAAATGAGATTTGTTTGTTATCCATATACATTAACCCGGTGATTTTCCGGCAAATTCGTTTTAATATATCAGACAATATGGGAAAAATAATATTTTGGTTTTCAGCATTGTTTATTTTTTGGTCTTGTGGCAATGGCAATCCTTTGAATACGAATTACAAACCCAAGGCCATTTCCAAGTCCAATGATCTGGTTGTGGTTGCGGATAAAGAGATATGGGAAGGTGAAGTCGGAGATACATTCAGATACTATTTTGAATCAGCCTATCCGATCACACCGGCTCCCGAACCAATTTTCAAATTGAGATATTTTACGCCACAGGAGCTTGATGCTGAGCCTTTACGGAAGCAATTGCGGACATATTGTGTCCTGGCAGATCTTTCGGATACCACATCATGGACCACCCGATTGATAAGAAAGGATTACGGGGACGCCAAATTTAACGAGCTGCTCAGGAATAAAGATGTTCAGACAGGTGTTGGAATGGATAAATGGGCGATGGATCAATTGATCATTTATGTATACGGTAAGAGTGAAAAGGAGCTGGTCGGGGCGATCCGTAATCATTTTCATCCGATTGCCAGCCGGATACACGAACATGATGCAACTCAGATAAAGGCGAATACATATATTTCAGGTCGGCATCTTGGCTTGACTGAGACACTGAAAAATGATTTTGGCATACAGGTGGATGTTCCCGGCGATTACAGGGAAGCTCTTTACCAGAAGGATGACAAGCAGCTGTTATGGTTGCGCAAGGATACTCCGAAAGCTACCATGAACATCGTATTCCAAAAGCTCAAATACAATGATATCAGTCAGATCTCTGTTGCAAATGCAATCACACTGACCAATGAATTCGGAGGAAATGTCAAGACTGACAAACCTGAATCCAGGCTACAGGTCAATCAGACTGATCTGCCTGTTCTGGAAAATGTAAAGCAGATCAATGGTAATTATACACTGGAGGTAAGGGGAATATGGGAAATGTCTGAAGACTTTATGGGTGGTCCTTTCGTCAGTTACCTCATTCCTCAGGAAGGAAAGGGTCAATACATTTTTGTGCATTGTTTTGTTTATGCTCCCGGAACGGAGAAAAAGCAATTTTTACAGGAAATGGAAGTTGTCGTCAATTCATTTGATTTCCTTTAACCTTCAGTTATTCACGCTCTTCGTTTCTGTTCATTTCCAATAGAGATGTCCTGTTTCTGACAAAATTGCACCATATGCAGTCTTGTTTTCCGCAGCCTTTGGCAAATTCATGATTCCTTATTTTGCCGTAAACTTCTGTCAATTGTTTTTCAACGAATCTGACCTCTTCAGGTTTAAAGAAGAATTTTTGCCTGTAAAAAGATCCGTTATTTTCCGGTTCGATCAGATCAACTGATCCGGAAATGACCGTCCATCTGTTCTTAGTGTCATTATCCAGCAGGATCTTGTAAAAGATGATCTGCCGCCAATAGTCTCCACCGGGATCTTCCTCATTTTTAGGACCTGATACCTTTTTTTTCGCATTTTCAGGTTTTCCGGTTTTGTAATCAATGACATGAACGCCATCCTTATAAAACTCTATTTTATCGATCATACCCTTGATAGGGATCTGGTTGAAATGTACATTGGAAATGTAGTGTTCCATCTTGTAATCATCTGGTTCAAACCATGATGCCAGCTTGTCAGCATGATATTTGTTCAAAATTTCCACGCCCAGATGTAAATGCAATGCAAATTCCTTTTCTGTAAAATGTGAACGATAAATTTTCATGCCAGTTTGGAAAAACTCCGTCAACAACTGAGCTGATCCAAACCCTTTTTTGGTTGTCTTCAAGCTATCCTTAAAGAATTGTTCCAGTGCAAAATGGATGGCAGAGCCAAAACCTGTACTTGCTGTTCTGGCAGAAGGTACGCGGATAATATTTTCATAATAAAAAGTCACCGGACATCTGAGATATTTATTGAGATCGGTCACACTCATCTCATAATTTTCCAGTACCTCATCGATAAGGGATGATTCAAGCCATTCATGTGGTGGCAGAGCCAGTTCCTGCATGGTCCTGGCTTTATAACTGATCAAAGGTCCAATGTCAACCTTGCATTCCTTTCTGGTGATGGCAGTTGTTGCTTCGGCAAGTTCAGTGACATACCTGGATGCTTCGATCTGTGCACCATCGTCTTTTGCACCGGCATAACTGATGAACAATTCCTGTTCCGCTCTTGTAGCAGCAACATAAAATACCCTTCTTTCATCCTCTTCTTTATTTTCCTGGTTGGCCAACAGAATATTGGGAGGATAGCCGAAGCCTGTGTTGCCAGCATTTTTGCCTTCCCAATTGTCTTTAGTGGCTCCGATCAGAAATACTTTTTGAAATTCCAAGCCTTTTGCCGAATGGGCAGTTATGAAATGAACACCATCATTGGATGAGATGATCTTGACCAATGGAAGTGAAATTCCGCTTTGTTTCATTTTGTCGAGTGAGTCAATGAAATCTCCGAGCTTCATAAAAGGATTTCTTACGCTTTCACTTTTGATGAAATCGAAGAGACTTGTCAACAGCTGGATTTTCCAATGGCTGTCAGGTGAAGTCAATGCTTTATTGAGCATACCGCTTTCGGTGATGATCTTCTCGAAAAGGAGTTGAACAGTTGTGGTCGGTGCCAGGTTGATCCAGTTGGTCAGCATCTTGTAAATATTGTGTATTTTATCTGCTTCACTGATGCCGATGGAGATCATGACATCCTTGTCTGATATGATCTCCAACCAGAATTTCTTTTCTTTGGTTTCGCGGTTATAGGCAGTTGCCTTGCTGATCCTGATGGTATCTGAATACTTTACACCGAAGATGGGCGCGATCATCGTCTGGAATAGCAGGTCTTCCCTCAGTCCTGTTTCTTTTAATTCATAATGGATGAACTGAAGTATACCAATAATATTTGCTATATAGGGTTCCGTCAGTATATCAAGTTTTTTCCTGATATTTACAGGGAAGTTTTCACCTTCCAATACTTTTGTCAGGTTTTCAACCTGTTTGTGATTGCGGTAAATAACTGCAATCTTATTCAGGGGGAAACCTTCATTTTTCAGTTTGTGGATCTCCCAGAAAATGGCAGCTTCTTCCTGTGCCGGGTTTGGATATTCGTGAATAGCCACCTTGTATGTTATGAGCTTATTGGCTTCCGAAGCGCTGATATTTTTATCAATCTGCAATTGATTATTAAGTCTTTGCTGATTGTTTTTGATCAAAGCGGAGCTCGCATCAATGATCTGCTGAACAGATCTGTAATTGGTGTTGAGTACAATGACCTGTGGATTGTATTTTTGGACAAATCCGAGAATGTTTTCCATATTGGCTCCCTGAAAACGATAAATTGCCTGGTCGTCATCTCCTACGGCAAAAACGTTGGGAGAAGCCCAGTAATCGATGAGTTTTTCAAGAATTTTATTCTGTGCTCCATTGGTATCCTGGTATTCATCCACCAGGAAATAAAGGTATTGTTCCTGGTATTTAAGCAGTAAGTTAGGGTGTTCCTCAAAGGCTTTAAGCACCCACAGGATCATATCGTCATAATCATAACGTCCCCTTTTCATCAGCATATTTTCATAAACATCAAACTGATCTGCTGCGGCTTTCAGCCGGTTCATTTTCTCGACAGCTTCATTAAATGCATTTTCTTTAAAGTCCCCTTTCTCATATACTTTGGTTTTCGTAGATGTTTTTCTTTTATAAAACATTTCAGGGTCATTTTTCAGGTTTTCCAGGTATTCCTCAATTTTATTTTTGATGAATTGCGGGTCCCAGCCCTCTCTTTTCATATCGTTGAACAGGCTCTCCAGATTTTTTTGATCGTAATAAACTTTACCCTTGAATCTTTTCAATGGGTTGTCAGTGGGGATCTGATCGATCAGATCGATGAATAATTCGGTCTTTTCCAGGTCGGAGAGCGGCTGCAATTCTTTTATTCCTCCAAAAAGGTGCATGTTTTCCCTGATGACCTGATTGGTAAATGCGTGGAAGGTAAAAATATGGAGGTTGTAAGCCGTTGGGCCGATAAATTGCAAAAGCCTTTTTCTCATAGCGATGGTTCCGGCATCGGTATAAGTCAGGCAAAGGATGTTGTGAGGCTGGGCATCAGTATGTTGAAGGATATAACCAATGCGCATGGCCAGTATCTGTGTTTTTCCTGTTCCGGGTCCGGCAAGCACAAAAAGAGGTCCTTCAAATTGGGTGACTGCTTGTTTCTGGTTATCATTCAGTTGATTAAAGGCATCATTGAACAGCAATTCCTGCTGTTTTTTTGTCCATTCTGTTGATTGATCCATTTTTATAGGGATTTAATCAGAAATGAAGCAAAATAACCAATAATTGGCAGAATATCTGCAAATCAGTAAAATTATTCATGAAAAAAAGTGGAAATAATCTGTTTGGCTAATCCATAGTACAGAAACTGCTCGGGTCCTAAAAAAAAGAACGCTCACAATCATGATCGTGAGCGTCTTTTGTATGTTTCAGGTGTGTTAAGTGCCCTGATATTCCGGATCAGTGTATAAACAGCAATTGTGTAATGATGTATACCGGTAACAAAATGATGAGTGTAAATTTGAACATATACCCAAAGAAACTGGGCATATCGATCTTGTTCTCTTCAGCTATGGCTTTGACCATGAAGTTCGGACCATTTCCGATGTATGTCATTGCTCCGAAGAATACGGCACCCAGTGAAATAGCAGTCAGCAGCATTTCAGGGATACCGGCAACAATTTTGGAGCCCAAGTGTAAATCACCGAGACCTTTAGCTAGTTCATGAAAAGAAACAGCGGTTGGTGCATTATCTAAAAATGAACTCAGTGCCCCTGTTGCATAATAAAACTCTACAGGCGTGTCAATACCGAAATTTGCTGCATTTTCAGCTAAGTAGCGTAATGCCGGAACCATGGTTACAAAAATACCGAGGAACAAAAAGGCCACTTCCTTGATCGGTTCCCAGGTAAATTTATTCTCGATTCTCAGGGCTTTTTTAGTAAAGATAAGGGATAAAATTGCCATCGATGCAATTGCGATTTCCCTTACAAAACCGATCGCATGATTTTCATGTATGGCATGGATGTATTGCTGATTCAGGAATGCTACAGAGAGCACAACACCCAGGAGGAAAAGGAAATTGATGTTTCCGGAAAGTCTGATCGGTTCTATTTGAGTGATGTCCGCTTTGATATTTGCAGTTGGCTCTTTTTTATAGTAAAAAGAGTCATATATGAAGTAGATGATCAAGAGCACACCATTTACAAAGAGCCATTCAGGCACCATGTGCAGGAACCAGTCAAAAGAAGCTCCCCTGAGGTACAACAGGAACAATGGCGGGTCACCCAGCGGTGTGAGCAAGCCACCTGCATTGGCAACGATGGCAATAAAAAATAAAATGGTGTGAACCTTGTATTTTCTTTCAGAGTTGGTTCGGATAACTGGACGGATCAACAACATGGCAGCTCCGGTAGTACCCATTATTGAAGCCAGAACCGCTCCGATTCCAAGGAAAATAAGATTTGTAGTAGGTTTTGCCTGGATATCACCTTTCAAGTGAATTCCTCCGGTGATGGTAAATAACGCGCCCAGCAAAATGATAAATGGCACATAATCATAAAAGATCTGGTGCAACAAGGCATCTGTCAGGCCCTGAACGATCAGATAAATCGCTGTTGGAATACCCAGGACGAGTGAAACGATCAGCTTGTTTTTATTGTTTTCCCACCAATGGTGGAAGGTCAACGGACCCACTGCGATCATGGCGAGCATGAGCACAAACGGTATGGAAGCCCATAAAGGCATTGTCTTTTCGATCATGGTAATATTTTTGTTTTATTAAAAGATGGGCAAAAATACTTTTAATACATCGAATGTGCCAAAAAATGCCTTGATTTTAAGCGAAAAATAAATTTATTTTTCCAAATATTATTTGGTGAAAATTTTTGTATTTCATAAAGCAGACCTAGATCATGAAGAACGAAAAACAGATGGCACAAACTGAATGAGCGATATCAAGCAGTAGTCAGGACACATATCATTACTGATCAAAACCCAAAAGTTGACATCTATGTCAATAGATCAGGCATCTACGTTGGCATACAATGCATTGTCCTCAATGAATTCTCTTCTTGGTGGAACTTCATCGCCCATCAACATAGAGAAAATCCTGTCAGCTTCAATTGCATCATCAATATTGACTTGCTTGAGGATACGGGTATCCGGATCCATGGTAGTTTCCCAAAGCTGTTCAGCGTTCATTTCTCCCAGACCTTTGTAGCGCTGGATTTTGATGGATTTGTCATTCTCGTTTTCGCTGAAGTTTCTGACGGTTTCTTCCCGTTCCTTTTCATTCCAGCAATAAACGGAATTCTTTCCTTTTTTGATCAGGTAAAGCGGAGGTGAAGCGATATAGATATACCCTTCCTTGATCAGCCGGTTCATGTAACGGAAGAAGAAAGTCAGTATCAGGGTAGAGATATGACTTCCGTCCACGTCAGCGTCTGTCATGATGATGATCTTATGGTACCGAAGTTTCTCTATATTCAAAATACGTTCGCCATCAACTTCTTCGATCCGGACGCCCAATGCGGTGAACATATTTTTAATCTCTTCATTTTCGTAGATCTTGTATTCAAGGGCTTTTTCAACATTGAGGATCTTTCCGCGCAAGGGCAGGATCGCCTGGAATTTTCTGTCCCGGCCTTGCTTGGCAGTTCCACCTGCGGAGTCTCCTTCCACCAGGTAGATCTCGGAAATGGCAGGATCCTTCGAGCTGCAATCAGCCAGTTTGCCCGGCAAACCTCCTCCTGTCAGCACGTTTTTTCGCTGAACCATTTCCCTTGCTTTTCTGGCGGCATTTCTGGCAGTTGCGGCAAGGATCACTTTATCTACAATGGTTTTGGCCAGTTTAGGATTCTCTTCAAGGAATACTTTGAGCGCATCTCCAACAAGCTGTGAGACTATGGCTGTAACCTCGGAATTTCCCAGTTCACCCTTTGTCTGTCCTTTGAATTGTGGTTCAGGCACTTTTACAGAAACAATAGCGGTAAGGCCTTCCCGGAAATCTTCTCCGCTGAGTTCAAAATTGACTTTTTTGAACAAGGCATTCGTATCGCCGTATTTTTTAAATTCGCGGGTGATGGCACGCCTGAATCCGTTGACATGGGTTCCTCCGTCAGCGGTTTTGATATTGTTGACAAAGGAAAGTATGTTTTCTGTGTAGCCGGTATTGTAATGCATGGCCACTTCAACGATCACATTATCTTTTTCACCTGTGACATAAATGGCTTCATCGATCAGTGGAACTTTGGTTTCGTCAAGATATAAAACGAACTCTTTTAATCCTCCTTCTGAATGAAACTTATAGACTTTGGGATTTCCGTCTTTGCCTGGTTCTCTTTCATCTGTCATAATGAGTTTCAGGCCTTTATTCAGGTATGCAAGTTCTTTTAATCTGACAACCAGCGTATTGGCATCAATAATGGTCGTTTCAAAGATTTCAGGATTAGGCCAGAAGGTAACATAAGTGCCAGTGCCTACCGCATCGCCAATTGGTTTTACCGGCTCTTTTGGCACACCCTGAATATATGTTTGGCCATAGGCTTTACCATCTCTGTGAACTTCCACTTGTAGTTTGCTGGAAAGTGCATTCACCACTGAGATACCGACACCATGCAATCCACCGGAAACTTTGTAGGTGTCCTTATCGAACTTTCCACCTGCATGCAATACGGTCATTACGACTTCAAGAGCTGATTTTTGCAGCTTTTCGTGGATTCCCACCGGAATACCTCTTCCATCATCCTTAACAGTTACACTGTTGTCTTTATGGATAAATAATTCAATATTATTGCAATAGCCTGCAAGGTGTTCGTCAATTGAGTTGTCCACCACCTCCCAAACGAGGTGATGAAGACCTTTAATATCAGTGCTTCCAATATACATTCCCGGCCTTTTTCTGACCGCTTCCAATCCTTCCAGCGCCTGAATATTACTGGCATCATAGTTGTTTGAGTTACTCATCTATTCTCCTATTTTTGAAAAACACACAAAGGTACAAAAAATTGCCGGGATAGCCAATCGGAAATCTGAAAACAATATGAATATTTTTATTGACACCCTGACAATATGGAAATTAAATAAGATTTGCCGAAGATCTGTCAGGCGGGTGAAGCACATTGACAGATCTTATTCCGGCAAATCATTTGAAGAACTGGTTTTCAAAGACTTCAGTTAAACATTCGGTCTTCTTTTGATAGGACAAAAGTAAACTGAAGGTACAAGACGCTTTTGTCCAATTCAGACAAAAATATATTTTATTTTGTCTAATATAGACAGGTCAACTGTATCTAAAGATCATTCAGCTTTTGATCCTCAATGATTTATAGTAGTCCATTGATGATATCCTTCTCAGAAATACCTTCAGCTTCTGCTTTATAATTGAGAACGATCCTGTGCTTCAGTACGATATGCGCCACTGCTTTCACATCTTCGATATCAGGAGAATATTTGCCATGAATAGCTGCATGGCATTTGGCGCCTACAACCAGGTATTGGGAAGCACGTGGCCCTGCGCCCCAGGAAATGTATTGGTTGACAGCATCGGTCGCATTGGCAGTTTTAGGCCTTGTTTTGGAGGAAAGTGTAACTGCATAATTCAACACATTGTCTGCGATCGGAATCCTTCTGACCAGTTGCTGGAAAAACAGGATTTCTTCGGCATTCAACACATGTTTGAGTTCGATCACTTTATTCGAGGTGGTATTTTTAACTACATCGATCTCTTCATGGAAAGCCGGATAATCCAGATCAATATTGAACATAAAACGGTCCAATTGCGCTTCCGGTAATGGATAGGTACCTTCCTGCTCGATCGGGTTTTGGGTTGCCAGCACAAAAAACGGCTTTGGCAAAACATGAGACGTGCCACTGACGGTTACAGACCTTTCCTGCATGGCTTCGAGCAGTGCTGCCTGTGTTTTGGGCGGAGTCCTGTTGATTTCATCTGCCAGAACGATATTGGCGAATAGCGGACCTTTATTGAACCGGAAATTCCGGCTGTCATCCAGTATTTCAGTTCCGGTGATGTCGGATGGCATGAGGTCAGGCGTAAACTGTATCCTTTTGAATGAGAGATCCAATACATCCGAAATGGTCTGGATCAGCAGCGTTTTTGCCAGTCCGGGTACGCCAACCAGCAAGCTGTGTCCATTGCTGAAAAGACTCATCAGGACGGATTGAACAACATCATCCTGTCCGATGATCATTTTTCCGATCTCACTTTTGAGTTCTTTATAGGATTGTGCCAATCCGTCAACTGCTTCTACATCATTTGCAAATCTGTTGCTCATAAATATATTTTTTAAACTAAGTTCAGTTTGTAATATAATTAACCTGTGAAAAACTTCAATGTTCTCCAAAAAAGGCTCAAAAATAGCTTAAACGAATGATTTAATGAAATGGTGTGTTAAAAGGCTTTTGGTTTTTTTGATTTTAATGAAAATGTGGTCAAAAAATGATGAAATGGTAATTGAATCGTTCAACCTCAGGCAAAGAAAAAATTTTAATGCTCAATAAATTGAAAATGGCTTTAAAAACTGATAGTATATATGAATTCTGATGATCTGCCAAAATTCATGTTTGAACAGTCCTTTTCTGACTAAAAGTCGATCAAAATAATCATTCAACTGACAAAAAGTCCTTTAATTCTGCTGGTATAATTATTGCCAACATTAAAATTCAATGAAAAAAAATATGTTTGAAGAATTTTTTATGCAAGATATAGTTGACGAGAGTGGACAATTTCCATTTTTCGGCATTTCCGATGAAGATGAAATCGATGGGGAAGTGGATATTCCGGGGGATATTCCTATTTTGGCATTGACGAATACGATCTTATATCCGGGCACGGTCATGCCGATCACCATCGGCAGGGAAAAATCTTCTCAATCCATTCAGGCAGCCTTCAGGGGAGACCGGTGGATCGCAACTTTTACCCAGCGATCAGCTGAAGTTGAAGATCCAGGGTTTGATGATATCTATCATATCGGGACACTGGCGAAGGTTGTGAAGATCCTCAAAATGCCGGATAACACAACCACAGCCATTCTGCAGGGGAGGAAAAGATGCCAGCTGGAAAGGCTTACTGGAGAAACGCCATATCTTCGAGGTGCCTGCATTCCGCTGAAGGATTTTTATGACCGGGACAACATACATTTCAAGGCAACGATGTCTGCGATACGGGAGAAAGCCCGGAAGATCATACATCTTTCAAGCCATATTCCCAATGAGGCAGTAATGATGATTGACAATGTCAGCAATGATTATTTTCTGCTCAATCTCGTCTCGACCAATCTCAACATCAGCATTGCACAAAAACAGGAATTGCTGGAGGTTGCGGAACTGAACCTTAGGGCTGAAAAAGTTCTCCAGTTAATGGATGCTGAGCTTAAAATATTGGAATTGAAGGGCCAGATTGAGTCAAAAGTCCGTTCTGAGATTGAACAGCAGCAAAAAGACTATTTTCTGAATCAGCAACTTAAAACCATTCAGAAGGAGCTCGGGCAAAATCCTCAGGAACAGGACCTGCTCCAACTGGAAGAGCGGGCTAAAGCCATGCAATGGCCTGAGTCAGCAGCCAGGAAGTTTGAAACAGAGCTCGCCAAGGTGCGCCGGATGAATCCGCAGGCGCCAGATTACAGTATTGCCTATAATTACCTCGAATTTTTTGTGGATTTACCCTGGGACAGCATTTCCAAAGATAATTTTGACCTTAAAAAAGTCAGAAAAATACTGGATGAGGATCATTTCGGGCTAAAAGATGTCAAAGAGAGGATCATAGAGCATCTGGCCGTGCTTAAACTGAAAGGCGACATGAAGGCCCCCATCATTTGTCTGGTAGGTCCTCCCGGAGTGGGAAAAACTTCATTGGGAAAATCTGTAGCGAGGGCTTTGGGCCGTGAATTCATCCGGATGTCATTGGGTGGATTGCACGACGAGAGTGAGATCCGGGGTCACCGAAAAACATATATCGGGGCATTGCCCGGAAGGATCTTGAGTTCCATCAGGAAGGCCAAATATTCCAATCCGGTATTTATTCTGGATGAGATCGATAAAATTGGTGCCACATTCCGCGGCGATCCGTCCTCGGCCTTGCTGGAGGTGCTGGATCCGGAGCAAAACTCAACATTTTATGATAATTACCTTGAATCTGAATATGATCTGTCCAAAGTACTGTTTATTGCAACTGCAAATTCCATGAACACCATACAGCCTGCGCTGAGGGACAGAATGGAGGTCATAGATCTCAGTGGTTATTCAACTGAGGAGAAAGTTGAAATTGCCAAAAAACACCTCATCCCGCAACAATTGGAAGCGCACGGGCTTAAAAGTCAGTTGGTAACGGTGCATAAATCAGGTATACAGGAAGTCATCCAAAGCTATACCAGAGAATCTGGAGTGCGAAATCTCAATCGTGAGATTGGCAGGATCATGCGTCATGTTGCCAAAAAAGTGGCCACAGAAGAACCCTATACCAAGGTGATCGAATCCAAGGAGGTGATCGGTATTCTGGGCCCTCAAAAATATAATAAAAACAGAGATGCATCGATAGATACTCCGGGTGTGGCTATTGGGCTTGCATGGACTATGGTGGGTGGAGATATTCTCTTCATCGAAGCCAGTTTGAGCAAAGGAAAAGGTAAACTCACCCTTACCGGCAATCTCGGTGATGTGATGAAGGAGTCAGCCACTTCAGCATTGAGTTTCATCAAGGCCAATGCAGGCAAATTGGGTATCGATGAGTCAGCTTTTGACCAGCATGATATACATATTCACGTTCCTGAAGGCGCCATTCCGAAAGACGGTCCGAGCGCAGGCATCACCATGCTGACTGCATTGACCTCAGCTTTTTTAAAGAAGAAGGTGAAAACAGGACTGGCGATGACAGGTGAAATTACGCTTAGGGGAAAAGTGTTGCCGGTTGGAGGAATCAAGGAGAAAATTCTTGCAGCCAAGCGTTCCGGACTGAATTCGGTCATTTTGTGTGCAGAAAATGAAAAACACATCAAGCAAATCGACCAAAGTTACATTAAAGGGATGAAGTTCATTTACGTTAACCAGATGATGGAAGTGATCGAACACGCTTTGACGGAAAAGAAATCCAGGAGCTGAAATATGGTTAAAACTTTGTTAAATTTTGAAGAAATTCTTTAGTTTGTATCATCGGAACGTTTGACAGATATATATTCAAGAAATTTTTTTTGTCCGTGATACGAGTTATATTCATTGTAGCTATAATATTTTTTGCAGAAATTCTTGTGGCACAGTTCAAGAAACAGGATGATTTCGCTATTCAGTTTTCCGGCGTGGTGGTCACTGAAAATGAAACATCCGGCGAGATGATCCCGCTTCCTTATACCAATATCGCAATTAAAGGTACAAGCAGAGGAACCATTTCTGCGCTGGATGGGTTCTTTTCCATCGTTGCGTTAAAAGGAGATACGATCGTGTTTTCATATCTTGGTTACAAGACTGTGGAGTACGTATTGCCGGATACCCTGAATAAGCATTTTTACTCCTATTTTCAGATCATGAGCAAAACTGAATATCTGTTGCCGACAGCAGTTATACAGCCCTGGCCAAGCAAGCAGCATTTTAAACAGGAATTTCTTGCAATGGATGTAACGGATGAACTGCTCGAAAAGGCAAAAGAAAATCTGGCTGAAGAAGTTTTACATAAAATGATCGCCGAAGTTCCGGGTGACCCACGTGAATCCTATAACCTATTATTGAGGCAGCAGGCAAATGCTGCCTATCATGCAGGGCAGTTCCAACCGATGAAAATTTTTGATCTGATCGCCTGGCAAAAATTTATTCAGGCATGGAAAAGAGGAGATTTTAAAAAGAAGAATTAAGCGCACGGTATTTACAAGTCAATTGATCATCAATACCATTTCATCTTTTTACCTGAATGAAGTCAGGAACATCCATAATTGCTCGTTAAAGCCTTCAGGATTTTCCATATTGCTCATGTGCCCGGCATCCGCCAGAATATGTATCCTTGATTTTGAAAGATGCTGATGCATCAATTCCGCCATTTCCGGAGGTGTGATGATATCAGACTGACCCGTGATCACCAATGCCGGAATATCGATTCCGGAGAGTTTTGAACAGCTTTCATCACGTGAAGCCAGTGCTCTGAGTGTATTGGAAATTGAAGTTGTTTTTGTGCTGAGGATCATGTTCCTTACAGCTTCTGTTTCATCCGTTTTATATATCAGAGATTCAGGTGCAAAAAGCCTTTTGAGGCTTTCATCTGCGTATTTTTCCAGGCCGTTCTGTTCGATGTCCTGTATGGTCTGCATCCTTTTCTCCCTTGCTTCAGGAGTGTCTGCCTTACAGCTGGTATCAGTGAGGATGAGAGCGCTGAATCGATCAGGATATCTGTGTACAACATTCAGGGAGATGTAGCCACCCATGGAAAGCCCGCACAGTATGACTTTTTCCAACTGAAGTGCATCCATAAAACCGATCAGATCGTCAGCAAATAATGCAATGCTGTACGGTTTTTCGCCTTCATTCGTTTGGCCATGACCTCTGATATCCGGAGCGATGACCCTGAAATCTCTCTTGAAAAATTCGAGCTGCTGTGTCCACATGCTTTTATTCAAGGGAAAACCATGAATAAACAAAATGGTTTCCGCATCATTCGGCCCTGCTGAAGTATATGCAACTTCGATGTCTTTTATTCTGATGAAGTTTGTGTTATTTTTCTGCTGAGTCATGATACAGACATTTAGTTATGTAAACATTTTGATGACAATACGTTAAAATCCATCTAACTATATGTATTTCACGGTATGTTACTGAATGAATATTGTAACAAAACGACGCCGTTAAAGTTCAGATTAGCCTTACCGGAAAATATAAGCCATGCTCATTCTTTTATTTTCGAAGCACAAATTTCTGGAGTTGCTTGGCATAATTGATCACATATAAGTCATCATTGCAAATAAATTGATTTTGGTTGTTGAATACTGCAGGAATATCGCAATAATCGCCCGAATAGGTACCATCTTCCAGGTTCATTACGCCCAGAACAGGTGTTTCATTTTTCAGTATATCGTATAAATAGGGGATGACAAGTTGATTTCCGATGATCAACACCGGATCAGAATTAGGAAATTGATATGTCCCCGGTAATACAGCCTGATTCAGACGGATGCCCGTATTTAAATCATACCGGATAAAACCTTTGGTATTGTAAAAAACAATATCGTTCTCCCTGATCCTGTAATTATGAAAAACTCCATTTTGCGATGTGTTGGTATTTGGGTCGATCTTCAGGTCTGTGGATTTCAGGTCGAGGTCGGTCCTCTTTATGTTCGTACCATTTTGATAGTTGGGATATACACTATAGATCTTATCATTGATCACGTATGAAACTTTGCTGATACCAGATGGTTCTGACAGTGTTTTCTGTTCTCCGGTCAACAAGTCAATCCTCATGGTTTTATTCACTTTAAGTTTTGAATAAGATTCAGAAAAAATATTGTAATACAGTTGCCAGTTGCCCGATTGGTTTTTATGCAGGAGGCTCAGACTGAAATATTGAAGGAAATCCGGGTCAACGTCCATTGCGGTCAATGGTCTTGCGAGTCTGGTATTCAGATCGACGAAAAACAATTGAAATGAAGTACGCAAATTGTTTACTACATTGACTACCATGACATGGTCTTTCGCGATCATATTTTCGACAAAACCAGTTGGAGGATCAAAAATGTTATGAGTGACTCCGGTCAAAGGATCCAGCTCAACAATACCTGTACTTTGATCAAAATAAAACTTGTTGTCAAAAATATGTATCTGGTCATAGGTTGTTACCGGCAAGGAAGCATTACCCGTAATAAGGCCGGTTTTTTTATTGATCAAAGTCAGTTGATCATGGCTGCTGACCAGGGCGATAAATTCTCCTGTGTCAAACCATTTAGTCCGGTTGTATTGAAAATATGGCTCCAGTTGGATTGACCATGCTTGTTCCAGCAGGTTGAAATCGTCTGTTTTGCAATCATTTTCGGGTGTTATATCGGGATTACAGGCTGAAAGCAGGAAAATAAGTGAGAAAATAGCAGTGAAAGTTCTCATAACTATAAGGATTTTAATGATTAATTTTTTTCGAAGGTCAGTTTATTGCGCCTTGATCTGTATTTTATACACCTTTGACCAGTCAGATGTCAGGAAAATATTGTCTGTCAGGACTGTTGACATATTTTGCAATTCCCCTGATTTGTTTTTTGAATGTTTCTGGAGATACTGAGCTTTTACAACTCCGGTTTGCGGGTCGATAAGGTCCACTCCTTCATTTAAAGCCAGTAAATACGTTTCGAGATCTCCATTCTTTCTCAGGAATTTGACAGTGGCTAACTCATGACCGGTTTTAGATTCACAAGCCCATTTAAGATTGGTTGTATTCAGGTCAAAAGCGGATAAATTGGGATTATTGTAAAAAAGTATCGGTTCGAATTGACCATTCTGATCATAATTCAACGGCATAAAATGTATCGGAGGGAAAGCATTAAAGCTGAGATTGGACTGGCTCCGGGTGTAATATCGATTGGAAACAAAATCATAGATGAAAATTTTTTCATCATCCATAAAGAGCAAGGCATTGTCGATGATCTTCATGAATTTTGTTGAACCCCAGTATATAAAGCTAAATGCAAATTTTCTGATTACTTTCCGGGAAACCATGTCATAGATCACCAGATATGCAACATTGTTTTGCGGGCTGTTTTGATCAATTTCATTATAAGTGAAAATTAGAAAGTTCTTGTTGATCGAGCCCGGAGTTCGATAGGTGCTCAGGTTTTCAATAAAATCCGCACCCGACAGGTGGTTGATGTCATAAAGGGTATCGATGATATTTCCCTTAAAATCCATGGAAAAGATCGATTTATTTATTGCCATGACCAAGTGAGTGCCATCGGTGGAATAAAATTTTTCCGGATAAAATCCATTGTGTGGTAAATCAAACGCGGTGTACTCTTTTTCCAGAATGCTGTACACATGCATCTTCCGGGAAGCTGAATTATTTTGCTTCAGCATAACATGATCGTTGATGATGGTTACATCATAAAAGAAGTTGAAATGCACCGGATCCAATTGCGCAAGCAATTCCCCGTCTTTGCCGGAGTACAGGTTTATAATTTGATTATTATCCTGTGCAATAAAATAATCACCAAAAAATCTGATCTTCAGATTGGCCAGATCTTTGCTCCAAAGAGTGTCAAATCTGATGGTGGTGTCCGGGTCCAATGAACATGGGTTTACAGGTTCTTCCTGTTCAATGATGTTTTCATCGGGATAACAACTGTTCAGCGCAGCAATAATTAATATGCATGCCATATAAAAGTGAACTAATTTAGACATATTAGAAAATTTGAGTAAACAGATAATTTTTCAACACAATAGTACTTAAAATTTAAACAAAAAAGAAAAAAATATAGATTTTTTTGTGGATTAACCGCGATGTTTAATTAAAACGATACCCATTTTCTATGTTTCACCTGTGAATGGCAGGACGTATGAAGATCAGAAATTTGTATCAGGGGATCCACATTTCACATTGAATGCCAACATAACAGCTACATATTGAATGGGGTTATTCCGATGAAAACCGATGGCTCTGCTTTCTGTAACACCAGGCTCATCAAAACTTAAATTTTTATTAGAAATGCGAATCAAGGGTTAAAGTTAATTCTGCAGATAAGCAGGATTTTCTCACTTTTTTGCCTCGATCCTAAAGGATGAAAGCGAGAAAATCCTTTATCTTCCTTTAGGATTGAGGCCAAATAAAGGATTTTCTGAGCTTTTTTTCAACCCTTGATTCGCATTAGAAATCAGGAGTCCGGAAATTTAAGTCAGGGATAATTTTTCAGGATTCATGCAGTAAATACAATTATACCTGTTTTAGTGGTGAGAATAATCAATTTAATCTTAGTTTTGCATCAAATAATGTTGGTTTATAAGTGAATTACATATTATATTCATATATTGAATGTTTAAGTGGCTTTGTAAAAATGTATGAATGCTACTATCGGGATTGAAATTGAGTAAAAAAAACCAGGCCTTGCATGAAAACTAAAATAAATGGAATTTAAGGAATTTGGATTAGCGGATGGCATCATGGAAGCCATAGAATATATGGGATTTGAGAAGGCAACTGAAATTCAGGAGCTGGCGATTCCGTTGATCATGCAGGATAAGGATGTTTTGGGATGTGCCCAGACCGGAACAGGTAAGACAGCGGCATTTATCCTTCCCGTATTGCATCAGATGATGAAGGATCCCAAGCCGGGTATCAGAACTTTGATCATTGTACCGACGCGGGAGCTTGCCAAGCAAATTGAGCAACAGATACAGGGGTTCAGCTATTTTGTTTCCATAGATTCCCAAAGTGTCTACGGAGGCGGCAGTTCAGAATGGGAAGTCCAGAAAAAGGCGCTTACCGGAGGTGTTGAAATGATCGTTGCCACCCCGGGAAAATTCATCGCACATCTCAATATGGGTTATGTTAATCTTAATACGGTTGAACACCTGATACTGGATGAGGCTGATAGAATGCTGGACATGGGTTTTGTGGATGACATCATGAGCATTATTTCCCATTTGCCCAAAAAACGCCAAACCCTGCTTTTCAGCGCCACCATGCCTGACAAGATCCGCAAACTGGCCGCGGCTATCATGAAAGATCCTCAGGAGATCACACTTGCGTTATCCAAGCCTGCTGAGGGTGTCCTGCAGGGTGCTTTTCTGGTGCATAATCATCAAAAAATCCCTTTGATCATCCACCTGATCAAAGACAAGCCGGACTATTCAAGTATCATCGTATTCACTTCTACCAAGACGATTGTATCCGAACTGGTCAGGTCGTTGAAAATGGTTGGTTTTGTAGCAGAAGGAATGTCTTCTGATTTTGAGCAGGAGCGAAGGGAAGAAGTGATGCAGAAATTCAAAGCAAGAAAGATCCGGGTGCTGGTTGCAACGGATGTCATCAGCCGGGGAATTGACATTAAGGATATCAACCTGATCATCAATTTTGATGTGCCGAAGCATGCAGAGGATTACGTTCACAGGGTTGGCAGAACTGCCAGGGCGGAAACAACGGGTGTTGCCCTGACCCTGGTCAATGAAAAGGATATGCCCGCTTTTGAAAATATTGAGCGGCTGATCGAACGGAAAGTTTTGAAAATGGCTTTGCCGCCTTTTTTGGGCGAAGGTCCTGAATGGAAAGGCAGGGAAAGGTCAGGCAAAAGGACCGGTAAAAACAGACCAAAATGGGGTAAAAGACCACCAAAAAGGGATGGAAACCGTCAGTGAAATTATTGTTCCGGATGAATATGCGGTGAGTACGCTCCGGGTTTTTGCCCGGGAGTACTTCGTTTTGCATTATCCATCGGGAAAAGGTGTCAAGAAAGCGATAGAAAAAGGTTTGTTCCTGGTCAATGGTAAAAGGGGTAGAACAGGTACCCTGGTCCATCCGGGAGACAAAGTGCAATTGTTGGATGAAAACCCGGAAACGACACCCTTGCTGGATCTCAGACTGGAAGTGATCTTTGAAGATGCTCATTTTGGGCTGATTGTCAAACCATCGGGATTGAGTGTGCACAATCATCAGTTGCGGAATGTGGTCAATGCATTACCGGGCAATCTGTATCAGAGTGATGAACCGGATGCCCTGAGGCGTCCTGTATCCGTTCACCGGTTGGACAGCCTGACTTTCGGATTGTTGCTCGTTGCCAAAACGAGGCGTTTCCAGATTGAGATCGGTCGCATGTTTGAGAAAGGCCAGATCAGGAAAAAATATATAGCAGTGGTAACGGGGAAACTTATGGAACGGATAGAAGTGGATCTTCCTGTGGATGGGTTGCCTGCTTTGAGCCTGATAGAACCGTTCAGGTGGTTGCCTTCACCCAAATTCGGGCATTTGACCCTGGTATATCTTTACCCAAGGACCGGGCGCACGCACCAGTTGAGGATACATTGTGCACATCTGGGTCATCCTATCCTCGGGGAAAGGCTGTATGCAACCGAGCTGCCCAATCTCCGGGGCAAGGGCTTGTTTCTGGCGTCTGTCGGGATGGAATTTATGCATCCGGTGACCGGGAAAATGGTGCAGTTTGAGATAGAAGCACCAATGAAGATCAGGAAATATCTGGAAGACCGGACAGGTGATGCAGATTGAAGGAATGGAACATTTTATTTAAATCATTGTGATCGGGTGATGGGTAAATGATTTGAAATTTTGGTTAAAGACGGTTGTTCCAACCCGATTCAGCCTTTTATTTTCTTTAAAATACACTTTAAACAAGTTTTCCCGGGATGAATCAGAATTGCCACAGTGCTTTAAGTAGTTTCGGAAAATCTGCCTTTTTCATGATATATCCTGGTTAGTTACGGACAGAAACCCAAAGTTGAAAGCCCAGACTGCAACCGTCACAAGTATTTTAGTGATAAGCAATCATGTGTTTCATGAACAAATTGTATTTTTGCGTGGATGAAAATTTTGATACTTTCTTTAACGGCTTATTTTTTGTTCCTTGCGTTCGCGCCGGGCATAAACCAGCTTTTAACCGAAGCTTTCACCGTGCCAACTTGTTGTCAGGAACCATGCATTCCGTTATCCTTCGATGACAATCCGGCAGATCCTTGTCAGGATCAGGATTGCCATGGAAAAACCTGTAATCCTTTTCAGGTCTGTGATTCCTGTGCATTGGTTTTGCCGTTAATTCCATTCGGGCCGATACCGATATATACAGATCTTTCAAACAGCGTATTCAAATATCACCCGGTGATCACATCACGATTCAGCGCTGAGTTTTGGAACCCGCCAAAGACGGTAATTATTTAAGACTATACCCCGGTATATCCGGCGAAATGTTTTTTCTTTACACTTTTAAAATCCGTTAAAATGAAATTTATACAATCATTCGCGTTGGCAATTATATTATTGGCTGCTACAGCGATCCTGGCACATGCCCAAACGATCAATACCCGGCAACCCGCAGACAGTTTAATGAATAAAACCATTAAGGTGAAGGGGATCACCTGTGCAATGGACCTGAAAATGATCACCGCCAATGTGGAAAAATTAAATGGCGTATCCGGTTTCAAAGCCGGTAAACAGGGTACAACGACCTCATTTGAATTAACCTACAACCCAGCCCTGGTAACACTTCAGGAAGTATATGGAGCAATTGAAAATACCGGAAGTTGCGACAATCCGGATGAAAGACCCTATAAGGTGAAACAGCAAACAGATTAAGGGAATCAGTCATTTTGAACTTTATTAAAAAATTTTGCAATGAAAAAATACATATTCATTGTTGGTATACTCTTTCCATTCGGAGTATCAGCACAGACCATTTTAGGAAAAGTAACCAACGATAAAAAAGAACCGCTGATCGGAGCAAGTCTTTATTGGCAGGGTGCTACCCATGACGTGACAACCGGAGAAAAAGGTGAGTTTGAAATTTCTTCCAAAGGGATCACGACCAAGAAGCTGATTGCAAGTTATGTTGGCCATACCCCGGACACTATACATATTACGGACCAGACATTTGTAGAGTTCCGTTTACTGGCAACCAATACACTGAATGAAGTGCTTGTGCAGGGACAACGGGACGGTGTGATCATTTCAGATATCAAAACGATCAAAACAGAGCAGATCACCCAAACTGAACTGAGAAAATCTGCCTGCTGCGACCTGGCAGGTTGCTTTGAAACGCAATCTTCCGTTCAGCCTCAGACAACGAATATTATTACCAACTCAAAGGAATTGCGCATTTTAGGCTTGTCTGGAATTTACAACCAGTTGTTGATCGATGGTTTTCCCATGATCCACGGATTGTCCTACACCTATGGCATTAGCAGCATCCCGGGAACCGTAGTTGACAATATTTTTGTTTCAAAAGGTGCCAACAGCGTGTTGCAGGGGTATGAAAGTATCAGCGGACAGATCAATGTTGAGATAAAAGAACCCGACAAAACTGATCGCTTTTTCCTCAATACGTATGCAAACAGCTTTTGGGAAAAGCATTTGAATGCCAATTATGCTTTGAGGAAGAAAAAATGGAGCAATTTTACGGCCTTTCATACGGTTCAGCCCGCAGAAAAGACGGACCGGGATGATGATCAGTTCCTTGATCTGCCATTGCTAACCCGGTACATGATCCTGAACAAATGGAAATACGGTAATGAAAATGACTGGGGATGGTACAGTCGCATGGGATTGCGCTTTTTCAATGAACAGCGAATTGGCGGGCAAACATTTTTCAATCCTGAAAATGATAAGGGCAGCACCCGTGTATATGGACAATTTGTCCGTATCAACCAACCTGAAATCTGGACAAAAACAGGCTACCGGTTCAATGACGGGCATAACATCGTTTTTTTCACATCGGCTTTTTATCAGCAACAAAATTCGTACTTCGGAACCGTCAAATACGATGCCAGGCAAGCCAGTTTTTACGGCAACATCCAATATGAACTGAATTATGCCAATAATGATTTAAAGACAGGTATTAGTTTTCGTTATCTGAATCTGGAGGAAGATATTGCATTTACCGATACATTTTTACATCGTTCCTATGCCGGAATTTATAAGCGAATGGAAAACATTCCGGGGCTTTTTGCTGAGCATACCTTGCGTTTTTTCAATGACAAGGTTACCTGGATAGCTGGAATAAGAGGAGATCACCACGATCAGCATGGTTTTCAGTTAACACCGAGAACAATGGTGAAATTTGACCTTGCGCCACAGACCATTTTACGGGCCAATATCGGGACCGGGTGGCGAACGGTTAACTTATTCAGTGAAAATATCGGATTGCTCGTCAGTTCGAGGGACATCATTATTGCTGAACAATTGCTTCCCGAGAAGGCATTAAATTTCGGGGTTAACCTGACTCAAAAGTTTGAAACGAAAGACCACAACCTTGCAGGTTATTTCAGTATTGATTATTACAGGACTGATTTTCAAAATCAGATTTTTCCCGATTATGATACTGATCCTACCAGGGCGATCATACAAAATTTTACCGGAACGAGTATCAGCAATGGTTTCCAGGCTGAATTGTATCTGAAAATCTACCAAAGGTTTGAACTCAAGACGGGGTATAATTTCCTGGATGTTTTCCGGGAAACAGGAGGAATCAGGCAGGTGTTGCCATTCAATCCAAAGCATAAGGTATTGACAACATTCAGTTATAAACCATTATCCAACCAGTTTCATATTGATATGAACATGCATTGGTACGGAACCCAGAGAATTCCCGACACCAAATCAAACCCGGTTGAGTTTCAAAGACCGGATGTTTCACAACCTTATACACTGTTTAATGTACAAATTACCTATAATTTTGAAAAGTTTGAGGTTTATGCCGGTTGTGAAAATATATCGGATTTTCGGCAAAAGCAACCCATAATCAGTTGGCAGGATCCTTTCAGTCCTTATTTTGACACTTCTTCTGTCTGGGGACCGACGCGTGGGCGAGAGATTTATCTGGGGATCAGATTTAAGATATTCAGAGATTGAACCGGCACGGGCAGTTTTCTGCAATGCCATTTTCGTGATTGCCTGAAGCTTCGCAATTGAAACATCCTTTTAGGGTTAAGGTGATCTATATCTGTAGTCAATCACAGGAATAAGGAGTGTTTTAAAGAAAAACAAAATGGCTGGTGAGAAAGTACAAACAGCCGGTGAGAAAGTGATAATGCCAGGGGAGAAAGTAAAAATGGCTGGTGAGGAAATGAAAATTCCAGGTCAAAAAGTGAAAATGGCAGGTCAAAAGAAAAAAATGCCTAGTCATTAAATGTAAATGACAGGTCATGGAGTGAAAATACCTAGTGAGAAACTAAAAATATCAGGTCAATTGCTAAAAATGGCTGGTCATGAAATGAAAAGATCAATTAGATAATACTAAGTGTCAGGTCAAGAATTAGAATAGCAAATTGAAATATTGAATTTAAATAGGTACAATTTGACGAGATTATAAAATATTTTGTGTAAACACAAAATATTTTATAATCTCATTTAAAAATATGGTTTAGAGTGTTTTGTGAAATTATAATTGTTGAAGTTGTTAAAAAATGTATCGTAATGCTTACAAACAAATCATTGAAAGCACTGACGAAGCAAGCCTGTCAGCATTTTCAACCAGATGCTTCAGCTTTTTTTCCCTTGCATTCCGATACGCAATACTGACGAAGACAAGCTTATCAGTATCTTTGATCCAAAAAAGAGCTTTGCCCTGACTTTTTCTGACCCACAACTTCGAGTTCCTTTCATTGAATATCCACTGTATATTCCTGTTAGGATCGGTCAGTCATTTTCAGCTATCTATATAATTCTTGAACAAATTCAATTAAATATAATTATAAGGAAAAACAATTTTTAAGATTTAAGCTATAAAATCAGTACATTAGCCCATTCAAATTTTTGCAGTTTATGAAATGCTTCAAAACTATTTTTTTTCTTGCTCTGGTTCTCCTTTTTTCCTGTAAATCCAAAGACAGCAAAACACAAGACGGAGATATGCATTATGTGGTTGCAAAAGACATCTCACCGCAAATGTTGCTTGAAAAAATCCCTGCTTTGTCTGTTTATGCAGGATTGATCGAAGGTTCGCTGTCTAAAAAACCACCTGTTTTGTTGATGGATGACTCAGAATTGACGGATCCCAAACTGAAGAAGGCACAGGAGCTGGCAATGGCAGATCAGGAATTTTTACGGGATGTTTACCACAGAGATTCGGGAGAACCGCTCAGGAATGAGATCATGAGCATTCGTCCGGTTCAGGCTGGAGAATTGCCAAAAGGAGTAAATTGCCCCGGCGGAAGTTGCTACAGGGTATTCTTATACCACTATTACAGCAACAGCGCCAGCATCGCTTTCGTGGATATTTCGGCAGGCAAAGTGCTTAGTGTAAAACGGCAGATCGATGTGAAAGCTGAGCTCAATCAGCGCCTTCACGATCTCGCCATTGAGATCGCACTGCATTCGGATGAAGTGCTGGAAGCGTTGCAGATCCAGGCTGAAAACCTGCCTGAAGCTCGCAAAAACCTGAAGATCAGCATGGTAGAGACCAAATGTGAACGCTCAAAACACCTTTGCACGGGACCGGTGTTCACTGATGAAAAATCGAAAAGAACAGTCTGGAGCATTGTGGATCTGACAGACTGGAAACTGATTGGCCTGGTATGGACGGAAAACAGTAAGGAGGTGTTCAAAGTGACAGAAAATGAATTACAAAATGAGTATTTTATGTCGCATTTTTGCGAAATCGATAACGATACTTCATTTGGGGACTGGAAATTGAAATATCGGATCATGGGATCTGACGGATTGGAAGTTTTTGATGTTCGTTATAAGGATCAACCCGTGATCAATTCCACCAAGATTGTGGATTGGCATGTGAGTTATCTCAATAAAAAAGAAGTGGGCTACAGTGATGCGATCGGATGCCCGATGTTCAGCGCTGCTGCCGTAGTTGCTTTTAAAGGTCCTTCAGTGGAGAAACTGGAAGGACGGGGTGCATCAGGATTTGCCCTGGTGCAGGATTTCAGGAGTCCGATCTGGCCGGCAATGTGCAATTACCGCTATCAGAACAGGCTGGAATTGTATGATGATGGCAGTTTCAGGATCATGGGCGTCAACCACGGACAGGGATGTAATGATTCGGCAGTCTATAAACCGATTTTCAGGATCGACCTGGATCTGGGTGAAGGCCAGGAACAATTCTCACAATGGGACGGTCAAAACTGGAAGCTCTGGGATAAAGAGCAATGGACTGATCAAAATGAAGGGAAATTCACCGAGGAAGGCTATTGGTTTAAAATGACCAATGAAAAGGGTAATGGATACTATATCATCCCGGACAGGGGACATTACGGTGATCGTGGAAGAGGTGATGCGGCATTTGCCTATGTGTCCAAATTCAAAAAAGATGCGGACGAAGGTGTTACGGATCTGCCAACCATCGGGGATTGCTGCAGATATGATTATAAACAGGGGCCGGAACAATACATCGAACCGGCTGAATCTCTGAAGGGCGGTCAACTGATCCTGTGGTATGTTCCGAGGATGTACAACGACAAAAGACCGGGAAAGGAATACTGCTGGTCAAAAATGATTGCGGATAAAGGCAAGCTGAACGTCAAAACCTGGCCGGGTTGGGTAGGCCCGAAGTTTGTGCCGGTTCGGAAGTAAAATCGCAATGTGACTTTCATGTTTGAAGAGCCAGGGAAAAGGTAAAAAGAGCCAAAGTAAAGCTTATGATCTGGGGCGGATCGATTGGGTGTTGTGAAATAAAGAAAAATATTCATTTCGACATCGTCTTTTCCATCCTT
Source organism: uncultured Saprospiraceae bacterium (assembly GCA_964594045.1). Taxonomy (GTDB): domain Bacteria; phylum Bacteroidota; class Bacteroidia; order Chitinophagales; family Saprospiraceae; genus UBA2365. The sequence continues at coordinate 3,190 of CAZQKR010000038.1, read as the reverse complement.
CTGATCCGGTCGTTGGTTGAAGTTTCCAAATACTGACCCATATTGATCAAAGGTCGTAATGTTGTCCTAAACAATTGACGTTTGTAACTTCCTATGGTGTAAAATGTGAGTTGATTTTAAGGAAAACCGCTTTGCATCGGAAAATAAAAGTTTTAGATACAAATTTCGACAACCCACTTCAGTTGGATCAACTTAAATTAAAATATTCCTAAATCTCCCAGATCCCGACATCCAACATCGGGATTTGAATCATCAAATCTTTGAATCATCAAATCTTGAGTCTGCTCCGAAAAGTTTTTACCCCCTAAATCCCCACTGACGTTTTCAGTCAGTACAGGCACTGACGTTTTCAGTCAGTACAAGCACTGACGTTTTCAGTCAGTACAAGCCTAAAAGGGGACTTTTAATTTGTTGATTTTCAATCGTTTCCCTTTAGTCCTGTGCTGACCTTTAGCACTGACGAAGCGAGCTTATCAGCATCTGCGACGTCAGTAAGGTGGGTAAAAACAATTGAAAACCAACAAATTGGACTTTTCGGAGCAGATTCAATCTTCGAATCTTCGAATCTCAAATCTTCGAATTTTCGAATCAAAAACAAAGTAATATTGCATTTTCCGCCTTGTGTTTCAATTGAACATTTTCCCGGATTCCTCCAGGGCATGTGGTGGTATGGTTCCTGTCAGTGACTTCAGGAAAGCTGCGATTTTTTCCACATCGGTTTCCTCCAGTTGCATGTTGGATTCAGTCATGGACATGATCCTGATGGCTTCTTCAAGGCTTTCCACAGAACCATCATGCATATATGGAAAGGTTTTTTCGATATTTCTGAGTTGAGGAACTTTAAAAACAAATTCGTCTGCCGGATTTTTAGTCAGTTCATATCTGCCCTTATCCCGGTAGGTACTGTTGGTATAATCCCAATAATAACCGAACAGCGCAAATTTCTGGGTCATATTTCCACCCAGAAGAGTAGTGCTGTGGCAGGGAATACATCCTTTTTCAATAAAACTTTTCATGCCCTGCTTTTCTTTAACTGTCAGTGCTTTTACATCACCTCTCAGATAATCATCAAAGCGGGAAGGCGAAGTCAGTGTCCTTTCAAAAGCGCCGATGGCTTGACTGATGGTCTGGATCGTGACCGGCGGTTCCTGTCCGGGGAAGGCATTCTGAAAAGCCAGTACATAAGCCGGATCATTGCTCAACCGGCCAATCAATGTGGCCGTGTCAGGCATTCCCATCAGATTGGGGTCAAATATGGGTGACACCACCTGTTCTTCAACGGTTTTGTACCGTGCATCCCAATTGAGGATGGATTGTAAATGCGCATTGAGCAGGGTTGGCGGATTTCGGCGTCCCAATTGATCCTTGTCCCCGGGAGAAATGGCAACATTGTCTGCTCCGTACCTGGACATATTATGGCAGGATGCACAATTGATCGATTGTGCACCCGACAATCTTTTGTCATAAAAGAGTTTTTTGCCCAGTTCGATCCTGTTTTTTTCTGTTGAACCCAGTTTTTGGAAATCAGGTTCTGTCAGCGGTGTAAAATAACCCTGTGCAGTTTTATGGAGCATTTCTTCCTCTTCTTTGGGCAAAAGCTCTTCGCTGAGCGATGAATTTTTGCATGCAGCAAGCAGGAAAACCAAAAAAATGGAAGCCGGAAGAATTAATTTCTGGAACATGTTACAACTTATTTTTTACCTGAAAGTCGGGTTGTTTTCCAGTGCATGTTCAGGAATTTTCCCGGTCAGTGTCCTTAGAAAAGCGGCGATATACTCCACATCTTTTTCGGGTAGCCGGTAATTGGATTCAGCCATGGAACACACCTGTATGGCTTCTTCCAGCGTTTTGACGCTGCCGTCGTGCATGTACGGGAATGTTTTTTCCACGTTTCTCAATTGCGGAACCTTGAACACGCGAATATCTTCAGGGTCTTTGGTCACCTCATAGCGACCCAGGTCTTCCCGGTTTGAATCGGAATAATCTTCCGGCCGGCCAAAAATGGGGTATTCCACTGCAAAACCGGCGCCAACCAGCGCTGAACTGTGACATGACTTGCAGTTGATGATAAAACTGTGCACACCCAGTTTTTCGGTAGTTGTCAATGCGCTCAGATCCCCTTTGAGGTATTCGTCAAAACGTGAAGGTGTAAGCAAAGTCCGTTCAAAGGAGCCGATGGCTTTTTTAATGTTATCCATAGAGATGGCCGGTTCGTCTCCCGGAAATGCTTCAGCAAAAGCCTTCACATAAAATGGATCTTCATTTAATCTATTGATCAGAACGTCCGGACCTGGCATAGCCATTTCCAGTTCGCTGAAAATCGGTCCCATCACCTGGTCTTCGACTGTCTTGAATTTGGTATCCCAGTTTTGCTCTCCGTAAAGGAATGTGTTGAGCACTGTTTGGGAATTTCTGACTCCGACCTGGTTTTTGTCCCCGAAAGACAATGCCCGGTTGTCCACCCCGTATCTGGCAATATCGTGGCAGGAAGCGCAACTGATGGTCTGGCTGCCGGAAAGTTTTTTCTCATAAAATAGTTTTTTACCGAGTTCAACCAGTTTTCTTTCGGATGCATCCAGCATGCTGAGATCCTGGTCCGGTAAAGCGGAAATATAGCTTTTGGCAAGATGATGAATGGTCTGATCAAAATCTTCTGAAATGACAGGGTCTTCCCATCTGGATTTTGAACAGGTGACCAGCAAAAACACAAGGGAAAACATGCTAAAAAAAAGAACTATTCTTTTCATTTTGATCCGGATTAAGCAAACAAATGTATGAAAATTATATCACATTTTACAGCCGGATTCCTAAACTAAATGATTTTGGAAGCTCAGTCGATCTGACATTTATACATTGAAGTTGTTTAAAAATGTATCTTAATGCTAACAAACAAATCAAAGAAAGTCAATTACTTCAGCGCTTTTTGGTTCCGTACATTCCGGTACGAAATACTGACGAAGACGGGCTTATCAGCATCTTTGATGCTGACGATGCTTTGCATATCAGCATCTTCGTTCCAAAAAGGCGCTTCGTCTTGACTTTTTGGCTGACCCGCCACTTCGTGTTCCTTCCCTTGAATATACACCGGATATTCACCTTTCAGGATCGGTCAGTCATTTTCAGCAATCAACATAATTAGTCGATCCTTATGAATTAAATTTTAACGCAATATTTGGAAGAATTTTCCATT
>CAZQKR010000037.1:0-43550 GCA_964594045.1 uncultured Saprospiraceae bacterium | reverse complement strand
TTGCTCTTGGTTTTATCTTTCTATTTTAGTTTACACAATATATTTTATACTACCCCGTTTCTGACAATTGATTTCAACAAAATGTCATTGTGGTTTCTGATTGAGTCAGGCGAAAGGTAAATCCTGTCGCTCCATTGCGTGCTGTTGGTTCCACTTGACCCGTCATTTTTTACCGTGAACTGAACATCGATATTCTGCCCGCTGAAAGTATTGGCAGTCTGTAAACAGCTTATTACCAACAAATCAGAAGGAGGAGTAAGTATAACAGGTAAGTAGGCTCCAAAAAGATTGTAATTGTTGAATTCATCGGATTCTTCCAGCTGGTAACCCGGGTAAGATCCTGACCCATTATCAGTGTAAATAAATATATAGTAATCGCCGGAAATACCTTGTGGAAGGTTGAAAGAAACAGAATTGGTGTATGCCTCCCCCGGAGTCAGTGCTGAAACATTAAATGCACTTGCGACGAAAAGATCAATAGGTGAGCCGGTGAATATATTGTCTGCAGAAAGATAAACCCTGTCAAGCCATGTGGTGGAACCTGTTGAACCATCACCATCGTTTTTAACTTCCCAACTAACGCTTATATTGGTGCCCGAAAATGCAGAATTTGGTACCTGTACATTCTGAACGATCAGGTCAGGCAACAACCTTGTAGTGAAGGAATGGACGGGACTCTCTGTTTCGAAACAGGAATTTTTGGCATGCACCTGCCAGTGATACGTGCTTGCTAACTGAAGGTTGGTCCTGATGGTTATGATCAGAGTGAGGTTTGATACAGTAGGTTCTGAAGGCTTTGGTTGTCCGTCAAGCCACAGATACAGATCATAATTGGACGCATGCTGTGCCGGAAGCCAGGAAAACTGAACAGTTTTGCCAAGGCCATCTGCACCGTCCTCAGGGATCATGTTGCTTACCGGCGAGGGTATTGCCGGCGGAATCACTTCGATAAATATACTGTCAGTATAAAGACATTCCAATTCATTCTGAGCTTCCAGATAGTACCATGTAGCGGTATCCGGGCTGACCCAAATCTGTTGTGTAGTCATTCCATTGTCCCATTCATATAAAATGGAATTAACTGCTTCCAGTTGAGTGCTGTCCCCGACACATAGCGTTCCCAAGCCGTTATTTTGAATGAAAGCATCGGGCAATACTGTCAGCGATATTGTATCTGAGTACAATACACATCCACTACCACCATTAAAGATTGCGAAATACTCACCAGCATTATATGCAATAAGGGTGTCTCCTAAAAATCCATTATTCCATAGTAAAGGTACCTCAAGATCAGTTGTGAGCCTGAATTCCTGTCCGGAACAAATAACAGTGCTGTCAATTGGAATTAAAACAGGTCTTTGAATACAGGCAGTGCCTGATACATCAACTTTAAAAGTATCAACGCCTGCAATTAAACGCAACTCAGCGATATAATAATTTGGGGATTCAGGGATAAAGCTCAACTCAATCACCTTCGATTCATAAGGAGATAAACTCATTTCAGCGATAGTAGTCTGAAATACCGGATGTGTGATCCATATCTCGTCAATCTCCAGGGTATCACATGTTGAATTACTGACATCCACTGTAAGCGTTGTAACTGTATTCACCGACTGAGTACCGAAATTAAGGCTGGTTTGGTGCAGATACAGATTCTCGCCGGTATCAGCCATCCGGAATAATTGGTTTATCTCTTCCGCGCCCAGCTCTCTTTTGAATATTATGATATCATCCAGTTTTCCGTTAAAGTATTCTTTTACTCCGGGAGCATGAGAACCTATTAATAATGGCATATTTTCGTCATAGCTGTATGTGGAATAGCTGGTTTGTTGCGAAATCAATGCACCATTTACATACAATTTCGCTGTAATTCCATCATAAACCCATGCAAGATGGATCCATTGGTTCAATGGAGGAGCATAATTCAATTGAAAGGACTTTCCTTTGAACATTAAGTAAGATACATTACCCGGGTAGTATGATTCCAATGAGAAAGTGCCTTGTTGGCTTAGCGAATTTGATTTACACAGATAGGAAGCCCAGCCATTGTCATAGGCAGTTAATTCAGCCCATAAGGAAATTGAGATCTTGTCTTCAAAACTGTTAAGGCTGTATGAATTGGGAATTTCTATTTCGTCATTTCCATCAAAGATATATGCACTGTTGTTTTGCTCATATCTGTCGTCTGTAAGGTTGGCGCCATTTACTGCTCCATCGTTACCGAAACCACTCATGTCATCTGCATTGCCATCAAAGCTGTAATATGTCAGCAGGCCTTCATAACTGATTGGTAATTGGAGAGATGTAATAGTAATGATGGTTGAGTCACAACCATATTGATTTGCTCCGTAAAGGATGGTGGAATCGAGGCCTACTTGGATGGGGTCACAAGATTGGGTGAAGATGAGGGAATTTGCATTTAACTGATCCAAATATAATGCTTGAATTTCCAATGGGGACAATGCTCGATTATAAACTAAGACATTATCTATTTTTCCATTTAATTTTCTATAAGGTGTAGTAAATCTTACATCTCTTCCAAATACAATTTTAGAATTAGGATTATTTACTATTTGTGATGTGATTCCACCACTTGATTTCGCCCTATAGATACCATCAACATATATTGCTACACTATCCTTATTTGAAATCCCAACAATATGATGCCAAGATGGGGTAAGAACTGGTGTTTCAGTGGATACCCAGATTCCATTATTATTCACATACCAACCTATTTTATCTGTCGATTCTGCATGCATTAACCACACGTTTGTAGACATGTTGTCAGAATTTATTGTAGCTTGACCTATGCCTGAGGCATAATTAAATGAAGCTGAATTTACCCACCATGAAACAGTTATTTCTTTTTGAAATTGGTAAAATGGATTGTTTATTACTATTTCATCATCTAATCCATCGAAGTAATAAGCTTTTTGAGCTATGTTGTATCTATCTGTACTTTCAGTTACCCCACCAACTAATATACCATGTCTATTATTTCCACTTATATCATTTGCGTTGCCATCTAATTGATAATTTCCAGCTAAACCATTATAAGAGTAATATGGAGAATAATAATACCACACCACTAAACTGTCACACCCGCTCAGATTCTGATGCATAATGCTGTCGATGCGTACACTATCTGCTAAGCATACCTGCTCATAAATATGCGTCACCGGACTGATATAGCAACCCTGAGCAAACAGCGGGATGGTAAAACTACCATAATTGTGTATTAAAGTAAGTGTATCGAGGTATTGACTACCGGGGATGTCTGTATTGACTATCACCTGGACTACCTGACTGCCAAAAGCGGGAACTTCCACGGGTACACCCGTTAAACTATAGTGGGTGCCCGAAGAAAGGCTACCTGTGAGATTGATAGGAGCACAGCCCGGATTGGAGATTGTCAAAGGAAGTGTGCTGTTGACATTGATGTCCACCAGACCAAAATCGAGGTTTACTTCACTTGCGGTCACGATACTGTCATTGGTGATGGTGAATGCGATGTGCAGAGTGTCGTGTACTTGGTTCATCGCATTGCAGTTGAAAACCAGATTGTAGCTGTAAGTTCCCTGCAGGAGACCGATGGTATTGATGTTAACATCGAAATCTATGCTTTGACCTCCGGGGACCAGTCCGTAAGTGGTATCGATAGTCATCCAGGAAGGTTGCCCTCCTGAAGGGGGGAAAGAGATCTGCCATACCAGGGTAGAATCCCCTGCATTGGTGATGGTAGTGGTGTAGGTATTGATATTGGTACAGGTCGTATAATATGCTGAGATCGTATCCGGAGATATGGCTATTTCCGCATTGGAATCTTCATTGTAGGCTACCCATAACCTGCCGCTTGCGTCGAGTAAAGCAAAATCAAGATCCCCGTCATTGTCGATATCCCCGAAATTGCCACTGACTAAACTACCAATATAGAATCCCTGCATGGTCTCCGTAAAATTGAGGTCTCCCTGATTGATAAGCGCAGTAATATTGCCCTCTGCGATCAGGATATCATTCATTCCATTTCCTGTGATATCCCCGGTGAGCATTTTTTTGTCCGGTGAAGAAATTGAGGAAATTATTACTCTGTCCTTATATTCAGGCGCCACATCGCCATCATTGGGAATAACAAAGGTGCCAATCTGATCTTTGATCAGTATATCATATCTGCCGAGCCCTGAGAGGTCGGATAGATAGTATGCCGGAAAGCTTGTGCTGTTCAATACCTGTGTATCCACTGCAGTAAAGTATTCTTCCCTGTTCTGGTAGAAGTTTAAATGATAGGTTGTGGCTCCTGATGCCTGCTTCGGTCCCTGGGAAACGAAATCCAGCAATCCATCATTATTGATATCAAGCGTTGTAAACTGACTCATATTATTGTTTACGTCGAATACCAGTGGATTTGCCAAAACCCCATTACCCACATTCTCAAAAACATGCAACCTGGCTCCTCTTACATCTGGAATTTCGCTTTCAACTGACAAAAGATCCAGGTCTCCATCATTGTCTTTATCCAACAGAAAAGACTTTGAGTCATTATCTGTTGGGTAGGACATCGTAGTATTAAAATTGCCAAAACCATCGTTTACTAATATAAACTGACCATATTGAGTGCTGCTGAACACAAGATCATTAAAGCCATCCTGATCATAGTCTTCAATTTGTTCGAGATTAATAGATCCAACCGCTGATCCAAAGGTAAAAAACGAAGGCAAATTAAAGTTGAGTCCTGAATCCTGAAGCACCGTAGCGATAGAGTTCCCCCCAAAATGAAATATCAGGTCGATTTTATCATCTCCGTTAAGGTCATTAAAGAAAAATGAATTCCTGAATCCGGATAGCATGATGTCAGTCGGCATTATTGTGAACAGACCTTCTGTAGGATTGGATGTTGGAGTGCGTTGTTCCAGGGTATATTTACCAAATAAGTGACCATCAGAAACCAATTTGCTGAAAGTAACCCTGACAGATTCTCCGGTATGGAAACTTCTGTCAGGAAGAAAAACTATTTCATTCTGGTTTTGTATTTCGCAATTTCCTGATCTTCTGCCGGATAGATTTCCGAAGACAAAAAAGCTGGTATCCGCGACAGATAAATTATCGACAGGCAGTGGCATGAGTATCCTGAGAGTATCCGCAGAAAGATGGACTATTCTGGGTACATCAATGGCCTGTCCCTGGACAAATACCCTGAATGTATCCTGAGCAGAAATCAAACTCACATATCCAGAGTAAAGTCCTATAGTGTCGGGCATGAATGCAATTGAAATAAACCCTGTTCCCCCCTCAATAACATGCAATGAATCCGTATCAACTGAAAAATTATCATCGCACTCAATTCCTGTGGTATTTAATGGCCCACAGCCTGTATTATGAATCCATAGAGTGTCTTGTTTAACTGTAGTAAAAAAACAATAGCCAAAGTCGAGACTGTCTGCCTCCAATATCACATAAGTAGTATCAATACCATCACCCTGGAAAAACCATCCCTTGTTGTTGATCATATTGTTTCTCGCATCAGCTCCACCGCAATATTTAATGTTTTGAACACCGATGCTTTTACCGGCATATCCTGCAGCATCCCACGCCTTCAGGGTATTGTCGTAGTTGATGACAGACAGGCCGCAGTTGTTCAGCATATTGTCCATATTCAAAGCATTAGCAATATCCCAACTTCCTAAAGGCTGGTTGAAATTAGAGGCATAGTAGAACATCATTGACATATTGGTCACATTGTCAACATCCCAACTATCTATATTCTGGTTGAAGGAATTATTATTTGCAAACATAAAATTCATATCTTGCACAGAAGAAACATCCCAAAGCCCTATGTCCTGATTGAAAGAATTGGTATTTGAAAACATACCAGCCATATTTATTACATTGCTGACATTCCAGTTGCCAATATCCTGATTGAAGGCAGCCGCAACTTGAAACATATTTAACATATTTGTAACCTTAGATACATTCCAGTTGCCGATATTTTGATTGAAATCTGTTGCTACTCCAAACATAAATGACATGTCTGAAACACTTGAAACATCCCAACTACCAATATCTCCATTAAATCGGGGTGAATCATAAAACATAAATGACATGTCTGAAACACTTGAAACATCCCAACTACCAATATCCTGATTAAATGAGTCAGAACCAGCAAACATATATGACATGTCTGAAACACTTGAAACATCCCAACTACCAATATCCTGATTAAATGAGTCAGAACCAGCAAACATAAATGACATATTTGTTACACTACCAACATCCCAATTGTTAATGTTCTGATTGAATGCATTTGTTCCTTGGAATATCCTCGACATATCTGTTACATTCCCAACATCCCAATTTTCGATAGCTTGATTGAAACTTTGTGTATAATTAAACATGCCGGACATATCGGTCACATTTGATGTATTCCAGTTGCTTAAAGGCTGATTGAAAACCGAGGCCCCATAAAACATATCTGACATGTTGGTTACATTCCCTACATCCCAGTTACCCACATCTTGATTGAATGAACCAGCCCAGTTAAACATGCCTGACATATCCGTCACATTTGATGTATTCCAGTTTTCTAATGGATGATTAAAATCATAGGCACCTGAAAACATCCCGGACATATTGATCACATTTCCGACATCCCAGTTGCCTATATTTTGGTTGAAATTGTATGCACCTGAAAACATCCCGGACATATTGATCACATTTCCGACATCCCAGTTGCCTATATTTTGGTTGAAATTGTATGCACCTGAAAACATCCCGGACATATTGGTTACATTTCCGACATCCCAGTTACCTAAAGGCTGGTTGAAATTATAAGAATATTTGAACAAATATGACATATTGGTTACATTCCCGACATCCCAGTTTCCGATATCCTGATTGAAATCGGCATTGTAAAACATATATGACATATCGGTTACATTTCCAACATCCCAGTTACCTAAAGGCTGATTGAAATTGTAGGCATTATAAAACATGCTTGACATATTGGTCACATTTCCAACATCCCAGGTGTCAATGTTGGAATTGAAATTATATACGTTTGCGAACATAAAGGACATATTGTCAACGCCAATAAGATCAGGAATATCATTTGCGTTCATGATGAGATTGGAGCATCCATAAAAAGCGCTCTCCATACTTGTCCATTGGATGTCACCCCACTGATCCACCGAGATCAGCTTTTCTTTATCACCTTCATTATTGTAATATATCCTTGGAAAATCTCCCCGGATCCTTATTTTGTAAATACCCGGCCCGCCGAAATCATGGGTAATGCTTCCCGTAAGCCCGAATGCATCATAGACACCGTCATTATTCCAGTCGACATCGTAATCGTAGCCACCTCCCGTTGTTGGTAGGGTGATACAGGATGCACAGGAAGAACCATAGTTATCCGTTTGCCATGTGGTGATAAACTCATCTCCAACCGGAAAATAATTGCATTCGTTGTAGCTGTCTCCCGAGATAGTCCATCCCTTAACATTTACCAGGTTGTCTCGATCTGCCTGTGACATCCAATAGCTCAATCCGCCAGCCCCTAAATTCATGTTATCGGGGATTGAAAGATTGTTATTCCAGCCTGTAAGCGTCTGATCATACATCTCGCATGACATGCCGGAATTATCCAGCATATTGTTCATATTAGCCGACGGGTTGATGTTCCAGTTGCCGAGATACTGATTGAAGATGCCGGCTTCCATGAACATCTGCTCAAAATTTGTTACATTGGATACATTCCAGTTACTGATATTCCTGTTGAAACCGGCAGTACCCTTGAACATCTTTTTCATTGTATTGACACTACCAACATTCCAGTATGCTAAATCATCTCCAAATGAGATCGCGTTTTCAAACATGGATTCCATATCTGTTACATTGGATACATCCCACCATCTTACATTCCCGTTGAATGCCAATGCTCCCTGAAACATCCGGGCCATATTTGTTATATTACCTGTATTGAAGCCAGGCAAACCAGCGTTGAAAACTGATGCTCCCATGAACAATTCGGACAGATCGGTTATATTATTCTGGTATAATTGCCAATTGCCCAGGTCCTGATTGAATGCAGACGCATTTTTAAACATTCCTTTAATGTGCTGAAGATTAGGGAGATTCCAGTTGGAGATGTCCCGGTTAAACTGAGATGCCCCGGCAAACATATAGGACATATCAGTAACATTTCTAACATGCCAGTAAGGGATTTCCTGGTTAAACTGAGATGCCCCGGCAAACATATACGACATATCGGTAACATCATTCAGATTGGGCGAATCAGTTGCACTTGAGCTCATATTGCTGCATCCGTAAAATGCTTTTTCCATGCTTGTCCAGGGATTGCTTCCCCATTGGTCGATGGATACTATTTTGAGTTTATCGTCGCTATCGTTGAAAAATACTCTTGGAAAGTCCCCTTCGATCGCGATAGTATAGGTTCCCGGAATGCCAAAATCATGCGTGATGTCCCCCGTAATCCCGGATTCATCAATAATACCGTCGTTGTCCCAGTCCACATTGTAGTTGTATCCACTTCCAATGGTAGGAATCGTGATGCAGGAAGGGCAGGAAGTCCCCGGATTATCCGTTTTCCAGGTAGTGATGAAAGGCGCTGAGCCCTGATAATTGCAATCGCTATAGATATCACCCCAAATATTCCAGGATTTGTAATTGATGAGGCTGTCCCTTGCGGATTGTGACAGCCAGTAGCTCAGTCCGTTAGCACCCAGATTAAGCGAATCAGGCGTTGCAGGATTGGAATTCCACCCTCTTAGGGTTTTGTCATAGTTCTCGCAGGAAAGACCGCATTCATCAAGGATCCCGTCCAGCCCCGTAATAATTCCCCATGGATCCCATGGGTCATAATAGTTTATATAAATTGATCCAAGATCCCAGTTACCGATATCCTGATTAAATGCAGTGGCATGATAAAACATCTGTGACATATTGGTTACATTACCAACATCCCAAATGCCAATATCATGATTGAAACTATTGGTATAGTAAAACATTACTGACATATCGGTTACATTACCAACATCCCAAATGCCAATATCCTGATTGAAATTATTTGTAAAGGAAAACATCCCTGACATATTGATTACGTTGGATACATCCCAAATGCCAATATCCTGATTGAAATTATTTGTAAAGGAAAACATCCCTGACATATTGATTACGTTGGATACATCCCAAATGCCAATATCCTGATTGAAATTAGGGGCACCGTAAAACATATAGCTCATATTTGTCACATTGCTTACATCCCAGTTACCGATATCCTGATTGAATGCATTTGCAGAATAGAACATCCCTGACATATTGGTCACATTCCCAACATCCCAACTGCCGATATTCTGATTGAAAACACTAGCTCCAGAAAACATCCAGGAAATATCTGTTACGTTTTCAATGTTCCAGTATCCAATATTTTGTGGTCCAGTTAGAATAATGCAGGAGTTGAACATTGAAGCCATACTCTGAACTCCTGTCAGGTCTGGTATATCAGACGCACTTATGTGAAGATTCACGCATCCCTGAAAGGCGCTCTCCATACTGGTCCATACAGCATCTCCCCATTGTGTGACGTCTATGATCCTGCGGCGGTCTTGGCCATAATTGATATAAAATCTCCGGAGTTTTGCAGAAGTAATAGAAAGTTCAATCACTGAGCCGGGTGGCAATCCCGATATGGTCCGTTGGGCATTGCCTGCTGTTAGTGTGCCGCTGCCGCCGCCGCTGCCGGGAGAGATCTCCAGCCAGGTATAGGATGCTCCTCCTTCCGCAATATCAGCATAAAACCTTATCTGGTCTGGAGAACTGCCGGATTTCGTAAGATCCCACCTTGTAATAAAATGGAGCGGGTAGTTACATTCGTTATATGAGTCACCGCTGATGGTCCACCCTTTGTTGTTGATCAGGTTGTTGCGTGACGCCTGGCCTTTCCAGTAGCTAAGTCCTGTTGAGCCGAGAATAAGGTTGTCGGGTGTATCAGGATCATTGCTCCATCCGGACAGGGTTCTGTCGTAATTCTGGCAGCTAAGACCACTGCTATCAAGCATGCCGGTTAAATTGGTATTATTTCGCAATGCCCATCCTCCCAGATCCTGGTCAAAAGACGCTGCATTTTTGAACATAAAAGACATGTCATTGGCATTGGAGGTATTCCAGTTGTTGATGTTGGGAATGTCTGTCAAGTTTGTACAATTTTTAAACATGCTGCTCATATCCACAACCTGAGACAGATCCGGCAAAGATTCAGCACTTATCTGAAGATGCTCGCATCCGGAAAAAGCATCCTGCATGCTTGTCCACGTTGTTTCTCCCCAATTTATCACATCAATGAGTCTCTTTCGGTCCGGGCCATGGGCGATATAGTACCTATAGAGCTTGTTGGTGTCAATCCTGAGTTCTATAGTTGCTCCTGCCGGCAGGCCGGAAATAGTTCTCAGTTGATCTCCTTCCGCTAAGTTTCCGCTACCGCTGCTGCTGCCCGGGGAGATTTCCTGCCAGGAATAAAAAGCGCCTCCTTCCCCTATTTCGGCCATGAAGCTGACCTGTTCCGTGCCGCTGCCAGGATCCAGAGAGAGATCCCACTGCGTGATAAAGGGAGCAGGGTAGTTGCATTCACTGTATGCATCTCCGCTGATGACCCAGCCTTTAATGTTTATCAGCTTGCTTCTTGCGTCTTCGCTGAGCCAATAAGTCAGTCCTTCAGCACCTAATGTCCTGTTATTTGGAGTTGCAGGATTGTTGTCCCATCCTGTCAGGGTTTTATCGTAATTTTCACAATCCATTCCTGAATTGTCCAACATCCCGAATAACTGAACATCCGGAGGCAGGTTCCATAAGCTTAAGTCCTGATTAAAGGAATATGCATTTGCAAACATCCATAACATATCTGTCACATTGCTTACATCCCAATTTCCGATATCCTGATTGAAATCATAGGCATATTGAAACATGCCTGACATATAGGCCACATTACCAACATCCCAACTGCCGATATTCTGATTGAATGCATTTGCAGAATAGAACATCCCTGACATATAGGTCACATTACCAACATCCCAGTTGGTTAAAGGCTGATTGAATTTGTCGGCATTGTAAAACATCAATCCCATATCGGTTACATTTCCAACATCCCAACTTCCAATATCCTGATTGAAATTAATGGCAAAGGAAAACATCCTTACCATATCGGTTACATTTCCAACATCCCAGCTACCTAAAGGCTGATTGAAATTGTAAGCATTATAAAACATTCTTGACATATTGGTCACATTACCAACATCCCAACTTCCAATATCCTGATTGAAAACACTTGCACCTGCAAACATATAAGACATATCAGTTACATTGGATACATCCCAATTTCCGATATCCTGATTAAATGCATTTGCATTATAGAACATTGCCGACATATTAGTGACATTGGATACATTCCAACTGCTAATGTCTCCGTTGAAAGCGTTTGCACCATCAAACATGCGTTGTGTGCTATTTACATTTGACAAATCAGGGGCATCTGTTGCAGTCATAGAAAGATTGCTACAGTTGAAAAAAGCGTTCTCCATGCTATGCCATTCTATACCGCCCCACTGATCAATGTTGATGATTTTTTTTTGGTCTGTACCCCAATCAAAATGGATTCTTGGGAAGAGCCCGGAAATCCGGATGGTGTAGATACCAGTCTCCCCAAAATCGTGCGTTATATTGCCATTAATCTCGAATTCATCAAAAATGCCGTCATTGTTCCAATCCACAGCGTAATCATATCCTCCGCCTTGAGTCGGTATAGTAATACATGTGTTGCATGAAGAACCAGGATTATCTGTTTTCCATGTAGTGATAAAAGCCTGTTGTCCAACCATCACATAGACAGAATCCTGCCGGGAACATCCGGTGGTTGTGTTGGTGCCTGATACATAATAACGACCCCTTTGCGCTAGGGTGACATCAGGTATGGAAGGGTTTTGCATGGTCGAGGTGAATCCGTCTGGACCTGTCCAGAGCCATGAATCCGCTTCGCCACCAGTTTCAAACAGATTCAATGTTTCACCAATTTCCAGTGGTGCATTGCTATTCGCAATGACTTCTGGAACGTTATTTTCAATATCAGAAACGGTAACGGTAAAAAACGCAGAGCTGGTTCTACCTGATACATCTATTCCTGTTAATTGAACTGAAGTTATGCCAACATTAAACTGGATCAAATCACTATCCTCTCCCTCCGGAATTCCTGACATTGACCCTGCTGTTGCACCGGACAGGGTATATCCCCAGGTGGCGCCTGGACAATTATCAGTAATAGGAGATGCAATGGTGTATTCTCCAAAACAACCTGAAACATTTAAATTCTGATCTCCGGGAGAAGTGATGTTTGGTGCAATTTTGTCCATGAGGACCATCGTGGTCATGCATGAGTTACCACTCAACGGATCCAGTATGGTAACTATATAAGTGCCAGGAGCTATCTCAACCTTCAGATTAGTCAGATTTTGGTTCTCAAACCCCGGAGCATTCACATATAATTCATATACATTATAACAACCGTAAGGTCCGCCTTCCAGAAACATGTCAGGATTTAACGTTACTGAACAATCCTCGTCCAATGAGATCTGTACTTCATCATTGCACGCCATCGTAGTCGTTGGATTAGGATAACCCGTTACACTCACTATGAATGTGCAATATACAGGTCCGTTTCCGTTAGCATCATAGATCTCATATTCTATAGTATATGGAGAATTCGTCAACGTGAACTCACTTCCACTTGGAGGTCCTGCTATTTGGGTGATCACCGGTACTCCAGGACAATTGTCCGTAACCACTGGCGGCTCCCAGAACAACCATGCTGAACATAAACCTGGATCCAATACATGAAATATGCTCTCAGGACATTCAAGAATTGGTAGTGTTAAGTCACCAATACTAACGATGTCCTGATAAGTATTTGAGGGGCACAATCCCGGTAAAGTCGTATTGAAAGAACCATAGGGGAATGGATTTTGAGACAGGTTGTTTTGTGTAACCCCTGTTAATACTCCTGTTCCGCTGAAATTCCAATTATTTGGATTATAAACTGAACCATCAATATTGGTATTGTTTTTACGGTAAGACCAGCCATCAGTATAATTCCATGGCAGAACAGTCCCCACCGGATATGAAACTTCTCCAAATACATCTATGACCTGTCCATTGCAGAACAATTCAATCGCGTCATCGCCATTGATATTGGCTGCAAGTGAAGTGTATGTCGGCGGAAAGCCAAAGAATTGCGTGAATGCAGTTACTTCAGTTGCAACCCATATAAACGTACCCTCAGGTATACTGACTGATGGGAAAGTAAATTCAGGGGTAATAGTTGAACCAGCACCATTATTCGCACTGCTGAATCCATATTTGCTTAAATCAACTATATCAGCCAATGCATAGAATTCAACGAACTTTGGCAATTGTCCCGGCAAATTACCATCCAGTATACCGGTAATGATCAGATTGCCACAACCTTGAACGGTATTGGTCACTTCATAGGTACCCCAATCACTGTTGTCCATATCAATCACCCCTGTATTTCTGTTAAGGGCTAAATCTGGACCGTCAACAATCACTTCATAAGTGTAAATGCCGTCAACACCTGAAATATGTACAGGAGTCGGATCAATATTATTATCGCAATATTCTGCCTGCGGATAGCTGAATTCAGCATCTTCAGTCTCAGGTACAATTAATATACCCATTTGGTCAGAAACGGATTCATATATTTCATTGGGGGTAGTACTCCAGGTCATTACTACTGTGCTACCCAAATCTCCGGGAACCGGAATATAGTTTGTAGTAGGTGAATTCGGATTGGTGATCTGACCACTACCTGTAGTTGACCAGCTTCCTGCAACTGAAGATGTTGCTGAAATACTTACTATTGTTGGTAAGCCGCAGAAAGATTGGTTATTTCCTGCATTTACTGTAATTACTACAGTCACCGCATCCTGCAAGGAACATCCGGTGGTTGTTTTGGTTCCGGATACATAATATTGGCCCATTTGTGCTAGGGTGACATCAGGTATGGAAGGGTTTTGCATGGTCGAGGTGAATCCGTCTGGACCTGTCCAGAGCCATGAATCCGCTTCGCCACCAGTTTCAAACAGATTCAATGTTTCACCAATTTCCAGTGGTGCATTGCTATTCGCAATGACTTCTGGAACGTTATTTTCAATATCAGAAACGGTAACGGTAAAAAACGCAGAGCTGGTTCTACCTGATACATCTATTCCTGTTAATTGAACTGAAGTTATGCCAACATTAAACTGGATCAAATCACTATCCTCTCCCTCCGGAATTCCTGACATTGACCCTGCTGTTGCACCGGACAGGGTATATCCCCAGGTGGCGCCTGGACAATTATCAGTAATAGGAGATGCAATGGTGTATTCTCCAAAACAACCTGAAACATTTAAATTCTGATCTCCGGGAGAAGTGATGTTTGGACCAATATGATCAACCAGATGTATACTGCCAGTACAATAGGAAAAATTCGTTGGATGGGGTTGGCCCGGATCATTTGGATCTGCATAGCCTACCTGTACAGAGAGATTTTGATCCAGGTACTCCCATCCGAGGACATAATAACCATAAATGCCACCTGTTGGCGGTATTTCTGTTTCGTCTTCTTCATAAATTGCGTTAATAATATAATAGCAGTCAGGGTTGTAAAACTCCAAAACAAACTCAGGCAAGATCTGAACTTCGCAGTTAATACCTACTGAAACATTGACCTGCTCATTACACGCCAGAGGACAGTACTGAGCGTTGATATTATTGGCCGAGCAAAAAATAATAACTGAATATATCAAAATAGTTATTTGCTTTCCGAATAATTGGGTTGGGAGATCAAAAGTGTTTTTCATCATAATAAAAACCTGGTTTAAGAATGAACTTATTGATATTTGGATAAACCAATTTCAAGCACTTGCACGACACTACAAGAGAAATGCCTCAATCGAACTATTTACACCGCGAAGGAATTTAGCGCATCAATTTAATGAATTTCTACTTGAGATCCAATTCTTTATAAATGAATTCAACTATGATAATTGAATTTAGAATGATTACAGTTAAGTGAAGTAAGGAGCGTATTCCACATTTGTGAATAAAGTTGTGTTTTTAAAATGATGGATCAGCCCATTTGATCTTCCTTTCATTCGCAGATTTCTTTGACAGAGCCTCCCCTCTAACTCATCTTTAGCACAAAGCCTGGCCGCTTCAAACCATAAAAACCCCGATCAGCTCATCCTGCTTTCTCCCTGGCTGGATGTCAGCATGAGCCATCCGGATATCCCAATGGTTGACGCAAAGGATAAGATACTCAGTATAGACGGCCTTCGGATAGCCGGTCAGTATTCTGCCGGAAAGATGGATATAAAAGACTATCGTGTCAGTCCGATATACGGCAATATGTCCGGTTTATGTCCTGTATCCGTGTTTACCGGAACGCATGACCTGTTGTTTCCGGATGCCCGCCGGTTCAGGGAGATTATGGAATCCTCCGGAGTGGATTACCGGTATTATGAATATCCGGGCATGTTCCATGACTGGATGCTGGTGACGCGGCTGAAGGAGGCGAAGGACGTTGTGAACAAAATTGCGTGGATGTTGGATTAAAGGGGTCTGAAAGGATAAGAACCTTATTTCTCATTGATTACCCGACTGAAGCAACACCGGATAACTTCCCCATGATCTGCTGAAATGCAATAATAGCTTTACTCCATAAAAGCCGTATCATATAACATTGCCAAAAACAAAAACCCGGCTCAGGTATTCATCCTGGCCGCTTTGCTTTTATTTTTTGTTTTGCGGTTCAGGTTTGCTTATTATTACGTTATGATCCCGTTTTTAAAATACGCCAACCCGCGTTTTAGGATGATTTCGTCTATATATTCCTCGAACTGCTTTAGTGGAATTTGCATTTTTATCGATTAATATTTTTTCAATTGCTGCACTCGCCTGTTGGAGTGCTTTGTTGATGTATTTGCAATCCTCAAACTCTAATATGCCTTTTGGAGAAAGGTTTTGCACACGTAAAAACGGAATGCCGTCTTCTTTCCCGGCGGAATATTTTTCAATTAAGCTTATCTTTGGCGTTGCTCCGCTTGCAATCCCTTTTACGTGATCTCTAAGTTTATCAGGTTGTTTCGTTAAAACTTTCTTTTCCAATTCAGCCTGTTCGGGCAGGTAATAAAACGGTTCAAACCGTTTTTCCAATTCGCTTTTCTGCAAAATGAAAACCGGCTTTTTATTTTATGCTGTTGATTGTATAGTGTAATTGCTCATTATTTCTTTGGCGTTAACTTTTCAGGAGCATCTTTCTCTATCAGCAAAGCTTTTGCATTCAACGGAGTAACCACACTTTTACCTGTTTTGGCTTCCAGTTCTTTGCGTGCAACCTTTGCCACATTGCCTCCCTGTTTGGCAACTTTCTTACTTTCTTCAAAATCTTTTGGGTTGGTGGCAGCTGATATGTCTTTTGTAGATGCTTCGGCAAGCATATTGAGAATGAGTTCGGTATTGGTCATGTTATCCCGCAGGTTTTCCTTTTTCAAACCTTTCAGGATTTTATATTCTTTAGTAGTTTTATCGCTCCAAGCTTTGGTAATAATATCAGTAAGGGTGGCAAATTGTTGTCCTTCTTTGATCCCTCTTTTATTCCATTCGTCGGTCAGTTCTTTTCTGATCTCAATGCTTTTCAGTCGCTGGTTGATCCAGTTTTCCGAATAGCCAAGCTTCAGGTATTGCTCCAAAGCCCTGTCGATACTGAGTTCCGGATCTTGCATTTCGTCCAAGCGTTCTGAGGCTATCTGTGCCAACCACAGTTTAAATGGCTCTGCCTTGGGCGATGGGATGGATTGTATCAGTCGAAAAAGCTGTTCTGTATCAGCAACATCGGTTTTGTAAAATTTACCGTCGGTAGATTCCATTTTCAGTTGTCCGATTTTTTCGGACAACTCACTTCCTTCTTTTTTTAACTTAGCTTTTAAGTCGCTCCAGTATTTTCGTGGTCTATCGGTATTCGTCAATACTTCAATCACGTCAATGATTGATATAAACCATTTTTCCTGCCCGGAATCCCATAGAGTCCTTACCTTTTTATCTTCAAATAGTTGAATGGCGTTCATTTGCTTCATTTTTTTCAGTTTTTAAAAAAGGAAATTCAGTTTTGTGAATTTGCGAAATAAAATTTGAACCTGCTAATTTACAATTATTAATGCGAATCAAGGGTTGAAAATGTCGATCATAATCATTCAACCCACAATGGGGTTGTAAATACAAAATATCCTTTAACCCGGGCTTCACCCGGGGCTAATAAGGTTTATTTCCTTCGGACAATCTTACCCGATAGGAATTTATCAAAAAAATCATTTCTCAGGCAAAGCGTTTAGAGTATACCATGTTGATCAGAATTTATATAAACAAAAACCTGGAAATGGGTTCAACCCTTGATTCGCATTAATAATTAAATAGCCTGATTTTGAACTTGTTCTGAAGCGGACATGTATTAACTAAATATATACACAGGCTCCGTTACATTTGTTTTGAAACAAAAAAATTCACTTCATCTAAAATATTGATTATTAATTAATTGGATATACTTAACAAAGCTTGATCGGGTTTTTTACCTGTTTTGTTTGTATAATGTATATATACGCTTTTAACTTTAATTTAGTAATTTGGTAGCCTTAATTGCCCTGATTTGTTATTGAATTATTTTAGCTTATCAAACAACAAATTTAATAGCGCACATATGAAAAAAATCCTCTTTTTACATCTGATCCTGAGTTTATCTTTTACTGTTTTTGCCCAGAATTCTGTAGTGAAAACAGTTAAAAATGAAGATGGCTGGAGACTCCTGGTCAACAATAAACCTTTGATGGTGAATGGTATGAACTGGGATTATTTTCCGGTAGGAACCAATTTTAGCTACAGTTTGTGGAATCAATCCGATGAATTCATTCAAAAAGCGCTGGACGATGAAATGTCCCTGCTTCAGAATATGGGGGTAAATTCCATCCGGGTCTACACAGGTATACAACCCAAATGGATCAGGTATATCTACGAAAAATACGGCATTTACACGATGCTCAACCATTCTTTTGGCCGTTACGGATTAACTCTTGACGGCGCCTGGGTGGGTAACACGGAGTACGATGACCCCCGAGCTATAGCACTGCTAATGAAGGAAGTGCGCGAATTGACAGAACAGTACAAGGGGACACCGGGATTGTTATTGTACCTCCTGGGCAATGAAAACAACTACGGACTTTTCTGGGAAGGCGCTGAAACCGAAGACATTCCAATGGCAGACAGAAAATCTACCCAGAAGGCTAGACACCTGTATAAATTGTTCAACGAGGCTGCATTGGCCATGAAAGCCATCGATCCTGACCGGCCGGTCGCCTTGTGCAACGGAGACCTGTTGTTCCTGGATATCATTGCTGAAGAATGCAAGGATGTCGACATTTTCGGAGTAAACGTATACCGGGGGATTTCTTTTACGGATATGTTCGACCGTTTAAAAAAAGAATTTGACAAGCCGGTGCTGCTGACCGAATTTGGTTCAGATGTTTTTAATGCCTTGACCAATGAAGAAGCACAGAAAGATCAGGCAGAGTACAATACAGCCAACTGGAAGGAGATCTATGAAAATGCAGCAGGACTTGGAAAAGCTGGCAACACCATAGGGGGTTATACTTTTCAGTTCAGCGATGGCTGGTGGAAATTCGGCCAGACAAAAAACCTGGATGTTCATGACATGAATGCATCATGGGAGAACGGGGGATACAGGTTTGACCACAAGCCGGGGCAGAACAACATGAACGAAGAATGGTTCGGTATCTGTGCAAAAGGCCCGACCAATACTGCCGGTTTCTACCAGTTGTATCCCAGGGCAGCCTACTATGCGCTCCAGCAGGTTCACCGGCTAAATCCATATACAGCAGGAACCACTTTACAATCCATACAAAAGCATTTTGAGAACATTCTGGTAAAAGATGCATATTTGAAGGCAAGAGGCGACAAGGCTTCCCTTGAGGGTGAAAGCCTGAAAAAGATCAGTATCAGCCGGTTAAGTGCAGAATTGACCACATTCAATACAGGAGGAAGTCTGATATCCACACCCGACAACCCTGTTTCCGGTAGTCGTCAGTTTCCGAATCAACTGGGTTTTGACCACATGCAATCTTTCTATATCGGTGTTGAAGCCAATCCTGCCGCCAATTTCAGGGCAAATGTTGAATTAAATGTCCTGGCGAATGTGGCCCAGAACCCAATCGACGAAATTTTCTATGAAAATCGCGGTCGCCCCGTTGAACTGGAAAGTAACGAAGGAGATCTCAACCTGGAATCACTCAACAGGATCCAGATCTACAGGGCAAGTTATGAATGGAATCACAAATGGTTCGATATCAGGGGATTTTACAGAACAGGGCATTACCATTGGGGCTACGAAGGAGATTTCTTCGGCCTGTATCCGGAAGCCAATTATGGCCCCAACATCGATATTTACAACGGTATTGCACCCTTCGGAATGGAGATCGAAGGTAAAAAGCAACTGAAAGATCTGAAACTGGCTTTTGGCCCACAACTCTGGTGGGGAGCAAACCCGGCAGTATTGCTGAAATACAGTAAAAAACTGGGTAAGCAAACCATCACCGGGATTTTTCATGAAGACCTGGATCAATTGGGCGTGACGGAAAGCTCATTTGCTATTCCTCAACCCAAAACCAGAAAGTTGACCGTGCATGTCAACAGGGCATTTGGAAAATTCGGTGTGGAGTTGGGCGGCATCTGGGCAGGACAACCTCTACAGGGAAGGGAATTCCAGCTCGTCAGGGGAGAAGAAGGGAATTACACCGTGTATAAAGATGTGATCAGGGCAGAGGACAATTTTGGCGGAAAGATAAAACTCAGCTATACAGGCGGCAGGTTCAACTGGTACGGCCAGTCAGCCATCATGGGGCTGGTTGCCCAGGGCGGCGTTGACCAGACGCTGACATATACCGGATGGAGGCTGAAAGACAGCGGAAGCGGTAACCAATATAATTTTCTTTCCGGATTCACTTATTTGATAGGCGATTTTCAGATTGCACCTAACTTCCTTTGGCAAAAACCGATTGAAGGACCTATTCCGGTTGGTGTACCTGCTCCGGGAAGACCAAGAAATATTCTGGATGATCCCTTTGTGGTCAGAGCCAACAGGGAACAACTCGCAGGAGAAATACTGCTGACATTTGACCCGACACCGGGTACCTGGATGTACAACTGGGACAGCGACAGATCTGAAGATGCCGGCTTGGCGTTAAGCCTGGGATTTGTATATCGTCACTACCCCACAACTCAGGATGCTGCGATCGGTATTCTTCCAAACGGACGTACACCTTTTGCATTTCCGGGCGCACCTCCAGCCGAGGATCTGTGGGAACTGCATTCCAGGATCGTATCAAAGCCATCTAAGCAATTCGGCCTGATCGCCGGGGTCTATGCCGGTGAAGCGCAGGCCAACGGATCCGATGCCCGAACCATAAACCGTTATGGAATGGATCTCCGTATGATGTACAAAAACCTGAAAATGAACTCATTTGTAAGAATAAACGATTGGGGGCCATATGATTATCACCGTGACTATAACCTGACCTTCCCGCTGCAGCTCATGGCTGATCTATCCACTACGCTGAGCAAACCTGACTGGTTCGCTCTTCCTGCTACCAGCGTTGGTGTCCGCGCGACATACAGGACGCTGGATAAATATTCACCGCGATACTCGCCTGCATTAAAACTGGATGAAGCCGGAGATCTGGTCCCTGACCCAGATGCCATTGGTTTTGACAACGGCAATGAATGGGAAATCAGAACTTACATCATGATCAATATTGATAATTAAAAAATCAAAACACAGAATTATGAACACAAAACTGGTAAGTAAATTATATACATATCTGCTGTTCGGGCTAATTTTTATGGTGTTGTCCGGCTGTGAGCGCAACCCTGAAGATCTCAGTCCTGTGACGTTTCCTGCCAACCCTGAAGTGTTTATAGACGATTTCAGCTCAGGGTTGAATTATGCTGCTTTTGGCGGCTCCGTGCCTGATGCCTTTCAGGTGGATAAAAAAGAGACCTTTAACAATTCGGCGGCATCCATGAGATTTGATGTACCAAATGAAGGCAATCCCAAGGGAACCTATGCCGGAGGTGTGTTTTTTACCGGAACCGGGAGAGATTTGTCCGGTTTCAACGTCCTGACATTTTGGGCAAAAGCTACAGAGTCTGCCAGGTTGAATGTGGTGGGTTTTGGCAATGATCTGGGCGAATCAAAATATCAGGCATCCATTTCAGACCTCAGCATCAGTACAAACTGGATCAAGTATTACATCCCTATCCCTGATCCTTCAAAACTGACTGCCGAGCGGGGAATGTTCTTTTATTCCGTCGCTTCCAACGAAGGTAAAGGTTTTTCCTTCTGGATCGACGAAGTGAAATTTGAAAATCTGGGTACAGTTGCACATCCTCAATTTGCTGTTCTCAATGGACAGGATCAGGTAGAAACAGCATTTATAGGCGTTTCGAAATCTCTGATCGGACTGACAACTTCCTTTAACCTTCCCTCCGGGATCAATCAGTCAGTCAGTGCGGCACCTGCCTATTTTGAATTCAAATCATCCAATCCTGCGATAGCAACGGTAGATGCAACGGGTAAAATATCCGTCATCGGAGGCCCCGGCAGCAGCGTGATTACCGCTTCAGTGAACGGAATTGCAGCTAAAGGCTCCCTGAAAATTGATTCTAAAGGAGCTTTTCAACATGCACCTGTTCCCACCATTGCTCCGGGTAATGTGAATTCCATTTTCAGCGATGCCTATACCAATATACCTGTAGACTATTACAATGGATACTGGCAACCATACCAGACCACGCTTTCCGCTGATTTTGAGATCGACGGTGACCGGATCCTGCATTATACGGATTTCAATTTTGTAGGAATTCAGTTCAGTTCACCTACGCTCAACGCAAGTTCTATGACTCATTTTCATGCAGACATTTTTATACCTTCCACATTGCCGGGCAATGCGCAGTTCAGGATCGAACTGGTAGATAATGCCGGTGGAGGAACCGGTGTTAATGTCAGGAATATTTCGGTAGCACAGTCTCAGCAATGGATCAGTCTGGAAATTCCGCTAACCGGCTTTACGGGCTTAAGTTCACGGAATTCTTTATGGCAGGTCGTCTTTGTGGATGTGAACGGTAATATTCCTGCTTTTTACGCAGACAACATTTATTTTCACAAGTAAGATTTTACTTCGTGAAATGGCAGGAAAAGATTTTTGTAAATAAACCTGACAGGCTTTTGCAGACTTATAAAAAATGAAAATATGATCACGATAAAACTTTTCAAAAACAGATATTCGCAGTGTATAGCATCCGTATTGCTTATCGTTTCCTTAACAGTTGCCGGATGCCAGAGCGATGACTTTCAAAAACTGGATGAGCGCAACTGGCAATTAAGCTGGAGCGATGATTTCGACGGTCCTGAAGGACAGCTTCCCGATGGATCCAATTGGAATTTTGACCTGGGAAACGGAGATGGCGGTTGGGGCAACCAGGAATTGCAATCATACACCGCCAAAGCAGAAAACATCTCCATGGATGGAAATGGCAACCTGATCATTACTGCCATCCGCTCAGGCAATAGCTACAGTTCAGCCCGGATCAACACCAAAGGGCTGTTTGCCCAGCAATACGGCCGCTTTGAAGCGCGCATGAAAACACCATACGGACCAGGTATCTGGCCAGCGTTCTGGATGCTTGGAAGCAACATCGATCAAGCAGTTTGGCCACAATGCGGAGAAATAGATATCATGGAACTGCGGGGCCAGGAACCGCATATCATCCACGGTTCAATTCACGGCCCCGGATATTCAGGAGGAAACCCCGTAACCAAGAGGTATGCTTTGTTGAATGACCGTTTTGATACTGATTTTCATGTGTTTGCAATTGAATGGGATGCTGAAAAAATCGATTTTTTTGTGGATGATTACCTTTATCAGCGAGTCCTGAAAAGTGATGTATCCGGAGAATGGGTTTTTGATCAGCCCTTTTTCATTTTGCTAAACCTGGCTGTAGGTGGTAATTATGTGGGATTCCCTTATGCTCAAACACCATTCCCTCAACAAATGATCATCGATTACATCAGGGTATACCAGGAAGTGGAGTAGGCCGGTCCATACCAGGGTTAATCATGCATCAGGGTTCAGGTGAAATCCGGAATCTTTTAAAATTTGACGGCATTGCTCAACTGGATGTCTATCCTTATTATCAGATGGATAAAATAAAACCGAAACAATTGAATTTGCTGAATATATTGTAGTTTTAATCTGCGAAATGAATAAATGCACTATAAGTTAAATAACTTCATTCAAGTCAATAGGAACAGCCTGCCCAACTCAACACTATGAGAAGCGGTTGAACGTCTTTTAGCCTGAATGATTCCTTAAATTCTTGATCAATTATAAAAAATATGCCAGAAAAATTCAGTGAATTGGACCCGGAACTTGAGATCACAACATTTGAAAATGAACGATACTTTAAAATATCGGACCATCTCTCAATGCGTCCCTTTTTTATGAGCATTGTCAGTGACTCTAATCACTGGATGTTCGTTTCAAGCAATGGAGGACTTTCGGCCGGCCGGAAAAACCCGGAGTATGCTTTATTCCCATACTATACCGAAGATAAGATCACTGAATCTGCAGAAATAACCGGCAGTAAAACCATTTTCCGTATCCATGAAGGGGAAGAGGACATCATATGGGAACCTTTTAAAGCCTGTGCAGAAGACAAATTCAATCTGCATCGCAATTTATACAAAAGCATTTACGGCAATAAGATCATTTTTGAGGAGATCAACACTGACCTGGGGCTGACATTCAGATACCAGTGGAATTCAGGGAAAATATTCGGCTTCATCAGAAAAGCAGAATTGATCAACAGTTCGGATAAGGAATACCGGATAACCATGCTGGATGGCATACAGAACATCATGCCATACGGAGTACCCAGTGGGCTTCAGAGATCAACCAGCAATCTGGTGGATGCTTACAAAAGAAATGAACTGGTAACAGATTCAGGGATCGGGATCTATGCACTGAGCGCCATCATCGTGGACAAGGCAGAACCCAGCGAGGCGCTGAAAGCGAATATTTGCTGGTCCACAGGGCTGAACCACTCGAAGATATTACTCTCTTCCCTGCAAATAGACCGTTTCAGAACGGGAAAAGAGATCTTGGAGGAATCCGATGTTAAGGGAGAGAAAGGGGCTTATTTTGTCATTTCAGACATTTCCCTTGCGGCGAAAAAAGAAAAGAAATGGAAGCTCATAGCCAATGTCAACCAGACCCAGTCAAATATCGCCGATCTGAGTAGGTCCATACAGACAAACCACCATCTCGACCGCCTCATTGAAGAAGACATTCACTCCGGAACCCTCAACCTGATGAAACTGGTGGCTGGTGCTGACGGACTGCAATGTACCGCTGATATAAAAAATGACAGCCGGCATTTTTCCAATGTGCTGTTCAACATCATGAGAGGCGGGGTTTTTGATCACAATTATCAGATCAAAAAAACAGATTTTATACAATATCTTTCCAAAGCCAATAAAGAGGTCTTTATTAATAATCAGGATTTTATCCGGGATCTGGATGAAGAGTTCAGCCTTTTTAACCTGCAAGACAGGTTAACAGGAAATGAAGATGCTGATCTGATCAGACTGGCAACAGAATACCTTCCGATAAAATTCAGCCGCAGACACGGTGATCCCAGCCGTCCGTGGAATTATTTTACCATCAATATCCAAAGTGAAACAGATGGTTCGGAAATACTGGATTATGAAGGCAACTGGCGTGATATTTTCCAAAACTGGGAGGCGCTGGCCTGCTCTTACCCGGATTTCATTGAAGGAATGATCTTTAAATTTTTGAATGCTTCCACTTTTGACGGGTACAATCCCTACAGGGTCACGAAAGATGGTTTTGACTGGGAAACCATTGAGCCGGATAATCCGTGGTCTTACATAGGCTATTGGGGGGATCACCAGATCATCTACCTTCAGAAATTCCTTGAGATTGCAGATAAATACAGGCCCGGGTTGATACAATCATTTTTCGAAAAGGAGTGTTTTGTCTATGCCGCTGTACCTTATACCATTAAACCATACGATCAAATCCTTCAAAATCCCAAAAAAACAATTGATTTCGATCATGAATGGGATGCCGGGATCAGGCAAATGCGTGATTCCCTGGGTGCAGACGGAGCTTTGCTGAGATCCGGTGATCAGAAGATCTACCATGTGAATTTTATTGAAAAAATACTGGCGACCCTGCTGGCAAAGTTGTCCAATTTCATCCCGGAAGCAGGGATCTGGATGAACACCCAGAGGCCCGAATGGAATGATGCCAACAACGCGCTGGTTGGCAACGGTGTTTCAATGGTCACCCTGTATTATCTGCACAGATTCATCCGGTTCTTCAAAAGTGCTCTGGAAAGATCTGATGCCACGCAGATCAGAATCTCGAATGAACTCATTGAATTATATCACAGCGTCCGCGAAACTCTATATGAATTCAAACCGCTTTTGGATCACAGGATCTCAGACCAGGACCGAAAAAATATTCTGGACAGGCTTGGCTTTGCCGCATCTGATTACAGGAAACAAATATATGAGAATGGGTTTTGGGGCAAAAAAAGAAGTATTTCCCTAAAGGGTCTGAAAGAATTTGCAAGTGTATGTCTGGATTTTACAGAACATTCGATACGAGCCAATCAAAGGGAGGACAAACTCTTTCATGCCTATAACCTGATGACGCCTGCTGGTTCCGGGGTCAGTCATACACGCCTGAGCGAAATGCTTGAAGGTCAGGTAGCTGTATTAAGCTCCGGATTTCTGGATACGGTTGGAGCGCTGGATGTTTTGCATGCATTGAAGGCAAGTGCCTTGTTCAGGGAAGACCAATACAGTTATATCCTGTATCCCAACAGGCATCTTCCGGGATTTATGAAAAAAAACCTGATCCCCGCTGCTGATGCATCCTCTTCGCTATTGATCGGCACACTGCTCCGGAACGGAAACAGGGATCTGGTGGAACAGGATGTTCACGGTGCTGTGCATTTCAACGGCAATTTCAAAAATGCTGATGACCTTTCCAAAGCTCTTGATTCATTGGCTCAGGGTGAATACCGGACTCTGGTGGAAAAAGAAAGACAGATCATACTGGATATATTTGAGAAAATATTCAATCACAAGGCGTTCACCGGCAGATCCGGGACTTTTTTCGCCTATGAAGGTCTGGGTTCCATTTACTGGCATATGGTATCAAAACTTTTACTGGCCGTGCAGGAATGCAGCCTCAGGGCTATTCACGAAAATGCGGATCCCGTTTTGACCGGACAACTCCTGGATCATTATTATGAAATAGAAGCCGGGATTGGAGTACACAAATCTCCAAAATTGTACGGTGCTTTCCCGACAGACCCTTATTCTCACACACCCTTGCATAAAGGCGCACAACAACCCGGAATGACCGGTCAGGTGAAGGAAGATATCTTGTCCCGTTTCGGAGAATTGGGCGTTTTTGTCCGGGACAGGCAGCTGTATTTCAACCCCAGGCTGCTGAGAAAAGAAGAATTACTTACAGATAATATTGATTTTGAATACTTTACTATCAACGGAGCCTTAAAGAGACTTAAGCTTCAAAAAGGCCAGCTCGCTTTTACATACTGCTCCGTTCCGGTAATTTATTCAGCCGGACAAGCTCAACAGCAAATTACCGTACATCATGTGAATGGTCAGACAACACTCATTCAGGGCAATGTCTTAAGCAGTGAAGTCAGCGACAAAATCTTCAAAAGAACAGGAGAGATCGATCGCCTGGAAATATCGGTCAGCGTGAATGCATGATCAGGATGGTTGTAACAGAATGGAATTTTTGATTTAAAATAAAGAAATATACTGTCATGAAGCTATCGATCAAGGAAAAAATAGGTTATGGACTCGGTGATACGGCTTCCCATTTTGTCTGGGACATGGTGGGGTTCTGGATCCTCATTTTTTATACTGACACCTTCGGAATTTCAGCTGCGGCTGCCGGGACCATCATGTTGATCGCCCGCTTCTGGGACATGCTGAGTGATCCCCTGATGGGAATTATTGCTGACAGGACCAATACCCGCTGGGGTAAATTCAGGCCCTACCTGCTGTGGATGGCATTACCTTACGGCATACTGGCTGTCCTGACGTTCTCCACACCGGATCTGGGCGCCACCGGCAAAGTGATCTATGCAGCAACGACCTATCTGCTGCTGATGACCGTATTTACAGCGATCAATCTTCCTTATTCTTCCCTGGGGGCTGTGATGACATCTGATTCCTATGAAAGGGCAGGTTTGAATTCATATCGATTCATATTTGCTTTTGCAGGGCAATTTATTGTGACGGGAACTGCCCTTTACCTCGCAGGATATTTTGGTCAGGGAGATATGGCAAAAGGATACCAGTACACCCTGATGCTTTTTGCAGTGATCAGCTTTATTCTATTTATGATCACTTTCAAAACAACCCGGGAAAGAGTAACCCCTCCTGCGGGACAGCAGCAAAACCTGAAGGAAGACCTCAAAAACCTGTTCCGGAACAGGCCATGGGTGATCATGTTTTTTGTTGGCATTGTGTCTTTCATCATGTTTGCCATGCAAAATCTTTCCATCGCCTACTATTTCAAATACTATATCGGCAATGAAGAAAACGTGCAACTGTTCAATGTCATCGGTACTATTGCTTTGATCCTGGGAATTCCGTTTTCCAAACCGCTGGCAAAGCGTTTTGGAAAAAGAAATGTATATATCGCCAGTTCCTTGCTTTCCGGACTATTCTTTATCCTCCTTTATATTCCCGGGAATGATAATATTTATTCCATTTACGTCCTGAATATCCTGGCCAAATTCACCTATGCTCCTGCAGTCCCCTTGCTCTGGACCATGCTGGGTGACACCGCGGATTATTCTGAATGGAAATTCAAAAGACGGGCAACTGGACTGGTGTTTTCTGCAGCGACCTTTGCCCAGAAAGCCGGTTGGGGGATCGGTGGTGCATTGGCAGGCTGGATACTCGCATTGTACAAATTCATCCCAAACGTCGAACAGACCGCTACCTCACTGACCGGGATCAAACTGATGATCTCCGTTTTCCCCGGACTGTTGTACATGTCCTGTGCCATCCTTTTGTATTTCTACTCAATTGATCATAAAACCACACTGGAAATGGAAAGAGAGCTGGAGCTCAGAAGGAACAACGAAATTGTGTCATAAAAATCTATTTATTAAAGATCGATCATGAAACAACTGCTGATATACATTTTTTCAATTGCAGCATTTTCACTTGTCATTTCGTGCAAAAACAATGCACAGACTCCGGCTAAAACAGCTGCTGACATACTGGGTAATGCCGAATATCAGGCTATCTGCTACGGAGGATACCGCGAAAATACCCGGGAAATTCAGCCAACAATCGCGCAACTCAAGGAAGATATGAAAATTCTGTCTGCAATGGGCATCCGATTGCTGAGGACGTATAATGTGCATCTGGATGAGGCCGCTAACCTGCTGGAAGCCATCAGGCAAATGAAAGCTGAAGATCCTGATTTTGAGATGTATGTGATGCTGGGTGCCTGGATAGACTGCAAAAATGCCTGGACTGATCTGCCAGACCGGATCCGCAACGAGGAAAGCCAAAGGAATGCCGTGGAAATCGCCCGTGCAGTTGAACTGACCAGGCAATATCCGGAAATCGTGAAGATCATCGCTGTCGGAAATGAGGCCATGGTGCATTGGGCATGGAATTATTATGTTGAACCCGGCATCATCCTCAAATGGGTGGATCATCTGCAGGATCTGAAGAAAAGAGGCGATCTGCCCGGTTCATTATGGATCACGAGTTCTGACAATTATGCCGCCTGGGGTGGCGGAGACTCCACCTATCATAAAGAAGACCTCAGAAAACTGATCAAAGCAGTTGATTTTATTTCCCTGCACACCTATCCGATGCATGACAGCTACTATCATCCGGAATTCTGGGGTACAAGAGAATACGAAAAGGCGCTGTCAGAAATTGAAAAAATTGATAACGCCATGCTGCGGGCAAGAGATTATGCCATAGATCAATACCGGAGTGTAGTGGATTATATGAAAAGTATCGGTGTCGAAAAACCGGTGCATATCGGCGAAACAGGCTGGACTACAACCTGCAACGACCACTATGGAAATGAAGGTTCAAGAGCTGCCGATGAATACAAATCAGCGCTGTATCATCAACATATCCGGAAATGGACCAATGAATCCAATATCAGCTGTTTTTATTTTGAGGCTTTTGATGAACAATGGAAGGATGCGGCAAATCCGATGGGATCAGAAAATCATTTTGGTCTGATCAACCTGCAGGCTCAGGCAAAATTCGCGCTTTGGGACATGGTTGACGCCGGTATTTTTAATGGACTGACACGCGATGGAAAACAGATAACCAAAACATACAACGGAGACAGGAAAGCATTGATGAAAGAGCTGAAAGCACCTCCGGAAGTGAAGGAGATCATTGATTTGAAAAACAAAAAGGCAAAATGATGAATTGACGGATTGTTTTGAAAATGAAACGCAGGTCATGGTATACATTTTTGGTTTTGACGTGAGACCTCAGGTCTCTGATAGTTGAACTTTTCAGCAGAAAGACAAGGTGAGGTATTCAAAAGGTACAGGTAACAGATCGATTAAAGAACATTAAATTATAAGTTATGTCACAATCCACAATTTTAAAAAGAGACAGAGTTCCATTGATGCAAAAAGCTGCATTTGGTGCAGGACACCTGGTCAACAATCTTTTACCCGGCTCTTTGAGCGTGTTCATGTTCTTTCTGCTCACGGCCTTTGGCATGGATCCCTTCCTTGCAGGATTGCTGGGAGGTTTGCCCAGGATCTATGACGCCATCACTGACCCTATAATGGGTTATATTTCAGATAATACGAAATCAAGGTGGGGCCGCCGGAAACCTTATATCTTTATCGGGGCCATTGCAAGCGGCATTATGTTCATGGTTTTATGGCAATTGAACCCGGAGAACTCACAAAACTATAATTTCTGGTATTTCCTGATCGTTTCGTTGATCTACCTGACCGGGAATACCATTTTCTCCACACCGCTGATCGGATTGGGATATGAAATGTCTTCTGATTATAAGGAACGCACCAGGCTTATGGCATTTTCCCAGACACTGGGACAGATTTCCTGGATGATAGTTCCCTGGTTTTGGGTACTTATTGCGGATCCGGACCTGTTCGAAT
Source organism: uncultured Saprospiraceae bacterium (assembly GCA_964594045.1). Classification (GTDB taxonomy): domain Bacteria; phylum Bacteroidota; class Bacteroidia; order Chitinophagales; family Saprospiraceae; genus UBA2365. The sequence continues at coordinate 13,112 of CAZQKR010000037.1, read as the reverse complement.
CACAGGCAGTCGGCGTGCGCCGTCTGTCGATCCTGGTCGGTGCTTTATGTATTGCGCTTGGTGTATTGCCTGCGCTCATTTGCAAAGAGATAGATCAGACAAATCTGACTAACCGGGATGATCTGACGCTCAGGAATATTGCCAAAAACTTTAAAGGTCTTTTAAGAAATATGGTCCTGATCTTTAAAAATGTATCCTTTGTCAGGTTATGTGCAGCCACTTTTTTGGTGTTCAACGGTTTTCAGATGGTGGCTTCGTTCAGCTACTTCATCATCGTTTTTTACATGTTCAATGGTAGTTACGGTGATGCAGGCACCTGGCCTGCATGGTTTTCCACCATCAGCGCCATGTCAACCGCCTTTTTGATCATTCCTGTTATTACATGGATGTCCAACAAATGGGGCAAAAGAAAAGCATTCATCATCGCTACGATCATCTCCATGATCGGTTATGCCCTGAAATGGTGGGGATTCAACCCCGACAACCCCTGGATGATGTTCATGCCTGTACCTCTCATGGTGTTCGGGATAGGTGGTCTTTTCACCCTGATGATGAGCATGACGGCAGATGTATGCGATCTGGATGAGCTGAATAACGGAATGCCGCGTAAGGAAGGCACTTTTGGTGCGATCTACTGGTGGATGGTCAAACTGGGGCAGGGTCTTGCCCTCGTTCTGGGCGGCCTGGTATTGAAAATGGTCGGGTTTGATCAGAATGCAGCCCAACAGACATCAGAAACGATCACTAACCTCAGGCTGGCAGATATCATTATTCCGGCCTTCACCGCAGGTTTGGCCATTCTGGTCATGTGGAAATATGACCTTACCGAAGAAAAAGCAAAAGAGATCAAGGAAGAACTGATCAGAAGACGTGGGGAATTATAAAACATTGAAAAATATATTGTAATAACCGTTTTAAGCTTTACTTTATGTCATACAGAATAGAAAAGTTTTTGAATTTCAAAGAGTCCGACCTCGCTCTGAGGGATAACTTTTTTGAAGATAAATCTCTTGATGAGATCAGAGATCTGTTCCTGGAAATTTTATACGGAGGCATACATGGCTTTTGCTTCAGCCTTTATGAAGAAGGACAGAAACCCGGAGACATCATACCTGAAACGCAGATCAGGAAAAGGATGGAAATACTTAAACCGTATACCAGGTGGATACGTTCTTTTTCCTGCATTGAGGGCAATGAAAATATTCCCAAAATAGCCAAAGAACTCGGGCTGAATACCCTGGTCGGAGCATGGCTTGGAAAAGATCAGGAAAAGAATGCATTGGAGATCAAAAATCTGATCCAACTGGCAAAAGATGGTTTTGTCGACATTGCAGCAGTTGGCAATGAAGTCCTTTACCGAAAGGATATGACTGAAAATGAACTGATTGAAGTCATTGAAAAAGTGAAAACAGCGCTTCCCGGCGTGCCGGTAGGATATGTGGATGCATACTACGAATTTACCCAAAAACCAGCGGTAACGGACGCTTGTGACGTGATACTCTGCAATTGTTATCCCTTCTGGGAAGGAACCGATTTCAAATATTCCCTCGAACACATGAAGCAGATGTTTCACCAGGCTTCCTTGGCAGGAAAAGGGAAAAAAGTCATCATTACCGAAACCGGATGGCCCAGCAAAGGGAAAGCATTCGGAAATTCAGAACCTTCCATGCTCAATGCCATGAAATACTTCATCAACACCCAGTTGTGGTCTTTCGATGAAAATATTGAGATTTTTTACTTCGCTTCGTTTGACGAATCCTGGAAAGTCGGCGCCGAAGGAGACGTGGGCGCTTTCTGGGGAATCTGGGATCACCTGGGTAAATTAAAATTTGGAGATGAATAGAACGGATCATAACGTGTTGACTTCCAAAAGAGCCATTTGCTATTCAGGATTCAGACAAGGTCAGCAGCCTGGTGGCATTTACCCGGGCTATGATGAAATAAAAGAGGATCTGCTGATCCTCAACGGACATTGGAAGTACCTGCGTTTATTTGACTGTGATGAGCATGCAAAGCTGGTGATCCGGGTGATCCGGGAAGAAAAACTGGATTTCAAACTGATGCTGGGGGCCTACATTGTGGCTGAAATGAATAATTTCAATTGCCCCTGGAACGGAGGTGTATACCCTGAAGAACAACTGGAATTGAACAGGCAATTCAATCAAAACAGGATCAATGAACTGATTGAAATGGCCAAGCTTTTTCCCGATGTCATCTTTTCGGTCTCCGTGGGAAATGAAGCATGTGTGGAGTGGACAGACCATTATGTTCCTGAAGGCAGGGTTCTGGATTTTGTGAAACAGGTTCAAAGTCAAATCAAACAACCTGTTAGCTTCTGCGAAAATTATGTTCCCTGGCTCCACAAGCTGGAAAAATTAGCTCAAAACGTAGATTTTATCTCCATTCACACCTATCCGGTATGGGAATACAGACATATCCATGAATCACTGGATTATACCAGGGAAAACTACTATTCGGTTGCCAGAAAATATCCGGATAAACAGGTGGTGATCACTGAAGCCGGATGGGCTACCAATTCGAACGGAAGAGGAATCAACCCGGAAAATGTAAATGAGGAATACCAAAAAGTATATTTTGAAGAACTGATGGAATGGACAGAAAAGGAAGGTATCCTGTGCTTCTTTTTTGAAGCCTTTGATGAATCCTGGAAAGGCTCCCCGGAACCTCTGGAACCTGAAAAACACTGGGGATTGTTCAATTTAAACAGAACCCCCAAAAAAGCCGTCAGTAATTTAATTGTACCTTCAAAGGCAAATTGAAAGTGCCTTTGGAAATGATTATTTATTAAACTTAAAAATTTTAGATGATGAAAAACTTTTTAATTCTTTTGATGATACTTGGATTATCATCGCGATGCATTGCCCAAAATGCACCGATCACTTTTGAGACAGGTGAATTTGGCGCTGACTGGACCTGGAATGTTTTTGAAAACAACACCAACCCTCCTCTGGAAATCATTGCCAATCCAGACCCGAACGGGATCAATACCTCTGCAAATGTAGCCAAATTCACTGCTTTGCAAAGCGGCCAACCATGGGCGGGCTGTGAATCATTGCAGGGTGTGGACCTGGGTACCTTCCAGTGGAATGAGAATAACCGGATCGTGAAAATTATGGTATGGAAATCTGTGATCAGTGATGTAGGTATCAAGTTTGATACTGAAACCGGTTGGTCACAGGGAGAAATCAAGATATCCAATACGCTTGTAAATCAATGGGAAGAATTGACTTTTGACTTTTCGAACTATATCAACCCACCAGCCGGTAATGGCTCTTTGGGCAGAATCGTCATTTTTCCTGACTTTAACCTGAACGGCAGAACACAGGATAATGTGGCTTATTTTGATCACATCACCTTCAGTCCGGGAGGCGCTCCTGCAGAAGAACCCGCAACTGCTGCTCCGGTTCCGCCTGCAAGGAACGCAGCAGATGTCGTTTCCATATTCAGCGATTCTTATGAAAATGTCGCCGGCACTGATTTTAACCCCAATTGGGGGCAATCCACGCTGGTTGCCGTGACAGAAATAGAAGGAAATCAAACCTTACGGTATGCCAATTTCAATTACCAGGGAACACAATTTGCCAACCCGGTTGACGTTTCCGGTATGGATAAGCTGCACCTGGATATGTGGACAGCTAATGCTTCCTCCGTGAATATTTTCTGCATCAGCGCCGGTCCTGTGGAAACTGCCTATGCATTACCCATCACCCCGGGTCAATGGGTGAGTTATGACATACCTCTGACTGCATTTGCCAATGTGGATATGTCTGGTCTGATCCAGTTCAAATTCGATGGGGGAGACGGCTCTCCGACAATTTTCCTGGATAATTTGTATTTCTACAAGGAAGTTGAACCCACCGTGGTCGTCATCGATTTTGAAGAAGGCGGACTTGGCGCGGACTGGTCATGGAATGTATTTGAAAACAACACCAATCCGCCTCTGGAAATCATTGCCAATCCGGACCCCAACGGGATGAATACTACCGCCACGGTAGCCAAATTCACTGCTTTGCAAAGCGGGCAACCCTGGGCTGGAGTGGAATCCGCTCATGGGGATGATGATCTGGGCCCCTTCGTATTGAATAACACAAATTCTCTCATTAAGATCAAAGTCTGGAAGCCTGTCATCAGCGATGTGGGTATTAAGTTTGATTCTCCGACGGGCTGGTCTCAGGGTGAACTCAAAGTGGCTAATACCCTTGTCAACCAATGGGAAGAACTTACTTTTGACTTTTCAGGATTTATCAACCCGCCGGCAGGTGAAGGTCAGTTTGACAGGATCGTCATCTTCCCTGACTTTAACCTTGGAGGCAGAACTCAGGACAATGTGATCTATTTTGACCAGATCAGTTTTAACCCTCAGCCTGAAGATGAAAGACCTCCTGTTCCGGCAGGACTGGTAGCTTCCAATATGATCGGTGATAATCCTGTTGGATCCGGTGAAGTATTTCTGGCATGCGGTCCGAATAATGTTGGAGGAGATATCGTTTACAAATTATTCTACAGCACCACTGCCGGAGCGCCTGCAGACCCGACCACTGCAACAGAATATATCTTTGGCACCACACCGGGAGATGGCGGAGGCGTAAATGCTTTTGGCTTTGTACTGGCCGGGTTATCCCCCGGAACCGAATATTCATTCTGGTTATACCAGTATAATGCTTCAACTGAACTGTTTTCCGACGGCAGTGCAACCGCAAGCGCTGTTTCTGGGGGAACGCAAATAACTGAACCTTCCGAAGCTGCCCCGAATCCTCCGGCCCGTGAGTCAGGGGATGTGATCTCCATATTCAGCAACGCCTACAACGATGTTCCGGAAACAGATTTTAATCCCAACTGGGGTCAGTCCACACAGGTTTCCATCGTCGAAATTGACGGCAATCCAACATTGAAATATGCAGGTTTCAATTATCAGGGTACACAGTTCAAAGATGCTGTTGATGCCTCCGGCATGGAAAAGCTGCACCTGGATATGTGGACAGCAAATGCAACCACTGTGAACGTATTTTGTATCAGTCCGGGTCCTGTGGAAACAGCCTATGCACTACCTGTTACTCCGGGTCAGTGGGTGAGTTATGATATTCCATTATCTGCATTCACCAATGTGGATATGACGAATCTGATCCAGTTCAAATTTGACGGAGGCAATGGTTCTCCAACGATTTTCCTGGATAATCTCTACTTCTATAAAGGAGAAGGAACTTCCGTTGAAAGCCTTAAAGATCAGTCTGTTACAATTTATCCGAATCCTGTAAAAGCAGGACAAAATGTACAATTAAGTGAGGTTGCGGATCAAATTGATGTTTTTGACCTCAATGGCAAATTGATCTACTCTGCCAAAAACTCATCCAGAATCCAGACCACATCCTTAAAACAGGGTTGGTATCTGATCAGCATTGATGCAGGCAGTTCAAAACAAACTTATAAATTGATCATTTATTAATTTTTGATTTTCCCCAAAGCGTCTTTCAAAGGCAGCTTTGGGGATTTTTTTCCATACAGTCATATCGTTTCGCCGAACAAGATCTGTACAGCATTTGTTGATTTTTATGTTGACTGTCAATATGCTGATTCTTTAACATTAATATTTTAGCTTTGTATATTTACTCAGATCTCCGTTGAAATTGAAGGTAACATTTTTTCTGGTGTTTTTTTTCAGCACGCTGGTTTCTTTTCCGCAGACAATGCCGGAAAAAGGTGTTCCCATATTGAAAAACTATACGCCTGAGCAATATGAAAACAAAGGTAAGGTCTGGGAAATAGCTTCAGCACCATCAGGACTTGTGTATATGGCAACAGGCCGGGGATTGCTTGAATTCGACGGGAAAAACTGGAAAACCTTTTCAGGCAGCACAGGAATTACCCGATCGCTGTTGATTGAAAATGATTCTCTGATCTATTCAGGTTCTGACCTGGATTTTGGCGTCTGGAAAAAAAATGAATATCAGGACTTTGAATACCGTTCACTTTATCCTTATAAGAATGAGCCTCAGGATTTTGTAGAAGAATTTTGGGATATACACAAGGTGGGAGACAAAGTCGTTTTCGTTTCTCACCAAAACATCTATGTCTATCAAAAGGGACAACTGGTAAGAATTACGGCACCCGGCAGGATCTCGGGCAGTTTTTCTGTTGATCATACACTGTATATAGCGGATAAAAAGGAGGGTGTGTTTCTTTTTGACGGGTTCAAACTGAAAAAAATATTTGATTTTCCTGAAAATTTCAATTCAGAAATTTCAGGATTATATCCCCGCGGTGCTGAACTCATCATCGTGACCCGAGAGAAGGGATTATTTGCCTTCAGTGCAGGAAAGTTGAGCAAGATCGGGAATTTTTTGTCCCGGCAACTGGAAAATGACAAGGTCTTCAGCTTCGAACGTATAGGCAATTCCTATGTGGCATTTGGTACGGTTTTACATGGGCTTTACATTGCAGATATGGATGGGAAGATCATTCACCGCGTCAACAGGAACAAGGGGTTGCCTGTCAACACGATACTGTCCATGCATTATGGTCCTGATGGAAAACTTTGGCTTGGAATGGATTATGGTATTTCGGTAATTCATCTGAACAACCCTTTCACTACTTTTCTCGATCATGGAGGAAATTTTGGAACTGCACAGACCGCATTGCTGAAGAATGGTTCATTTTACCTGGGTACCAACCAGGGTTTGTACCGCTCTGAATGGACGGAACTGAATAATGATGCCTCTGATTTTAATTTCAGGCTTGTCCCGGGTACAGAAGGCCAGGTCTGGGCTGTTGAGGAAATTGACAATACGCTGTGGCTGGGACATGACAAAGGTTTGTACATCATCCGGGATAATGCACTGGAACTGATCAGTGAACAGGAAGGTGTCTGGACCATCATTCAATACAAAAACCATATCCTGACCGGCAATTATAACGGAATTTCCATTTTTAAAAATGATCGCGGACAATGGCGGTTTTTAAAAAAGATGGACCTGATCTATGGTTCCTGCAATGAGTTGATCATAGAAAAAGATAATATCCTTTGGGTCAATATTCCCAGTTTCGGAATCATCCGGGCTGTTTTGGACAGTGAACTCAATCCGGTCGAAAGATTGATCTTTCCGGAAAAAATGTTCAGCGGCTACAATACTTTTATCCACAAAGACCCCCGGGGAATTTCTGTCCATTCAGACGATTTCACCTATCTCTTTGATGAAAAAAACAAAAAATTTACAAAAGCTGTCCCTGCAGCCGAACCGGAATTTCCGTTTTTGCCCATAGGAAAATCCAGGAACTTGAGTTCCGAATATCAATTTTACCCTGTTCATAACGGGTTCATGCTGTACAAGATCAATGGACGCGAAAAGCTGGTTTCTCCGGCAAAAATATCCCTGGTCTTCAGAAAAACGGAAGCCTTTGACAATAATAATAGAAAAAACATTGCGGCAGGGGAAAGCATTCCGCATGATCTGAATAACCTGCGGATCGATTTTATTGTTCCAAACCGGGATAATGTGTTATACCAGTACAAATCGGGCAATTCTGACAAGTGGAGTCCCTGGAGTTCAGATAATTTCTTCGAATTTCTGAACCTCACTTCCGGGAAATTTACTTTTGAGGTGAGGGCTAAGATCGACGGAAAAATATCAGAAACAAAATCGGTCAGTTTTGACCTGTTGCCTCCATGGTACAGATCAGCCTATGCATGGATCTTATATTTTGTTGGTTTCGTCCTATTGGCATTTTTGCTCAAAAAAATTCATGACATTTCATTAAAAAAACAAAAGAAAAAACTTTTGATCAGGGAACAACTGGCGCTCCAAAAGCAGGCTGAGCAGCACAAAGAGGATATCCTGGTGATGGAGCAGTTGCGTTTACAGGGTGAATATGACCTGCTAAAGGATCAGTTGAAAACAAAGACTGTTGCCCTGGCGAAAAAGGCCAGAGAGAACGAGGAAAAAAATCGGCTGATACTGACTTTGAAAGAAAAATGCGAACTCGCTCAAAGCAATCCCAATGTCGCCAGGTCAAAGTGGAGAGAAATGCACAGATTGCTCGAGACCTACCTGGAAATGGAAGATAGAACATTTGAAATTCAGATGGATGAACTGCACCAGGAGTTTTTCAGGAAATTAAAATCCAGATTTTCTGATTTGTCCAACAACGATCTTCGCATGTGTGCCTACCTGAAGATCGGTCTCAACTCCAAGGAGGTCTCCGAAATACTGAACATCCAACCCTCCAGTTTTTACATCAGCCGTTCCCGCCTGAGGAAGAAGCTCAATTTAAAACCCAGCGAGAACCTTTTTGATTTTTTGAATGCCATCTGATCTAATTCTTATGGTTGATGTTGGTTGGTCATGGCGGAATTACGTCCGGAATCTCTTCTTTGTTACATGGTTTAAGCGATGGGATTCCGGGTCAGGCCCGGATTTATTTTGAAGAGGCCACGAATGCAGGAATGATTTATCGGACTCCATAGTGTTTCTTGTTATTTTCCACTAATGTCACAATTGTTTTTCAAAAATGGACTCAAACGTGCCTTTGCGCCATTGCGGGCAATCCTGTTTCCATAAATGATCTTTGGCATAATTTCAAAAGTATCTTGTTTTACCATATCACTCTAGTCAGGATTACACTTCCGCTTGATCAATTTCAATGGTAGTTGAGCACCTTCAGAATTATCAAAACTTGCACTTTATGCAATTTATGATAATATATTTATTAACTTTGAGGTATGGATAATTACATAAATCGAAAAGAATACATTGATAAACTCTTGTCTTACAAAGATAAAGACCTTATTAAAGTAGTGAGTGGCTTGCGGAGGTCCGGAAAAAGCACTTTGCTCCATATATTTAAAGGAATTTTATTGCAACAGGGAACAGGTGTCCGACAAATACAGTTTTACAATTTTGAACTACCGGAAAACTATCTGGATAAAACCTGGAGCGATATTTATTTCGACATAAAGCAAAAAATGGAGTCCGAAAAAATCAATTATATATTTTTGGATGAAGTGCAAAATATTCCTGCTTTTGAAAAGTTGGTTGACGGGCTGTATGCCACAGAAAATACTGATATTTACATTACGGGTTCAAATGCTTTTTTACTCAGCAGTGAACTGGCTACTTTGTTGGGGGGCCGTTACATTGAGATCTCTATATTACCATTTTCTTTCACCGAGTATCTGACAGCAAGGAATATAGATACAGGCAATAAGTATCTCAATTTCGAAATTCTGTTCTTCGATTATGTAAACGAAACCTCATTGCCAAAAGGTGTGGAACTGCGAGAAGTTGGTTATGACAAAGTTTATGAATATCTGGAGGCTATCTATGCAACCATCATTGAAAAGGATATCACCCAACGACACCAGATAAACGACAGGCGAGCTTTTGCCAATTTGGTTAAGTTTGTGGCTTCCAATATAGGGAACAGGCTATCTCCGGGAAATATTTCTAAAATACTCAAGCTGGACGGACAAAATATACATCATGCCACGGTCGAAAAATATCTGGACTATTTGGTTTCAGCTTTTGTTTTTTATAAGGTAAATCGCTTTGATCTGAAAGGCAAAAAGCTTTTGGCAACCCAGGAAAAGTATTATCTGGTGGATGTTGGTCTGTTGAATATGCTGGTTGGAAAAGAGCGATCAACCGACAGAGGCCACATTTTGGAAAATATTGTTTTTCTGGAACTCATTCGCAGAAACAACAAAGTATGGACGGGTTCAGCCAGAAATACCGAGGTGGATTTTGTTTGCAAAAACCAGGCTGGTGAAATAGAATACTATCAGGTGGCATGGCAACTGGCGAATGAAGACATCTCACGGCGGGAGTTTGGAGCGTTGGATAAAATCAAGGACAATTACCCGAAATTTCTGCTCACGACGGATTCATTTACTCAAGACCGAAACGGAATCAGACATATCAATGTATTCAATTGGCTGCTTCAAACTTCATAAATGAGAAGGAAACCGGTTTGTGGTAAAAGTTTTTTTGAAGGTGCATGGTTTATACCCCACATAAATGACAAAAAAACTAAGTATGCTTCAGGAAGTGAAAATATTCGTTTTTGGTTCATGCCAAAAGTGATTTGGATGGAGTAGCGGGAAAAGTTTTTATAGTTGAAAGCAGAACTTTATAAACTTTATACTTTCTACTGTGTTCAGTTTGTCATTGCCGGTATGACCGGCAATCCCGTTGTCGGAAGAAAATGGCGAAAACGGGATTCCGGGTCAGGCCCGGAATGACGGCTCCGGGGAAAAGGGGGTCGGGTTTATTTTTGAAGTAGCTACGAATGCCTTTAAGCCAACAAAACTTCAGCCGGTATTTTAAGTTCTTTGTACAGGGATTTGATCATGTTCAAAGTCAGCTTTCTTTTGCCATTCAGGATTTCGCTTACCCTGCTTTGACTTCCCAGGTATTTAACCATATCTGCATTGTTCATGCCCATTTGTTCCATACGAAATTTAATCGCATCGATGGGGTCAGGAGGTGCAATTGCGTAGTGTTTCATTTCGAAAGCTTCAACCAGGGTTATTAACAGATCCAGCTCGTCACCCCGGGCAGTGTCTTTTGCAGCACCCCACAATTCCGCTATCCTGGTGATCGCATTTTGGTAATCCTCTTCTGATTTAATTGGTCTTATATTCATGATCAAATCGTTTTAGCGTCAATTTTGTTATATTGTTCATGTGTTCCGATAAATTTGATGAATATTGCCTGAAATTCATAATCTATCGCAACCACTAATCTGTAATCATTGCCTTTAATGTTGAAAACAGCCCGTCCGTCACCTATAATACTGGCATTTTTAAATTGCTGTTTAAGTTCATTTGAATTTCTCCAATTGGCATTTTTTGTTTCGTGGTACCAAGCTCTTTTAAGGCACTTCAGCATCTGCAAAAGCCATATTTCCATAAAATTCCCTAAGGGTTTTAAAAGCAATGATCCTCATGATGCAAATATACACACATTTGAATAATTATCCCATTTTGGGATAATTTATTGAATCTATTATGGATGTAGTTTTGGTTTGAAAGCCAAGCCTGAAGTCGTTCAATTTTCCGGCTCATTCCTGATATCGTTTTGTCATTGCGGACCTGTCCTGATCGAGTGTAACGAGCATCAGGACCTGATCCGCAATCTCATTTTTTTTTTGGAGATATGATTCAGGTGACGGGATTCCGGGTCAATCCCGGAATGACGGCTCCGGGGAAAAGGGGGTCGGGTTTATTTTTGAAGTGGACACGAATGCACGAATGATTTACTGCATCCCTAAGTATTTCTTGTTCTTTTCCATGAAGGGCACAAATGATTTCCACAATCCCCGAATCTTCAAATAGCACCAATTTTTAAATTTTCCGGCTCATTCCTGATGTCGTTTTGTCATTGAGGACCTGTCCTGATCAGGTAAAGCTAGCATCAGGGCATGATCCGCAATCTCATTTTTTGAATTTGCCTGCGCTGCCCCCAACCCCACATGACACTAAAGGTCAGTACAAACCACAAGGGGGAGAGGCAACCCGCACTAAAAGATTGAAATCGACACGTGATAATTTAAATGTCATTTTGAATATTTATGCTTGAAGTTGCGGGTTGGAGTTCCCCCTTAAGGGGGTCAGGGGGCAGCAGGGGGAATGCAATGATTGGAAATATAAACATGGTATGAATCCGTTAATGTGATCGTTTTGTCATTGCGGACCTGTCCTGATCAGGTAAAGCGAGCATCAGGGCATGATCCGCAATCTCATTTTTTTTGGAGATATGATTCAGGTGACGGGATTCCGGGTCAGGCCCGGAATGATGGCTCCGGGGAAAAGGGGGTCGGGTTTATTTTTGAAGTGGCCGCGAATGCACAAAGAAGGCACTAAGGGCACAGAGGGATTACAGTTTAGTTCAATACACTGAATTTTTCGGAGTTCAAAATTAAAAACTTTGTGTCTTTTGTGCATGCTTTGTGCCCTTTATAGAATAAAGAAAATACAGCTATTCCACAAAGTTGCACGAAGAAGGCACAAAGAGCAAAAAGTCAATACATTATATTATAAACCAAGTGAATTTTGGGGGTTAAAAATTAAAACTTCGTAGATTTCGTGTCTGCTTCTTGCTTATCGTGGAATTTCCTGAAAAATCAACGTTAATGAAGTTTGTCAAAGATCACTTGATCAAAGAAACTTATAAATTATATTAAACTAAAAACCAAACAAATCAAAATCAAGCAAAATAAAACGAATTTTTTCAATTTTAGCCGGTTGTTTGTTGTTGTAAATCATGATCATAATAACTTTTAAAATTACCTTTTATGGCTGAAAATACAACCCTCGTTTTAGTCGAACTGGAGGCAAAGGTGGACCTTTTATTCAGGGAATTCAGGGATGCTGAAAATAATTTGAAGACCTTTGTATTTTCCCACGGGCATGGACACACGGGGTACCCGAATGTTCTTGAAAACAGGCGTCTTATGGATGTTGCGAATGATGCATATTTAGATTTCCGCATACACAGATCTCTGTTACAGATCATTAAAACCCTGCAGGATGAGCAAGGTGAGCCGGCAGATCCCGGTAAAATAAAGGAAAAGCTGGACACTGAAATCCAGTCCAATCTGCAGCTCGGAAATAAGCGCACGGCAGAGATCTATAAAGCATGGAGAGAGCGGTTTTTGAAGGGGTAAAGCACGAGGTTGGATGTGGTATTTTATTTGAACAGTATAATATGTAAATTTACAATGAACACAAATCAGGATCAACTAATTACGAATTTTCTGATGAATTATTAGAAGCATTCAAAGAAGTTTCAAGCAGGAGTTTAATGCAAAAAATCATTCATTCCTTTTTAAATTTGAGGTGAATTTTGTATGTTTAATGACCTGTTTTCAAGGAATGGTTTGACATAGTAAGTTAATGAATTAACAAAATAAATGCCTGTATAAAATAATGTGATAAAAATGGGGTAAATAGGGCCTGAATGTGCAATAGTAGTTTGTTTAGTACCTCTAGAGTAAATTGAAAAAATAAGAATATTTATATGAGTTTAAAGGTAGTATAAAATAAATTGTGTAAACTAAAATAGAAAGATAAAACCAAGAGCAACGAAGCCGGCATTTTC
>CAZQKR010000036.1:0-43807 GCA_964594045.1 uncultured Saprospiraceae bacterium | reverse complement strand
ACACTATTTAACTGATTTATAATATTTTATATGAATATTAAGGAGCGACTATATACATATTGGGGTTAAATTGTCCGTACATTTATCCGTAATTATTTTCATAAATCAAAATATATTTGTATGTCAGACAAGAGAGCAGACCTGGCAGGACCAGGTATCAGTACGTATGAAGAGGTAAGTAAAATTTTGCCTCAGAATTATAAGGCATTGCTGAAACCTTTGAAAAGGATGGAAGCCCTTTATGATATCAAGGACTACATCGAAAAAGGATTGGCAAGAGAGTTGAATTTGCAGATGGTGCAGGTGCCTTTGATCGTCAGTAAAGACAGCGGTGTGAATGACTATCTTGACAGGGATGGATCCAGGACTCCGATTGATTTTCCTGCAGGGCTGGGACTTCCCAAAAGGATCGAAGCCCAGGTGGTCCAGGCAGCTACCAAATGGAAAAGAATGGCGCTGGCACAATTTGAATGCGAAGTCGGACACGGCATCAACACGGATATGCGTGCAGTCAGAAAAGATTATTTCCTTGACCATGACCACAGCAGTTATGTGGACCAATGGGATTGGGAAAAAAGGATAGTTCCTGAAAATCGTAACCTGGATTATCTGAAAGACACGGTCAAACGGATCTGGAAAGTCATTTATGGTGCCAGCCAGATGGTTAAAAGCAAATATCCTGAACTCAATGATCCCAGGTACCCTGATATCCCCGAAGAATTGAAATTCTTCCATGCCGAAGAAATTCTGGAAATGTACCCCGATCTGCCAAGGAAACAAAGAGAAACAAAACTGATACAGGAATATCCTGCAGTATTCATCATCGGTATCGGTTGGGTTCTTAAGGATGGTTACCCACATGAAATGAGGGCAGCGGATTATGACGACTGGGTAACACCTACCATCACCAAAAACGGTGAACAATTCCACGGACTCAACGGGGATATTTTGGTTTGGAACCCTGTAACTCAAAGAAGACACGAGTTATCTTCAATGGGTATCAGGGTAACAAAAGATACATTGGTCCAGCAGTTGAAGATCTCAGGGCAGGAAGATTTCCTTAAGCTTCCTTATCACCAGGCTATCATGAACGACAGCATTCCATTGAGCATTGGCGGTGGTATCGGTCAAGCCAGGACGTATATGTATCTGCTCAGAGCAGCACATCTGGGTGAAGTGACCGTGACCATCTGGCCGGATGAATTAAAGAAGATCTGCCGGGAAAAAAATATTCATGTACTGGAATAATTAAACTCTGAAATATCTGCTTGATTGTTGCCGGACTGATCAGTTAAGTTTTTAGCATTGGTTCCCATCATTTTGTAAATGTATTCCGGCATTTAGAAGGCGAAGCTTATCTGTAAATGATAACTGAAATGAGTATATTCCGGTTTTTTTATACCACGGCTTCAACTTTTTGAAGTCATGGCATAAAAAAAGCTTCGCTTTGATTTTATTTTGATATCACTGAACGTTCACCAACCAAACCCGGGCGTTTATTGTGATTGGTCTTTCTGCAACGAATTGCCATGTCTGATTTTATAGTCGGATGGTCATTGCGAGCATGATCAGGAAATTAGTACGAATGCCTGAATGATTTTCGTATACCTTAGTTTTTTATCCATAAATGGGCACAAATCCTTTTCCACAGATGATCAAAATTTTTCACAGATGGACACAAATATATTATTTTTTTTCAGGAAAAGTTTTCAGAAACACGAAAATGCAAAGGTTTTTCAAGTCTGCTATGTATACAATTCAGATTTTGCTGACTGAAAAATGCTTGTTGTGAAAAATAATTCCAAGAAATCACCTCCAAAACCCCATGACCTGTTGCATTTAAGCCTCAAAATTTGTAAATTGACCACTTAAATCAATCTTCCAAATTATTCCCCTTTAACGAAATAAGACGAAAGCGTTTTCAGAATGCTCAGGACGGATTTGTTCAACAAGGAAAGGTCGTGGAAATATTTTTCAACTGTTGTTTATTATTTCAGTTGATTCAACTTTATTTTTAAATCACGATTCCTCAATTTTATGTACAGTTGATTCAGATGCTGAACCAGTCTTTGGAGCAAACTAAAAATCAAGATTGTATTTATCGAAGTTGTATGTTAAAGTATATTGATACTTAAAAACAAGTCATTGAAAGTCAAATGCTTCAGTGCTTCATTTTTCTGTGCATTCCGGCACACTACTAAAAAATCGATTTGCAGGACTTCCGGGAAACTTTTTAACTATCAAAATATTTATTATAACAGCTTCATCAGTATGTCGGATAGAGAATTATTTCATTATCTGAAAATACAACTTTCAAAATATTGTTTCAAGGGATTTTGCCAACATGGATCAGAATTATTATTCAACATAAACTCATTCAACCATGCTAAACTTTACGCTTATGAAATCACGCATTTTCTACATCATCCTGCTCGCTTTTTTAGGCTTGAGCATCCATGCCCAGATTCAAACAGGGCCATTTCCCGAAAAAAAATTCAGTTTTTTCCCGAAACAAATAGTTGCGGAAGGCTTACCTGAACAAGGGCCTTCCGAACACATTAACTATGCAGGAATTGACCAGCCGACAATTAAAGGCATTTGTCCAAATATTTCAGATCAATTTTGGGATGACCATCCGGGTCAATCCCGGGACAATTTCAAAAATGATCCTGTTACCAACAGTCTTCTGTCAGGGGATTGTCTGAATTGTCCTAACTTCGATTACAGCTGTAATATAGGTTCGACGTGGGAAACACATGCATCAGGCATCGACGTCAATGCCTGCAAAATGTATCGATTTTTTGTGATCAGCGGAAACACCTACACATTCAAAACTGGCTGCGGAGACGGAGCAACAGCCGACTTTAATACATTCATAGAGTTGATCAACAATTATTGCTGCACAATAATGATCAATGATGACGCATGTGAAAATAACCGTTCGTCCATAACCTGGACTGCTAACTATACAGGCTATATATATTTGAAAGTCCGGGGAATTGGTTATGCTGCAGGCAAATATACTTTGGCCTATAAGTATTCAGGAGCGTGCGGAAGTTGTGCAAGCTGCCCGGATCATGATTATAATTTTACTCCGGCAACTAACTGGCAAACTCACTCATCAGGCATCATCAGTAATGGCTGTAAAATGTATCGGTTTGCGGTAACCAGTGGAAACACTTATACTTTCAAAACCGGTTGCGGAGATGGCGCAACAGCAAATTTCGATACTTATCTTGAATTGCTCAATTATAATTGCTGGCTGCTTGTTTCAAACGATGATGGTTGTGAAGCTTACCGGTCTTCCATCACATGGACAGCCAGCTATACAGGTTATGTGTACCTGAAGGTGAAAGGTTATGACCAGTCGGCAGGAACATATACACTGGGATACAAATATATTTCATTCTGCAGTTCCTGTGCAGTTTGTCCAAATTTTGATTTTGATCCTTCCATGGTACAGGTATGGCAAACGCATGCTTCCGGCATTTCCCCTTTCGGATGCAAAATGTACAGATTTCAAGTCATTAGTGGTAATACATACAGCTTTAAAACCGGGTGTGGAGATGGCGCAACAGCAAATTTCGACACATACCTGGAATTGAGGAATAGTAGCTGCAACCTGATCACTTCAAATGATGATGGTTGCGAATATTATCGTTCTTCTATAACCTGGACGGCCAATTATACCGGATACGTCTATCTGAAGGTAAGGGGATACAGTTCTTCTTCAGGAAATTATACTCTTGCATTCAGGTATAGCGGCTCATGCGGATATTGTACATCCTGTCCGAATTATGATTTCAACCTTACACCCAATATCAATTACCAGACCCATGCTTCCTCCATAGAGATCAACGGTTGTAAAATGTACCGCTTTTTCGTCACCGGTGGAAATACGTACACCTTCAAAACCGGATGCGGAGATGGTGCTTCAGCCAATTTCAACACTTTGCTCGAGCTGTTCAACAGCAATTGTTCTACCATTTCGATAAATGATGACGGATGTGAAAATTATCGGTCCTTTATCACCTGGACAGCCAATTATACCGGTTATATTTATTTGAAAGTCAGTGGAACAGGCACTCAGGCAGGAAAATACACTTTAGCTTACAGGTATTCCGGAGTGTGCGGAACCTGTCAGAGTTGTCCGAATTATGATTATGGCTTTTCGCCTGGGGCTAACTGGCAGGTTCATTGTTCCAATATTTTGCCAGGAGGCTGCAAAATGTATTGTTTCCCGGTGACCAGCGGGAATACCTATACATTTAAAACCGGATGCGGAGATGGTGCTTCCGCAAATTTTGACACTGCTCTGGATCTGATCAATCAAAGTTGTGCACCATTGGTTACCAACGATGATGGTTGTGAAAATTATCTTTCACTCATCAACTGGACGGCCAATTATACAGGCTATGTTTATCTGAAAGTCCGCGGTTATGGCTCCTGTGCAGGAAGTTATAGCCTGGCGTACAAATTCACAGGACCCTGTGGCCCATGTGTAAGTTGCCCCAACTATGACCATTATCTCTCACCATCTGTCAATTGGCAGACACATTGTACCTCCATACAGCCCGGTGGATGCAAAATGTACCGCTTCCCGGTGACCAGCGGGAATACATATTATTTTAAAACCGGGTGCGGTGACGGCGCAACTGCCAGTTTCAATACTTATTTGGAGTTGTTCAATAGTAATTGCTCTACGATTGCCCTTGATGATGATGGTTGTGAAAACTTACGTTCTACAATTACTTGGACAGCCAATTATACGGGTGATGTTTACCTGAAAGTGAGCGGGATCGGGTCGGAATCGGGAGTTTTTAATCTGGCATACAAATACTTTTCAAATTGTTGTACCTGTTTAAATTGTCCCGACTACGACTACAGTATTACACCAGGCACCAACTGGCAATCTCATTGCACCAGCATTCTGAGCAATGGTTGTAAAATTTACCGCTTCCCGGTTACAAATGGATATGCCTATACTTTTAAAACAGGTTGTGGTGACGGAGCTACAGCCGGTTTCGACACATATCTTGAATTATTTGATAATTATTGCTGGTCACTGGCCAGCAATGATAATGCCTGTGAGAATGGTAGATCATCCATCACCTGGCAGGCTGATTACTCCGGGTTTGTATATCTTAAAGTAAGTGGAATCGGAGCAGAATCAGGAACTTATAATCTGGCTTTCAGATATGTAGTACCCGGCGGTTCATGTGTGAGTTGCCCTAATTATAATTATAGTTTGGCTGCAGGCAATTGGTGGCAAATGCACAGCTCCAATGTTCCTTCCGGCGGTTGCAGGATGTATCAGATTTGGGTAAACAGTGGAAATTCATATACTTTCAAAACAGGTTGTGGAGATGGAGCTACCGCTAATTTTGACACTTATATGGAATTATTTAACAGCAGTTGTGCCATTTTGGCCAGTGATGATGACGGTTGTGAAAATTTGCGTTCATCCATTACCTGGACGGCCAACTATACAGGTTATGTTTATCTGAAGATCAGGGGATGGGGTTCCTATTACGGCAACTATACTTTGGCTTATAAGTACAGCAGTACTTGCGGTTCCTGTGTGAGTTGTCCCAATTATGATTATCAATTCAGTGTCATTAACTACTGGCAAACCCATTGTGCCAGTATATTGCCCAACGGTTGCAAGATGTATCGTTTCTGGCTGAATGCAGGTAATTCATATACCTTCAAAACGGGGTGCGGTAATGGTGCAACAGCCAATTTTGACACTTACCTGGAACTTTTCAATTCCGGTTGTTCCGTGGTGGCATTCAATGATGACGGATGTGAAAACCTGTTATCCTCAATCACCTGGACCGCCAATTGTTCCGGTTACTATTACCTGAAGGTAAAAGGTTTGAATTCATCTTCCGGTAGTTACAATCTGGCCTTCATCATTAACGGCTATTGCGGCAACATGCCTGTGACAGAGACAGAAAATGCATTTTCGAATGAAAAACCACCTGTTTGTTCACTTTCACCCTATAAAGACAGTGATGGCAGATATCAGGCCAATGCCGGAATTTTCGCGGCAGGAGTGACAGAAACCCATCAGACAGGAGGAATCATTGTTTATCCGAATCCAGGCAACGGCCGGTTTACGATAGTGGGTGAAAACGGAGCAACTGAGTTATGTCAGCTGGAGATTTTCAATGCCTTTGGTCAAAGGATTTTCCGGGACGAGCAATATACGCTTGACGCCAGTGCTTTCATTGATATTTCGGATCAGGTAAATGGATTATATTATTTATATGTCAGGATAAGAGATGAGTTATTCAGGCAAAAACTGATCATCCAGCGATAGTTGGGTTGTGGGCTTAAAGTCTAAATGGTTGACCCGGAGTGAAGTGCATTGCTTTGCTCCGGATTTTTATGATTTCAATCACGCTCAGATCCGGATCCTGTCTGAATTGCGGATGAAGCACAAGTTGAAAGTAAAAAGTTTTCAATTAGAAAGGGGTATTTTTTTAACATCTCTGATGTCTGCTTTTCGGAATTTGTCGGGGAAGAATGTAAAGATTGAAATGATCATGTTGATAGCAATTTCATCGTCAAGCAGGCTACCTTCTGCAGGAGAGTCCATATGGTATTTGACAAGTGGAAGGAGGGAATGAGTGTTGCTGCAAAGAAGGAAACCAAACAAAAAGCGGAAAAAACCTTGCGTATTGAAATCGATCAAGAGCTATCGATTGACTGTTTGGACATTTCTCTTGTCCGAATGCAATCACGAAAAAAACCATAAAATCACGACCGTAATGGTGGTCAATTTGCTCCCAAATATTCAGACTCAAATGATTTACCGAATCAAGTCATGGGGTGAGAAAATATAACTGTCTGGACCAGGATTTTCAGGAATTTAGGTGCATCTAGAATCAATCCTGAAAATCAGGCAAATTCTGTAAATCCTGATTCAGACAGAAAATGATATGTTGAAGCTAAGCGGAAAATCACTGCAATAAGGATCAATTGAAGATTCATGACCTTAATCAAAACTCCCGTTCACCCACCCACCCTGTTCTTATGTCATATATCTTAAATATTAAATGTCATTTTGGCACCTTCCACCTCCAAAACTTAATTGGTCAGAGATTTGATGAGTATATTTTAAATATTACTTTACAAACAGATCATTGGATAAAAACATACATTTTCATACATTGCAACTCATAAATTTTAAAGCATCATGACTTACGACAATTTCACCATAAAAGCGCAGGAAGCCATACTTAAAGCGCAGCAAATCGCCGGCGGTTACGACCAGCAGGCAGTGGACACCGTGCACCTGGTAAAAGGTATCCTCGAAACAGACGAGGACCTGTCTAAATTTCTGCTCCAGAAAATGGGGGTCAATATCTCACTGCTCAAGGAAAAACTGATCAATACCATCAAAACCTACCCACGCGTCGAAGGCGGTGATAAACAATTCCTGACAGGAGATGCCAATAAAGCACTCACACGGGCTAAAAATATCCTGCCTGACTTCAACGATGAGTTTATCTCCATCGAGATCATGCTGTTAGCGATACTTCAGGGCAATGACAAAGCGTCATCCATCATGAAGGACGTCGGGATCACTGAAGTCCAACTGAAAGCAGCCATACTAGAGATGCGCAAAGGCAGAAAAGTTACCGACCAGAATGCGGATGACCAGTACAACGCCCTGAAAAAATTTGCGGTCAACCTTAACGAGCGGGCGGAATCAGGTAAACTTGACCCGATCATCGGGCGGGATGAAGAGATCAGACGTATCCTTCATATACTTTCCAGGCGCAAAAAAAACAACCCTATCCTGATCGGTGACGCAGGTGTGGGAAAAACGGCCATCGTCGAAGGGATCGCCTGGCGCATCGTCAAACAGGATGTGCCGGACAACCTTAAATCCAAAAAAATATTTACACTGGATATGGCTTCCCTGGTAGCCGGGGCCAAATACAAAGGCGAATTCGAAGAGCGGCTCAAAGCGGTGATCAAGGAAGTACAGGAATCCAATGGAGAATTCATCATGTTCATTGACGAGATCCATACTTTGATCGGCACAGGCGGCGGCGGCGGCGCAATGGACGCTGCCAATATCCTCAAACCGGCTTTGGCAAGGGGCGAACTCCGGACGATCGGTGCCACCACCGCCGAAGAATATCAAAAATACTTCGAAACGGACAAAGCGCTCGTCAGACGTTTTCAGACGGTCTATATCGACGAACCTTCCGTAGAAGATACCATCAGCATACTTCGCGGTATCCAGGAAAAATACGAGGTGTACCACAAGATCGGTATCCTGGATGAAGCCCTGATCGCAGCTGCCGAATTGTCCCACAGATACATCACAGACAGACAATTGCCGGATAAGGCGATCGACCTGATCGACGAAGCCGCGTCCAAACTCAGGCTGGAACTGGATTCCGTTCCGGAAAAAGTGGATGAATGGGACAGAAAACTCAGGCAACTGGAAATAGAACGCGAGGCGATCAAACGGGAAAAGAATGAAGCCAAACTCAAAGCGATCAACGAAAATATCGCCAATACCAAACAAACCCTGGATTCCATCCGGGCAAAATGGCAAAATGAAAAGGAACTGATCGACCAGATCCAGGCGATCAAAAAGAAAATTGAAGAACTGACGCTGGAAGCAGATAAGGCGGAAAGGGAAAGCAACTACGAAACCGTGGCCCGGATACGCTACGGCGAAATGAAGGAGCAACAGCAAAAACTGGAGGAGCTTCAGAAAAAACTTATCGAATTGCCGGATGACAACCGGTTCACGAATGAGGAAGTTACGCCCAACGATATTGCTGAAGTCGTCTCCAAATGGACCGGCATTCCGGTGTCAAAAATGATGCAGAGTGAAAAGCAAAAACTGCTTACCCTGGAAGAAGAGATCGGCAAAAGGCTCATCGGCCAGAAAGAAGCGGTCAATGCCATCGCAGATGCCGTCAGGCGAAGTCGTGCAGGATTGCAGGATGAGAACCGGCCGATCGGATCGTTCATATTCCTCGGGCCAACCGGTGTGGGAAAAACTTACCTGGCAGAAGTGATGGCAGAATTGCTCTTTGACGATAAAAGAGCCATCATCCGGATCGATATGAGCGAATTCCAGGAAAAACACGCGGTTTCCAGGTTGGTGGGTGCGCCTCCGGGATACGTGGGTTATGACGAAGGCGGCCAATTGACCGAAGCGGTGAGAAGAAGACCCTATTCCATCGTTTTGCTGGATGAGATAGAAAAAGCGCATCCCGACACCTTCAACATCCTGCTCCAGGTGCTGGATGAAGGAAGATTGACTGACAATAAAGGTCGCGTGGCCAATTTCAGGAATACCATTGTGATCATGACATCCAACATGGGTTCGGACATCATCCTGGAAAACTTTGAAGACCTGCAGGAACTCGGCGGAGAAAAAAGACAGGAGATCCTGGATGCCACCAAAAATGAAGTCTTTGACCTGCTTAAATCCAGCGTACGTCCTGAATTCCTCAACCGGATTGACGAGCGGATCATGTTTTTACCATTGACAAAAGAGGAAATGGGACAGATCGCCAGACTGGAAGTTGGTAAGTTACAAAAACGGCTCGCCAGGGAAAAACTCTACCTGGAACTTACCGATAAAGCATGGAAATTGCTGGGCGAACTGGGTTATGATCCACAGTTTGGAGCCCGTCCGTTGAAACGGGTGATCCAGCAGGAACTGACCAACGAACTCTCTAAAAATATTCTGGGCGGTGGATATGTTTTTGAGGATACCATTTTGGTGGATGCCAGGAAGGAAGAGTTTGTTTTTTCGAAAAAGGTGGTGAGTAAACAGTGATCAGTAGAAAGTTATAAAGTTTAAAGTTTATAAAGTTTATAAAGTTGAGAGAAGGGGCTGGATAGGTCATTTCCTGGAACCACTTGAAAATGCGTAAGATTTACAAATTACGATTTTGAAAGCTAATGAACAAGACCAACAACTGTGACCCAGTCACGAATTCTATATGAAAATTTGTGCCCCTGGTGGTTAAAAAAAATGTTGCCTTTGTTGGTGTTTTCACCAACAAACCGTTGCATTAAAAATCTTAACAAAATCCTGGTGCCTTGTAACTTCAATATTACGATGTACGAAGAACGATGAACGATTGGGAAGCTTTGATCAAGACCAACACTTGTGATCCGGATACACAAATTTTCTGTGAAACTCTGTGCCTCTTCAGTGGCCCTCTGTGTAACCATAAAAAACATGGCCATATTGAATCTGAAAATCCGAATTGACATGATCATGATCTCCAACACGTTAATATTTTGTTATTCACTCACTGTATTTGAAGTATTTGACTACTTTTGCGTCTTCCAAAAAAAAATAAGTTTATGTTGAGAACATTTTTATCATTATTTGTGGCAATCATCACGATCTCAGGTGTTTTTGCCCAGAAAAACAAACAAATCAACCAAATGGATCAGGATTTTTTAATTAAACAACAAGAAGGCATTTATGCTAAATTTTCAACCAATAAAGGAGACATCTACACTTTATTGGAATACAAAAAAACACCTATGACGACGGCCAACTTTATCGGACTGGCAGAAGGAAGCATTCCCAATACCGCTAAAAGCGCCAATACTCCATATTACGACGGCCTGACCTTTCACAGGGTGATCGCCAATTTTATGATACAGGGAGGATGCCCCAACGGTAATGGCATGGGCGGTCCAGGTTATAAATTCGCTGATGAGATCGATGAAAGCCTCAAACATACAGGTCCCGGTATATTGAGCATGGCAAATGCAGGACCCGGAACCAATGGTTCTCAGTTTTTCATCACACACGTTGCCACCCCATGGCTCGAT
This sequence comes from uncultured Saprospiraceae bacterium, assembly GCA_964594045.1. Lineage (GTDB taxonomy): Bacteria > Bacteroidota > Bacteroidia > Chitinophagales > Saprospiraceae > UBA2365. The sequence goes on along the minus strand of CAZQKR010000036.1, from coordinate 32,968 downwards.
GGAAAACACACTGTTTTCGGACATGTAGTCCAGGGGCTGGAAGTCGTAAATGCCATCGCACAAAATGACACCATCAGGCAAATTAGCATTTTAAGAAAAGGACAGGAAGCCGAAGCATTTGATGCACCAACTGTTTTCGAGACCGAAAAAAACAATATGACTCAAAAACTTCTTGCAGAAGAATTACAAAAAGCAGCTATGGCAGAAAAGATCAAACAGGAATTTACCAATGTTACCCCCAGCGGATTGCGTTACATCGTCCTCAAGGAAGGCACAGGCAAAAAACCCGGCCCGACCAGTAAGGTAACTGTACACTATGAAGGTAAATTGCTGGACGGTAAAATCTTTGACAGCAGTGTTGCCAGGGGCGAGACCATCAGTTTTGGCCTCAACCAGGTGATCCCGGGCTGGACTGAAGGCGTTCAGCTGATGCAGGTAGGTGCAAAATACAGATTCTATATTCCTTATCAATTGGCTTATGGCGAAAGAGGCTACCCCGGTGCCATTCCTCCAAAAAGCGACCTGATTTTTGAAGTGGAATTGTTTGACGTAACTGATTAAGGATCAAAATAAAACATTAAAAGCCTTGCGTTCAGCGTGAGGCTTTTTTTATTTCAATTTTTGATCATTCCATTTTTCATCTTCCTGATGTTTTTGTTTTTGCACCGAATAGATTATTTTTGGTTGCTCAAAAAAACCATATCGATGAGGCTTAGCAGAATCATTTTCTTTGCTTCCAGTTTCCTGTTATTAAGTTTTTCCATATCAAGTCAACCATGGATGGAAAACGCATCCGATGCCGAAGGAAAATTGAATTTTTTCCTGATACAACAAAATGCTGAAAAATACTGGGAAAACAACCCCATCGAAAAAGGCAAAGGATTTAAACCATGGAAAAGATGGGAATACTACTGGCAAAACAGGGTCAATGAAGACGGATCATTTCCTGAAGCAGGCATCACAGAAAGGAACTGGAATGAGTACCTGAGAAGAAATCCTGTTCAAAATCGCGTGAACGAAGCAGATTGGACACCCCTCGGACCTTTGCAATCCAGTGGTGGTTATGCCGGAATCGGCAGAGTCAACTGCGTCGCTTTTCATCCAACAGACCCGAATATCATCTGGATTGGCGCTCCTGCCGGCGGATTGTGGAAAACAACAGATGGTGGCAGTACATGGACGACCGGCTTTGACAATTCTGTTGTGCTTGGGGTTTCCGGCATATTGATCAGCGGCAAAAACCCAAATATTATGTACATTGCAACCGGTGACGGAGATGCATCTGACACCTACTCCGTTGGAATATTAAAATCCGTGGACGGAGGTATAACCTGGGAAACCACAGGCTTGAACTGGAGCGTTTCTCAAAACAGGCTCATCAGAAGGATCATTTTTGACCCAGATAATGAAAATACCCTCTTTGCTGCAACATCCAATGGATTATACAAATCCACTGATGCAGGAAGTTCCTGGAACCAATTGATCACGGGAAGTTTTTATGATGTCAAGGCCAACCCCAACCCTTTCACAAATACTTTTTATGCTGCTACCGGAACAAGGATATACAAATCCACCGATGACGGCAACACATTCACAAACGTGTACACAACCAGTTCAGCCAACAGGATCGCACTTGGGGTATCAAATGCCAACCCCAATTATGTCTATGCATTAGCTTCCAATTCTGCCAACAACGGATTTCTGGCTATGTACAGGTCTGTTGATGCAGGTTCAAATTTCACCTCACAATCATCCACTCCCAATCTGCTTGGATGGTCATCGACCGGCAGTGATTCGGGCGGACAGGGTTGGTATGACCTCTGCATGGCCGTTGACCCGAACAATGCAGAAATTGTGTATACCGGAGGAGTCAACACGTGGAAATCGATAGATGGAGGCACTACATGGACACTCCGGACTCATTGGTCTGGTGCGTCAGGCGTTCAAACGGTTCATGCCGATCAACATTGTATGGAATGGCAAAACAACTCTACACTTTGGCTTGGAAATGATGGTGGCATATATAAAACCACAAACGGTGGAGTTAACTGGTCTGATAAAAGTAACGGCCTCATGATCTCTCAAATGTACAGACTCGGTGTTTCTCAGGCAGACTCAAAAGTCATCACGGGTCTGCAGGATAATGGCACCAAACTTAAAGGCAACAGCGGTTCCTGGTCCGATGTGCTCGGCGGAGATGGTATGGAATGTGCGGTCCGCCCGGACAATGCAAGCGTCATGTATGGCTCCTTGTATTACGGGGCTTTCAATCGGTCCACCAATGGAGGAAATTCCTGGACGAACATCAAGCCATCAGGAGCTGGCGACGGTTCATGGGTAACCCCGTTCATAATTGACCCAAATGCTCCTCAAACCATTTATGCCGGATTCAAGAGAGTATATAAATCAACTAATCAGGGAACTAACTGGACCGCATTGGGCAGCAGTAACCTCAACACCAGTCCGATGAATTACCTTCATGTTGCCCGTTCTAATTCCAATGTGATCTACACAGGAAGAGGAAGTTCTTTATACAGGACAACAGACGGAGGAAGCACCTGGAGTACCAGAACGGTTCCAGGTTCCAATACTGTGATGCTGGCCATCCATCCCGATAACCCAGACATCATCTGGGCTGTCAGATCCAACTATACTGCCGGTGCAAAAGTATATAAATCCATCAACGGAGGAAGCACCTGGACCAATGTCTCCGGAAATCTGCCCAATCTTCCGGTCAACTGTATCCTTTATGATGAATCTTCCAATAATGACGGCTTGTATGTCGGTATGGATGTCGGTATTTTTTTCAGGGACAATGATCTGGAAGACTGGGAATTATATGCTACCGGCTTACCCAATGCTCCTGTCTTTGAGTTGGATATCAAATATGATACGGATGAGATCTATGCAGCAACCTATGGCAGAGGCTTATGGAAATCCATTAAGAAATACAACAGCCCTGTATGCAGGTCGGTCAGCGGGATCACCATTTCAGAAATTGGTATCGACAGCGTACGCATCAACTGGGAAACGCCCGATCCGATTCCTGACAACGGATATCAAATGGGTTATTCCACTGGTACAACTCCACCTACAACATGGACTTCAACCAACTCAAATGAAGGTATCATTTATGGCTTATCCAGCAATACTAAATATTACATTTTTGTCAGGAGCGCGTGTGAAGAAGCTGAATTTTCATCCTGGCAATCTGCAGGGCCGTTTTATACACATGCAACATGCGATGATTTAAGTACAGACACGGGTGGGGGCAATGCAAATTACTCAGATAATGAAAATATCATCCGGTCTATATGTCCGGATATTGAAAACCATTATATTGCCATCACGTTTACGCATTTTGAGGTAGAAGAGGACTGGGATGCATTGTATATTTTTAATGGTATATCCAATACTGATCCCATGTTCTCAAGTGGCAATCCGGAAACGGATGCCGGTTTCCCTGCAGGTGGATATTACGGAACATCTTTGCCAGGCACTTTTACTTCAACCCACCCTTCAGGATGTCTGACGTTGCAGTTCATGTCAGATGTTTATGTAACGGGCGACGGATGGGAAGCAACAGTTGATTGCCTGCCAGATTGCAATGAAATCGTTCTGACTGATGAGAATGATGGTTATGGTTCGCTCAGAAATGTTGTTCTTTGCGCCATTCCGGGACAAAATATCAGTTTTACTCCAGAAATGGCAGGTGATACCATTCATTTGACAGAACCGATTGTGATCAGTGAAGATATTTCTATTTCAGGAATATCTGTATCCGTCACCATTCAATCCGATCATGATCGATACATTTTTGAAGTACTTCCCGGCGTAACCCTGACATTGGGCAACATTACACTGATCGGTGGAAATGGTCCTGACCAGACCAGGGTGATCTTAAATAAAGGTAATGTCCTGCTGGAGAATGTGGAGATCGTGGATTCTCTCTCAGACTCGGGTACCGGAAAAACGATTTCCAATGAAGGATCACTGGAATCTGAAGGCAATACCCGGATCAGGACAGAATGATGAAAAGCTTTAATTTCCGGTAAAATTCGATTCGATATTGTTGCCTGGAGATAGTTGGTATTGAACACTTTATTCGTACATTCATAGTTTATTTTTAAATAATAACAAATTAACATGAGTACTTCAAGAAGGCAATTCATCAAAACAGGTATGATGGCAGTTGCAGGCTCCATTGTTTTACCAGAAATTGCATTATCCAATTCTGTAAGTAATTGGGATATAAAAGGTTATAAAACGGCCTTACAGTTATATTCTGTACGGGATGCCATGTACAAAGAACCACTCGAAACGCTGACCTTTTTGGCAAAAATGGGTTTTAAGTATCTTGAACACGCCAACTATTCCAACCGGAAATTTTATGGGATGCGTCCAGCTGAATTCCGTAAAGTACTGGATGATCTGGGTATGGAAATGCCGTCCGGGCATACAGTTTTACGTTCATCCCACTGGGATCCGGTGGAGAAGGATTTTACAGCCGAATGGAAATATCTTGTAGAGGATGCGGCAACTATTGGCCAAAAATTTGTGATCAGCCCGTCATTAGAGGCAGGTATCAGACAAAATTATGATGAGTTGGTCAGGTTCATGGACGTTTTCAACCGCTGTGGAGTACTATGTGGTGAGTATGGAATGGTATTTGGATATCATAACCACGATTTTGAATTCAGGGAAACTTTGAATGACGTTTTTTTGTGGGATATTATGATGCAGCAAACAGATCCTGAATGGGTGGTTATGCAGCTGGATACAGGCAATATGTATGTAGCCGGAGCAATTGCACAGGATGTGCTTGCCAAATATCCTGGCAGGTATCCCAACCTGCATTTAAAGGATATGACACCTGATCCATCAGGAAATGGCTTTGAAAGTACTGTGATCGGTAAAGGCGTATTGCCAATGAAGGATATCATCGATATGTCAGTCAACGCCGGAACCAAACTTTTCGTCATCGAACAGGAAGCCTACCAGGGAAAAGACCCGTTAAAATGTATGGAGGAAAACTACGACATGATGAAAGCCTGGGGTTACCTTTAAAACTTTAACAAAACAAAAGAACAGGATAAGATTCTATCGCGACGGTTATGATTCCCAAAAGGGAAAAACAAAGCTTATTTGGCCATTCAGTTAAGCAATTAATTCCATTAATATACAATCCGGACCGGATTAATGATCATCATTAACCTCACTTCCGGAATAAGTGTCTGTTGTGCCAACTTTTTTATATAGTAAATCATGCGGTGCAAAATCGTTCCAATACCAATTGACTCTTTGATGAAGGATAGACATCATCATGACAATATTAGGATTGATCCTTCTGATACGATTATTACCTGAAAAGTTTCTATATTGCCAATAAGTTAATAAAGACTGGAATTTCATTTATCCTAACCAGCTGCTTAAACAACTGAAGAATATGAAACCGTTCTGCATACCCAAAAGCAGTGAAAAATCACACATGCATTTGCAAATAATCAGGACAGGTACCTTGCTGAGATCGGCAATCTTCTTCCGCTGCCAAAAGCTTTAGGGGATACTCTCAAAACCGGTGCAGTTTGATACCTTTTGAATTCATTGGAGTTTACCAGCTTCAGAATCCTTTTCACCAGGGCTGCATCATAGCCAAGTTCAATGATCTGATCCGGTCCAAGTCTGTTCTCAATATATTCTTTGAGAATAGTATCCAGTACTTCATACTCCGGCAGACTGTCAGAATCTTTTTGATTGGGCCGCAATTCAGCAGAAGGCGGCTTGGTAAGGGTGTTAACAGGAATGATCTCCTTTTGACGATTGATATGATATGCCAGCTCATAAACCTCTGTCTTATATACATCTCCCAGAACAGAAAGCCCTCCGGCCAGATCACCGTATAAAGTACCGTAACCAACAGCCATTTCGCTTTTGTTGGTGGTATTGAGCAAAATATGTCCGAACTTGTTGGAAATAGCCATCAGCAGGTTACCTCTGGTCCTGGCCTGCAGATTTTCCTCCGCTATTCCGAAAGGTTTCCCTTCAAAATAAGGTTCCATCGTTTCAAGGTAACTATGGTACACCTTCTCAATCGCAATGATGTCATACCGGATCCCAAGGTTTTGAGCTAGTGCAACAGCATCTTCAACCGAATGTCCTGATGAATACGGTGATGGCATCAACAAGCCTCTGACATGCTCTTTCCCCAGTGCTTCCACTGCCAAAGCAGCGGTCAAGGCAGAGTCGAGGCCACCGGAAAGACCCAAAATTGCTTTGGTCAGTCCCTGTTTACTAAAATAATCCTGAATTCCCAGGATCAGAGCATCGTGTATTCTTTCTATTCCGGAGGACGGTCTCCTGTTGTCGGAATGGTTTACCAACACTTCCTCCAACTCATACGTTTTCTGATATTCTCTGAAATAATCCATTTCATCAAACACATTTCCGTCAGGCGAGATCACAGTTGAACCTCCATCAAAGATCAGCTCCGTTTGTCCGCCCACCTGGTTGACATAAAACAACGGTAGCCGGTAACGCTTGACGTTTTCCTTCAGCACCTTCATTCTTTTGGTTGACTGATCGTAATCAAATGGTGAAGCAGACAAATTGATCATCAGATCAGGTTTGAATCTGACCATTTCATCCATCGGACAAATCGTGTACAAAGGATTTTCATTGCCCAGATTCCAGAGATCTTCACAAACAGTCAGGGCAATCTTTTTCCCCTTGTAAGCGATGATACCAAAATCCTTGTTGGGTTCAAAATATCTGTACTCGTCAAAAACATCATAGGTAGGCAAAAGCGTTTTGTGCTGTACATAAGCCACTTTCCCATCCGCCAGAAAATAAGCAGAATTATAAAGATCTTTACCTTCAATGTCCGGATTGACGGTGGGTGAACCAACTACGATGGCAATCCCTTGAGCTGCTTCGGTGAGCGCTTCAATACTTTGATCTGCTCTCCGGATAAAATCGCTGAATTCCAAAAAATCCCTTGGCGGATAACCGCAGGTTGCAAGTTCTGCAAAGACAATGATATCGGAAAGTTCTGATTTTGCCTGCTCAACAGCCGCCATCATTTTCCGAAGATTTTCTTCAAAATGACCAATGGTAAAGTTAAGTTGCGCCAGTGTTATTTTCACAAGTTTGCTTTTTATAGTGCTTATTATTAATCATATTGGTCTGAAGTGCCCGGAAAAGGAATGTCGGCGTAAATTTGCCTGTCCTGGTTAATTCAGCTTAACATCAACCCTCAAATTACACAGACCACTTTTTTCAATGCAAAGTTAAAAGGTAATGTAGAAATAATCACTAAAAGTCGGATAGTTTGGACTTTTCTTAATTTAGGTGAATGCATTGGACAACCATCGTCATCTTCAAACCAGATTCTTTTTTTCCCTACAATACTTTTTGGCAGATCAATGACCGCAAATCTTCTCCATTTTATTTGTTAACTGCATTTGCCAATAATATTTTAAAAAATGCATAAAATACTTGTTGAGTAATTTGAATAATACATGACTTTACATATTTTCGCAGGCAAAACCTTTCAGTTCAGATAAAGGATATGATGTTTTCATTTTATTGTCATCAAAAATAAATTATGCCAAGTTTTAGGATAAGACCACGGTTCAAACAATTGAGTGGAATGAGTCAGGCAGAATTTCTGGCCAGGGCCCAGGAGTTGAAACAATCCAGGTCTGGCGATTTTGTATTGCAATCCATGAATGATTACATAGTGATCAAGATACCGAGTGAAGAAAGGCACAGCTGGTCACCACAGTTGGAACTTGGATTTGAGCAAGTGGAAAACCAAACCCTGATCCGCGGGCATTATGGCCCCAATCCGGGTACATGGATGTTGTTCATGTATGGCTATGCTATTTTGGGGATCATGTTTTCCTTTGTCGGTGTGTTGGTGATGTCCAAAATGACTTTGGGAAAACCTTATCCGGAGATCTGGTATTTGCTGCTGATCACCGGCCTGGCACTGATTTTGTATCTGGGTGCGCAACTTGGCCAGAAACTTGGGGCAGAACATCTCTTCAGATTACACTTTTTTTTCCAGGAGATCATGGGTGAACGGGTGAGTATCCAATAAAATTGATAATTGGGCTGCTTTATTTTTTGGTCAGGTATACTCCGATCAGGATCAGCACCAGACTCACATAATAAACCGGATAGAAGGATTCACCGTCCAGAACTCCCATGAGCACTGCAAAAACCGGAATCAGATAAGTAGTGGTGGAAGCGAAAACAGCACTTGTTTGCTGGATAAGCCTGTAAAACAATACAGAGGATATTACTGTGTTGACAATCGCCAGCACAAAAGCCGCTAAGAGTGATTTATAGGCATTCGGATCCGTCTGCAGGACCTCGGAAAAGTCCGAAGTACCCACGGCAATCAGGCCGACAGGCAAGAGGAAGAACAATGAAACAGCACTGATATGTAATGGTTTGACATCACCGAGTCTGGCATTGACTATATTACCTCCAAAGGCGTAAAGCATTGTTGCTACCACCACAAGCAAGGCATAAAAAAAGTTGCCTTCCAGTTTATTATTGTACAAAATGATCATCAATGCTCCACCAAAACCGATCAGTACACCAATGACATGATAAATATTCCACTTGCGTTTAAAAAACAGAATGGCAACGAGTAATGTAAAAATGGTGGTCAATGCATTAAGTACACCGGCAAGACTACTGCTTAATTTGGTTTGGGCAGCGGCAAACAAAAACGGCGGAACTCCGTTTCCCAGAATCCCGATAATGAGGAGGTTGTCCCATTTTTTCCAGTTGATGCGTTTCCAGTCATATAATACCACAGGCAAAAATGCTACCGATGAGATGAGGATCCTCAGTCCTGCAACCTGAATGTTGTCAAAAGCGATCAATGATTTTTTGATCAGGATGAATGAAGTCCCCCAAACGATCCCCAGAAAAAAAAGTATGATCCAGTCGGACCAATCGGAAATAAATTGTCTGCTTTTCATCCAATTTTGAAATAATCTGCGAAGCTAAAAACTAATTGGATATTGTTTGAAGAAAATTGATCCGGAAATACAATTATTTTTTGTATTGTTTGGACCACTGTATATTACTTTTAATTTTCGTTTTCAAAATGCAATTCACAGGTCAAATAAGTTGATCAGGATAAAAACCCGAAAATCAAACCAAACCGGAATTCCTTTGTTAACGGTGAAAGGAAACGCAGTAAAGTAAAGCTTTAACGGACATTAAGAATGCAGCGAAATAAGGCGTCCACTTTAAAATTTAAACTAAAAATACTTTTCAGCTGTATCAAACATTGATCCTGAATTTTTTGGTGTGGAATCATTTTTAATCATTCATGCTTCCCTCTATCAATCAGTGTTACAAAATCTTCAACAGCCGTAACACCACGCCACTGGTGAAGTGTGAAGCGATCTGGTCAACAAACTTAGGGAAATCAATATGAGCTTCATGGTCAGCACGGTCAGAAATCGTCCTGATCACGACAAAAGGAATGTCATTTTCCACTGCCACCTGAGCTACAGCAGCACCCTCCATTTCCACACAAAGCAAGGCAGGCAAATCCGTCCTTAATTTTTGAGAATCTTCTTTCGAAGCAATAAACCGATCTCCGCTCCCGATCAGACCTCGGTATACAACTTGCTTTTCAACCCCAAATGTTTGTAATTGCCTTTTCCCCACATCATTCACCAAATCTTCGCGCAAATAATCGATTGACGCCTTTTGAGCCTTGTCGACCAGTCCACAATTGGAATCCAGAAAGCGTTTGCCTAGCAGCGGGATCTCAAATTTCTGAAATTCCGGCAAAGCACTTGCATCCATATCGTATTGTACCAATTGCTCGGAAATGACTATATCTCCAATTTTCAGTTTTGGACTGATCGCACCGGCTACTCCTGAAAAAATGATCAGACTTACCTGAAACCTTTCGATCAGAATGGTTGCAGTCGTAGATGCAGCCACTTTACCCATCCTGGAAAAGACCACTACTACTTCCTGACCTTCCAATTCGCCTGTAACGAAAGTCCTTACGCCAATCCGATGAAATCGTTTTTCCCTGATTTTTGGAATAAGCAACTCAATTTCCTGGGTCATCGCACCCATGATACCTATGATCATCAACAACTTTTTTAAGAATTAAAATCTGGCCTGAACTCATTCCTTTTTCATCTCAAAGCGCATACCGGATTGTTTAAGGATCAACATTTGATTTTGAGGATCAAACTCTATGGTCAGTCCGGCAGGATCAAATTTAAATGTGTTCGGACCTGTCGCCTCCAGCGCAAATGACGGTTGTCCTGTGCCCTGCGCCATCAACTTTGACCCCTCAATGAATATTGTCAGTTTTAAAGGAAAACTTGAAGTGGAATAGACTCCGGCAAACTTTTCCATTTCTTCCGGACTCAGTAGGGCCACCGGTTTGAAATCCGGGATCGCATATTCTTTTCCGAAATAAATACTCAGAGCTCCGATCAGCACATCATTCAACGGAAGAAATACACCATTCGAAACATAAGAGATGGATACCTGGTCATCTGGAAAATAAAAAGCCCTGGATTGAAATCCATCTATTCCGCCTGTATGGCCGTAGGCTGTCCTTTCGTAAAACGGCGCAGTGAACATCCCCAGGCCATATTGATCCTTGATCTCCATCATCTGTTTTACTGATGAAGCAGCCAATACCTTGTGTTTAAAAAGACATTCCAGAAACTTATTCAGATCGAATGCTGTGGAAACAACGGCTCCCGCTCCAGCAGGAACTGTCATATCGGTTTCAGTAGCTGGTTGCCAGCCAGACAGAGCAAGATATGATTTCGCCTCATTGTTCCTGACGGTTATCTTCCCGCCATAATAGGTATTGTTCAGTCCGCATGGTTTGCAAATAACATCCTGTAGCATCTCATTGAACAATTTACTCTCCACTATTTCAGCAATAAAGGTGAGTAAAACATAATTGGAATTTGAATACTCATAGCGTGTATCCGGCTCAAAATCAACACCATATTTCACCATTTTATCCACAAGGTCCTTTTTGGAGATCGGTTTTTCCATCCATGAAGGATAATCATCCGCATTGGTAAAATTAAAAATACCGCTGCGATGCCTCAATAACATTTCGATTGTGATCTTATCCGCATTTTTGAATTGTGGAAAAAATATGGATAATGGCGTACTCAGAGATAATTTCCCCTGCTCCACCAGTTTCATGATAATGGTTGCTGTAAAGGTTTTGGAAATAGAGCCAATCCGGTACTTCGTGTTGACATCAGCTGCCACTCCGTTTTCAACATCAGTATATCCAATTGCACGGGCATATACTTCTTTCCCGTTTCCAAAAATGGAAATGCTTCCCATTCCTTTATTGTTTTGGGCAATAGCATCAAAAAGAGAGTCCATTTTTGCATGGCTGAACTCCTGAGCAAAAATGCATTGGCTTACTAAAAATAAAATCGCTAAAAAAAGATGTTTCATTGTTATTTTGTTTTGCTGTTTTATTGTTCGAAATGTCTGATGGACTGTTGATTTGTTGATTCGTTTATTTGTTCAAATTATTAGACATTCAATCCCGAATTTTCAAATCATCAAATTTTCAAATCATCGCCCTGATCATTTGTATCATTTGATTTTCACGCTTTTCAATGGCCTTGATCAACTGCATCTGAACCTTTGACCGGACCAGATTATGTTCAGGATATGAGGTTTTATAGTATGTATCTCCATTCAGATAGTCCGTTAAAAACCGGATTCCCATGATATAGGTCAGCAGTACCGGAGCCAGATGAAAATTTTCTTCCTCCTCTTTGGTCAGAATGCTGCTCACCTGATGAAGGTAAGCTTTTGAAAACTGTTCAAAGGCATTCATATTAAAATCAACCCTGGTCAGATCCTGTTCATCTTCCTTCGTGGTACAAGCTGAAGTCCGTAATGCATCTCCATAGTCATAATACAGGATGCCCGGTCCAACGGTATCCAGGTCGATGATCACCTTCGCTTTATTTCCTACAAACAGTAAATTATTGATCTTGGTATCATTATGAACGATCCTGACCGGAATTTTACCCGTATCAACCAATTCCTGTATGTGTTGCATCCTTTCTTCCCTTTCATCATAAAACGCAATGATTTCTGGTATCAAATACAGCCTATTGGCTTTATCATCTGCAATAGCCTGATGTAATTGACTGATTCTGAATGGTAAATTGTGAAAATTTTTAATGGCTTCCCTGAAATCACCAGGTTTGAGCACATTACATGTCTTTGCAAACCAGCCGAAAGCTGCGCCGGTCTCATGTGCCTGCCATTCTGTTTCAACAGTGTCTATGGTATAGGATCCCTCAATATATGCAGTCATTCTCCAGCATCCGCCGGTTTCATCCCTTGTCAGGTATCCGCCATCAAGATTGGGGTATATACGCGCTATGGAATACGGTCTTTCTCCTGCAAAAATCAGCTCCTGCAATCGGCGATGTGTTATAACTATCCCGTCAGGATCAGGAAAAACATTCGTATTGATCTTCTGGAGTATATATTTTTCTTCTTTTCCTTCAATGTCCACAAGGTATGTATCATTAATGTGTCCGTTTCCGAAAGGAATGGCTCGTGCTGAAAAATTATTTCCAAAATACTTTTCAAAAATCTCGTTTACCATCTAAAAGGGTCATTTATGTGAAACCAAACAATTGAGTCATCTGATATCCTTAATAGTTTCCTTCCGGATATAACTCATCCCACCAACCGTCCAAATCTTTCAGATATTTGTCCCACCATGCCATAATGGTATTGTGCCATTGGATCCGCTTGTTGTAGGTAACAATATGATGATCTTCTCCTTTTACCATCACCAGCTCAACCGGCCTGCCCAAAATCTTCAATGCTGTGTATAATTGTATGCTTTCTCCCGGCGGAACATTGGTGTCTGAGTCCCCGGTAAGCAGCAATAAAGGCGTTTTGATCTTGTCGGCATTGAACAACGGACTTTGATCTATATATAATGACCTGTTATTCCAGGGATAACTGTCTGCACTTGCTTCTGCACTGTATGCATACCCCCAGAATCCTTCTCCCCAGTAACTGGAAATGGAACTGATCCCTGCATGAGAGATGGCTGCCGCAAATATATCTGTCCTGGTCATCAGCAGCATCGTCATGAATCCACCGTATGAAGCTCCGGCACAACCCACTTTTTCCCTGTTGGCAAAAGGATGTGCTTCCAGAAATTTTTTGGTTCCTTCTATGATCTCATCCGCAACTGTCTTTCCCCAGTTATTCATGTGTTCGGCAGAAAAATCCTGTCCAAAACCGATCGCTCCGCTGGGTTGTAAAACATAGACCAGGTAATCATGTCCCGCCCACAGGTTGAATGGATATCGTCCTCCAAATGTCCTTCCAACCGGTGTAATTCCTCCATAGTAATAAACAATCACAGGGTACTTTTTTGATGGATCAAATCCAGGCGGATAATATACTCTTCCACTAATTTCAATACCTGAAGATGCAGTGAAATTCCAGTTTTTCACCTCGCCAAATTCCACATGCTGATAATTGGAAGCTTCAGGATCTTCAAAAAGATCGTATTTCAGATTTTTCAGGTTGAGCGTGTAGGTTGAAGGATATTTGTTGCTTGGATTACCGGAATACACGGCCATCAATGCACTGGATGCAAAATCTATCGAAGCCAGATGATCCACCCCGGTCTCGACTTTTTTGAATACATTCTTTTTGACATCATACTGATACAATCTTTTATAATCCCCTTCCGTGACATCAAGGTAAATCTGGTTGTCCAAAGGATGCCAGTAAACGCTGTTGATCGAGGGATCAAAATTCCTGGTAAAGGCTGATACTTCTTTGTTTTGCAAGTTATAAATATAAGCCTGCTGATCATAATTGGTCACCAGATCCCCTTTTGTATTCTTACCGGAATTGTCGAATGCCGATGGTCCCCCGGTAGCCAGTAAAAATTTCCCGTCAGGGGAAAATACCGGATCGACACTCCATTTTTCATCGGTAAAAATAGTATCCAGCTTCATGTTTTCAAGATTCAAAATGAACAGGTTTTGCTTGCTGAAAGGTCTTTGCTGATAGTCGGGATATGCCTGACTGAACAAAATTTTACTTCCATCAGGGCTGATATCATGCAATGAAGTGGTTAAGTTTCCCCAGGTGAGCCGCTGATGGATCCCAGAATTTAAATCGTACTTATACAAAAATGATCTGTTACGCCACCATGATTGCCGGTCTGCCATACCTAAAACCTGAACCATGGGTGATTCATTTTTTTCGGGTTCTTCATTCACAGAGTAAACGATATAGCTTTCATCCGGACTCCATTCATATCCGGTGAATTTCTCCGGAGCGGTGAAAATTTCTGTAATACCAGAATTTTCAACATCCAGCCGGTACATTTTGGTTATCTTATTTTTAGCAGCCGTATAGGAAATACTGTTGGTTTTTGGCATCCATCTGATCTGACCGATATCTGAGTGCCTGAAACTGTGGATCAAATGCCGTGAATCCGTTCGTCTGAGCTCTGTCCACCTTTCAGCATTGTCAGACGGAGGGAGTGATTGCCGGTAACTGACCAAATAATATTTGCCATCAGGCGAAAGATCAATATCGGTCAATTTGATCCCGTCCAGCATGTGAAAGATATTTTTCCGGTTAACCGGAGAATTGCTGAAAGAAAGTTTACTTTCAAAACCTTTTTCCTGCTCATGAATAAAATAACCGTTGATGGTCCAGGTTTTAACCGAATCTGCCGGCAATACTGTTTTAATGAGTAGGAGATGTTTTCCTCTCTCCAGCTTAACTTCCTTTGAAACCCTGCCAGGTTTATCCGTATCCGTTATCGTTTTGGTACCCAGTTCCTTTCCATCCAGCCAGACTTTCAGCATGGCATGACTGCGTATTTCCAAAGTACCCTTTAGCCATTCATCAGCCCATAAATAAGTGGCTACATAAGCAACTACAGGATTGGATGCGGCAGAAACATAGCTGATCATTGGTTCCGATGAGTATTTCCACCGCCATTCCTGCCCTTTGAATGATCTGATTATTTTATCTTGCTTGGGAAAATGACCATTGAAGTCCCATTCGTTGAAATTCAAGAATCTCTCATCCTCAAATACCTTCCCTTTGGTATTCTCCAGCTCATTAAAAGCGGGATATTCCAATTCATGTGGCTGGAGTTTTAACCATCCTGGAATGATAAGGGTATCCTGCTGAGCAAATGCCAAATTGACCGTCAGCACAAGTGCTATCGCTATCGAAAACAATCTCATTTTAAAGTTTTTTTTTCACAAAAATCATGATTACCAGCCGCCGCCACCACCGCCGCCGCCGCCGCCGCCGGAAAATCCGCCTCCACCACTTCCGGAAGAACTTCCCGGTGGTGTTGACGCCGAACTGATGGCCGAACTGAAACTACTTCCGATCGAAGATGAAAACTGTTGCGGCGAAAAATTAGTCCCGTGCATGCCCATGTACCAAACCGGATGATAACTGTTGACATCCTGATTTGCCCGTTCAAGCGCATATTCAAATTTTTTACCCCATTTATTTTCTACACCCAGCGCTATGGCGTAAGGCAGCATCTCTTCAAACCGTTCAACTGTCATATCAGGTTCGTGGAAAAAGTTGAGTTTATCTTTTTCTGCAACAGACAAATACATTTTAAACCCTGCTATCTCGTCCATTACTTTCCTGCCTTCCACAGTAGGCGCCTTGATCAGCCAGAAGAATACAATGAACAAGACCAAAAATAAAACAGACAAAATCACGGGCACATATAATACCGGACTAAAAACAAAAGTCAGGACCGCCCAGGCTACAGACAGAAAAAATACCGGAATCAATCTGTAGGAATTCAAACTGAAATAACGCGGCTTCATTTTTTTTTCCATCACATGACTGGCCTGATTGAGGGCAGTTGTAAACGTTGAATGGTTTTTGTTGTCCAATTCAAGTATATCCTCAGTGCGGAAAAAACGATTCCAGATCGCATTTTCTTCAGGTGTGAGCATAGATGGGCCTCCATCCAGTTTTTCCAGCGTATATTTCCTTTTTGTCTTATTGATCCTTAGAAAACCTTTGATTGCCATAGAAACAATAGCTGCAGTCATGCTCCTTTGTGTCATACCCATCGATCTCAAAAATCCGATTTCTGCCGGACTGAAATTGCCGGGTGGATTGAATATCGGATAAATAGTACCTTTTGGCGGGTCAATACCGTGTTTTTTCCACAAGCGGAAATATAAAATGAAAATGAAAATGATTCCGATGACCGAAAAGAAAATAAATAGGTTACTCTTTAAAAACCTGGTTGTCTTTTCAGTTCTGGTGGGTTCAGTTACAAAGTTTTTTGGCCAGGCTACTGCAACAGTCAACTGTTCTCCAGGGTTGAATGGTCTGGTTGAGGTGACCATTAGCCTGCCTTCGTTTTTTAGCACTGAACAGTCACATCCTGTGGAACCTGCTTGCCCCGAGTATGCGGTTGCCTGCAGGATCTCAGCTCCGGCAGGCAGATTGACCACTACTGAAGCAGTATCAATAGTGAAATTCCAGCCACCACCTATTGCATTGAAATACAACTCATCAAATTGTTCAAAGAAGCCAACCTGTCTTGTTGTTTTATAACTCAATATATAGCTATACTCTCCCGGATCAAGAAACACATCTTCCTTTCCGATGTAAACAACCACACCATTTCGCTCTTCATTTGTATGAAAAGGTTCACTTTGACCGTCCCGCAAGACTTCGATAACTTCGAAATCCACATTAAAATTATTTCCTAGCTTATCTTTGTATTTTGTTGGAAAGTTCCGGAAAATACCTCTTTGTATATTGATACCTTCAGCCCGGACCCTGATATTTTCCCTGACCAGCAAATCACCGGAAGTTTCAATGGTGATTTCAGAATGATAGGACAATATTTTTTCCTGGGAAAAGCCTGATTTTCCCAATAAAAACATTGCCAGAAGTAGTGGAATCCAATATTTTCCCATGACCAGTCTCAAAACTTGATTTCCGGAACAGATCTTTCAGCATCATTGCTCAGCTCAAAAAATTCAGCCGGAACATGATTTGTTGAACTGGCAATGAGATTGGATGGAAATTGCTCTATCATAATATTGTAGTTCCTCACTGTTCCATTGTAGTATTGTCTTGCTTTCTGTAAATCGCTTTCAATATTGGAAACTTCCTTCTGCAATTCAACAAAATTCTGATTAGCCTTCAATTCAGGATAGTTTTCCGCGATGGCAAATAGCTGTCCCAAAGCCCTGGAAATATTCATCTCCGCAGCAGAATGGTCCTTAACGCTGCTTGCGCCCATCCCGGCAGCTCTCAGCTCGGCCAGTTTTTCAAAGATTTCCTTCTCATGCGAAGCATATCCCTTGACGGTATTCACCAGATTAGGGATCAGGTCATAGCGTTTTTTCAGATGTACATCAATTCCGCTCCAGGCCTCATCGACCAAGGTTCTGTTACGGATGAGCTTGTTGTAAATGTAGATCGCATAGATCACCAATACGATCACCAGCAGAATTAAAACTTTAAGCATTTTGAGTTGATTATGTGATTAAGAATTTTAAAGTCAAAAAAAATGTACAGTAACAAAGTTAAAATTTAAACATCAATTATGCATAAATCAGCTCACAATTAGGCAACTTATCGACTAAAGTCATTTTTTCAGGCACGGCCAAATACAAATTCAGGAAATATGTATATTATTTGAAATGATTCCCGTGGGAAATGTGTGATTTTGTCGTAAAAAACTATTTTTGAAATAAATTTAGGTCATATTTCCTGTTTCTTGGTGAATCAATAAATCCGTGTTCATGCGTTTCAATACTAAACTTCTGTTATTTTGGTTGATTTTCGTGTTTTCTGGTCTTGAAGCACAGGAGCTCGATAAATTCCAGTTGGAGAACATGCTCAGAGAGCATGTAACTTTTTTGGCATCAGAACAATTAGAGGGAAGAGGCTTAGGTACCGAAGGTAAAGTACTTGCCAAAAATTATATCGCAAACCAATTTACTGAATCCGGACTATTACCCTTTGATGAATCAGGCTATTTTCAGGATTTTTATCTTCGTATAGGTCTGGCAAGAGTGCCAGCGACCAACGTAATTGGTTTTCTGAAGGGAACGGATCCTGTCCTGGCAAATGAATTCCTGGTCATCGGTGCACATTATGATCATCTGGGAGTGGAAGAAGCAAATGGCACCAACAGGATTTTCCATGGCGCCGATGATAATGCCAGCGGAGTTGCGGCATTGCTCGAACTGGCCCGATATTTCTCAACGCAAAAAGATTTTTTGAAAAGAAGTATCATTTTCATCGCATTTGACGCTGAAGAAAGCGGTTTGCTGGGTTCTAACTATTTTACAGAAAACAATGCTTTGGCTGAAACAGCAGATATCAAAGCGATGTTTAGCCTGGATATGGTAGGTATGTATGCTGCCAATAAAGGAATAGATCTGAAAGGGATCAGTCTTTTGCAGGGCGGAGAGCAATTAGCAGAAGATATTGCCCGGTCCTTCGGGATCGAACTCAAAAACATGGGCGATGAAGTTGAATTGAGAACAGATACAAAATCTTTTGGCGATAAAGGAATCCCGGCAATTCACGTTTATACCGGCATGAAATCTCCTTATCATAAACCTCAGGACACCCACGAAAAACTGGATTATGAAGGCATGGCCCTGGTCACTGCTTATATGAGCAGTCTGATATCAGAAATGTCAAATATGCCTGAATTAAAACCTTCTGCCAAAATTGTAAAACAACAAAGTAAGCAAACAGTAAAACTGGAAACAGGAATTTTTGCTCTGGGCGGTAGTTCCTGGCATAGTTTTCCTGAAAGGTTCTATACTGCAAAAAATGTTTTGAGTTACGGTGCCGGTCTGTCTGCAGAATTGAAACTTCATAAAAACTTCGGTTTACAGACCGAAGTCATGTACCTGGGTGATGGCAGCAGATCGCCGGCAGGCACTTTCAGACGGCATTCAGTTATGATACCGGTCAATTTAAACGTTTATCTGCTGGATGATGTGGGTGGATTATTCAGCACTTTCTTTTTTGGCGGACCTTATTTTCTGAAAACTTTTGCCGGGAAAAACGGAGGAGAAGCGATCGACTTCAAGAGTTCCTTTAATGATCAGGAATGGGGCTATCAACTTGGGTTTGGACTGGAGCTCATGGATTGGCGTATTTCCGGTTCCTGGCCGGTTGGATTAACTGATCTGCAAAAAAATCCTGATGATATCATCAAATCCAAGGGATGGTATTTCAGTATTGGATACCGGTTCTAAGTTATCGAAAGATGTTTTTTTAAAAGTTGAAGTTGTTTGAGTATTATGTTGATAGCTGAAAATGACTGACCGGTCCTGAAAGGTGAATATCCCTGGATATTCCAGGGAAGGAACACGAAGTGGCAGGCCAGCAAAAGTCAGGGCGAAGTTCTTTTTTGGATCGAAGATACTGACAAGCTTGCTTCGTCAGTGATCAAAATGCTGACATGCAAAGCATCGTCAGTATCGGAGATGCTGACATGCAAAGCATCGTCAGTATTCGTCAGTAATTTGTTTGCAAGCAATAAGGTACATTTTTAACAACTTCATTACTATCTCTGAATTCCAGGGCTCTTTTCTTTTAAAAAAGTAGGAATATCATTTTACCCTGTGTGTTTTGATATATAGCAAACTACCTGATACAAAATTGGGATAATCTTCAAATTTATTGGTATTTTTGGCCGCATTTTAATTGACAATATAGCTAATATCGTTATGGTACAAGTGTTTATCACCGGTGGAACATTCGACAAGGAATATAATTTTCTCAATGGAGAATTGTATTTTAAAAATACACACATCCCTGAAATGTTCGAGCGGGGAAGATGTACTTTACCTTTGGATATTAAAACACTCATGATGATTGACAGCCTTCACATGTCAGAAGCAGAAAGGCAGATCATTTTATATCATTGTCAAAAAACTGAATTTAAAAGTATCGTGATCAGTCATGGTACGGACACCATGGTTGAAACAGCCAAGGTGTTGGCTGAAGCCAATATTACTGATAAGACCATTATTCTGACAGGTGCTTTGATACCAACTGCCTTCGGTAACTCTTCAGACGGATTCTTTAACCTGGGCAGTGCGCTTGCATTTGCCCAATCTCTCAGCCCTGGCGTCTATATCGCGATGAACGGAAGATATTTTGAATGGAACAAAGTCAGGAAAAATAGGCAGACTGGTTTTTTTGAAGAACTTCATCAAAATGAACATGAGATTTGATCCTCTGAATTAGCCTCTTTTTTTTACCACCTGTTCAAATATTGTAATTATTTAGGTGGTTAGCTGATTAGTCTGTTAGTCTGTTAGATTTGAGCGCGTACTTTGTGCAATAGACACTAAATTTGCCCTCGAAAATGAATTTTTAACTCAAGTATTAATCATTAGCTAAAAGACTGAAGACTAAAAGACTTTCTACCTAAACAATTACCAAATATCTTCTTATATTTTCTCGTCGTTCATTTGATATTTTTAGTCACAAATTCCTTATAAAGAAGTTTTTTCATCCTTTCAGTTGACCATTCCTGTTTTTTCATCATCAAAATGTCATGAATTCACCCAATTCCCCACAATCGGTTCTGACCATAGATTGTTAATCAATCGTTAAAAAACATACTCTAAGTTAATTTATCAGTTTTTTCATCCAACATTTCAAACTGGCCAACGTTTTTGCTTAAAAACTCCCGTGATGATCCAAAACAGAAGTTACATATTATCTGTGTTATTGTTTATTTCAGGAATTGCTCAGGTTTTTGCGATCCCTGACCCCAAAATTTATGATTATTTCAGTGAACGTAACATCCATTTTGAAATTCATTACGATACCATTTATGACATACCCATCAGGTATCTCGAAACCTATACATCAAAAGATGCTGATATTCTCGTATTTGGATTACATGGCGCTGTGAGCAATGCCATGCGTTACAGGGAAATCATGTCCGACACAGCTTTGCTGAACAAAAATGTACGTTTCATATCCCTTGACAGGCCAGGCTATGGAATGTCCAATCCGGGAGAAGCCCTGACTGACATTGAAAAACAGGCTGAAGTTGTGGATTATGTAATTTCAAAATATCCTTCTAAATCCATTGTTCTGGTCGGACATAGCTATGGTTCTGCCATAGTTGCAACCTATGCCAGTAAAAATCAGGATAAAAACATCAGGCTCGTTATGCTGGCTCCCGCTATCGATCCTGAATTGGAGCGTGTATTTCCAACTTCCAAAATGGTGAACAATCCTGCTACAAGGCAGATCATGCCTGAGGCCACCAAAGTCGGAGCGCTCGAAAACCTGGAACATGAAGCCGAATTAAAAGAGATATTACCTATATGGCATACTCTGAAAATTCCGGTTTATCATATCCATGGAAAACTGGATCTGGTGATCAGTCCGAAAAATCTTGAATTTTCCAAAAGAAACATCAATCCAAGATTTTTGACAACTATGTTAATACCGGATGTAGGGCATCAGATCATCACATTCAAGGCTGAAGAAATTACACAACTCATCATAAATATAATAGACGGCAAAATATGATTGCCGTCTATTACACTTTAAAGTATTTACAAAAAACCTTGACTAACTATTCTACAACGTAGGTATCTCCGGAGAAAAACATTTCATCCAGGTTTTTAAAGGGAGATTTCTTCGCAACGCTGTCCATTCTTTCTATATAAATCTGGTCATAAGACGGTTCTTCAATTCTCCTGATCTCACCCATCACAACAGGGTTTTGCAGTCTGACCAGCATCAGGTGGAGTGTAGGATCCAATTCATGTGCATCGTGAACCAAAATATCATCCTCGGTGATACCATTTTCGCCAATAGTGACTACTTCGAGTTTGAATCCGTTCAATATCAACCCTTTATCTTTGTTCTTTCCAAAGATCATTTTTTTACCGTGTTCAATACGCAACTGCGCATCCGCCTCAGTTTCTTTATTGGTAACATTTTCAAAGGCTCCGTCATTGAAGATCACACAATTCTGCAATATTTCAATTGATGCAGTTCCTTTGAAATGCTCGGCTTTTACAAAAAGCTCCTCCATATATTTAGGATCATTCCCGGGAATTCTGGCAAAGTACTTCCCTGAAGAACCAATTGTCAGTTGACCCGGATTGAACGGAGGCTGGATATTCCCGTATGGAGACGTGTATGTTTTTTGTCCTATCAGTGAAGTCGGAGAAAACTGTCCTTTGGTCAGGCCATAGATCTCATTGTTGAACATGACAATTTTAATATCGATGTTCCTTCTGATAAGATGTATAAAATGGTTGCCTCCGATGGCCATGGCATCACCATCACCGGTCATCACCCAGACAGAAAGGTTGGGGTTGGCCAATTTGACACCGGTTGCAATTGCTGTTGCCCGTCCGTGTATCCCGTGGATACCATAGGTTCCCACATAATACGGAAACCTGGAGGAACAACCAATACCTGAAACAAAGACAAAATCCTCTTTCTTTTTACCCATTTCAGGCAATGCTTTCAACATTGCCCTTAAAATGATATAATCATCACATCCGGGACACCATCTTACTTCCTGGTCGCTTTGAAAATCCTTAAAAGTTAAAACCGGATTGGTTTGCTCTGACATGATATACTAATTTATTGATTATTTAATATTTGTTCAAACTTCTGGGTCAACTCCAGAACCGTAAATGGCAAGCCCTGCACTTTATTGTATTTAAAGTAATCATACTCAGGGAATTTGCCATTCATCACAGTGTGAAGTTGTCCCATATTCAGTTCGCAAATGATGAATTTCTTGAATTTTTTCAAAATCTCAGCGGTATTTTTCGGCATTGGATTGAGGTAATTAAAATGCATCAAGCCAATTTTGTGCCCTCCTTCGTACAGGTGATTGACCGCGGTGAATAAACTTCCGTAGGTGCCTCCCCAGCCAATTACCAGCAAGTCACCTTCCTGGGCTCCGTCAACATGCATCAGCGGAATATTATTTTCCACCCTGGAGATTTTTTCAGCTCTCAGTTTTACCATCAATTGATGGTTTTCAGGACTTTGATTAACATCTCCTGAACCGTCTTTCTTCTCAAGACCTCCGACTCTGTGTTCAAAGCCCGGCGTTCCCGGAATAACCCATTCCCTTGCCAAGGTTTCCGGATCTCTTTTATAAGGCATCCATTCTTCCCTGGTGCTTTTGAGGTCATTTGGGTATATGACCGGCAAATCTTCCATTTTCTTGATTTTCCAGGGTTCTGACCCATTGGCAATGTAACCGTCTGTCAGCAATATGACCGGGGTCATATGTTCCATGGCCAGTCTGGAAGCTTCAAAAGCCATATTGAAACAATCTGCCGGAGATTTAGCAGCAACAACAATAACAGGGCTTTCGCCATGTCTTCCATACATAGCCTGCAAAAGATCTGATTGTTCGGGTTTGGTAGGCAAACCCGTTGAAGGGCCACCGCGCTGAACATCGACAATGACAATCGGTAATTCAGTCATCACTGCCAGCCCAATAGCTTCGCTTTTAAGAG
Organism: uncultured Saprospiraceae bacterium; assembly: GCA_964594045.1. GTDB lineage: Bacteria > Bacteroidota > Bacteroidia > Chitinophagales > Saprospiraceae > UBA2365. Next base: position 9,374 of record CAZQKR010000036.1, on the reverse strand, counting down.
CCAGTCCGGGTCCGGAAGTTGTGGTAATGGCTAAATGGCCGGTGAATGACGCGCCAATAGCGGTTGAAATTCCGGCAATTTCATCTTCTGCCTGGAAAGTTTTCGCTCCAAAATATTTTTTTGCAGTAAGTTCCTGCAAAATATCGGTTGCGGGTGTAATGGGATAAGAACCGAGAAAAATCGGTCTGCCTGATTTTTCTGAAGCAGCAAGGAATCCCCAGGCAGTCGCGGTATTTCCGCTGATGATCCTGTAGATTCCGGGATTCATCTTTGCCGGTAAAATGGTATAAGCCGATGAGATCAGTTCGATCGTTTCAGCAAAATTGAAACCGGCACGCAATGCTCTTTTATTGGCTTCAATCAATTCTGGCTTATTCGCAAATTTTTTATCAATAAAAGCTTCTGTATATTTAAGTGGACGACTGAACATCCAAAATACCATTCCCAGAGCAAACATGTTTTTGCTCCTTGTCATGGCTTTGTTGTCCAGACCTGTGTCTGCAATACTTTCCCTGGTCAGGCTGGTAATAGGGGCTTCTATGACCACATAATTGTTCAATTCTCCGGTAAGTAAAGGATTTTCCTCATACTCTGCCTTTTGGAGGTTCTTCTTGTTAAAATTGTCTGTATCCACAATGATGGTTTTACCGACAGGCACAGAAGAAAGATTGGTTTTCAAAGCGGCCGGGTTCATAGCTACAAGGACATCCACTTCGTCTCCGGGCGTATGAATTGATGCGTGACCAATCTGAACCTGGAATCCTGAAACACCATAAATACTACCCTGAGGAGCACGTATCTCAGACGGATAATTTGGAAAAGTTGCAATATCATTTCCCATCATGGCCGAGGTATCAGAGAACTGTGTCCCGGTCAATTGCATCCCGTCTCCAGAATCTCCGACAAACCGAATAACTACACTGTCAACGGTTCCCCCCGTCAATTTAAGTTTTTTTTCTGTCATGATTATCGTTAATAATTAATAAATTAGCTTTAAATCAGCATGCAAAGCTATCAATAAAAACTCGAATATCTAAACAAATCAGCTTCCAATTTGATCAGGAATTTACGTCAATTTAGAAGGAGTATTAATTAAAAATTTGGCTGATTTTTTATTTGAAACTTAAATGAAATAGTCGTAACATTGTGACGCTATTTATTCATAATTAAATTTTTTCAGAATGGCTATCAAAATTACTGATGATTGTATAAGTTGCGATGCTTGCATCTCTGAATGCCCAAACAATGCGATTTATGAACCGGATGAAAGCTGGGCTTACTCAGACGGAACCTCTCTTTCCGGAACCATTACGTTGCTCAATGGTACAACTGCCGATGCAGATGAATCTCATGATGCTAAATCAGATGAGTTTTATTATATTGTGACTGACAAATGTACTGAGTGCAAAGGTTTCCATGATGAACCTCAGTGTGCTGCGGTTTGCCCGGTTGATGCATGTGTTCCGGATGAAGACAATGTAGAATCCGAAGAGAAATTACTTGCAAAAAAAGAATGGCTTCACGGTTAATATACTACCTGAATGACATAAAAAAACCTTTCCGTTTGGAAAGGTTTTTTTTATGTTCCAACTTATGTGTTTAACCGCATTTGGAATGTCCGCAGGATTTACATGTCAGGCAACCCTCGATATAAACCAGGCTGCTATTCTCACCGCAATTCTCGCAAACCTCCTTACTGACTATTGTTCCATCCGGAATAAACTTCTTAAGTGCCCTGACCACACCTTTTTTCCATGTGTTGATATTTTCGTCACTGAGGTTCAATCCGGAAATGAGTTCGACAACGCTGGCCATCGGCATTCCATGTCTGAGTACACCTGAAATGAGTTTGGCATAGTTCCAGTATTCTTCGTTAAAGGATCTTGAAAGTCCTTCATAAGTAACCTTATATCCGAATTTATCTTCAAACTGAAAGTCATATCTTGTCTGACCCTTGTTGTCCTTGACCTTGATCACCCAGCACTTATTGATCTCCTGAGGAAGTACAAATGTGTCTTCGGCCTGACCCGTAAAGATTTCATAAGGTTTCCCGTCCAGTAAACCGACTACCGCGATCCATTTCTCCTTATTGTTCATGAAGCGTACTACTTCAGCATCCAGCTTGCGTGGCCGCTTGGGAGAATGGTGGGTCTGGAAGACCTGTGTGGTTTCTTCATCATCCTTTTTGTCAGTGATCAGCACACCGTCTCTTGAGCCATCCCTGTAAATAGTGATCCCTTTGCAGCCACTTTCCCAGGCAGTCAAAAACAATTTATTCACAAGGTCTATGGTGGCACTGTTCGGAATATTTACCGTTACACTGATGGAATGATCCACCCACTTTTGTATCTCGCCCTGCATTTTGACTTTTTGAACCCAGTCAACATCATTTGCGGTGGCTTTGTGGAAAGGAGAGATCTGAATGATCTCCTGCAGCTCTTCATCCTTCATGGCTTTTACCTTTTCCACATCATATTCATTTTCTTCCAGCCAGGTGATAAATTTGTGGTGAAATACATTGTACTCTTCCCAACTGTCGCCACTGACATCCACAAAAGAAACAGTTGCTGACTTATCATTTGGATTGATCTTTTTCCTTCTTCTGTAGGAAACCTGGAAGACTGGTTCAATTCCGGAAGTGGTCTGGCTTAAAATACTGGTACTTCCGGTAGGTGCAACAGTCAGCAATGCGATATTCCTTCGGCCGCTTTTCTCCATCAAACTCCGGAGTTCTGCATCCTCAGCAAACAATCTTTGAATAAATGGATTGCTTTTTTCTCTTTTCATATCGAAAACAGGAAAAGCACCTCGTTCACCTGCCAACGTTGCAGAAGATTTATATACATTCACTGCCAGTGTTTTGTGCACATCAATTGAGAAGGAAATGGCTTCATTGGTGCCATACCGGTAACCCAGTGCTGCAAGCATATCTCCTTCGGCAGTAATGCCAATTCCCGTTCTCCTGCCTTTGACCGCTTTATCCTTTATTTTTTCCCACAATTCAAGTTCAGTCCTCCTGATATCGTTGGCTTCAGGATCCTGTTGTATTTTTTCAATGATCTTATCAATTTGTTCCAGTTCAAGATCGATGATATCATCCATCAATCGCTGCGCGAGCCTTGAATGCTCGGCAAATAAATTGAAATTGAATTGGGCGTTACTTCTGAACGGGTTTTCTACATAACTGTATAAATTGATGGCCAGCAACCGGCAACTGTCGTAAGGGGTCAATGGGATCTCTCCGCATGGATTGGTTGAAACCGTTTTAAATCCGAGATCTGCATAACAATCGGGAACTGACTCCCTGATCACTGTATCCCAGAATAGTATCCCGGGCTCAGCAGATTTCCATGCATTGTAGACCAGTTTATTCCATATTTTTGAAGCATCGATCTCCTGAACCATCTTAGGATCTTTACCGTCAATCGGAAATTGTTGATAGTAAGGTCTTTTCATGGTCACAGCCTTCATGAAGTCATCATCGATCTTGACGGAGATATTGGCTCCAGTGATCTTGCCCAGATCCATTTTTGCATCAATGAAGTCCTCAGCGTCAGGATGTTTTGAAGAAACTGTGAGCATCAGGGCTCCCCTTCTGCCGTCCTGGGCAACTTCCCTGGTGCTGTTTGAAAAGCGCTGCATAAAGGGAACTATTCCGGTAGATGTCAATGCACTATTTTTAACCGGTGATCCTTTCGGCCGGATATGAGAAAGGTCATGTCCAACGCCACCCCTTCTTTTCATTAACTGGGCCTGCTCTTCATCCAGCTTCATTATACCGCCGTAAGAATCAGCTTCGTTCCCTATCACAAAGCAATTGGATAAGCTGGATATCTGAAAATCGTTGCCAATCCCCGACATGGGTCCACCCTGCGGAATCAGATATTTAAACTCTTTCAACAATTCAAAAATCTCATCCTCCAATAAAGGAAAAGGATATTTTTGCTCAACACGAGCCAATTCTCTGGCAATTCTTCTGTGCATTTCGTCAGGGGTACTCTCATAAATATTCCCCTGTGAGTCCTTCAATGCATATTTATTTACAAAAACACTGGCTGCCAGTTCATCACCATTGAAATACTTAACGGAAGCTTCAAGCGCTTCCTCGTAACTGTATTTTATAAGGTGAATCCCGTTCTTGGGACTTGTGGTTTTAGATTTAATAAATTGTTGATTTTCACTCATATGATCGCAGTAAGAAAAACTATGTAAATATTATCAGAATGGCTAACCGGCCTTTGGAAGTGTAAAATTATATGATATATTATAATAAATTAAATATTTTTATATGTTTTTTTTAAAAAAATTTGAATATTGAACACCATAAAAAATTATTGCTTTTTCACAAATTTTTCCTGTGTTTTAAAATGTAAATTATTTGCATTTTAGCGTTAAAAACTGTAAAAAACAATTATAAATATATTTTCAAATATATAATATTTTATTTATCAAAATACTATTTTCAACAATAAATAATAATATGATAACTGAATAACAGGAATGATTTTTAAAAGTTCAAAACGGAATATAAGATTTATTGAATAGTCACCATAAAGCAAAACCGGCATGGCCCTGTTGTCCCTACAAAAAGTATCTGCTATTTGATACACAATCTTGGAAGAAGCACTATGGTAAAGTCCATCATATTCCGGTATATTGAAGAAGTGAAACCATAACCTGAAAGTAATTTGCAGCAATAATTATGAACAGGATCAAAGTGGTTAAACTTCAAAAACTAAACCCTCGAAAGAAGTAAAAAGTGTGAATTGACCGGGCTAATCTAGTCAAAAACCTAAATCAGGCTGAACTCTACTATTTCAGAAAAGCTACGTACTCTTTTATCAATCAACTCGGCATTCAGGTGCTTGATGCCCTGCAGGCTAAACTCCTGCACGCAAAAGGATGCCATAGCTGAACCGTAAATGATGGCTCTTTTCATATTATCAAAACTGACGTCTCCGGTTTTTGTGATATATCCCATTAAACCTCCGGCAAATGTATCTCCTGCACCAGTAGGGTCTTTAACTTCCGCCAGCGGTAAGCCCGGAGCAAAAAAGACTTTATCTTTATGAAATAAAAGTGAACCATGCTCTCCCTTTTTTATGATCAAATAGGCAGGACCCAATTTTAAAATGCTTTCAGCTGCCCTGGTCAATGAAAATTCGCCGCTCAATTGTCTGGCTTCCTCATCGTTGATCACCAGTAAATCCACCCGGTGGATGACTTCCAGAAGTTTATCCATGGCGATATCCATCCAGAAATTCATGGTATCCAGGGCAACAAACACGTCCGGATTGGTGAGTTGATCCAAAACCTGCTCCTGAAGTGATGGAGTGAGATTGCCCAGCATGACAAAATCTGAACCTTTGAACGAATCAGGAAGTACAGGGTTGAAGTCATCAAGAACATTGAGGTCTGTAGCCAGCGTATCCCTGGAGATCATATTCAGGTGATATTTCCCTTCCCAAAAGAATGTTTTACCGTCTTTTTTGATTTCCAGACCGTCCAGGTTGACCCCGATACGCTTAAGATTATCCAGTTCCTCCTGTGGAAAATCTCCTCCGACTATTGAAACCAGATTGATATGATCGGTAAAATAAGATGCAGCATAACTTACATAAGTACATGAACCACCCAATACCTTTTCCATTTTGCCAAAAGGTGTATGAATGGAATCAAATGCCAAAGTTCCAATGGTAAGTAAACTCATAACCAGAATAAAGAATTTGAAAAAAATAAATAATTTCCGGAAATTCTGAGAACGCGGAATCTTAAATCACATTTAACGACCGCACGGCAAATAAACCGGCAAAGGGAAGCATAACCCAAAACCATTCAGCGGCAAATATCAATAATAGAGTCATTAATGCTAAGGAAATGAATAGAAAAACCCAGTCGGTCAATTTTGCTTTATTCTCTGCCATGTTAATATTTTTTACGAAATTAATGCTTTTATCCGTTAATCACACAATCTAACTCTATTTTAAATCTTTACACAATTTCAACAAGCATCTGCTTTCTGGAAACAGAATCACCTTGTGAAACAAATAATTCCCGAACCGTTCCATTGACAGGTGATTTGATGATATTCTCCATTTTCATCGCTTCCAAAACCATGATCGCCTGCCCTTTTTCCACCTCATCACCTTTTGCAACAAAAATTTTAACCACCAAGCCAGGCATCGGTGAGTAAATACTTCCGCCTGAAGTGCCGGCTTTGTCGATATATCCCATTTGTTCGATCTGAATATCCAACTCGTTTTTAAGCCTGAGCCCGATCTCCTTATCATTAACTTTTAGCACATACTTTTTATTCAGATAATCTGACTTGATGATCTCAATATGATAGGATCTGTTTTGGTCAATTAAACTATACGTTCCATCCTGATTTCTGACCACATCCAATTCATCAAGATCAGTTGATGAAATTTCAAAATTCAATCCGTCATCTGTTAAAACATCAAATTTGCTCATTCTTGTTTTGTTTTAAATTAACCATCTGATACAGAAAAAATGTTTCAAAGGCTGCATAAACCAGGTAAATTCCCACAAAGGGTAATAAAAACAGTTTTTCCTCCGGTACAAAAAGTTTGACGTACCCTAAAATAAATAACATCACCAGGATAATTTTGAACAGGATATTGCCCATGATAAAATTGATGAATAAATTCTTCCTGCTGCTTTTGACCAAAATTTTCCCGATATGAAAAGCCATGATATTATAGACCACCAAAACAGCCAACCCAACTATCGAAAAACCCAAATGGTGACCGATTGACTCGAAATTGTGCACATAGCCGGCCCCCAAAGCAAGTATTACCGTAACAATTGACAAGCTTAAATAGAAAGTTTTATCCTTCATGTCTTTGAAGATTCATTATTGCTGTCACGATATACTTTGATCAGATAGCCAGTCAACCCAAAAACCATCGCTGTGACAGCGAAAACAGGTTTTGAAAATTTCAGATAATGATCTATTTTTTTACCCAGGAAAAATAAAATCATCAATAGCACAAACAACTCCATGGCCATGCCCGAATACCTGGCCAGTAAATTCAAACTTCGGTGCTTCCTTTTTCTTCCCACTAATCCAAAACGCGCAATAGGCGAGGGCTTAAAATTTTTTCATTAATATATCAATTCATCAGGCCGTAGCATCAGCCTGCTTTTCTTTATTCACTTTCAACTGCTGACCACCCATGATACACTTGACATTGAAAATTGCACCAGGTTCCACCTGCAATTTTTCTGTAAAAACGTCTCCGTCTATTTTTGCCGTGGCAAGCACGATCAACAGGTTATCCACATGAATATTACCTGAAAATACACCTTCAATGATCGCATTCTCACATTTGATCTCTCCTTCAATTTTTCCATTTTCCCCAATGATCACTTTCCCTTTACTTACCAGATTTCCTTTGATTGAACCATCCACTCTGATATCATAATTCGTCGTAACTTTTCCCTCGAAAATGGTATCCAATACTATACTATTGGTCAGTTGTCCTGAAGGAAGGGGTTTACTCGTTTCAGCGTTACTACTTTTTTTTGATCCTAACATTTTTGTAAATTTTTGGGTTTTTATAAGAAGTATATATAAAAATTATACATATTTATGTTCAATGTAATTTGCGCATGCCATTCCAAACTTTATTGAAGTGAAAATACAAATATTACTATAATAATCCCAGTTTATACAAATTTTAATCACAAGCCTTAAAATCCTTTCACCCTGGGCCACCCAATTCATCTCAATGATTCAATATACCTGATCATTCTCAAATATACGTCTTTAAGTTTTTTTCTGTTTGAAAAGGTATAGTCAAAAGTGCTGTTATGAAAATTAAAACTTATGCAGGTATTATACCGGTTGGAATATACCAAAGACCTTAGTTTCTTATTAAAAAGGTCTATATCTCCCTTGCAGAAATGAATGAGTGAACTGTCCATGACGATCAGGGGTTGACATTTGAAATTATATGGTCTTTCTTCCCTGAAATTATACAAAGCATAAGCAAAACCTGTGCCGCACCGAAAACCAATATGTTTTCTGTACCCCAGAGAGTGATCGGTCGTAATATTCAATTTTTCAAGAATTTCAGGTGTTGTCTTGTGTAAAAATCTTAACCAATGTTGGCGGGATGTAGAAATCTTACCACCTGTATTCTGACTCAGGAAATTGAACTCATCCTCCAGCATTTCACTGTCTGATCCGGCGTTGTAGCTGGGATGAATACCTAAAGTATAATTCAATTTACGGGAGATGTCAATAATATGAGTCAGCGATTTTTTATAGTCAGCGTCAAACAAATCATACCTGGTTTTGCCTCCTGCCATGAAAAAGATGATCTTTTCCTTCCACACCTGTTCTCCTCTTAACAGAAAACTGTATGTATCATACGGGTCTTTGGCTTTACCCATCTTTACGGACAGGAAGGCAATAAAATTGTTCATGGCTTCAATCAGGCTTTGACGGTAAATTATTGGCCATAAAAAGGTTTTAATGCCGTCAATTAAGTTATTGTACTTGAAAATCTTATCAATGTCATGTGTTAAAAAATAGCTTGCAGGTATATTCTTTACCTCAAAACCCAACGCCTTCAGGAAAGCAAAAACCAACTCATCTACAACAGGAATTTCATTCAGTTTTTCCCGGATTAAAAACATATTCTGTTCCAAAGAAGTCCCAAAACCATTTTCTTCTCTATCCTCATCCCATATTTCTTCAATCCGGCTGATATGGAAAAAAAGAGTTTCCAATAAATCGAATCCAAAATTACCATCAATACAAAAGGTTCTTTTCTCTGCTGCTTTTTTTGTACCAATACCAAATACTATTTTATTTTCAAATTCATAGGTACAGGCAACCAACAAAACGGGCTCAGGAACGTCATGAGCAAAAAGATAATGATCAGCAGGCATAAAAAAACCAGTTTCTCCGGCTACACCATAATTCAAACGGATGAAGCTATTGCAATCTTCCATTGAAAACTTAATCAGGTTCCGGGATAAAGGATGCTCTTCGATAAAATTCAGAACGTATCTTATCCGCTTAATATTCAAATCTTTGCGATGATCAAATTTTATATTAAACATTTCATCCAACTATTCGATGTACTTGATTCAATTTTCAAATATAAAATAAAGTATTTCTCTTTTTAAATGTTTATAGCTTTATACAAAGCCATGATATTAAAACTGATATGCTTCCGAAAATCATTAAAATATTAGTTTTCGGTAAACCCGATAAATAAAAGTTGCATTATGAGTTTTTACGATTTAATGCGAGCGACAACTAATTCATTGTTATATGTATTTCATAAAACAAGACAGGCCGATATTAACCGGCCTGTCTTGTTTATTGTCCCAGTAAT
>CAZQKR010000035.1:0-44057 GCA_964594045.1 uncultured Saprospiraceae bacterium | reverse complement strand
TAATTGATAATCAATTGTATCACTTACTTGATTTTTCTATGCGGACAAGTCAGGAGGATTTGAAGAAATGTTTTTTTCATACTAATTTTTACCAGTATTTCTTTGAAATTCAAAGTATTAGTATGATTTTATCCTTTACATGATCACAAAATCCTTTTAGCCTTAATCAGAAATCCAGCCTGGTAAAGTCAGTTTTGATTTGGGTAAAATCAGCCAATAACTGATCAGTGTGCAAAAGACTGTCAGCTCAACTCAATATTGAGTCTTCTCCGAAAAGTCTTTGCCCCCTAAATCCCCACTGACGTTTTCAGTCAGTACAAGCCTAAAAGGGGACTTTTAATTTGTTGATTTTCAATCGTTTCCCTTTAGGGTTTGGGGCAAAAAACGATTGAAAATCAACAAATTGGACTTTTCGGAGCAGACTCAATATTTTATTATTTGATTGACATTTGTGTTTGTGTTCAACAAATATTATTCAATAATTTACTTATTGACGAACTTTCAGAATACGATTTGTATCTTTTACATAAGCATACCGATAACAAGATTATGCTTGAAAACAACCGGATCCTCTACAGTAGTGTTTTTAACAACATATCTTCCAGGAGGAAATCAAATACCTGTGTTTTACCCTGCCTCGAGATTTTTATGCGAACACGAGTGCCACCATCCCGTTTAAGGATGCGCTGGATCTGATTTAGCGACAGGAATGAAACGGAAATACGATTGACCGATAGGATCTCATCACCAGCCAGTAAACCTGCCTTTTCAGCAGCTGAACCTGGAACTATGGCCTGTACGAAGTACTGATTGAAGTCGAGGCCAACAGCAGAAATGATCAGGCCGCTTTTGTCATAAACAAATGATTTGTTGTATTTTTTCCCGGGCTTGAGAAAAAGTTGACTTCGGGAGTAGTCAATATAGACCGTAAATCTGTTGAGCATGTCATTGCCAATGATGCCATGCCGCGATTTGGTGGCATCTTCAAGTGAGAGATATTCAAAATCCTGAAGACTGGTGATCACTTCTTCAAAACTGAAATCCGAAAATCCGATCTTTTTCACAATGCCGATGGTTCCGATCAATGCACCGCTAATGCCTATTCCGATATGTCCTTTGATCAAATGGTCCGGAGTGATCAGGGAAGAATCCACATTGGCGTGGAGGATCAATGGAATTGAACTACCGGTATCAACCAGCAGACGGATGTTCTGAACTGTCCTGTCATACTTTTCCAGAACTGCAGAAATATAAGGTTTGTGATCGTTGAAAATAACAGGTATTTCAGTATAGGAATCCAGGTTCATGCGATTTTTAGCCGGGTGATAAACCGAAATGACCTGATTGTGATAATCTATTTTTACACCGGTGTTCCTGAAAAAACTTCCTCCGATCAGACCATCCACATGAAGCCCTAAGATTTGCTGAAGATCAAATATATTTTCTTCCAGCACTATGATATTTTCCAGCCGGGAAACATTTGGCTGAAACTGAAAGTGCACATTGTGTACGACATAACCATAAACAAAATCTGTCAGACTTGAACCCACCAATTTGATTCGTCTTGATGATTTCATGCCAAGTACAACGGCAATTTCTCTTTTAAACAAAATGGTGTTTTCAGCGCCGGTATCGTACAGAAAGTTCAGATTGACCCCGTTCATCTTTAATTTGATCAATATCAATCCATTGTGCATTTCAAATGGTATATCCACCCTGGATTTATGTTGAAGCAAGTCAAGCCCGGACCTTTGAGCAGATCCAAAATTGAACAGACCTGACAATATTGTCAGTGAAAAGCTAAGTGCGATGATCTTCAAAATCCGTAATCCTGTCACTTTTCAGTACTAAAATTTTTAATAAAAACGCGCTTGATTGATTTTAAGTTTACAAATACCCGACAATATAGGATATATTCTACCAATTTCAAAATAGGCATGCGAAAGTAGTCATCTGAGGATTTTAAGGACAGTTTAATTTCAGATGGTCTGCCGGCAAAAAAAATCTGCATGCAATAACCCAAAGAATTACATGCAGACATGTAGAGCATCCTTGACCAGTTAAAATATTTTAAACCCGATAGTCAGCAGAAGCCTTGAAGGGTTTTTCGACAACTCAAAATCCTTTCCGTCTATAGTGATCATATTGTCAGATGAAAGGATCCGGCCTTCATATCGAAGATCAAGTGATACGCCGTTGAACTGAATGCCGCCTCCCGCCTGATAACCTATAGACATATGGTTTAAAACATTTTTCCATCCGGACCAGTTGCTGATCTCGTCCATTCCCTGGATTGAATAGTGTCCGACGGGACCGCCATATAATCTGAAAATGGAGGGTTTGAAAACAAACATCACGGGCAGATCCAGATGATAGTACCTCTCTTCTATGATCTCTTTTATCCCTGAACCGCTGGTCAAGTCTTCCAAAACAAAGGCCACGGAATTGGAGTTGAACATGAGTTCAGGCTGCAGGGCAAATAAACCGCTGCCAATTCTGACATAAATGCCGCCATTCAACCCGTAATATCCGTTTTTCAGGGTAACCTTGATTTCTTCATTGTCCATATGGATCAGCTGTTCAGGTAATAAGAAGGATGATGCTCCGATTTTGAGTCCCGCCTGAACCTGTGCGTTGGAAAATGAATGGAAGGACAGGATTAAACCTGCAATAATGATTAAATTTTTCATTTTAATTTTTTTTGAGGCTATTAATTTAATTGTTTGCCTGTTGATATTTATTAATGCGAATCAAGGGTTAAAGTTAATTCTGCAGATAAGCAGGATTTTCTCACTTTTTTGCCTCGATCCTAAAGGATGAAAGCGAGAAAATCCTTTATCTTCCTTTAGGATTGAGGCCAAATAAAGGATTTTTGGAGCTTTTTTTCAACCCTTGATTCGCATTATTAATTAACAGGTCGGAGTAATTATTCAATTCAAATTATTTGTTTGTACGCTTTAAAACTTTTAGAGAATGAGGTCGAATAAAGACTTTTAGTTAAAATTTTTAGCCATTGCCTCCAGTTCACCTCTGGCATTAAGATACAAAATAAGACAGTTTAGTTATTTAGATTTTGGAATTCTTTTCATTCCAAGGATTATTGATAACTTTGCAAAAATTTTCACTTACCGGTAAATCCGGTTTATTATCCCGTGACGTTTCTAATTTTCCGGTGAAAAATGATCCACAAGATCCTGCTTTTATTCAACCGGAAATGGAATTCATTTGGCAAATCGGAAACTTTATAAACAATGTTAGCTTTAACATGATTCAGCAATGAAGGTTTATGATTGAATATTCCATTTGTCCTTTAAGAAAATTATGTATATTAGACTGCTAAAATCAGGCCAATGTTGCATAGAACACATGTATTAACATAATTTTAAGTATTAATTTTATTTATAATATAAAACTTGCTGCTGCAATTGAGATAATGGATCATCAGATAAATGAAATCAGGTTTGTCGGGAGTTTTGCGGATGTCGCAGATTGCCCATCACATGATTTCAATGAATATGCTTTTATCGGTCGGTCTAATGTCGGGAAGTCATCCCTCATAAATTTTCTGGCAGGCAGGGAATCAATTGCCAGGACATCCAATAAACCGGGAAAAACCCAGACCATCAATATTTATATTGCTGACGAATCATGGTGCATGGTAGACCTGCCAGGTTACGGATATGCACAAACTTCCAGAAAAAACAGGGAATCCTGGAAGAAGATGATCTATAACTACCTGGAATCCAGGAAAAACCTGTTGAATACGTTTGTATTGCTGGATTCCAGGATCCCGTTGCAAAAAATTGATGTGGAATTCATGACCTGGCTGGCGTCCCGTGAGATTGCTTTTTCAATTGTCTTTACCAAAGTGGATGGCCTTAAAAGGAGCATAGCGGAAAGGCATCTGAACGATATCCGTAAAGGACTGCTGGAATATTGGGAAGAGCTGCCACCCCAATTCATCACCTCCTCTCAAAAAAAACAGGGTAAGCAGGAATTGCTGGATTATATTGATCAAATAAATAAATTAATTGACCTGAATCATGAGTAGACCATTTCCTCCCATCATCCCTCAAATGAAGGATTGGCCAGTATATAAGGTAGCCATGGAAGTTGATGAATTCAAACAGGAGCTGAAGCAGATGGCTTTTGAGTCATTAATGGAGAAAAACCGGGGCCGGATCAAGGAATTAATGGCACAATGCGCTTATATTGAAAACAAAAGGGTTTCTTTAACTCCCTGGAAAGTGGATCCCGTAACCGAAAAGACTTTTTGGACCAACATGCATCTTCAACTGACTTCCGGTAGCGATTGCACTTCGGATGAACAATGTGAAGCTTTGCTCAGGAAAATAGTAAACAGATACAGCGAGGAAATTACAGGCGATTTCAAACCCGATACTTACGCTTTCGCAGACCGGTTTTTAACCTGGTTTTTCAACAGAATATTCGGTTCATGGCTAAAAGGATCAGTATTTAATTTAATGTTCAGAAGAGATGGACTGTATAAGAAACTACGATTGAAAGGTTATGTGGAGGAAGTGAGGACTTTGTTCAATCACGGAACAGTTGTCGTGGTACCAACTCACCAAAGCAACCTGGATTCCATCCTTGTCGGATTCATACTTGGGCACATCATGGGCTTACCTGCTTTTTCCTATGGAGCCGGATTGAATTTGTACAATTATGAGATACTCGCATATTATATGAACAGACTGGGTGCCTACAAACTGGACAGGAGGAAAAAAAATGCAATCTATCATGAGACCCTTTTTACATTTTTAAAGCTATCTGTACAGAAAAATGTCAACAATCTCTTTTTTCCGGCAGGAGGCAGGGTGAGGGATGGAAAAATTGAACAAAATCTCAAACTGGGTTTATTGAGCGCCCTGATCCAGGCTCAAAAAAGCAATTGTGAAAAAAGCATTGATCATAAGATTTTTGTCGTTCCGGTGGTGCTCAATTATCATTTTGTCCTGGAAGCACATCCCCTGATCGTTGACCATCTGGCAAAAACGGGAAAGGAGAAGTTTACGAACAAAAAAAGAAGTAACGGCATTTCATTCCTGCAATTGATAAAATATGCTTACGGTATTTTTACACGAAGCTCGGATTTTGTCCTTTCAATTGGCAAACCTCTGGATGTCATGGGCAATGAAATTGGTCCGGGAGGCATCAGCGTCGATCAGGAAGGAAAACCCTTGGAGATCTGCGATTACTTTAAACTGGAAGGTGAGTTCAAGCCTGATTTTCAGAGGGAAAGTGTTTATGCCAAAAGGCTCGGAGAAGCAGTTGCAGCATCCTACCAGAAACACAGCGTCGTGCTCAGCAGTCATTTTATGGCTTATCTGGCTTATCAGATGCTCAAGAAAAAGCATGCGAGTGATTCGGTATTCTCTTTGATTTCGACAGGGCTGACTGAATTTGAGCTGAGTATGGATGAAATCCTGCCTGCTGGGATCAAATTGCATGCACATCTGAACGCCATGGCATCCAATCAGATGATCTATGTGGATGATGATCTGCTTTTAACCACTGAGGAGCTCATCCATGCAGGTGTTAGGAAGCTGGGTGTATTCCACCTGAAAAAGCCACTGAAATGGAACAAAAACGATGTGCTCCTTTGCAGAGATATCAAACTGCTGTATTACTATGCCAACAGACTCAAAGGGTTTGGTTTTGAGGAGGTCATAAAATAATTACTAACCAGGAAATGAGTTCGATTTGGTTTATATAGTGTTAGATCTGGAAGCAACTTGCTGGATGGGCAGACCTCCGAAAGGCATCAATGAGATCATTGAGATCGGAGCCATCAAGATCAATGAAATCGGTGAGGTTTTGGGACGTTTTTCCAGTCTGGTCAAACCCGTCGTCAACCCGAAAATATCAGGCTTTTGCTCAAAATTGACCGGGATCAAACAAAATCAGCTGAATTCTGCACAAACCTTTGATCAGGTTTGTGAACAGTTCAGACAATGGATCACCGAGGAAGAAGATGATTATGTCCTTGCTTCCTGGGGCAATAACGATAAGGGATTTTTGTGGAATGACTGCCGCTTGCACAAACTGGAAACAGACTGGCTTGAACCATTTATCGATATCCGGGCGCAGTATGTCAATATTGCACGGGTAAAAGTAAAATCCAATCTGAGGTTTGTTGTGGAAGAAGAAGGATTTGAATTTGAAGGGAATGAACATTCTGCATTCACTGATGCATTCAATACAGCAAAAGTTTTTATCAAATACATCGATGATTGGACATTTTAAGATCGTGCCGGAAGGAAGAAAACAATGATCCGGTAAACATATTAAATCTCATGAATAAACTAAAAAATACAATTTTAAAGTAACAATTATTGTTCATTTGAAGTTAAATCAAATTGTAAACACTTTTTTATTAATAAAACAAATTATTATGTTGAGAATTATTGGTATCTCCCTGGTGATGAGTCTTTTATTGTTTCAATCTGCAGTCATGGCTCAAGCTGTCACCGACAAAGGATTCATCAGGATGGAAGTGAAGGATGTGAAGTCAGACAACCCGGATCTGGCAGCAATGGCAGGAATGTTTAAAAACAGTTTTACTGAAGTTTATTTTTTGCCCCAGAAGTCATTGACCATGATGAGTATGATGGGCGGTATGTCCAAAACAACCATATTGGTGGACGAGCAGAGTCAGAACAATTTATACCTGCTCAGCATGATGGGACAAAAAATAAAACTGGACCTCACAAAAGAAGAATTGGATAAAATGCAGGCTGGTCAAAACGAATCCAACGACATCAAAATCAAATATTTTAAGGATCAAAAGAGAGATATTCTCGGTTACACCTGTCATAAAGCTGAAATGATCGTTAAAGGTTCTGAAGAGGTGGCCATGACGCTTTGGGTGACTGAAAAGATCAAATCCAATGCCCAGGTAGCGCAGGGAATGCAATCCGACATGCTGCAGGGATTTCCGCTGGCTTTTGAGGTTTCTGTGCAAGGACAGTTCACTATGGTCATGGAAGCAACAGAATTTAAAAAAGATTTCGATAAAACCGTTTTCAATGTCAATACCAAAGGATACAAAACCATGACTTATGATGAGTTTATGGAGAGTATGGGCAGTATGATGGGCGGAATGAAGTGATCACATTCCATATTGTTGAAAAATAAACAGTGGAGGGATCCGTCTATTGAATGGATTGTTATCCGAAAAAAAACAGCAGTCATGGATTTGGCTGCTGTTTCTTATTGCCTGGATGGTACTGGAAGTTACTGAAAATCAAGATCAGTTGAATGCATCCGTCTCATCCACATCTTCAAGCCCTGGGAGTAAACTGGACAATTTATGGGCCTGATGAATTAAAACCGGAATATGTTGTGAACAGATGTGATATTGCTGACCCTTGAAATCAAAATTCAACAATGGCATTTGTTCTTCAGTTACCTGGCAGATCAGGCATGCTTTTTCTTTACTCATGATATCTGTTTTTTGAGATGCAAAAATACATTTATTTTTAAATTATACAATAAGGTATTAATTTATGCTTACTGTTATCAACAGACAAATACTGCTTATTCATTAAATTTTCAATAACTTAATCCGGAATTTTTTACTGACCTCATTAAATTCATTATTTTTGTACGCTTTTAAAATAAAAAAATGAAAAACAGGGGGAATAAGGATTATATAACGCTCGAGATTGAACTTGACGATAAAAAAATGCCCTCCAGGATCACCTGGTCTGCATCAGGGAAAAACCCGGAAGGCCAGCAAAATGACGAAGTTAAAGCTTTTTTTCTGTCTTTGTTTGATGCTAAATCCCGTGACACACTGGAAATCGATCTTTGGACGACCAAAATGCAGGTCATTGAAATGGATAGATTTGTCTACCAATCCCTGCATTCACTGGCAAATCTGTATATGAGAGCAACGAATAACCGGGAGATGGCCGAACAAATGCATCAGTTTGTTCACTATTTTGGTCAAAAAACAGAGATCATCAAATAAGACTGTGTATTTTTTTTACATTGGATCCTAAAGAAAGTCATATCATAGCATTATTTGAACAAAATCCTCACCAGGCAATGGCAAAATTGTATGATGAGTACTACAAATATTTATATGATACGGTTTACAGGATATTGCCGGTGGATGACGACGTGCAGGATATCGTGCAAAACGTGTTCATTGAGATTTGGAGGAAACATCAGTTGCTCGATATTCAGACGTCGTTGCGCATGTACCTCCGAAAAGCTGCCATCAACAGATGTATGAATCACATCAGGTCGAATTCGAGAATTCCTCATTACATGCATGTGGATGAACTGGAAATCGACTCGGATTGTGAACTTCAAATGCAAATAGAAGCAGATGAAACTGAACAATTGCTCAATGATGCGATCAATGCTTTACCACTGAAATGCAGAATAGTTTTTGGTTTAAGCCGGTTTGAAGACATGAATTATCAAAAAATTTCCGAAAATCTGGATATTTCTGTAAAAACAGTAGAGCATCACATCACTAAGGCATTAAAATTGCTTAGAAATAAAATGGATGAATTAAAAAAATAACAGACCAATAACTTAGGGTGAATTCATTATTCTGTGTCTTATGGGTGAATAGGAATGATGTTGGAAGATAAATACATATTGCTTGCGCACAAAAGCTTTTCAGGACAATTGTCTGCAGAAGAGCAATGTGAACTGGATGACTGGATCCGGCTGGATCCTGCCAATCAGATCTTAATTGAGCAATTGAACTCTGTTTGGAAGCAAAGCGCAGATTTTCAACCTGTTACAAATCCTGATCTGAATAAAGCCAAAGCAATTTTTTTTTCACTTATAGCTGCTGAGGAGAAATCACCCGTATTGCCTTCCAAACAGTTTGCTCAGTTCAGCATCAGGCGCTTGTATCAATGGACTGCTGTTGCCGCCGGAATAATTCTGATCATTGGTGCATTTTTCTATTTCAATCATGGCCGCAGTGACCTTCCATCGTTTATGGAAGGCAGGGAGCTGACCGCAGAATTTAAAGAAACAAGACAGGTCGAACAGCTCAATTTGCCTGACGGTACACAGATCTGGTTCAAGCCAGGTACAAGGATAAGCCTGGACGAAAGATTTAACAAGGATGACAGAAAGATATTTTTAAGTGGAGATATTTTCACGAAGGTTGCCCCGGATAAGGCAAAACCTTTCCGGATCATCCTGGAGCATGGTCAGGTAGAAGTACTCGGTACACAATTTTACCTGAGTTCCGGCGCCAATGGTAAAGGTCACCTTAAACTGCTCGAAGGTAAAGTTAAGGTCAGCGGGAAATCAACCGAATTCACATTTCAGGATCAGGCTGCGATCATTTTGGATCTGGCTCAAGACAGCATCATTATTCCTGATTCGCTCAATCAGATCAGTTCTGACTGGGTCAATGAATATCTGGTCTTTGAAAATGCGAGTCTCCAGCAGGTATTCGATAAACTGGCCAGATTTTACAATGTCAATTTTGAAATAGACTGTCCGGAGATCAGTAAAATGAAAGGTTTCACTTCTTTTATCCACCAGCAGGACAACCCCAGGCTCAGCGCTTATATCGAGGCAGTCAAGAAAGTATATAATCTGGATATCGATAAAATTGCTGAAACCCGTTATCGTGTATCGGGAGAGCCCTGCTTCTGATCTGCGAAAAATTCATATATTTGTTTTGCATTCATATCCAATTAATTCAATAAGTGATTATTTTTGTTCGGGCTAATCGTGGATTGAACTGATTTATCGTGTCGGTTTACAGATTTCCCTTGTGCAAATGCATGGATGCAGACGTATATGAAGAGATTTCTGTTCATTTTATTATTGGTTTTAGGATATTTGTCAGCTGGTGCCCAAATTGACCTGGATGCTCCGGCAGTTGACTATATGGCTTACCAGAAACCCCTGGTTGACGTATTACAGGATATTGCCCGGCTGACCAAAACCAATTTCGCTTTTTCTAAAGATGATATCCCACCAAAAAAAGTTAACATCAATGTCAGGAAAGCCAGTCTCAGGGAAAGCCTGGAGTACATCCTTTCCGGTACAGGCCTGGTTTTTGAAGATCTTGAAGGAACCGTGGTGATCTATCGTTGGGAGATCTACGATAAAGCCAGATTCACTGTCAGCGGATATGTTTATGATGCTCAGAGCGGAGAGAGAATTCTGTTTGCTGATGTTTATCTTTCGAATTTCAAACAAGGCGTATCTGCCAATGAGCACGGATTTTACTCCATCAACCTGAAACGGGGTGAAGTTCATCTGGTATGCTCTTACCTGGGTTATGGCAAATTTGAAAAGACTTTCAGACTGAACAGGGATATTCGATTGGACATTCCACTTGAGAAAAGCGACCAGGTTGTCCTGGATCAGGTCGTGATCAGGGATTTGCCCGTCACGGACAAACACATAGATTTTTACAAACCTGAGCAGCTGATGATAGATGAAATGGAACGAAGTATTTCTCTTGGCGGTGAAGATGATATTCTCAGGTATCTGTTTACAAATTCTGGGGTTTTGACCGGGGCTGATGGATTTGGCGGTATGTATGTCAGGGGTGGAAGTCAGGACCAGAATCAGATCCTTCTGGATGGTGTTCCCATCTATAATCCGACCCATGCGTTGGGTCTGTTTTCTGTTTTCAACAGCCAGGCGATCAAGTCTGCAAGACTTTATAAAAGTGAGTTTCCTTCCAGATACGGAGGTTGTACTTCTTCCATTCTTGATGTGAGGACAAAAGATGGAGACAAACAAAGACATCACGGTGATTTAAATGTAGGTCTTTTTACCGTCAAGGCAGGCCTGGAAGGACCTTTGATCAAAAATAAAGCATCTTATTTTATACACGCCAGAAGGACGTATGCGGATTTATGGATTGGCTCCGTCAGAAATCTCCTCAACGACAGGGAAGGAAGCTCCGGTAAAACGGATTATTACAACTTTGATTTTAATGTTAAAGTCAATATTGACGTCAACAAAAACAACAGTTTGTTCCTGACTGCATTTCAGAGCGGCGATCATCTGACCAATGATTACAGGTATACTCAGACCATAGAACCCAAAAGCAGGGAAGAATTTCAGGACCAATTGATGGATTGGCATAACCGCCTGTTTGTTTTGAAATGGAACAATGTACTGAATGATAAGGTGTTTTTCAACACTTCGGCTTTCGTCAGTAATTACTCCATGGACAATTTCAACCTGAACTGGGTTGCAGAAAAACAGCAGGATAAGCTCCAGAGTTATAGCTTCAACAGTCAGCTTTATCAGACTCAGATCATTGATTATGGTTTGGAAAGCCATGCTGAATTCAAGCTGTCCGAAAATTCAAGGTTGAATTCCGGTTTGCGGTTCGTAAAACATCAGTACGTTCCTTTTGTGAAAGTGCTGGATAATGAAAATCTCACTGAAATCGCTTCAGTGGATGAAATACCGGATTATTCAGAACTTCTGGAAAACAGCGCAAAAGCTATGCTGGATTTTTTTGAAAACAGGGTTTACCTTGAATCTGAAACAGATATCAGAAACCATACCCAAGTAATGTTTGGCCTGCATGGAGTCCATTATCTGATGAACGGGCAAAACCGTCTTTTGCTGGAACCCAGGATGTTCATCAAATCTAACCTGGGTAACGGGCTATTTGCACAAAGTTCTTTGACCAGGATGACCCAGTTCAATCATTTGATCAACAGTAACGGACTGGGATTTCCTTCACAGGTATGGTTGCCCGCCACGGATCAGGTTCAACCTCAGTCTTCCTGGCAATTCAATGCCGGGTTTGAATATTTACGGGGAAAATTCATTGTTGGAAGCCAGGCTTACTATAAAGATCTGGATCACCTGCAAATGATCGCACCCGGAGCCAAATTTGAAATAGATGCCAATACCGATTGGGAATCAAAACTTATTTACGGTAAGGGCTATTCTTACGGATTAGAAAATTATCTGCACGTTCAGAAGGGTAGTTTTACCGGCAATCTCAATTATACACTTTCCTGGGCAAAAAGGCAGTTTGATGACCTCAACGGAGGGGAGTTGTTCGATGATCGATTTTCCAGGAGACACAGTCTGAACGCCGGAATTACGCACAAACTCACTGCTCAGGTGGATTATTCCATACATTGGACCTTCGGCTCCGGTAATCTGTATACATTCCCTACGCAAATAGCTTCCTTTGTTGAAAATGGAGTGGTAAATACGATTTTTGTATACGAAAAACTCAATAATGCCAGTTTGCCCGCTTACCACCGGCTGGATATTGAATTCAATTTCACCAATCCATATGAATGGGGTAAACAAAAGTTGTCCCTGGGGTTGTATAACGTTTACAACAGGAAAAATCCGTTTTACGTGACATACGATTACAAAAAAGGTAATCTGGATGTGTTGAATACAGCTCAGTTCAAGTATGTCTATATTTTCCCTGTAATGCCGGTTTTAAGCTATTCCATATCATTTTGAGCTAAATTAATTAAGCTGGATTTTAAAGTGGAAATTCCATTTTTCACGAAGTTATAAAAATGCTTCTTGAAGTCCTGTTTGATCAGATTTGCCTACATGATCTTCCATTGGTTAATTTATCCGTTTTTTAAACTATAAATAAACACTATATACATTAATTTTTATTATAATATGTTTGGTATGGATCAAATTCTGTTCTATATTTGTATTTCTTAAACAGCTGAGTGCAAATATCGACTTAACGGAATGAGAAAATTATTGATCAAAATACTGGTTTTGATGATTTTGGTAAGCGGATGTGTCTATCCTGTTGATGATTTGGATACAACAGAAGATAAACTGATCGTACAATGTGAGTTTGAACCGGGATCGGACATTTTGATCTATGTATTTAAAGGTATCGGGTTACCTTCAAATTTTGCGACTCCGGAAGTGCCGGATTCCCTTGACCTTAAGATTTTTAAAAGCGGCACGAGCCTTGAGATCATCAGGCGTATTGGCCTGGTTCCTTATTTTGAATCCCGCGGTCTGGTTTCCCAGGGAGATCAGATGACTCTTAGTGCCCATGTTCCGGATGGCAATCCACATGGAGTTTATGCAGAAACTGTTGTGCCTTATGAAGCCCATGCAAAAGAACTGGTGGTGAGTTCGGAAGTATTGCCACCGGGGCCTCAAAATGTGTTTTCTTCATTAATTGAACTCGGGTTTGGTTTTGAGGATGCGAATCTGGAACGTTTTTATGAAATTGAAGTGTTCGTGGATGAATTGGCCCAAAGAAAAGCTCCTGGAGAATTAAAATGGGAAGTCTTTAAAAATCCGGTTAAACTGAGTCATGAAGAAACAATTCCCCCGGGACAGGGAGTGGCCTGGCTGGACAGCAGAGGATCATTTTTGGTGGATTTCAAGAAACTTGATCTGTCCAGAAGGATAAAACTGGTGCTTCCTCTGGAAAATGATGATACCCTGTCGGGCGCAAAATTGAGGATCATCATCAAAGCCCATACTGAGGATGGATACCGGTACCTGTATACCTACAATCAGACCCGATATCAATATGCGGCAGTAAATCCTGTTTTAATTTCCAACATAGACAATGGGATCGGTTGCTTCATTGCCTGCACCAGAACTGAAAAATCAATGGAAGTTTTATTTGAATAAAATTTTTCCTCATTTCCCCCGGATCAGCAAAGTTTGAAACAGTTCTCTTTTTAAAATCGAAGTTGTTTAATAATTATATTGCTTGCTGAAAATGACCGACCGTTCCTGAAAGATGAATATCCGGTGGATATTCAAGGGAGAGAACACGAAGTGATGGGTCAGACAAAAAGTCAAGGCGAAGCGCATTTTTTGGATAAAAAATGCTGACATGCAAAGCATCGTCAGTATCGAAGATACTGAAAAGCCTGCCTGATTTGTGCTGATATGCTGAGCATCGTCAGCATTCGTCAGTAATATAAATGCTGATATGCAAAGCATCGTCAGCACATTCGTCAGTAATTTGTCTGCAAGTATTAAGATACATTTTTTTAAACAACTTCATTACCTTCATTGGATAGGAATACCTGGAATTAAAAAGATCGTTTATTGTGGGGCCAGCCTTGGGACAGGATAAAAATATTTTTGTACATCTTCATCCGGAAGACATTCAAATTTTGAGAAAAAAAGAGGTCCTTTATCCGAAAAGCAGTTACGCCCGCTGTAAAGAAAGAAAAACTCAGTACGGAACTGAACTTTGTCAAGGCAAATTAAATATGGTGAATCCGGGATTTTCTAAATAAAATCTTGTAATCATAGCTTTTTTTCACCTGGTCGAACCGATACATCGATAGCCAATTAATTCGTGACTAATTTGTCTTTTATTTTTTCTATCAACTAATTATTTCGTACCTTTATTTTTTATCTTGAAGTATCAATTTTTATAAATACTCAGGTAGTTTAAATCCGGTCAGCTGATTCCAGGGTATTGGATAGGTTCGAATTAACGACCTCAGTGGTTTGCATGTAAAATAATCAAAGACCTGTAGTTTAAAAAACGTGTATTTATAATGACTATTCTTTAACATAAAAACTAAGATATGTTGAGCTATTCAAAAAGAGTCAGTGCACTACGTTCTTCAGAGATCAGGGATTTGATGAAACTTGCCACAACGCCCGGTATGATCTCCTTTGCAGGGGGCATGCCGAACAATGACCTTTTTCCTGTCAGGCAAATCGATGAAATTTTTGACACATTGCCGGATCAGTTGAAAAAACTGGCTTTTCAGTATGGACCAACTCCCGGGCATCCCCCATTGCTTGATGCTTTGAGAGAACATCTGAGATCTAAAGGGATGCCTGTTGACACAAATGAAATTCTCATCACTACGGGCTCCATTCAGGCGATCAATATTCTGACACAGGCATTTGTGGATCCTGATGATACCATTATCCTGGAAAACCCGAGTTTTATCGGGTCAATCTCCATTTTTAAATCCTATATGGCGAAAATGGTAGCTGTAGATATGGAAAGCGATGGAATTGATATCAAAAAACTTGAAGTTGCATTGAACAACCCTGATGCAAATCCAAAAATGCTTTACCTGATACCAAACTTCCAGAACCCTGCAGGTACCATTTACAGTCAGGAGAAGCGGGACGCGATTTTTTCGATGATGGCCGGAAGAGATACGATTTTGGTAGAGGACGATGCTTATGGAGACCTTTATTTTAATGATAAGGTCAAACCATTGACCAGGCCTATGAAAAACTTTGAGGATGGCAGTTTTACAATATGCTATACAGGATCATTTTCCAAAATACTTGGACCGGGTTTGCGGTTGGGTTGGCTGCTGGCTCCACCTGAGATCTATCAGAAATGTGAGATCATCAAACAAACTATGGATTCATGCTCCCCAAATTATACTCAGATAATAGCAACTGAATTCCTCCAGAGAGGACTTCTCCAGCCTTACCTGTCTTTTCTGAGGGACGAGTACTCCAAAAGGTGCGAAATGACCAATCAGGCTCTGTTGAAGTATATGCCTGATTATGTTAAATGGGTCGTTCCGGATGGAGGTTTTTATTATTGGCTGCACCTTCCTGAATCTTTCGATGCAACAGAGATCCTGAAAAAAAGTATTGAAAAAGGAGCAGTATTTGTTACAGGCAAAACTTTTGACCCTTACGGTGTAAAAAACAACCGTATCCGCCTCGCTTTTTCAAATATGCAGCGGGAACAGATCGAACCAGGTGTCCGAATGATCGCAGAAGCCATCCGGAATTTGGAAAATTAACACATAAATGTCAATTTATTAAAATGGGAAAAGCCAATACGAGAGTTCGTATTGGCTTTTCTTTTTCATTTAATTCAGAGATAAATTATCACTCAAATCATCTGTTATGATTTGAAAATAAGCAATTAAAATAAATCTATACCTTTTCCAGGTATTGTCTTGCAGCTTCCCTTCCGGAGTTGAACGCATCCAGATTAAGCTGAACAACCCTTTCTCCCTTTCGTCCAAAAATTTGTTTGATGGCATCTTCAAGGAAGGAAACATCAATTGCAAGGTGATCAGCTGCAGCACCCAGCATCACCATATTGGCAGCCCGGACATTACCGGCTTTTTTGGCCAGTGTTTCTGCATCGATCAAAACGCTGTTAGGGTTTTTTCCGATTTCATTGAACAAAATGTCTGTCTCGGGATAATTGGGTATGTTGACTTCAGTTTTGGTGTTGCTGATCAGAAATCCTTCTTTTTTAAGAAAAGACTTGTATCTCAGCAATTCCATCGGTTCCACTGACAGGATCATATCTGCTTCTCCCATCGGGATAAGGCTTGAAAAAATGGGGCGGTCACTGATCCTTAAATGTGATACAACAGCACCTCCGCGCTGGCTCATGCCGTGAACTTCCGATTGCTTCACATCCAGTCCATGTTCCATTGCTGCAATTCCAATCACGGCAGAAATGGAAAGTATTCCCTGACCTCCGACTCCTGCTAAAATTATATTGATCTCCATTTTATGAGTTTTTTATACTGATATTACTTCATATTTGAATGCACGGCCGTTGAGCAATAACCACGGAAACGCCTTTGTGGTCAATTTCTTTTTGAATGATCGCAATATTCTCCTCCAGGTTTTTTTTCAGGGGAATGATCACTTTCAGATGTGCTTCTTCAATGCCGATCCCCCTGCAAATGTCAGCTATCCTGCCGGTGGCAATGGAGTCCTGTCCTCCTGTCATGGCAGTAGTGCTGTTGTCCGAAATGATCACGGTGATATTGGAATTTTCATATACAGCATCCAGGAGCCCGGTCATACCGGAATGTGTGAAAGTGGAATCTCCGATCACCGCTATCGCAGGATGAACACCTGCATCGGCAGCGCCCTTTGCCATGGTGATGGATGCACCCATATCAATACAGGTGTCAATTGCCCGGAAAGGAGGTAAAGCGCCCAGTGTATAGCATCCGATATCGGAAAAGATCCTTCTTCCGAGTATATGATCTGTAAGCACATTGAGCTCGTTGAAGAGGTCTGCATGTCCGCACCCGACGCACAACCGGGGAGGTCTGTTTTCAACGATTTCAGGCATCTGCTCAGTTTCCGGAATGGCTATTTTTAGTGATTTTGCAACTATTGAAGGATTCAGCTCTCCCGTTCTCGGGACCTCTCCGGTAAGCCTGCCGATGACTTTCACTTTTCTGAAATACCCGATGATCAATTCCTCCAGCATGGGGTATCCTTCTTCCAGCATGAGGATTTCATCACATTCTTCGAAAATCCGTGCGATCTGATTTTTTGGTGCAGGATACTCTCTTATTTTAAGATAAGGATATTTAAGACCGTACTTTCTGACATTTTCTTCCAGATAATTACAAGCGATACCGCATGCAATGATACCCAGGGAGTGGTCAGTCCCTTCCATGTATTGGTTGTAAGGGCTTTCATCTGACTGAATGCGTAGTTTCTCCTGTAACTGGAGTAAATGATTGTATCGGCCTCTGGCATTGGAAGGCAGCAATACAAAGTCATTGCTTCCGACCGGAGGTGGTTTCAATTGGTTTTCCTCCAGTGGTTCCTGCATCTCCACAATGGCTCTTGCATGCGAAAGCCGGGTAGTTGTCCTGAGCATAACTGGCAATTTAAATTTTTCCGACAACTCAAAACCGTAACGCACCATGTCATAAGCTTCCTGCTGATCGGATGGTTCTAATATCGGGATCATGGCAAATTTTCCGAAAAACCTGGAATCCTGTTCATTCTGGGATGAGTGCATGGAAGGATCATCTGCAACCACAACCAGCAACCCGCCATTTACTCCGGAAACTGCTGCATTCATGAATGGATCAGCTGCAACATTCAACCCAACATGCTTCATGCAAACCATTGCCCTTTTTCCGGCATAAGCCATGCCAAGTGCTTCTTCAAATGCCGTTTTTTCATTTGCTGACCATTTGCGGTGTACGTTCCTTTCAATAGCCGTTTTAGACCTTTGAATATATTCAGTGATCTCGGTAGAGGGTGTACCCGGATATGCATATACGCCTGATAAGCCAGCATCCAGGGCGCCCTGGGCAATGGCTTCATTACCAAGTAAAAATTGTTTCATCAGTTTATTTTTTGATTCATCCTAAAATCCGGACGTCCCGGTTGACGCTTTGAATGACCTGAAAATACAGCTATATCAAAACTGTAATCCGGTGCATGTTTAATGCCTCAAAATTAAGATTTTATCAAAGAATATCCTAACTATTCATCCGATATCAGGGTAATTTTGGCTGGTTCTAAATAAATTTTAATTCACAGTTTTCAGCCCCGGAAATCAAAAAAAATATGTACATTCCCGCAATGTCAGATGCTTTATAATACAATCTCAGCATTTCAGCGACATGATGTGCCATATCACCGAAATTTCTGTTAAATACCGATTTTAGTACGGTTTTAAATATATAAAAATTTAATATCTGTCAATTGTCAACAGCATCTGTTTTTTTCCGGATTGGGAATAATACAAAGAAATTCAAACGGCTGTTCAAATGGATTCCGGAATTGATGGTCAGTGTTCGGGTCAACATAAAGGCTCATTCCTTCGGTAACAATATGTTCTTTTCCTTCTGCATCCACAAAAATGCCTTTGTTTTTTTCAATTTTGACCACATGCTCATAATCGTGTTGATGCCGGGGGGTATGCCCTTGAGGCGAAACTGAAAAATGACGCATGATGATATTGGATGAACCATCAGGAATTCCGATAAGGATTTTCATTTTTACGTCGTGGGCACCTTCCATTGTAACTTCCTGAAATGGTCTTTCGATATCCGTATTTATAGACATGGTCAATATATTTTAACTGTTTTTATAAACTTTTTGTGTGTTGGCAAATAAACAAACAAAACTCCAAAAAGTTATATATTTGTTCAAAAAGATTCAGTTTTCTGTTTATCGCCGTTGCAGAAGACTGCTCAGACCATTATCAGCCAACCGAAAGAAATTAATTTTTCGGAGATTAGTTTAAATTATTATGCCACCACAACAAAAGAAAATATCCCGCTATCCCTCTGTGACATTGAATAATGGAAGGGAACAGTCCCTGCTCAGAAAACATCCCTGGTTGTTTTCAGGAGCGATCAAATCCCGGTCAGGAAAACTGTTTGAAGGTGAGCCGGTTGAGGTTTTTGATGCTGCAGGTAATTACACGGCAACCGGTTTTTGGGAAAACGGATCGATAGCTGCTAAACTGATCTCTTTTGAACAAAGGGAAATCAACCAGGATTTTTGGGTTGAAAAACTTTCGGCTGCCTGGAAGCAACGAGAGATCCTGGGTTTGACTGATGATACTGAAACCAACGCCTGGCGGCTGGTCTTTGCCGAAGGCGATGGTTTGCCCGGCCTTATCCTGGATTATTACAACGGTCTGGTGGTTTTTTTAGCTCAATCCCTCGGTATGTATAAATCGAGGCAAGAAATTGCACTTGCACTTAAATTGGTGTTGGGTGAGAAACTACTTGCCGTTTACGATAAAAGCATCTACTCCCGAAAAGAAGAGATGCCACCAGAGCAGCTTTTTTTGACAGGGACCAGTGTACAGAATCCTGTTTTGATCAGTGAAAACGGATATTCATTTATCGTGGATTATATGTTCGGACAAAAAACAGGTTTTTTTCTGGATCAGCGGGAAAACCGCTTTTTGGTGGGCAAATACGCAAATGGGAAAAAAGTGTTGAATTTGTTTTCGTACACCGGTGGTTTCAGCGTTTATGCCTTGAAAAATGGTGCACGGTCTGTTTTTTCGGTGGATAGTTCTGCAAATGCTGTCGAAATGGCACAAAAAAATGTAGTGTTGAATTGCCCCGAATTAAGTGAAAAGCATCAGGCTGTTGTTGCGGATGTTAAGGATTATTTGCAGGAAATGGAGAGCGACTTCGAACTGATCATTTTGGATCCACCTGCATTTGCCAAGCATAAAGAATCCAGGCACAAGGCGATTCTGGGATATAAGTATCTGAATTACAGTGCAATAAAAAAAATTGCAAATGGCGGGTTACTATTTACTTTTTCCTGTTCCCAACTCGTAACACCGGAACTTTTTGAATCGATGGCGCTTTCTGCAGCATTGGATGCAGGCAGGCAGGTGAAGATCATACACCGGTTGAGCCAGCCGGCAGATCATCCGGTGAGCATTTTTCATCCTGAAGGAAGCTATCTCAAGGGATTGGTGCTATATGTGGAATAAATAATCTGTGTAAGTCTTTGTTTTAGAATTTGAATGTTTAAACACCGTTGGTTATTGAAATGTATGATAGTGTAAAAAAAATAATCGAGTTTTTCAAAATATTTTTCACCCTTATTTTGATTGGCCTGACAGTAGTAGGATTTGGCCAGAACAGTTTCAGATCTGCTGATGGGTGGGGAGCAGGTTGGGACATTAATGATTTTTGGTCCGGAACAGGGTTTGGAAGTTCTTTTGGAAAAACTTATCAAAATTCCTATGGAAATGGCTATAGGTACTTCCGGCTTTATACACATTGGGATCTTGGTGCATCACAGGCAATGCACGGACCAACCGGTACATCTGATGTTCAGATCAATCTTTCAACCCCTACGAATTTGGAAACCTGGGGCTCCAATCATGGGAAAGCTTATTACATCAATGTTTCCGGTGGAGTTACTAATTATTATTACGTTTTCAGGACAAAACACGGTAATGGAATTTCCAATTTACCTCAACTCATCGTTTTTGAAATTCAGGGAGCTATTCGGAATGTAGTTGATGTAACCCAATCACCTCTTGCTACCAGTGTGCTACCTGGATCGGTTGTGACTGTGAATGCAAATACAGACGGAACTTTAAGTTCAGGACAAAGCCTTTATCTCAGGTATACCACCAACAACTGGAGCACTTCATCCATTCAGCAGATGTCAGGTTCAGGTACTGTTTTTACAGCGGAAATTCCTGCCCAAAACGCTGATACTGAGGTTGATTATTATGTTTTTACTTCCGGGACCGGACTGAGTATTTCGCACAGCGATGCGGATTGGTATACCATAAATGGTAACACTAATAACGGTAACAATTACAACTACACCGTACAATCAGGCTCAGTGACCGTTGTTCCATCCTTTCCTGATGACACTGAGATCATTACCATTACATTTGATGCAGAAGGAACTGCTTTGGAAGGGGCATCAAAAGTATATTTGCACTCTGGTATTTCAACTGACGATCAAAATGTGACTAACTTTGAATATGTCATTGGCAACTGGGGACAGGATGACGGTGTTGGACAAATGACCGGCACAGGAGAGGATGTCTGGCAGATCGTCATATCACCCGGTTTAAGGAATGCTTACAACGTTTCTGAGGAAGATGATATTTTTGGTTTGAATTTCCTTTTCAGAAATGCTGCCGGAAATGTCAAAGTGGACAATAACGGTGATAATTATCATAATCCGGTCGATCCGGGTGACTACTTCAACATCACAAACCCTTCCAACCCGGTACATTATGGTGTAGTCGGTTCCACATTGAATTTGACCGCTGAAGCAAATGATCCACCTTTGACATGGGCATTGGCTGAAATTGATACCCTTACCGGAGATATCATTTCATCGATCACTATTCAATCAGGAGGAGCGGATTTTACCTATGGTATTGCTGTTACCTCCACTCAATTGAAGAAGTATAAATTGACTGCTGATTTTAGCGGAACGCTCAAATACAAAACTTTCTATGTAAGGGGATATGGTCCGGTACAGGAATTGCCCAGGCCATCCTGGACAGTTCCCGGTATCAATTATCATGAAGATGATCCGACTAAAGTCACATTGGTTCTGCATGCACCAAGCTATACCAGATATAAGAAGGGTACCGGAAGTATATCCGGGACATCGACAACCACAGCCAAAGAAGTGGTTTACGTTGTCGGAGATTTCAACGGCTGGAATCCATACGAATCCTGCAAAATGAACCGGGACAGGGATGGATGGGATGGTACTACAGATGCTGATAATGATGGAGACAGGGGCGATTACTGGTGGATAGAGCTGAACGGGCTTGTTCCAGGTCAGGAATATGTTTTTCAGTATTTTATCGACGGAGAACTGATGCTGGCGGATCCTTATACACACAAAGTTTCTGATTTTGATGATCAATACATACCCCCATCGGTTTATCCGGATTTGATCGGATACCGGGAAGAAGCTGTTGACAGGGCTTCTGTTTTGCAGACCTTGCAGGAGGAATATTCGTGGACCGCTCCCGAATTCACGCATCCTGGGATCAATGAACTGAATGTTTATGAGTTGCTTTTCAGGGATTTTACGGAAGAAGGTACTTATCTTGCAGCCATTGGAAAACTGGATTATTTAAAGGGACTTGGCGTTAATGCGATACATGTGATGCCCGTGTCCGAATTTGAAGGGAATTCCAGTTGGGGTTACAATCCCAATTTTTATTTTGCACCTGACAAAGCATATGGTACAGCAGAAGATCTGAAAAAGTTTGTGGATGAATGCCACAAGAGGGAGATTTTAGTTTTTAATGATATGGTGCTCAATCATGCCTTCTTCAGCAATGTAATGGCAAAAATGTATTGGAATGAGGATGAAAATAAACCCGCAAATGACAATCCCTGGTTCAATCCTGATCACAGAATGGTCTATGACCCTAACGGCCACTGGGGAGCAGACTGGAATCACGAGAGTGAGCACACCCAGAACATGGTTGACCGGATTTTGGATCACTGGTTGCAGGAATTCAATTTCGACGGATTCAGATTTGATTTCACTAAAGGCTTTGGACAAACTGCTCCCGATCCTGGAGATCCCTGGGCTGGTTCGTATGATCAGGACAGGGTAGACTTGTTATTAAGGATGGCAAATGGAATGAAAACCCGAAACCCAGGGGCTGTAGTGATTTTCGAACATCTTGCAGATTTCTATGAAGAGAAGTACCTGGCCGATCAAGGCATATTGATGTGGAGTGGAGTGGGCCATCACAATGATGTTAAAAATTTTATTCTGGGTTGGCCTGGTGACAACACGGATATCTACAATAGTGGGGTGTACAATTCTCCGGCCAAAGATTTTACTTATGCCAATCTGATGAGTTATGCTGAAAGTCATGATGAACAAAGACTGGGTTATGAGGTTAAATCCTGGTTTAATTGGTCAGCATTTGCAGGTCCAAAAACGACCGCTGCTGATTCTTTGGCAGCTATCGTGGACAGGTTAAAAATTGGCCTGACGTTCAATCTTCTATTGCCCGGGCCGAGGATGCTATGGCAATTTCAGGAACTCGGTTATGATATCAGTATTGATTTCAACGGGAGAACCGGTGAAAAACCGCCAAAATGGAATTATTATGAAAATTCAAAGCGCAGGGAACTCTACAATTTGGTTTCAAGATTACTCAAGATCAGGGATCAGTATGACATTTATTCGACCATACCCGATTATGGAAATATCGGATTGGGCGCAAACAATATCACAGAACCCAGGGTCATGAGGCTTTCCTCTTCTGACGGCAGACATGTCATAGTGGTGGCTAACCTGGATCCGGCAGCCGGACATGATGTTTACCCGAATTTTGATGTAACGGGTACCTGGTATAAGTATAACGGAAATGAAGCAGTTGACGGAACCAATTTCACGGTATCCAATACATCTGATCCGTATTTTCTTAATTATTCTGAGATGATGGTTTTTACCAACTTTGAATTGGATAAATGCACCGAAGTCCGCAATAGCAATGATTCCGGTGAGCATTCACTGCGCGGGGCGATCGGATGTGCTCAGGAAGGAGATGTTGTAACAGTGGAATACCCTGTTTTCGGTGAAACGATCGTATTATCATCTCCGGTTGAGATTGATAAAAACCTGACAATTGAAGGCTTTCAATCGAGAAATATCACTGTGGACGGTTCAGGTTTTACCGGTGGTGTGTTGAGTATTGCTGAGGGCAAAACTGTAACCATAGAAGGTATAAAATTCATTTGCAGTACAGGAAATGCTGATGGCAGATGTATTTTGAATGATGGGATCCTGACGCTGGATAATGTGGAACTTCTGGATCCTGACAATAGTTCCAATGCCAGTACCATATTAAATACTGACAATGGTACAATTAGAATAGAAAATTCCGTAAATATCACGAATTAGTATTTAATTATTTAAGTCGGTTAAATCAGATGATGTCCTGAGATCCGGTGATCTGTT
This sequence comes from uncultured Saprospiraceae bacterium, assembly GCA_964594045.1. Lineage (GTDB taxonomy): Bacteria > Bacteroidota > Bacteroidia > Chitinophagales > Saprospiraceae > UBA2365. The sequence continues at coordinate 19,886 of CAZQKR010000035.1, read as the reverse complement.
GGCAACCTATTTCAAAAATGATACTTAAATCATTTAAATTCATAGAGATGTGAAAGTCCAAAAACCCCAAATGATCATTTGTTTGAGATGAATAGCAAGTAGACCAATCTCTCTGACTTTAAAAGTTGCAATGGATTTCATGGTTTGTTTGATCCGGAGTATCAGCTAAACCGGAGACATGTACCTGTTTCCATAGAATATGCGTGTTTTATGAGTAAAATCCATTTCATTGGTTCGGACCAAAATGAAGATCAATGCAATTCACCTGTTCCTGTTAACCAGTTCAACTAACCGTCAATTAATTAGGGAGCGCTATTGCACCAACTTCGGAGCAAATCTGATTTCCAGTTTCAGTCCAAATATATTTAAATTTATTATAATGCATATTAAATTTTAAAAGTGTATTTTATATATTATGAAAAATTGGTATATGTTTTGATATATATGTAGTAGTTAATAGGTGTTGTTACGAATGAAAAAATAAATAATATGTAAATAATTGTAAAATAGTATAATATAATAACAAAAGAATCATAATATAAGTTTTAGTAAGGCTCAAATAAATTTTTTCAGCAAGATACTGCCCCAAAACTCAAAAAATATGAACATGAAAATTACATTTTTTCAAAAATATAAAGCGATGAGAACGAAATTAAAAGTCCACTTTCCAGGGATTTGGATGGTTGGGCTTTTATTGATATTCCATGAGGTCGGTTTGGATGCCCAAAGTGTATATGCCGGCCGGGACTGGTCAGTTTGCCCGGGACAACAGGTCAGATTATCAGACTTGGGTGCCCAGACACTGAATATCAACGGTGATATCTGGTGGGAAACCAATGGTGACGGTACTTTTGTCCCAAACCTCATGTTCAATAACGCCACCGAATATCGTTTCGGCCCGTTTGACATCAACAAGGGTGAAGTAGTGTTGACCCTTTACGGCAGGGCATTCAATCCCAACGGGCCTGTATATTCTGACCAGGTCAGGGTTTTTATTGCCAGAAATATTTATATGGCATGCCATGATTCCATCACTGTACCTCTGGATGAAGAATGCAAATCCCTGATCATTCCGGAAATGTTGCTTGAAGGATATTATCCTCCATCCAATATTTTCCAGGTTCAGCTGAGGGATTCATTTGGAACGATCATACCAGATAATATCCTGACCCATGAACATGTCGATCAAACCATTCAATCCAAAGTGACCAATACCTGCAACGGCCATTACTGTGAAGGGAAAATAGGCGTAAAGGATTATTATGCACCACAGATGCAGGGAAAGAAGGATACCATTTCCTGCATTCTGGATACTTCCCCGGAAACCATAGGTTTTCCTTTGGATACTGCAACTTTGGATACAATGTACTATCTTGGGAACAATAAATACTTCCTGAAAGGGTGGGACAGGTGCGGAAGCGCTGTGTTGAGTTATGCTGACAGTATCTTTAAATTTCCCTGTACCAATCCTTTTCAGTCTTTACTGGTGAGGCGCTGGACAGGAATTGATGATAGTGGCAATCTGGTGCAAACAAGGGACAGTATATACATTCAGCGCACACGTATTGATGATCTTCAGTTCCTGCCCAACTTCAACGGAATCGATCTTCCTGCTTTCGAATGCGGTGGTGACTGGCCCAGGCTGGATAACGGATATCCATCACCGGATACAACCGGTTATCCCAATCTTTTTTTCTGTTCTGATTTTGATATACAGTATTCAGATACTCCGTTTGATGGTTGCGGTAATACCATAAGTCTATATCGCGAATGGTTGCTGATGGATTGGTGTAACAATGACTTCATTAAGTTTGGTCAGATCATAAAGATCGTGGACAATACACCTCCGGATATGATCTGCCACTCGGGCTCAGTGGTCGTCAGTACCGGATTTTTCAAATGCACTTCTGACCAGCACAAACTCATTGCTCCTGAAGTCTGGGATGCGTGTGGTCAAGTTACTATGATCCCAAAAGTGTTCATTTTTGGCAATCCGGCCAATCAGGCAATGATCACTGTGAACAACAATTCTTATTATGTTTCAGATTTGCCAGTTGGCACACATACCGTGGTATTTACGGCTACAGATGAGTGCCAGAATTCAGCTGATTGTAGTTATGAAATCATCGTTTCAGACAAAACGCCACCTTATGCTGTTTGCGATCAAAATACTGTTGTGAGTTTGACTGTTGATGGCAATGCAAGGTTGTTTGCTGAGTCAATTGATGACGGGTCTTATGACAATTGCGGTGCGATCACCATGGAAATTGCGAAAATGAGCGATGATTGTGGTATTGCTTCAAACTTTCAATTTGGAGATTACATAGATTTTTGTTGTGCAGAAGCCGGCAAAAAAATAGGAGTTTCGCTAAGGATCACGGACCAGGAGGGTTTGCAAAATACCTGTATGGTAGATGTCACGGTTCAGGATAAACTGCCTCCTGTCATTATTTGTCCGCCTGACCTACAGATCAGTTGTGATACCTATTATGACCCAGGCAATCTGGGAAAGTATTTTGGAAATGTGGTGACTGACTTGAGCCAAAGAAAAAATATTGTCATTTTTGATGATTTCAACAATGGGGTTGTTGGACAGGATGGTATTGCCCTGGATAATTGTTTCGTCAGCATCTCAGAATCATCAAATTTTCAGATTGACAATTGCAATGTTGGGCAGATCAGCCGCATTTTCACAGCTACTGATAATAATGGTGTGAGTAAAAACTGCCAACAAAATATCATTATTACGGATTCACATCCATTTTCAGGAGCTGACATCACCTGGCCGGCAGATACTGTGATGACCGGATGTTTTGCACTCAATAGCCATCCTGACGTCACCGGGAGGCCTGTATTCAATGATGATCTGTGCAGCCTCGTCAGCGGAAGCTATACGGACCAACACTTTTCTGTTGTCGGCGATGCATGTGAAACGGTGATCAGGACATGGACAGTGATTGACTGGTGTCAGCATGATCCTCAGTCCGGCCAGGGAGAATGGACTCATGTTCAGACTATAAAACTGAACAATAATATTCCTCCGGTCTTCACCTCCGACTGTCAGGACAGAGAAATTTGTGTTTTTGGGCAATGTGAGGGTTTGGTTGAACTGACAGCAAGTGCAACTGATGACTGTACTGATGCGGAAGAATTGAATTGGGTTTGGAGGGTGGACACAGGTGATGACGGAAGTTTTGAACAATTTGGACTGGGGAAATTTTTCAGCCGGATTTTACAGCAAGGAAAGTATCGGATTGAATGGTCAGTTGAGGATAAATGTGGGAATATATCAAAATGCAGTTACCGATTCACGGTCAGGGAATGCAAGAATCCGACACCTTTGTGCATTTCATATATCACAACAGTCATAATGGCGCCAGATGGAATGGTTACCATCGAACCGGAAACTTTTCATATCAATAGTTATGACAACTGCACTCCGGATAATTTATTAAAATTGTCCTGGTCTCAGGATGTCAGTTACACTGTGGATACCATAACCTGTGACGATATGGATGGTTTGACGGAGAAAAATTTTGAGTATGAATTATGGGTGACTGATCTTGCAGGTAACCAGGATTACTGTACGGTTGAACTGATCGTTCAGGACAATTCAGATGCATGTGGATTTGACCAGGGATTCCTTGTGTCAGGAGCCATGATCCAGCCTTTCAGCCAAAAACCCATGTCTGATGTACCGGTTAGGCTTGAATGTAGTTTTGCAGAAAACTCACGTTTTATGAAGACAACACCACAGGGTGGATTTAATTTTGAAGAGCTTGAACGAGGATTGGATTATACCATAAAGCCACAATCGGATCAAAACAGCTGCAATTCAGGTATCAATACACTGGACCTGATCTTTATCCAAAGGCATATTCTGAATGTTGAAATGCTTACAAGCCCTTATCAAATTATTGCTGCAGATGTCAATAATTCAAAATCCATTTCAGGAGCTGATATTCTGGAGATCAGAAACCTGATACTCGGAGTCAGCAATAAATTCAACAAAAGCAACTGTTGGCGATTTGTGCCTAAAACACAACAATTCAGTGATGTTTATGCGCCATGGAATTTTTCCGAAAGCATTTTCCTGCCTGCACTTAATTCAGATGAAACGAAAAAGGATTTTTACATCATAAAAATGGGTGATGTCAATGGATCAGCCAGTAGTCTGTTCGCAGGAGATACTGAAGTGAGTGGCAGAAGCTTTAAATCCATTTCAACAGGTGATCATGAATTTTCCAATGATAATATTATCAGGGTTCCGCTCTACTTTGACCGGGATGAGATGATCATGGGGATGCAATTTACTGCAGAATTATCCGGACCCTACCGTTTTAAAGGTATAGAACCCGGATTGATCAGCCCTGTTTTTACTGATTATGCAATCCATGAAGCAGGCGGTATATTGACTTTGAGCTGGAACGGATCAAAGGATATGGAGGTTAAGGCAAATCAGGTATTGTTTTACCTGGTAATTGAAGGTGACAATGAATATTTTGAGCACAGAAACCTGATTTTATCTGACAGGATCACTCAGGCTCAACTGATCAGTCAATTTCAGTTATTTGATCTTATTCAATCAAGGGGAGCAAATCTGGCATATGAAGCTGGGGATGTATTATATCAGAACAAACCAAATCCATTCGATCAAAAGACCAGTATATTTTTTGAGCTGTCTGAAGATATGGACATCGAACTGATTTTGAGCAATACAATGGGTAAAGAAGTTCAGAGATTTGTTGAATTCAGGCGAAAAGGCTTGAACGAAATGGTTATCCATGCAGAAATGTTCGGCGCTCCGGGAATCTACCAGTATAGTTTGAAAACAAAAAATGGTTTGATCACAAAAAAACTGATCTACCTGAGGTAAAAAAAGCCTGGCATATCCTGCCAGGCTTTTTTTGTTAAAATATTCCGATATCCAAGCCGAATTTTGGAAAGAAAGCTCCGTAGAAACCGATGAAATAGGGCGACGTGTGATTGCTTGTACCTAGCAGATCTTCTGAACGAACATGTTCAAAGCCAACCAGAGGAATGGCAAGATTGAAGTTCAACCTCTTGCCCAATTTTAAGTTGGCTCCTGCCAATCCCATCATCTGAACCACCTGATCTGTGTTCAGATCCACTGAACCGGTTATTTTTCTGGAATATTGATAACCATAGAGTTCTGCCCCGGTAAAAAACTGGATAAATCTTTTGGGTTTGTTGAGAATGTAATTGGTACGCAACAAAAATCCCGCATTGGATGCTTCCGTGACAATTGATGAAGCCCTGTTTTGGATAGGATAAAGTTCCAGTTGATGGAACCACCGGCTGTTGCCGGGCCTGAAGGAAACACCAACACCCCAAACATCTTCTGTTTTTGGAGAATAACCTATCCTTAATCCCCAATTTGGATGATTATTGGCAAATACCGAAGTATTGATAGTGAACAGGATGAACAAAAAAATAACTGAATTTCGCATAATTGATTGTTTATTTTTAAAGAATTTCGTGCCCGATTTTTGTGGATTGATCCTCCTGCCAACAATCGAATCCATCGTAATATAAATTTTGAGAGTAAACGAATGGCTATCCTGATATGTTGCAGCTGTTCTCTTTTTAACATTTTCGTAAATGAAATGAAATTATTTCAGATGGAGAAGTAAAATGTCAGATAAAAAGTAAATATTGAGGTGATTGGCTGAATAGTTTGTTAATCTGAAGGATTTGTGAAAAAGGCATTAAAAATGCTGTTTAAACTGACATGCTGATCCCTGGCATCCATCACAAGCTAAAAATAAAACCATCAAACCAAACAATTAAATTTAATATAATGAACTGATAATAAATATATTATGATAATTATAAATAATCTTTCAGACTGCTCCTTTTAGGATATTTGGAGATCAATTCATCTTTAAGTTTTTGACTTTCAGGGTTCATGCCCAGTTTTTCCAAATGGCTCAATACAGCATTTGCCCGGTTTGCCGCTTTGATACCTATATGGTCCTTATGATATCTGACCAGGTAATCTCTGTAAAATGAATAGATCTCCTTTTTCTTATCGCGAACCAGATATTTGTCGTATTCCATGAACCATTCCAGGCTGTCCTTTTGGCTGAGCAGCTTCAAAAGCAAGTCATGATCAGATTCAATGATACACAATTCCAGTCCGAGTCGTAGATCCCGGTCGATATTTTTATTGAGTTTGCTTTTAATAAATTCCTTGTAAGACAATGTTTTACCGTTGAATTGTATGTTTTTGATCATCCTGTAATATTGCAGTTCTCTCGTAAGCCTGAAAAGTTCAGTTGCGTAATAAAGCTGTTTTTCCGGTTCATTCAGAGAAGCGTACAAGGCCAGCAGGTGTTTATACTGAATGGTGGAAGAAATTAGTCTGCTGTTTTTAAGCTTTTCGAGCACAATTTCCAGAATTTCTTTATTTTCCGGTCTGTTGAGTTGAGTGATCACCTCATTCAGCAATGCCGGGTCTTTGAGTTTTTCAATGGTTTGGTCAAACGATTCCTGAGCAGAAAACTGTATCCTGATCTGAATGGTATACAGCATCGCCTGAGTTTCAATCTGCCTTATCGTAGAGATCTTTTGACGGACAGCCCTTAAAAATGTATCCATTCGGTGTTCATCCATGGGCATTTTCAGGAGCATATTGAAAAAATTGCCGGGTCCGGTATACAGGTAAAAAGATACCTGTGTGAATTCCAGCATAGTGTCCGCGATCTGTTGCCTCAATGCAGGTGCGACCGGTGCTTCGAGAAGCATAAAGAAGTAGCCATGCGCCTGGTTCATCAGTTCTTCAAGGTCTTCCCTTGATTTGGGATTGGTGTAGATCGCATAGGCCAACTTGGTAATGAGTTCACGAAGAATATGAAATGCTTCGGTCAATTTTTCAAGACTTAAAGCATCCTTTGCCTGAAGCAGCAATTCATTGGTTACCACAACAAGCAACTGCACATTCTGCCTTGTATTTTTGGATTGCAATACATCTGAAACAGGGTAGCAATCTTCCAGGATTTGCCGGTAAATACTGCCTTCTGACTGATCATGCAACTGCCGTGCAAAATAAGTCATCAGCAATATCCTGAACTTTTTATCCTTTTTGCTATATGCCAGCATAAAATGTTTTAAATCTCCCTCTCCGGCATGATCCAGTATCTGCCGGACATGAACGGTTTTTTTAACAGGACGCGATTGAATTTTGGGCAATTCTTCCTGCAATTGCCTTTGTCTGATACCAAACAGGGTACAGAGTGCATGCGCGCACAAATATTTTTCCGTGATCTCCTGACAGGTGCATTCTGCATGCATTACATGATCTCTGAATACACCGATTTTGGCATAAAAAAGCTGATCAGTTGAAATTTCTCCCTCCCAAAGTCCCTTTTTCGGCTCATTTAAACTGGTCAACCTGCCGTCCTCAAACAGCTTTTCTGCCTGGAGCAATGGCTCATTTTCAGCAAAAGCTTCGAAGTTTAAAAGCGGAATTTTACTCAGAATTTGCATATTTGCTTCACATCACTGTACAATAGATCTTACCGCTTCATGCATGATTTTATGCAATGGAATTGGTATAACCCGTAAAAGTAATAAAAAGGGTTAAATAACAGGTGAATACCCTTTGTTTAATTGCAAAAATTCGGTTATTTAAGATTTGAAGGGCTTTTGAATTAAGGGAAAATACCATTTTTTTTTATGTTATATAAAAGGTGTTTTGCCTGTTGACTTTCTCAGAATGCTTAAACGCACCGTATTTTCTTGTTCCATATCAATAATGACCTGACTCACAAATGCCTGTGAGCAGTTGAGAAAACAGCCGGTTCAGCTTTTTATCCTGGATCAGTTACATTCCAGCCGAACAAAAGGCGTTGAGATGACGTTGCTTTTGTTGCCGGCCCTGTCCAGAAGCCAGATTTCATATTTAAAACTATCGGTCGGATATTGCGGTTGCACCGAGCAGGGTGGCAGGTTGCCCGGATAAATACAGCAGGTTGTATAGGTCAGTATCCTGAGCTCAGCATCTAATCCATTCGGAATTTTATCTTCCGGGATTGCCGGGAAACTGAATTGTTCAGCCACATTTCCGGTTCTTGAATCCACCAGAAATACCGAGCTCGACTCAGCGCTGTCTCCCAGGTATCCCAGGTCGCCATTGCCATCAAGCACTCTCAGATATATCTCCAGAGAATCTTCTTCAGCATAACCTTGCTTCATGACCGTTTTGCTCAGGCCAACAAGGCTGATCTCCGGAATTTCAGGCAATTCTTTCTTTTTGTAACAGCTTGTCATCGCCAGGATGATCCCGCCGAAATAAAGCATTTTCAAGAATACGGTGAATTTAAAATCCATGATTAAAAAATCTGCCAACAATTCTATATTATTGCAATATGGTTCATTTTGATGTAAAAAGAAAGGAAGTCATTCAAAAATTTCTTGATCTGAGATCGGGTAAGGTTGAATTTGACCAGCTTGCATCGGAATTGTTTCTTTTTCAGCGTGATTTTAATCCGGTCTATTCCAGGTTTTTAACTTATTTAGGTAAAGCTGATTTCGTTCCTGAAAGTGTTGAGGATATTCCTTTTTTACCCATAGAATCATTTAAAAAACATGAGGTTAAGACAGGCGACTGGGAAGCAGAGAGGGTTTTTATGAGCAGTGGTACAACAAAATCTGACAGATCCCTGCATTTCCTGAAAAACAATGAATGGTACGATCAGAACACACGATATTGCTTTGAAAATACTTTCGGCAACCTGGATCAATTCCGGTTTTATGGCTTACTGCCTTCATATCTTGAACAGGGAAATTCGTCCCTGGTGCATATGGTCAGTCACTTTATGAACACTCATCCGGATGCTCACGGAGGATTTTTTATGTACGATCAGGAAGAATTGATCAAGGCGCTGGATATGGATCAAAAAGGCAGAAAACCATTGCTTTTCGGTGTAAGCTATGCTTTGCTGGACCTGGCAATATCCAAGAAGCCCGATCTGAGTCACGTTCTGATCTTCGAAACAGGAGGCATGAAGGGTAGGGGGAAAGAACTGGCAAGGGAAGCATTGCATCAATTGCTTTGCAAAGGATTGAATGTGAAAAAAATATATTCTGAGTACGGTATGACTGAACTGCTTTCACAGGCATATTCGCGAGGGAAGGGTATTTTTGAAACAGCCCCGACCATGAGGATCAGGATCAGCGATCCCTACGATCCCAAAGCCACGCTGCCAAACGGTCACCATGGCAGACTGGATGTGATTGACCTGGCCAACATTGACAGTTGTGCTTTTATTGCTACACAGGATGTGGGTGTTTTGCTGGATCATCAAAGGTTTTCAGTTCTGGGTAGAACAGATGACAGCGATATCAGGGGGTGCAACTTATTGTACGTATGATTATCCCTGCGGTTTTAACCATTTGTCTTCTGTAAAAAATTTTCCGCTGCGACAAGATCTTCGATCCTTCCGCAATCGAACCAATAATCCTCATCGTGGACGAATGCTTTGATCTGTTGGTTTTGCATGATTTCCAGGTAAAATACGATCAGTGAATAGATCCTGTTTTGATCAATTTTTCGGATCAGATCAGGCTGGATCAGATGAATGCCACTGAATGCAAAAGCACGGGTTTTTTGCGTCTGTCCGGTTTGCATAATACTCTGTCCGGTCTTGTGATTGACCCATCCGCATAAGTTTTGATCATCGTCAAAAAACAATTCTCTGGAACTTTTTCTGTGCCGGACAGCCAACGTGAGCTTATTTTGATATTGGTTGTGATATTCAAGCATTTTTTGAATATCCAGGTTGGTGATGATGTCGGTATTGAAAAGCAAAACCGGTTTTGCATCCTGATAAAATAAATCTGAAGCTTGGAGCAGGCCACCGGCAGTATCCAGCAAAACTTCCTCCGGAGACAGGCTGATATCCAGCCCGAAATAATTGTTATCCTCCAGGTAAGTTTCGATCTTTTCCCTGAAATGATGTGTGTTGATCACAAAATGATGAATGCCCTGAGCTGAAAGAAACTTAAGGTTATACCCCAGTAAGGTAGTGTCCAGAAAAGGCGCCAGTGCTTTAGGCCTGTCCTTGGTGAGTGGATGCAATCGTGTACCCAGCCCGGCAGCAAAGATCATCGCCTGCATGGGGCTATTTGTTTTGGACCATTTCATGCTCGCGGTGCCTCAGCACGACATCCACATCATAAGCAGAACCTATTGCCTTGGCAAATTGTTCAGCGAGATAAACCGACCTGTGTTGTCCTCCGGTGCAGCCGAAATTGACCGTCAGATTGTTGAAAGACCGTGAAATGTAGTTTTTGATGGACGAAGCTGTCAATTGCAGGCAGTTTTGAAGGAAAGCCGAAACTTCAGGTTCTTTATGAAGAAATTCAATCACTTCTTTGTCCATTCCGGTCAATTGCCTGTATCGATCCAGCCTTCCGGGATTGGGTAAGGCGCGACAATCGAAGACAAAACCACCGCCATGCCCGCTTTCATCAACCGGAACGCCTCTTCGGTAAGAAAAACTGTTGACGCTGATCTTTAATCGCTGTTTTCCGATTTCATGCAGTTTTTCAGAATGGATCATTTTATTCAGAACAGGGATCAAGGTTGGAAGTTCGATAGGCAGACCGGAATTTTCCAGTAAAAACGCCATATTTTTCAAGGCAAAAGGTATGCTCGCCAGAAAATGTTGCTTTTTCTCGTAAAATCCCCTGAACCCGTATGCGCCCATCGCCTGCATGATCCTGATCATCACGAATCCGGTGAAATACGATCTGAATTCAACTTCATTGACATCGATATGGTTTTTAAGCTCCTGAATATAAAAACTCAGCAATTCTTCCCTGATCTCTTCAGGAATATTGGCTTTTGCATCATAAAGCAAGGAAGCAAGATCGTATTGTAAAGCGCCTTTTCTTCCACCCTGATAATCGATGAACCAGATTTCATCTTCTTTCAGCATGATATTCCTGGATTGAAAATCCCTGTAAAGAAAATATTCATGATCGGCGGATATCAGATAGTCCGTCAATTTCTGGAAATCATCCTCCAACGCTTGCTCATCAAATGCGATTCCGGCAAGCTTCAAAAAATAATATTTGAAATAATTCAGATCCCACATCATGGATTGCCGGTCAAATTTTGCCCGTGGATAACACAATGAGTAGTCCAGGTCTTTTCCGGCGTGGATCTGAAATTTGGGTAATTCAGCCAATACTCTTTTATAAATTCCGGTCAGCGTATCACTAAAACGACTTCTTTCGGATTCGATCTGTATCAGGCTGAACAATGTAGTATCACCCAGATCATCCAGTAAATACACTTTATTGGCTGCATCATCCGCTAAAACCGAAGGAACATTCAGTGATTTACTTAAAAAATGCCGTGTAAAACCGATAAAGGCTTTATTTTCCTTTTCGTCAGGATTAAAGGCTCCAACAACCTGCCTGGATCTCGATTTTAGCCTGAAATAGGCTCTGTCTGAACCAGACCGGGGCATTGGATCAACGATCTCCGGATATTCTCCTGCCCAACGTTCAAACAATTGAATGATTGGCTCGGTCATGTATTATTGCTATTTTTAAATGAAAATTTCTTGGCCGGTTGATCATTCCCGATTGCTCACTTTTTTATTGAACTCAACTGTTTCAATACTCGGATCATTCTTGATCTTTTTGAGCAATTCGTCCGGATCGATCTTTTCCTGATTGAAAGTGACCAGCCACAATGGACTATCAGGTCCAAGCCTTCTGACGATCTTCATATCGTAGTCTGCATATTCCCGAAGCCAGCGGACAAGGATCATTTGCTCATTTCCCTTGATGATGAGTTCGTTCTTTATGAGTACTTCGTTTTTGGGCTTGACTTCTTCCACAGGAATGTCAGTCTGTATCCAGCCATCCTGTTTGATCATTTCAATCAATTGTTTTTCCAGACCATCCACCGGTTGAGGAAAACCACTTTTAGACTTAATGGTTTTGATCTTGTCTTTTTCAGAATAACTTAAAGTTGTTGTCGGAAGGTCAGCAATATTCATATCATAATTATCCTCCAGTTTCCATATTTTAGCAGCATTGAAAGCTTTTACCAGCTCTATATACTCATTTTCAGCCAATTGCTTTTCATACTTGCCCAGCATAGGTGTGAACCTTATACCGTTGTACTTGACCTGCCCGGTATTGTAAATGGTGAGATTGTACACCGGACATTCACCATAACAAGCACCCTTGCTCAAAACTATCTTCGGGCTGGTCAAAGTGATGTCTTTTTCCATTTGCACAGGTGTGCTGCAGGAAAAATGGATCAGTGTGAATAGTAAAACAATTAAAACTGCGAAAAGGGACTTTTTGAAAATATTAATCATATTAAAATAAATTATAATTTATAGTTATTTGATAAGTTGTATATTTAATCACTGGGATTTTCTGAGCGAAAAAAATACATTTACATCAGAACGAATTTCCAGGAGATAAATTTTTTATCGTCCTGCAAAAATAATATATAAATACCCGGAGCGATATGATTGAGGTAAATATCTTTCACACTTTCTCCGTAAAAATTGCCGGAAACCACAATTCTTCCCGTAACATCAAATAAATGATATCGTATTTTGGACTGATCCGGTGTGGATCTTTCGAGTCGTAATCTCGCCGGAAGAAGCTGATACCTGATCCAGACCTGATCAACCGGTGAATCTGCGGGTTCTAGTTCCCTGCAGAACTGATCCCGGGTCAAATCCGGATAGTAGGTCCATATCATTTCCCACATCCTTGATTTCTGGCCTTCGGTGAAAAATACCAGACATTCGTCATCCGCAAAATTCATGAAATTCATGAACATATCCGCACTCCCGCATGAAAAACGGGGATGCTGCGGGCAACCATAATAGATCGCTCCCTGAACCGGTGTGTCTTCAACACCATCGTCTGAGTTGCAGTCCGGAACCAACCCCCATGGATGCAGTAAACCAAAATAATGACCCATTTCATGCACCAGTGTTTTACCCAGGTTGAATGGCTGCTTTCCCGGATCGTCCGGAAAATATCCGAAAAAATCAGGATCGATGACTATGCCCGCTTCGATATCGGGACCTTCACCGGGTAAAGTTGCAAAACCCTGAAATGCGCTTAATTCTGCGATCCAGATGTTGATGTAACTTTGTGAATTCCATTGGTCGTAGCCGCCCAATGCAGAATATTTGATCAGCTGCTTTCCTTCCTGGTTCAGCAGATCGCCGAAAAAGACCTGGTCTGTGGTTTTTTGCTGTATTGCAGGTTTTAAACCCGCCCCATCATCAGTGTAGGCAAGACAAAACTGAATCCCGCAATTCGCTGCAAAAGGCCTGAAATCTTCGGGAACCAGGCTTCTGTCTTCATTGGTTCCGTTGAACGCTTCATTCAGCACTTCAATCTGTGCCTCGATCTGATCAAGGGTGATGGCCGGACGACCCTTTTCCAGCACGATATGGAAAACCAGGTGAAAATATTGGTTGGTTCTCAGATTCAATCTTTCAGCATCAGCTGTTGTTTTCCCGAAATCCTGGTGTTTTTGTGCAAAGTCCCGCAGTTTTGACCAAGAAATATGATGATCAATCCCGCAGTTTCTGTGTTGTGCTGAAAGGATGACCGAACCTGCCATTATGAAAATCAGGATCAAAAAGCTTTTACTGAAAAAAACTGAATTTCTACTTACTTTACCCGGAAAATCAGGAAAACAGTTTAAAACAACCTGTAAAGGAACATTGCGTGATATTATTTTGCATGAAGAGTCTGACATAATTATTCAAACTTAAAAAAGCACATGATCATTGTTATACGGTGCTTTTAGTTTAGTCTTTCACCTGATCCGGTTTAAATTCAATTCTGATCTTTTGGGTAGCCCCGGGCTGATGGATTGGTGTTATTGCTGCCTGATCCTTATTTTTTTGAACAGGCAATACCAATTGTTTTGTATTGATACCGGATTCACGGAATGCCTGATAAACTGTGACCAGACGTCCTGCACTCAGATCACTTTCGGATTCCCCGGTAACCTCCTGATCCATCATATGCTCTACACAGACATCTTTGATATTTCGGGTATTCAGCAGTCTGATCAGACTCAGCAGCGTGTTTTTTCCCTTCTCAGTCAACCGGGCACTTTTTGGCTCAAAAAGCAAGGATTCAAATAACATGACTGCGAGTGTTCCGCCGGGTTTTTGTTCCACCAAAAACTCTCCGGGCGCCAGAAGACCCAAATTTTTAATAAGCTGATCCCGTGTCGCCACAAGGAGAATGGAATCTGAGTCCGCATCCTTACGGACTGAAGTTCCTTCAGGGAGCAGGTCAGATGGAGCGTCCGTATCATTCCGGAGAACAGCAATTCTCTGTTCCAGGCGCCGGATCGTTTTATCCTTTTCATTGAGCAAGACCTGTTTGGCGATCAATTCTTCAGTAAGGATTTTTTTATCTTCAAAAGCCTTTTCCAGTAAAGCTTTGTTACGCTCATTCATTTTTTCCTGGTCCAGCTGGAGATTCTGGTTTTGCTGATACAGGCTTTTCATTTTTTGTTCTGTATCGGAAAGCTTGTTTTCGCACAGATATAGCTTTTCGTTTTGTTCAGAAACGGTGTTTTTCAGCTTTTCGTTCTGCTCATTGAGGTATTTTAGTGCCCGGATTTCAGCAGAGAGCAATTTGTTCTCTTCTACCTGACGGAAATACTGTGAACTGCTGACACAACCATTGAATAATAAGAAAAGCAGAAAAAGGTATATGTATTTCAGATTCATAAAAACCATTCGGAATTTGCCGCAAATATACTTTTTTTCACAAATAAACTCAAGTTACTTTCTTCACCACCAGGCTGTAAACCAAAGGAAGCTTGTTTTCCATGTTTCTGATCATAAAACCACCGGGTGTTAGAACAGCATCCGGAAAAATATTATACGGAGAATATTCATACTCCTTAAAGTCTGTGAGTTGCATTTCTTCATTCAAAAGACTTCCCAGAACATCTGTCAATGGATGATTCCACCCGACACAGGTATGCTGAAGTTCAGCTTTTTTATCGGCATATGTTCCAATGGATTCTTCAATGATGGGTTCCAGGTTGAAATAGCTGTATTTTAAAGTTGAAAATGCATCATCGTACATCCAGATGAAAGGATGGAATTCCACAAAAATGAATTTACCTCCCGGTTTTAATAAGTTTTGTATGTTTTTACCCCAGGTTTTTAGTTCAGGCAGCCAACCGATCGTTCCGTAAGAAGAAAAAATCATGTCAAATAGTCCAAGGGAAAGCTCGTCCAGTTTCATCACATCAGCACAAATGAATTCCGCATCAAGTCCAAGCTGTTCATTCAGTTCCCTGGCTTTTTCAATGGCTTTTTCCGAAAAGTCAATGCCGGTGGCCTTTGCTCCCATTCGCGCAAGGGAAAGCGTATCCATACCAAAATGACATTGAAGATGCAGGATGTTTTTACCCCGTATGTCACCCAACAGCTCCAGTTCGATATCGTTGAGTGAAGTTTTTCCTGCTATAAAGGCCGGCAGATCATACATGGCGGATTGTGTATGAACGTCAACGCGATCATTCCACATTTTTTTATTCAAATCAGTATAATTCAAGTCTGTCATGGTCAAATAATTTGAAGGATATTTTCTTTTGGTCTGCCAATCACCGCTTTACCTTGGTGTAAAATGATGGGTCTTTCGATCAATACCGGGTTTTCCACCATCACACGGATCCATTCTTCGTCGGTCAGCTGCAGGTTTTTGAACTGTTCAGCGAACAATTTTTCTTTTTGACGGATCAGTTCGACAGGTGAAATGCCAAGCTTTTGGATAAGGTCGGCCAGTTCGTCAAATGCAGGTGGTGTTTTGAGGTATTCTTTTATCTCAGGATTAAAGCCCAGTTCTTTCAGAAATGCCAAACTTTCCCTACTTTTACCGCATCTTGGATTGTGATAGATCAACATAAAGTGGTTTTTATGATTTGGAAAAACGATTTCAATCTGGAAATACTCAACGGATTATCCAAAAATACGATGGTTGAGCATCTGGGGATTGAATTTACAAAGATAGGAGAAAATTATATTATAGCTACCATGCCCGTGGATAACAGAACGGTTCAGCCAATGCGTCTGTTGCACGGCGGCGCTTCGGTTGCCCTGGCGGAAACGTTGGGCAGTGTAGCTTCGGCAATGATAGTAGATTACAATAATTATCACGTGGTAGGCATCGAGATCAATGCCAATCATCTGAAATCTGCCACCTCCGGGATGGTGACGGGTAGGGTGGAACCTGTGAAGATCGGAGGTAAACTGCATGTCTGGAACATTGAGATCCGCAATGAGGCCGGTGAACTGCTTTGCGTATCCAGATTGACCACCATGGTGCTACCCAATAAATCCTGATAAAATTTTTAAAAAATATTTGTTAGAAAAAAAAATAAATTTACCTTTGCACTGCTTTTTTAAAGAACATTAGCAAATTATAATCTTTGGCCCGTTCGTCTAGGGGTTAGGACGCCAGATTTTCATTCTGGTAGCAGGGGTTCAATTCCCCTACGGGCTGCATCTGAAGAAACCCTCGTAGTATGATTACTGCGAGGGTTTTTTGTTTATTCGTGGTTTGGATTGGGGAATTGAACCTATGTTGACGAGCAAAAGACTGAGGACAAAATAAGTTATTAAAGATAAAACAAAATACTTTTGGTAATAACTTTTCAAAATATCGTTGCTATATTTTGTTTTCAGTCCTAATGGTGGATTGTATATTAAAACTATGAAATACTATGGTTAATACCTTTTAATTCTCTTATTTTTCCATTTTCTAATTTAAGTTGATAAGTTGCCCCCATACTGCATCTTTTTCCACAAAATACTTGAATTGCAAAAAAGTATTCATCTTCTGAAGAATAACTTTTATATAGTTTTGAAAAAATATATACTATAGATCTCTCAGACTCAACCTTTTTATATAAATCTTCTATATTCATTGAAAATATTGATTCATTCAATACTTGAATGTCTGAAATATCAAATGTAGCATGAAGAGTTTCTATAAATGTGGTAGTATCAATAATTGATCCCCATTCGTAAGCTTGGAATTTATTACTACCTTTATTATTACCTCAATAAATATCTACACCCGATATAATGTTGTGGGTCGTTGTTTCAAAATATATTTTTTTTGTTGATGGGGGGGTTTTTAAATATAATAAGGTATGAAGGTATATTTGATGTAAAATTTCTTCAGGTATTTCATTTTTGTTAGGTAAATTACACCCAGATGAAAAAACCAATCCAAAACAAAATATTATTATCGATATATCTTTCATGATTAATTGCACTTTTAAGACACTCAAATCAAATAAATGATTTTAACGTATCTATATTTGAGGATGGTCGATTAATTATAATTGGACTTTTTATGCTTCAGCTCTACTTAATTCAATATTTTCTATTTTCCCCTGATCATTTATTCTAAATTTGAAATAATATTCTCCACCACATAGTCGTCCACAAGAATAGTGGAAACTCATAAAATACTCATCTTTTGCTTTTATCCAATAAACATCAGAATATTTGAAAGATACCGAATTCTCATTTCGTAGTTTTTCTTCTCTTTGCCTGATCGGCATGTTAAAAATTGTGTCATTCTGAAATGCGATTTTACCTTGTGGATAATACATTTTGAGGTACTTTGCAAAAATTTCCCCTGTTTCCCGAGAATTAATTTTAATTTTTTCGCTATTTCTTTCAACTAAAGGAAAAGCTTGCATAATGTTCCAATCGTCATATTCTGTAGGAAAACCAATTGTATCAATAATGTAATAATCGGTATGATTCATCATGTGATTCTTTCCCATTGAGCTTTTAAAATCCAGTAAAGCCATATGTACAATAGAATCTACAATCACCGGGTTGACCTTCTTGTTTTGGTCAGAAAATTTGCAACTTTGGTTTGCAAAAGCAATGCAAGTCACCAAAAAGATCAGTTTTTTCTGCATTCTGCTTCAGTATTCATTTAATCAGGTTTTCCCCTCAATTCAACACCACCTGCTTATCCTTAGGGATTTTAATCGTATAAGCGATCACTTTTTTGACGGATTCTCCCGGCTTGAGTTTGAGATTCCACTCCACGATGCCGGTTTCTGCATTGAGCTTGCCACCGGATAATTCATCCGCCTCAATGGTCATCTCAGCGTCCGTTGCCAAAGGGATCTGATCCTGCAAAAGGATCTCTGCCTCCACGGATTTATTGTTGCGGATCGTGATCTCCCAACCGGATTGGATCTGTTTTTTATTGGACAAAAACCGGGTCTTTTTCAGATCTTTCAGTTTTTCCCTTGTGGTGGAAATCGCAATGTCCGGGCCGAGCGAAATAGACAATGTGTCCGTCACAATGTTCGCATTGAAATAATTATTTCCGATAAAGGTGCTTTCAAAAAACATTTTCATGTTGCCACTGGCCAGATTGTATTTTGACCAGTCTTCCACGTTGGCTACCAGATAAACCTTGTTGTCCAGTTTCGGAACGGCAATATACCGGTAAAACGCCGGCAGAGTATTGTCCTGAACTTTAAACTCATGCTCCTTTCCGTCTGATGGAACCGCATATTTGCCTGGCAGGCTGAACTCCATGAAGGTGACACTCTCTCTTGCTACAGTTACCTCTCCGGCAGCTTCTTCTTTTTCTGCCCTGACATTTCTGGCACCCCGTACCTGAACCACTTCATCCAGCATCATCGGTGCACTCTTGTCATATTCAAACATGGGCGCAACATAATATAAAAACCATGGATTGATAACCGGAAATTGCATGTTGAACTGCGGATTGCCGGTTGCCAGAGCCAACTGAACATCCTTCCAGTCTTCTCCGGTTGACTGCCTGACCTTGCCCTTGTATTGCAGATTCAGTGGTTTTTGCAGGGATTCAAGCCTGAGATCATAACTGGTGACCCAGGAAGCCCTCGGATCGATATAACTGAATTCTATGATTTCATCCATGGCTTTTTTGCTCTCTATAAGGATCACGATCTCACCTTTGTATTGCTGGGTGTTTTTAGCGCTGATCTCGCTCATCTGTTTTTGAAGCCGTGCGATCTCTTTATCTATATCTGCCAGTTTCCGTGTGCTTGCAAGGATTTTATTTTTTAGTTCAGGTAACCTGGTACGATAAAAATCCGACATTTTGACCAATTGTTCAGCACTGAGTCCGTTATTTGTTCCGGAGATGTTTTTGTTGGACAAAATCATGCTTTCCTCTTCTTTCAGGGAATTCAGCACTACCGTTTCATCTTCTTTTTGCCTGCCAACTGTTTCCAGTTTGTTTTTTAATTCGTGGTATGCCGGGCTGGATTCAAAATCCTGGGCATAATTGATGCGGTATTGAACTGCGGAGATCTCCAGTCTGGATTGACTTTTGACGCTTAAACTGTTGGAGTTGAATCCTTCAGGCAGGTCGGTGATGACCACGTGGTTGAGTCCTGGTTTCAGTTTGGCAGTTCCACTTCGGTTGATCTGTGCGCCTTGCCTGAATACAGTGACGCTGTTGATGACTGATTTACAGGTAGTTTCCTGTCCGATGATAGCTATGTTGAGGGTCAATAGAGCGATGAGGAAAAAGAAATGTTTCATGGTAATGGTTTTTGATAGATAAAAATGAATATAATTTCCCTGAGAAAATACAAATGGGCTGAAAGCAAAATATATGAGGGATGGTCACAAATCCAACTTTCTGAACTTTCAACTTACTGAACACTTCCTATAAACGTTTTTCAGGCTCATTTATTTATAGCAAGTGAGCATTATATCTAATTATTCCTTTTTAAAATCAACTTTTCTATTGAGGGGGCAAAAACGAAAAGTACACTATGCATATAATTGTATACTGAAATACAG
>CAZQKR010000034.1:0-45084 GCA_964594045.1 uncultured Saprospiraceae bacterium | reverse complement strand
CATAAAAAGTAATGAAAAAAATGAAGAATTGTATAGAAACCCCATGCGTTTTAGATAGAAAGTGTCAACTATTTCTTTATAAAAAAACATTATGTCGCAATAAAAAGGACATGTCAGGAAAAAAACATTTCTTCAAATCCTTTCACCATGCAGCTGCGTGTTCCCGAACATCCAACTTTTCCCAATTCATGATCATGAAGAACAACAGTAATTCAAACCCTATTGAAATGCCAATCGCAAACGCAATGTGAATGACCGTGTAGCCTGAGGAAAAACACCTATCATGTTATAATAGGCATCCTTGTCGTTTACTGAATAAGGGTCATCCGTCACAGGATTGTATCCTTCCGATTTGTAACGGTAGACCCAGCCATTGGAAACGTATTTTTGATTGAACAAATTATTGATCTGGAAATCCAGCATACTGTCTTTCAACCAGGATCTTGAAAAACGGTAACTCAGGCTAAGATCACCAAAAAAATAAGGTTTCAGGCTTGCCTGTTCATTCATAGTGTTGTCGAGGTATTGTCTGCCAACATATTTACCTGAGAAACCTATGCTGAGCCGCTGTCCGTCATTCATTTCATCATATTGATTGATCAGATGCCATTTGATCTCTCCTCCTGCAATGATACCCGGGCTGAAAGAAATATCTGTATTATTATGTTCTATTTCAATTTGCCCTCCATTATCCCAATCATCGATATATTCGACGAACCGGGAGATTTTATTTTTGCTCAAAGTCAGCCCAAATGCCGCATCCAGATGCCTGGAGAAACTGTAACCCAGCTCAAGTTCCATTCCTCCCCTATAGCTATCAGGTACATTGATCCGCGAGTAATCACCGACATCATTCAGTTTACCTGACAAGATCAGCTGATCAAAATATCGCATGTAGTACAATCCAAGCGCTGCTTTGAATTGTTGTGTCTGAAAACCATATCCGGTCTCCAGGTTGAACATTTTCTCCGGTTCGGGAATATTCTCCTGTTCATTCTCAGTGTAATCCTTTCTGCTGGGCTCATTATTGGTATATGCAATGGAAATAAAATACCTGTTATTTTGATCAAAATCATAATTTACACCCAATTTCGGATTGATGAAATGATGCCAGAAGACGTCATCCAATAACAGGTCTTTATCCGTTTTTCCGGTCAGCTGATACCTTACCGTACGGTATTGGAGGTCAGCCAGGGCGGTTAGCCTTCCAAATTTCAGCAGGTATTTGAAGTAAGTATCAAAACTTGTTTTATCGGCCTGATTATCATAATACAGATAGTCATCAGCAACCATGAGGCCTGCATTATTGTATACCGAATCTACCTGACCGAAGTGTTTTCCGTGATAATGATTGACAGAACCGCCCCATATCCATTGTTTGTTCAAACTGTTTTGGCTGATATCGTAATTCATACCGAAGAAATAATTATCCAGCCATTTGCGCCGGATCAAATCAGCCCGGTCAATGGATTCCCAGTCGAGGCCATAGGAGGAAAGCTTCTGGTTTGCCTTAAATTGCTCATAAAATCCAATGCCCCGGGTATAAAACCCTGCAAGATTCAGATTTAAACCATTCTTGAGTGCTTTTTCCCAGAAAAGCTGAATGTGGTTTTGTTTGTAATTGTCCACTTCATTGTCATAAGGAGTGGAAATAGAGAAATCATTATCTGTTCCTGCAGAATTGAAAGTTCTGAGGGTATCCTTCAGATAATACTGGATCGGCAGACCGTACCAGGCCTGGTAAGTGATCTCCTGTCCGCCAAAAACATTGATCCGGAAGGTTTCGTGATCGGAAAGTCTTGATCCGCTAAAAAAATATGACGTCAGTGAAGCTTTGGCCCTGTCGACATAACCATCAGTTTTGATCAGAGAATATCTGCCGTCCAGTGTGAAGCGGTCGTTGATCAGCCCTACCCCGCCTTCAGCACTCAATTTCAGGGTATTGAAACTGCCAAAGGAAGAATTGACGGAAAGATGAGGATTCAGATTCAATTTTTTGGTATTCAGGTTGATCGATGCGCCAAATGATCCGGTACCGTGCATTGAGGTACCAATTCCCCTTTGCACCTGGACGTCGCTTGCCGAACCCATGATATCCGGTATATTGACCCAGTAAACAGACTGGGATTCCGGATCGTTGTATGGTATCCCGTTGATGTTGACAATGACCCTGGTCGGATCGACTCCCCTTATCCGGATCCCTGTGTATCCTACGCCTGTACCTGCATCTGAGCTGACAACCACGGAGGGTGTATACTGGAGCACATAAGGTACATCTTCGAGTTTGTTGGCTTCCACCAGTTTTTCTTTATCCATGCCGGTGAATGCAAACGGGAATTTTTCCTTTGCCCAGGTGCCGTTGATCTGAATCTGATCCAGACCGAAAGCCTGGCCCTCCAGATGGATCATAAACCTTTTATCGCTGTCCAGAAAGAATATTTCCTGATAATCCTTGAATCCAAGGTATTTCACGATGATCATATATTCGTCAGTCGGGACATTTTCCATCAGAAACTGACCTTTATCATCCGTAACGGCCATAAATTCAGTGCCTTCCAGAAAAACCGATGCATACGAGAGCGGATTCAAATCCTGATCACTGACAAGACCGGTGATTTTATGCTGGGAGATTCCATGATAAAAAAAAGTAAGCAAGAAAATCAAAAAAAATACAATTCTCATGTTGATGGATTCATTGTGTTAAGTGACATTTACCAAACAACCATCTGAGGAAAAATATTGCAGGAGTTCATCACATTTCCCTTTCCGGCATTACCCGGACAGGTTCAGAGGGTATGATCTCAGCCGCCAATACAGCACCCCGAATGATACACAAAGGTATTTAATTTGATCAGAACTGCAAAAGATTGGGTGATTTCCTTAATAAATCTCTGAATAAAGCAAGTATCCGGCAGCCTTATCTTTCAGGACCGGGTTTAAAAGCCATCAATTTCATCCGGAAAAAAATGACTGACTGCCTGAATAGCGGTTTCCAATCTTTCATTGTAGTCTTCGCCTTTGATGATCCTGAAGTTTTTTCCATAATGATGCAGTTCCTGTAAGTAAAAATCAAAAAGCTCGGGTCGATTGTCTGGATTTTCCCGCAAAGGGTCCGGTTCCCAGGGAATATCCGGATAACACAATAAATACAGATCATAATGTCTTTGCTGTATGGATCTGAGTATTCTTTTATCCACTTTTCCAAACTTCACGCTGGACCATATTTTGATCGTGATCAGATCAGTATCGCAAAACAAAACATCAATATCTGTAGTAAGAAAAGCGTCTTCTGAGGCCATCTGTTCCAGTGCGATCTGATATAGGTCACTATACCTGTACGACCGGTTGAGCTGATTCAGATAAGCCCTGGCTACTTCTTCCGTATGCGCCTGTTTAAAATAATCAGACAGGGTTTTGGCAAGGTAACTTTTACCAGTGGATTCAGGGCCGGTAATAACTATTTTTTTCACGCAAGGAGGATGGAATCAGGATCAACCCTCAAAATGGAAACTCACCGTAAACACATGTGTCAGAATTTTCTCCAGCACTTTGGATTCTTCCAGTTTATGGTCGTAAAGGAGTACATTGCCGATCCCGGTTGAGACTTTGATCTCGGGAGAAAAAACAAAATAAGGAAAGAAAAACTGAATACCCGTACCCAGTTCAAACTGGAAATCATGCGGAGAAATTTTCACCAGAAACTGATTATTTCGTGCCCGGGAATTACTGTTCACGTCATAAGTATATTTCACTCCGGTCAGTGCAAAAAGCCTCATATCCCGGTAAGGTTCAGACTTATATCTGATCAGGAAAGGTGCCTCTATCAGCACGGATTCTATTCTTTTGTAGGTAGGTTCGATAAAATTGTCAGAAGCAGTATAGCTGATCCTTCTGTTGGCAAAAGAAAACCCGGGAAGCAATCTGAAATCAAAATTATGATTTATCCTGAGGTTGACCACCATCTGAACGTGCATCCCAAGACCTTTGGCTGGTTCAGCGATCACGATGCTGTCTGTTTCCACAAAATATCCTGAACGGTCAAGGAGAAAATTGTTGTTGTTCAGTCCCAGGGAAATACCAAAATAATAAGGTTTTTGTTTATGGTAAAGAAAATTGAACATTGCACGGTTGTAACCCTGACCACTGGCTGTGGTGATAAAAAAAATACCTGCCACAAAAAATATGAGATATCTGATCATTTTTTTCCTGTATAAATTGTACAAATACCAAACGTCATTGGTTGAAACTTATTGGAATGGAATCCTGCTTTTTCCATTCGTCCCACGAATTTCTCAAAATCAGGAAAAGCCTGAACGGACTTGAACAAATACGTATAGGCTTTATCGTCCTTTGAAGTAAAACGTCCGATCACAGGCAGAATATATCTAAAATAAATGTTAAAGATCGTTTTAAGGGGAAATACGCGGGGTCTGGAAAATTCCAGAATAAACACAGTACCTCCCGGTTTTAAGACACGGTGCATTTCGCTTAATCCCAGATCCAGGTCTTCAAAATTGCGGACGCCAAAAGCTGACATAACGGCATCGAACGAGTCTGCAGTAAATTCAAGACTTTCTGAATCCCCGTAACTGAATGATATCTGTTCTGAAAGCCCCAGCTGTTCTGCTTTTTCAATGGCAAAATTCAGCATACCATGCGATATATCCACTCCGGTGATCCGAACTCCGGGTATTTTACGGGCCGCTTCAAAGGAAAGGTCTCCTGTACCGGTTGCCACATCCAGCAAGGTTTCCGGATTAGTTGCAGCGATCATCTCCACTGTTTTCTTGCGCCACATCCTGTCAATTCCAAGCGATAAGAGGTGGTTCAGAAAATCGTATTTATGTGCGATCCTGTTAAACATGGCAGCCACCTGCTTTTTCTTGTTTTGGTCTGAATTATAAGGCGTTACCGTAATTTTTTCTTTACCCATGAGCAAAATTTACGCAAAGATATACCTAAAGAACCTAATAACAAAATATAGACCAGCAGGCCAAATATCCATTTTGTAGATTCAGAATGACAGAAAAAATACTTATTTAATATAATAACTTATTTATCAATTATTTATAAAAGTATCAAATAAAGTGTTCAGTTCGCATTGGGTTAGGATATCCACTGAGGAAATGATATATTTTTTTTACAACAGCCGGTTCTTCATACTGATAGCACGAACAATAAAAGAATTCCTGATCCGCAGTGAGTGAGGAACCTCAAACATTCATGGCAACCCTGAAGGATTTTCCCATACTTAAAGATGTCAGACTTAAATTCCTTTGGCAAGATGTCAGTTTGTTTGGTAAAACCGGGTTTCCCCTGTTTTTAAGCGCAAACCATCATTTAAAGATGTGAAATAGATTCATCCGTTAAATAATCAATTAAATTTGAACATTTTGGAACAGCTCACTATAACAAGTTGGAAAAGCAATAAAAAATTGGCTCAGTAGATAATTTCCAAATCAAATTCCAAAAAAAAACCAATTTTTTCAGAAAGCATGAGTAAATTTTTAGTTAATTATTAAGATTTCCTATTTTTGTTGGATTACTGAACAAAAAAGAAAAAAGCACTCACAATGACAAAGTGTTGTGTCCATTGCTGAGTTTTTTTTAATTCATTTCTAAATCTGCCTTATGAGTTATTTAAAATTTATCCTGATCGTCCTCATATCTTTATTTTGCTCCATTCCCAATGGAATATCAGAGCCGATCAGGCATAAAGCCGGACTGACTGAAAATGGAAATCCCTTTCTGTTACCTCCCAGAATTTCAGGTATAGTTTGGGTGGACACAGACGGCAATGGACAGCAAGGCGGCGGTGAACCCGGACAAAACGGGGTAACTGTGGAGTTGCTGAATTCAGGAGGGACGGTTTTATTTACAGATGTGACTGCCTTAGGCGGCGCTTATGCATTTGAAGACCTGGCTCCCGGAGATTATATTGTGCGCTTTACTTTACCTGCCGGCAACTGGTCCTTTACAGATCCCTATAATGGACCTGTGAATACCAATAGCGATGCAAATCAGGGCACAGGGCAGACAGTTTTATTAAACCTCGGAGTTGCCATGGACATGACCCATATTGATGCCGGAATTTACCTGCTCAGTACGGTTGGAGATCTTGTCTGGCATGACGAAAATGCCAACGGCTTGCAGGATGGTGGTGAAACCGGAATTGGCGGTGTCAGTGTAACTTTAGATGGTTTTGACGGAGCATCGAATGCGGTGACATTTACAGCATTTACGGATGGTGCAGGAAATTATGAGTTTACTGATGTGCCACCCGGTACCTACAATATAGCTTTTTCATTACCAGCAGGTTATGATGAATATACTTTTGCTGACGAAGGCGGAAATGACAATATAGATTCAGATGCAAATCCGATTACGGGTGAGACGATCAATTTTTCAGTTGAAAGTGGTGATTTGATCAACAATTGGGATGCGGGATTCTATATTTTTTCCAACATCGGAGATTTTGTATGGCATGATGAGAACGGAAATGGAATACAGGATGGAGAACCAGGCATAGGTGGTGTTTCTGTTACTTTATCCGGAACAGATGGTGGTGGTAATCCTGTTAACCGGAATACTACTTCGTCAGGCGCCGGAGATTACAACTTTGATAATGTGGTTCCGGGCGACTATACATTAACTTTTGCACTACCTGCAGCTTATGATGAATATACATTTGCAAATGAAGGCGGAAATGACAACATAGATTCAGATGCGAACCCTCTGACAGGACAGACCATTGCATTCGATGTGGTCAGCGGGGAGGATCAGGAAAACTGGGATGCAGGCTTTTTCATTTACAGCAATATCGGAGATCTGGTCTGGCATGACCAAAATGGAAATGGTATACAGGATGGAGAACCAGGCATCGCCGGAGTAAATGTCACCTTGAGTGGTACAGATGGCGGTGGTAATCCGGTCAACAGGAATGAGGTGACCGGGGCAGGCGGAAATTATAATTTTGATGAAGTCATTCCGGGAAATTACAGGCTGACTTTTACCCTTGCCGGCGGATACGATGCCATTACCCTGCAGGATGAAGGTGGTGATGACAGTGAGGATTCAGATCCAAATCCCGGCACAGGACAAACAGCCTTTTTTGATGTAATCAGCGACGAGGATCAGGATATCTGGGATGCCGGAATGTATCAATTTGTAACCATTGGAGATTTCACATGGCAGGATATGAATGGCAACGGGATCCAGGACGGTGAACCGGGAATAGCAGGTGTGACGGTGACATGGACCAGGGCATCAGACGGGTTGACGGGTAACACCATTTCCAATGGAGCCGGCTTTTATCAATTCGATAATTTAAAGCCTGATACCTATAGTTTGTCATTCAGTTTACCGGGATATTTCATTACTGCCCAGGACATGACCAATGATAATGATGACAGTGATCCCAATGAATTGACTGGTGATACAGATGATTATACGCTGGAATCAGGAGAAACTATCGATCATGTAGATGCCGGATTTTACAGATACGGCGTCATCGGGAATTATTGCTGGAGGGACCAAAATACGGATGGTATTCAGGATGGAGGCGAACCTCCATTGGCTGATGTTACGGTTAGGCTTACCGGAGTTACCGGCGCCGGAGTGCCAATTACACCTTTAACTGAAATCACTGATGGTGGGGGAATTTACGCTTTTCTTGATCTGCCTCCAGGATCATATACCGTAGAATTTGTCGAACCTCCGACTTTCAATACCACGATCAGACAGGCAGGAGGTGATCCGGACATAGACAGCGATGGTCCGTTTTCTGACCCCATCAATCTCATGTCAGGAATGGTCGAAAATTCAATTGACTGTGGTTTTTATGTTGAGCCGCCAGCGGATTGCGATGATGAAACGTATCCCAACTGTCAGACTGCTGAACAAAATGTTCTTTGCAACATATACGAGATCAATGAGTTCTGTACAGGAATGTTGCCTCAATTCACCAATTACGGACCTATATGCGGAACCAATGGGTCAGCTTATCAAAATCCAAGCTGGTTTGCTTTTATGGCAGCGAGTTCGACAGTAACGCTCATAATACATGCTACCAACTGCGTAGTGTCACCCCCGTTTGATCTCGGTGTTCAATATGCCATTTATACTGATTGTACTGAGGAGGAATGGGTGGTTTGCGCTGCTCTGCCATGTCTTACACCAGGAGATCTTTATGTCACTTCAAGTAATTTTGAACCAGGGCAAGTATATTACCTTGTGATTGATGGATGTAACTCTACCCAATGTACGTATTGGATCGAGATTGTTGAAGGTGGCGGAAATTACCAGATGTCTGATCCAACTGGGATTACGAACCTGGAATTTCCTGACAACCAGATATGTGCAGGGGTTCCGGTCACATTCACTCTTGAAGGAACCGATGATGCTGACAGTTATATCTGGACCATTGATGGCACAATAAGCGGGGAATCTGAAGAACAAGACATCACATTGATTTTTGATACGCCGGGCACCTATCAGTTGTGCGGACAGGGAACAAGTCCATGTGATGATTCCACCATAGAATGTATTCCGGTGACAGTTTATGAATTACCTGATCAGGTGCTTGATCCTGAAAGTATTTGTGAAAACGTACTTGCTGAGGGATATACGCCTGATCTGTGGGAGGGTCCTGCAATAACTGCTCCAGGAGTTTATGAAATACCTTTGATCAATGAATTTGGATGCCCATACGATCAGACCATTGAAATCACAGCGTTGGAACTGGAAGAGATCGAAGTGGATACATTTGCCTGCCAGGGAGATCTTGTTGATTATTTTGGCTATGTCTTTACTGATGATGTTTTAGGACAAATACTGACGATCCCCGGAGCATCAGCAAATGGTTGTGACAGACTGGTTGATTTTCAGCTGACATACCTGGATGTTCAGTTCTTCAACATGGTTGGTCCTGAATGTATAGGAGATGAGCAATTCGTATTGAGGATTGAAGACATGATCCTGAAACCTGAAGATATGAGCACGGTTGCAGTTCAATGGAATGTTGGAGGCACTCCGATCGGAGGTTTGCTTACAACTCCGCCTTATTCGATAACCGTAACCGATGAGGGACTTTATTCGGCCACAGTTTTACTTTCAAAAAACGGACTTTCCTGTGATATTTCACTTGAAGAGACCGTTCAGATAGATTTTGACGAATTATTACCTGACACACCTGTGCCAAACAGTTGGACACTGGAATACTGCAACAACACCGGAGAAGAAGTCATGTACAGTGTTTTTGTTAACCCGTTAAATGAATACGAATGGACTTATCCTTCCGATGTTGCTTCTGCAAGTTTTGATCCTATTGCCGGTTTGCTTATCATCGATTGGACCGGAAGCAGCGGTGGACAGGTTTGTGTCAGAGCTACAAACAGTTGCGGTGTTTCGGACTGGCATTGTGAGAACATTGTCATCAACAGCGGCCCTAGTTCCACTTTCGTTTTACCGGATACCATTTGTCTGACAGATGCAGCATTGATCCAATATACAGGCAATGCTTCAATTGATGCAACATATACATGGAATTTCAGCGGTGGAACTGATACTTCCGGAAATAACGACCTCGGTGCCGGACCTTACAATATGACCTGGTTTGAAGCAGGAGACAAAACGGTTACATTGCATGTTGTTGAAACCAACGGCTGCGAATCCGTCCTGAGTACCGGAACCGTATATGTGGAAGAACCCCTGGCGGAACCGGTCATTTCCTGTTCTTCGAATCAGACACAGATCGTCTTCAGTTGGTTTGATGTGGCCAATTCTGCAGGATACAACGTAGAACTGGTTTCAGGTACAGCCGGAACATTGAATGGCAATACCTATACGGTTACCGGACTGAATCCTTTGGATGAAGTAAGTATTATCGTGTATGCACTTTCTGACGGATTGTGTCCAACTACGTCAGATACGATCACCTGTGCTGCATTGGATTGTCCAAATGTCACACTGAACATTATGGCAGCTGACACATCTGTTTGCTTTATTCAGGGAATGGATCCGTTCATTTTAGGACATGTCATCAATTCACCGGGCAACGGAACAGTTACATGGTCCGGTCCCGGCATCACCAATTCAAACACAGGAGTCTTCGACCCCAATGTTGCAGGGATTGGTTCACATCAGATCGTACTAAGCTACTTCCTGGATGACTGCACGTTCAACGATCAGGCTGTGATCCGGGTTTTTGCGGTTCCGACAGCCACATTTACGACTTCTGCAGATTCCATTTGCAACGATCAAACATTGATCCTGAACTATACAGGAAATGCACCTTCAGGCATTCCAACCTGGTCTTTTGACAATCCGACAAATGTCACTGGTTCAGGTCTGGGGCAACGCACTCTCCAGTGGAATTCTTCCGGATGGAAGACCATAACATTACAGGTAGAACAAAACGGATGTATTTCAGATGTTCAGCAGCAAACTGTATTTGTTGAACAAAGGGTGCCGGATATCAATATAGATTGTGTAACAACGACAGAGAGTATAACTTTTAGCTGGGATACCAATCCTCAACTTGAAAGCTATATTATATACATTGACGGGGTTTTGATCACAGACCAATTCATCGATTCCTGGACGCTGAACGGATTAACTGAAGACCAATCAGTTACGATCAATATCATTGGTGTCAATGACGGAGTTTGTCCCAATCCGGTCGGATCGAGGACCTGTGTTGCAGAATCCTGTCCGGAATTTGCTGTGAGCTTTACACATGACAATACACCGATCTGCCTCACAGCCAATGCCGGAACAAGACAGTTTATTGCCCAGCTGACAGGTGCAACTACCACTGGAACGACCACATGGTCCGGCCCGGGGGTAAATTCAACCGGATTGTTCAATCCCACGACTGCCGGTGTCGGAACGCATACGATCACCTACAGATATGCAGAAGGTGCCTGCGACATTACCAGGACTTTTACGATCACTGTTTTGGAGCAGCCGGTTGCCAATTTCAGCATCAATAAGGATGAAATCTGTATTACGGATAGAGTCAGGTTTACGCTCAACAATTATAATCAGGCGTTTACATACAATTGGGATGCTTCAGGTGCTACAGTTCAGGTGATATCTCCAACGGTATTCGACCTGAGTTGGAATGCACCGGGCACTTATAATTTATCTTTGACCGTGGCGAATGGAATTTGTATAACAGGTCCTTATCTGCAGACAGTTGAGGTTGAACCGTTACTTATTGCACCTGTAATTGCATGCAATGAGACAACAATTACTACTGACCAGCTTACATTTACCTGGAATCAGGTTGATTGTGCCGCTTCATACGATATCTATGTTGACGGAAATTTGCACAGCCAGACTCAGGGAACCTCTGTTACGCTTACTGGTCTTGATCCGGGGCAGACTATCGGCATAGAGGTTAGAGTCATCAGTGATTGTCTGTGTCCGGGTGTATCAGCTTTTGGAAACTGTACCACCGATGAATGTGAGGATATTGAGCTCACCATTAATGGCCTTCCTGAAGATTATTGTGCTTCCCAATTGCCGGCCAGCATCAATCTGAGTGCAGCGATCGCAGGTACGACCGGTGGCAGTATTCAGTGGTCCGGACCCGGGATCAGCAGTAATGGTGTCATTAACACTACAGGATTGACCCCGGATGATTATATTTATACTGTGAGCTATAATCTGTTGAACTGTAATTATATCTACACAGACATATTGACTGTTTATCCCCCGGTCAATTTCACTGTTCAGGCAACAGATCCGGCTTGTCACGACATGACAGACGGCTCTTTAAGCCTTGATGTCAGCAGTGGGATTGAGCCATATACTATTGTGGTCAATGGTCAACCTGCTGACAGGCTAAATATACCCAATCTGGCTCCCGGAAATTACACCATTGACATCACTGACAGCAATGGTTGCCAGGCAAACCGGACTGCTACCATCAGCAATCCTCCTTTGATCATTCCTTTGATCTCTGGTGACGAAGTATTGCAGGAGGAACAAACCGGTGTCTATACGGTCAGTTTTACGAACAATCCTTCCGGCGCCTCTTATTTATGGTATATTGAAAACGGAGATACGCTTTGTCAGGGAACAGATTGTACGACCATCAATCTCAGGATTAAGGAACAAACCAATATTTGCGTGGAAGTCAGTTATAATGGACAAACATGTATGGAAAGCGATTGCTTCACTGTTCGCTTCGAAGAGATCGTGGATGTGTACATCCCCAATATTTTCTCTCCAAACGGTGACGGTGAAAATGACTTTTTCTATATCAAATCAGACAACAGTGTTGCAAATATCAAGTCCATGCGCATTTTTGACAGATGGGGTGAGAAGGTTTATGAAGGACTCAATATTCCGACCAATCAGCAGAATTCCGGATGGGACGGACGTTTGAACGGAAATTATGTTTTGCCCGGTGTATATGTTTATGATATTGTTATACTCACTGTGGAGAATAAAGAATTGCGGTATTCGGGCGACATCACCGTTTTAAGGTAAAAAGGCACGATATTTGAATGTATTAAAGAGCTGTGTTTTTGCACAGCTCTTTTGCATTTATGAAAATAAATTGAAAGTAAAGGAGTTCAGCAAGTACCATTTTGTACAATTGGTGGTACATTACGCTTAAAACAAATCATTTGAGTTTTTCAACAGCGAAAAATTTCGCGACTGATGTGGGCATAAAGCAAATACTTGTGGATGGGTAAATGATAAAACCGCATGATCTGATATCATATTTATTCACTTTTGGCAAACTGGTTTTGCCGGGTATTGGCACGGTACATCTGGAGCAGTCACCGGCAAGATCCGCGTTTCATGAATTCAGGATATACGGACCAAAGATCAGGTACCAGTTAACTCCCAGCACTCAGGCAGAACTGTCAGCTTACAGAAGTTGGTTAACTTCAATTTTAAATTGCGATGATGAATTAGCAGATAAATTCATCGAAAACCAGGCAAATGAGTTTCGCTTTAGCCTGAAAGAACAAGGCGAGGTCATATTCCCGTATTTGGGCAGGATCTATCTGGATGAAAGGGATAAGGTCATGTTTGATGTGGATAAAAGTCTTCAAAAAAGCATTGAATTTGCCTATCCGGATCTGCCTCTGCATTTTTTCCCTGGGAATGAACCAATGGCCGCCTTGCCAAAAAGAACATCCGTCCAGACAACCATTGAACCACAAATCAATACAACGCCCTGGTATGTTTGGTTAGCAGGAATGCTCCTTACTAGCGTATTGTTGTCCATAGTTATCAGTTATTTTGCCGGGTTCAATGGTTTTTCAGACAGCAGCAAACCCATCACTGTCGACACCACCCAAAATTCATTTCACGAAGAGGATACTCTGGCTGAAAGTATTTTTGAAGATGATCAGGTGTTGGAAGATACCTCAGGCAAAATACAGGGAGATACTGATGATCAATTCAATTCAGAGGAAACTGAACAACCGCCATCCGAGCCGGAAAGATCTGTTGTTCAGCAAAAGCCTGCACGTGAGGTCATTCCTGAAGAATTGAAAGAAAGACTCTCCTTGTTTCATTTTGACAAGGAACAGCTTTCCAATCCGCTCATCATCGTGACCGGTTCATTCAAAAAAGCCAGTCAGGCAAACAGGATGCTCCAGACCATTGAATCCAAAGGATTCAGGGGATTTGTGACCAAATTCGGAGAATTTTACAGAACCGGTGTGCTGTTTGACCTTCCGGCAGAGAAATCAGACTCCGTTTTGAGCGAAATCAAGTCCCAAATCGAAAAAGACGCATGGATATTAACAGATTAGTACCATAAATAATTTTTATATATGTGACTTGATGTACATTTGCCCCTCAAAATCGACAATGGTATAATATGACAGAAGATAAAAAAATGGCAGAACCGGAAGCGCTGAACAGTGTCGCTCAATTTCACAGAGTTTTTCAGTTGCCGGTATTGGATCAGCCGGTCATTCCGTCCAGAGAAAGAACTGAACTCAGAATTGCATTGCTGGAAGAAGAATTAAAGGAATTAAAGACTGCCATCGAAGCAGGAGATCTTGTGGAAGCTGCTGATGCATTTTGTGACCTGCAGTATGTTTTATCAGGCGCCATATTGGAATTCGGTCTGGGACACCAATTCAAAACGCTTTTCGATGAAGTTCAGCGCAGCAATATGAGCAAGACCTGCAAAACTCCGGAGGAAGCTGAAGCTACCCAAAAGTATTATGAGCAGGAACGAGGCATGGAATCAGTGATCAGAAAAGTCGGTGATGAATACCTGGTGTACAGAAAATCTGACGGAAAAGTGTTCAAATCGGTCAAATACAGTCCGCCTGATCTGGAAAAGATTTTGAAAAAAACATAAATGACCAGTTTTTTCGTTTTAAGATGACTGGAATAATTCAAATGTATTTTGCAGGAAATCTGTACTACAAATTAGAAAATTTAGTAATATTTACCGGATATGAGTATTAAGATTGAGAACCTGACCAAACGGTATGGTGAGCAATTGGTATTGAACAGCATCAATCTTCAGGCCACCAAGGGCGAAATATTGGGTTTTTTAGGCCCCAACGGTGCCGGAAAGTCCACAACCATGAAGATCATTACCGGCTATGTCAAGGCAGACAGTGGTTCGGTTGAAGTATGCGGTTTGAATGCGTTTGAGCAACCGATTGAAATTAAAAAGAAGATCGGTTATTTGCCGGAACACAATCCCCTGTATGATCACATGTATGTGAAGGAATACCTTGGATTTATTGCTTCCCTGCACCAAATCGAAAACAAAAAAGAGCTGATCGGGGAGATGATCGCCAAAACAGGTCTGACCAAAGAGCAAAACAAAAAAATAAAGGCACTATCCAAGGGTTACCGCCAGAGAGTCGGACTGGCTCAGGCCATGCTCCATAACCCCGAGGTTTTGATACTGGACGAACCCACCAGCGGTCTGGATCCGAACCAGCTTGGAGACATCCGCAGCCTGATCCGCAAACTTGGAGAGGAAAAAACGCTCATTTTTTCCACTCACATCATGCAGGAAGTTGAGGCCTTGTGCGACCGCGTTGTGATCATCAACGATGGGCAGATCGTGGTAGACGATCAGATCCAATACCTCGATAAGTACAAAAAAGCTGCATTCGACAGGATCCTGGCAGAATTTGAAGGACCGGTGGATGAGCATATCTTCAGGCAACTGACCGGATTTATCAGCTGCAGGAAAAAAGGCAATTACATTTATGAGATCGACGGAAAATCAGAGATCACCCTCCGAAAAGAATTGCTTGCGCTGGCTCAGCATAAAAACCTGCCACTCATAGGGCTTCAAAAGCAGGAGATCAGCGTGGAAAATGTATTCCAATCCTTAACCAAATAGTTATGATTGCCATATATATTAAAGAATTATCGCACTTTTTCAGTTCTCTGATCGCTTACATCGTCATTGGTGTTTTCCTCGTTTTCATGGGCCTGGTGATGTGGTTTTGGCCGGAAACGGCCATTCCGTACAACAATTTTGCAGACATGAACGTGCTGTTTTACATGGCGCCGACGATATTCACCTTTATTATTCCCGCGATCACTATGCACAGCTTTTCAGAAGAAAGGCAGGCAGGCACCATTGAATTGCTCATGACAAAGCCCGTAAAAAACTGGCAGATCGTCATGGGAAAATTTCTTGCCAATTTCAGCCTGATCGTCTTTGCATTGATCCCCACCGTGATCTATTATTTTTCAGTTTACCAACTTGGGTTACCTAAAGGCAATATCGATACCGGGGCCGTGATCGGTTCCTATATCGGTTTATTTTTACTTGGATCAGCTTTCGTGGCCATCGGCACTTTTTCCTCTGTGCTGACTTCAAATCAGGTGGTCGCTTTTGTAATCGGTACTTTTTTGTGTTTCATCATGCATTGGGGATTTGAATATACGGCTACTCTGCCGATGTTTTCAGGCAGCATGGATGATGTCATCCAGAAGTTTGGTATCAATTATCATTATATGTCAATCAGCAGAGGCATTGTTGATTCCAGGGATGTCATCTACTTTTTATCGGTGGATTTTATTTTTCTTTTGTTAACCTATTACTTTATCCTGAAAAACAAGAAGTAATATCAGTCAGCAGGTAAAATAAAACATAATTAACCTATTCGGCATGAAAAAACAATCCTTCAATATCATACAATTGCTGATGATCATCGCCATCATATTGATGGTCAATGTGATCAGCGCTTTCTTCCACATTGCAGTAGATTTTACAGGGGACAAAAGATACACACTGACCAAGACGACCAGGTCGCTTTTGAAAGAGCAGGACGATGTGATCTATGTCAAAGTCCTGCTGGACGGTAATTTCCCGGCATTGTACAAGAGGATACAGGAGTCTTCAGCTGAAATGCTGCGTGACTTCAACAACATCAATTCCAATATTGAATACGATTTTGAAAATCCTTTAAAGGGCAGTATCGAAGAAGTCAACCAAACTGTTGAATTGCTTCAGAAAGACGGCATCGTGGGTATTGGTATCAAAACCAACACCACCGAAAGTTCCAGCGTCAATTACATTTTTCCTTACGCCATCTTCCATTATGGCAAAAGGAAATTCGTCGTGAATCTGCTCGAACCGATGACTGCAGGCATCAGTGAAGAAACCTGGATCAACAACTCGATCTCCATGCTGGAATACAAATTTGCCAATGCCATTCAAAAACTTCGTCAGGAAGACAGGCCAACTATACTGTTCACGGAAGGAAAAGGTGAACTGAATGAGAGACAAACTGCAAGACTTGAAAGCAAACTATTGCAATATTACCAGGTGGGCCGGATCAATCTCGACAGTGTTCATACGATTCCCGGAGAACTGGACCTGTTGATCATCGCGAAACCAACGCAAACATTTACCCCCAAAAACCAATTCCTGATCGATCAATACCTGATGAAGGGTGGAAATATCATCTGGCTGATCGATAAGCTCAATATGAATCTGGACAGTATCAACAAGCAAAAATTCTATATTCCTGAGCCCTACCCTCTTAATCTGGATGATCTTTGGTTCAAATACGGTGTCAGAATACTGCCTAACCTCGTTCAGGATATGTCCTGCACCCAGATCCCTCAGGTAGTTGGAGTTCAGGGAAACAAACCCCAGATCGAAAGTTTTGACTGGTATTATCACCTGCTTGTGGATCCCGAAGGTGAACATCCGATCGTTTCCAACCTGGATAAGATGAATTTGTTTGATCCGAGTTCGATCGATACCATCCAGACCACTATGCCGGCCAAAAAAACCATATTGTTCACATCTTCGAAATACAGTCGTTTCCAGTTGAGCCCTGCCAGGGTAACCTTTGAGATCCTGAAATACCAGCCTGAGATCGAGCGCTTTAATAAACCACACCTACCCTTGGCAGTATTGGTGGAAGGACAATTCGAATCATTTTTCAAAAACAAGCTGACTGAAGGAACAAAACAGATGCTGCAGCAGATCAAAGAGCCATTCAGGGAAAAAAGTGAAAAACCTGGGAAGATGGTCTTTGTTTCCGACGGAGATTTTATCAAGAACCTATTTGACAGTCAAAGCGAAAAGATCTCGCCTATCGGCTATAATAAATGGATACAATACACATTCATCGGCAATGAAGACTTCATCACCAACTCGGTCGAATATATGATCGAAAAACGTGGTGTGATTGCAGCCAGAAGCAAAAAGGTCAAATTCAAGATGCTCGATACGATCAAAGCCAACAATGAAATGACTAAATGGCAATTGATCAACATCGGGATCCCATTGCTGTTCCTGATTGGTTTTGGCCTTGGGTTCAATTATTACCGAAGGAGGAAGTATGCTTCGTAACTTCCAAATCTGCAAATTCGCGCAAACCAGGTTTGAGGGTCAATAAAACAAAAGTGGTTGGAAAAGATGTAGCCAGCTGTTTAACTGAGGGCTGATTACCAATAATTCCTGATCATCAAAATCAGTGCAATAAAATTAAGATGAAAAACTCTGCCATGATGCAATCATACATCATTGCCGGAAGCATATTATATTATAAATTACAGGCAAATAAGTATTTTTACATTTTTTCAACATTGAAATTCAATTATCAGAAATATTAGGCAATTATGAGTATAAAATACAGAAGATTGGGCAAGCATGGTGTACTGGTCAGCAACATTTGCCTGGGAACCATGAATTTTGGATGGCATACCTCAGAAGATGACAGTTTCGCTATTATGGACCGGGCATTGGAACTGGGTATCAATTTTTTCGATACGGCTGATGTTTATGGTTGGACAGTTGAGCATGGACACACAGAAGAGATCATGGGCAGATGGTTTGCACAGGGAGGCGGGCGGCGTGATGCGGTCATCCTGGCTACAAAAGTCTATAATCCCGTGAGCCGCAAAACAGGATTATCTGAGGTCAACAGTGATGGACGCAGCCTGAGCGCATACAAAATTCGCAAGCACTGTGAGGGCAGCTTAAAACGCCTGCAAACCGACAGGATTGATCTGTATCAGATGCATCATATCGACCGTGATTGCCCATGGGATGAGGTTTGGCAAAGTTTTGATACCCTTACAAAACAGGGCAGGATCATCTACACAGGTTCGAGTAATTTTGCAGGTTGGGATATTGCTACTGCATGCCAGGAAGCTTCCAAACGCGGAATGATGGGTTTGGTGAGCGAACAGAGTATATATAATCTTAATAACCGGATGGTTGAACTGGAGGTCATCCCGGCATGTAAACATTATGGCCTGGGGCTGATCCCGTGGAGCCCGTTGGGAGGAGGACTTTTGAGTGGTGTGCCGGAGAAAGGCAATTCCGGAAGACGGACAGATGAGCAATTGATCAAACAATCAGAAAAGAAATTTGACCAACTCAAAAGATACGAATCTCTGTGCGTTGAAATAGGCCATACCCCCGGAGAAATCGCACTGGCATGGTTACTTCACAACCCGGTTGTTACAGCACCGATCATTGGTCCCAGAACCATTGGCCAGCTTGAAAGCGCCGTTCGTGCTGCATCCATTCAACTCGATGAAGATTTCCTTAAAAAACTGGATGAAATATTTCCGGGTCCCGGAGGAGAAGCACCAAAAGCTTATGCCTGGTAACCAGCAATTGTTTTACATTAAACACAAAATTAAATGGTATTTTTTATGAAAAGTCAACTTGGTTTTTTGATCACCATATTACTCCTGATTGTCATCTCCTGCAAAAATCAAACCGATACCAAATCCATAGCAGACAAAGATGTAGACTCGGCCACTGAACAGCTGACCATTCAAATTTATGATCCGGCAGCTCACGCATTAGTTGATTCGAATGCAACATTTGAAATTTTGGCTGAAGGGTTCTATTGGAGCGAGGGACCACTCTGGATTGACGAATTGCAATCATTGATCTTTTCCGATGTCCCTGCAAATAAGATATACAGATGGAATGAAAAAGACAGTGTAAGTATATTCCTGGAGTCCGCCGGCCATTCCGGTGAAGGAAATAAAAGCTCCGACAAAGGCTCAAATGGATTGCTGCTCGATGCTGAACAAAATTTGTTGGTCTGTCAGCATGGAGACAGACGGATAGCCCGGTTGAAAAGTGATTTGAAAAAGCCTCAGAGTCTGTTTGTTACAATAGCTGACCGTTACCAGGATAAGAGATTCAACAGTCCGAACGACCTGGCAATGGATGCTGCTGGAAATATATATTTTACAGATCCACCTTATGGGCAGTCAGAAAATAAAACCGCTGAAATTGGTATGAATGGCGTATTCAGGATCAGTCCGGATAAAAAAGTTACGCTGCTTCTGGATAGTCTGAACTGGCCAAATGGCATAGCATTGTCTCCGGATGAGCAAACACTGTACATCAATCAATCCGACCCGAAGCATCCGGTTTTATACAGTTACGGCATAACTGAGGAAGGATCTCTTGAAAATGGTAGAATACTTTTTGATTTCAAAACACTTGCTGAAAAATATACCGGATTGCCTGATGGATTGAAAATCCATAAAAGTGGCCATATTTTTGCCACAGGCCCGGGTGGAGTGCATATCATAAGTCCGCAGGGAAAACACCTTGCGGCTATCTTTACCGGAAAAGCAACAGCCAATTGCGCTTTTGATTCAAATCAACAGTATTTATACATGACCACATCAGACAAGTTGATCAGGGTTCAACTGAAATAAGCCAGCCGGATCAAATCAATAATTGAATGCCTGATATTGTGGTCAGGATAATGAATTTCCTCCAATCAAGTCAAAGGTCATATCTGGTTTTCAATTCTGACTGAAAGGAACTAAAAGAACTGAAGCAATTTGCTTTCAATCTATCTCATGTATAGAATTCATTCTTAACAGCTGAAATAATTACAAGCTCAAGATCACTTTTCCCTGCTAAAACGGTATGCGCCATTCACAAAAGTGAAATGTATGGGTGCATGATACAATGGAGCGATCATATAACAAATATCTCCCGGAGTATAATCGTTTGGCTTCTGGTTGTTTTCAATTGGAAAACCCAATTCTTTAAATAGTTGAGCAAGATAATCGGCACAATAACTTTTATCATTCCTGGGCAAAGAGAACAAATCCCTGCCAAAGAGAAACAGATCAAATTGTGTGAGAAAATAACGTAACAATGAAGTTTCAAACTTATAATGTTTGTTTTTTTCATAAAATTCAATCACTTCGTTTGCATCAGGTCTTTTTACCAGATCCTCATTGAGCGGATAGATCCAGATATTTTTATAAAACCCCTCAGGCCGTTCTTTCATATAAAAAAAAGAGTGCTCCAGGTGAGTGATTATCACACCTCCTCTGGGTGAAGCTTCATTGATCACATCATGCCGGGCACCGAAGTATTCATTGTCTGTTGAATGAGTAAGCCACAGTTCTGATGACTCCGGATCCTTAACCACCATGGCCAGATGTGTAATGTTTGAGAGTGTGCCTATTTCAACTAATACGCCTTCATATACACTGCTTTGGAATAAAACCAAATCCCCCGTTTTGAGATCAAGTTCTTCCAGACCAACAACAGCTACCTTGAACCGAGAATTAAACTGATCCGCTTTCTGGCAAGGCAGAACTAGGCTTTGAAAACCAAAAAAAAGCGTCAGTGTAAATTTTACAATAGTACCCACTTCCAATTATTTGATATTCAATACCCAAGTTTATTATATATTTTGCATAAAAACAACTCTTCCTGATTATTATTGATGATATTTGTCAAAAACAAATAAATATTTATAATAAATATAAATAACAAAATAGTTAAAAAATTGGTGCCCGATCATATGTGATCACCGGAAAGTGCAGGAACCTGTTATAAAGCTGGTTTCATAAACAGGGTCAATTGTTTCTGCTGCGCAGGTTGTAAATCAGGCCCAGTCAATTCTGAATGAACACTTATTACTGCCAATGAACAATGACACTATTGACAGCAAATAGCTCATTTTTAGATTGTATCCTCAAGCTATCTGATCCACTATGGAAATTCTATGTCATTAATCTTGAAATAACTTGGACTGAACAATCAATAAAAATTTATGAATAAGATGCACGTGAATATTTATTGGTCATATCGCTCAATCTGATAAATATGGGAAAAAAGCTGTATTTTTATCCGGAAAAATGAATAGGGTAAAAAAAAATATCAGCATTTATGAAATCAGTTTTTTGATCATTGAAGTTATTTTTTTGACTTTCGCCTCTTTTGATTCACTCAGGGCTCAGACTTCAGTTGACTTAGAAACAGGTTATGTCTTTACCGGGTATAATAATATCCGTATCCCTGGTAACGAGGGTACAACTTTTTCCATGAAAACAGACCTGATGCCGGAAAATACATTCTTTTACAGGATAAGGCTTGGTTATACCATAAATTCGAGGCACAATCTCTCTTTGCTGTATGCACCTTTGAAGATCAGCGCAGAAGGCAAAAAAGATCAGCACATCATTTTTCAGGGCATTGGATTTCCTGCCAATACCGATCTGAAAGGTATCTATCAATTCAATTCCTATCGGTTGACTTATCGTTTTGACTTCGTTAAAAATCCTGGATTTGAATTCGGAATGGGCTTCACAGCCAAAATCAGAGATGCTAAAATCGCCATTTCTTCTGCCGGATCTTTTTCCGAAAAAACCAATATTGGATTTGTTCCCATCATAAATTTCCGGCTTTTTTGGAAAATGACAGATCAATTGGGGCTTTTGCTTGAAGGAGATGCACTTGCTGCTCCTCAAGGCCGGGCAGAAGATGTGATGATTGCTGCCACTTATGAGATGACCGATCATATCAGATTCGGGGCTGGATACAGAATCCTGGAAGGTGGCGCTGATAATGATGAAGTGTACAATTTTTCCTTATTCCATTATGCAACAGTTAGCATAACATACAAATTTCAAAACTGAATAACATAAAACTAAAATATGATCATGAATAAAATTCAAATTTTAAAACTCATTATATCCATCATACTTCCCTTAGGTCTGGGCGCACTGGCAGGCACGATCACTCCGCAATCAGATCCCGGATGGTATGAGTCCATAAACAGGCCCTCCTTCAATCCGCCCGGCTGGGTCTTCGGACCTGTTTGGTCTGCCTTGTACATCCTTATGGGGATATCTCTTTACCTGATCTGGAAAACTGATGCAAGCAGGACCCGCAACCAGGCGATTTTGATCTTTTTCATTCAACTGCTGCTGAATTTTGCCTGGAGCTTTATCTTTTTCTATTTTAAAATGATCGGACTGGCTTTGATCGAGATCATCACATTATGGATCTTTATCGTCATCATGCTGGTCAAATTTTACAAAATCAAACCGATCGCATCATACATTAATATTCCGTACCTGCTTTGGGTTACTTTTGCATCTGTCCTGACAGCGAGTTATTATCTGCTTAATTAAGTGCAGCAATATTCAGTTACGTCTCCATTAATTATGAGATAGCATCCAATTCAGTGACCAGGCAACTGAAAAAACTACCAGGGATCAGTACTCAACATTATGCATCATTTGAACTTGGCCTTAAAATGAAAAACAATGTTTTAAACACCTTAAGATTACAACTTATTCCAATCACTTTATCGCTTGCCGAAAAGATCCGGGATGATGTGTTTTTTATTGATTATGAGAATCAGATTGTTCACACGGATGAATGGCCAGACAATGAATTTCTTGACCTTTTACCGAAGATCATCTCCCAATTGGACAAAACAGGAGATCCCAATGGATTTACCTCATACCTGATACTGGAAAAGGCTGAACAAACCGTTATCGGTGATGCTGGATTTAAATCTCCTCCGGATAAACTCGGGGAAGTGAATTTGGGATATGGATTGATCGAGTCCAAAAGGAAAAAAGGATATGCAACTGAAACAGCTCAGGCTTTGGTCAACTGGGCATTTCAACATCAGGAAGTCAAAGCCATCACGGCAAACTGTTACATTGGCAATGAGCCTTCAGTCAGATTGCTTGAAAAACTGGGCGCAAAAAAACTAAATATTCAAAATGGTTTAATCAACTGGAGATTAGATAAATATGATGTATAAACAATCGCTTACCGAAAAAAACAAAATATTTCTTTCTGCCAATTTTGGACTCTGATATCGATGAATATTGAATATGCAGCTATTCCCAACCGGTTTTATTACCAAAAATTTTTTCTTGACCAAACTATACTGCCTTCAGTTACGTTAACTAAGGGTAAAACAAAATATTGGCAGCTGAATATTGATTGGAACCCGGGGTATTTTCAACTTTTAACTGCTGAATCTGAATGGAAATTTTAAAAACATTCCAAAAGAGAGTCAAAAAAGCACTGAATAATGGATAATATATTTTCAAAGAATATTTTTGCAATTGATTTTTTTTGGAGAAAAATTTATTAAGATCACCAAAAATTGACATAAAAAACATTCATGTTATTTCCACAAGTAAGAGTGAATGTTTTTATCAATGATTACGATTTGTGATTAGAAAAAACAGACATGCATATGAAAAAATACCTGATACCCGCCATCATTTTAATTGTACTGGGCATTGGTGGCTGGTACCTCATCAAGACCAACAACAAAATGAGTTCCTACGATTTTTCATACCGTGAGTTTGCTGTGGAAGATATCGGATCGGTACACAAGATCATTGTGGTCAATAAAACAGGTGAACCACCTTTCCATTTCGAGCGGAAGGGAGCATTTTGGGTTGTCAATGAAAAATATAAAGTGAATCAAAATGTCATGGATAACATGCTGGATGCTATTAAAAGCGTTCAGATCGACTACGTTCCTCCAAACAGCGCCCGGGAAGAGATCATGAAGGGCTTTCTCCAACATGGTATCAAAGTTGAAATATACAGCAAAAGCGGAAAAAAACTGAAAGCATATTACATCGGTTCTTCACCGACTGACGGGCGCGGCTCCTATTATGTCATGGACGGTTATGATATTCCTTTTGTCATGAAACTACCGACTGTGGAAGGCAATATTCATACCCGGTTCAACTATACCCTTGAACAATTCCGGGATCTGACTGTGGTGGACGTTCCGGCGACAGCCATTCGCTCCGTTGAGGTTTCCTACCCTTTCAATAAAAAATTCTCCTTCAAACTGGAGGATCGTGTCATCAAAACCCTTCATCCTTTTCAAAAAGCCATTCAGGGATCACCGGATCAGGCCATTACAGATGCCTACCTCTCAGGTTTCAGCCAGAAGTATGCTGAATACATTGAAAACAAGAATCCGGCCAAAGCCGATATCCTGGCTCAGACGCCTTTCTGTGAAATGAGGATCACCAAAACTGACGGAAGTACTGAGGAACTGTCATTTTATTATATTCCTGATCCAAATGATATCTCTTATGCTGCACCTGCAGACTTTACGGAACATTTCAGGGAGGAAAAAGCCGAGAGATTTTTTATCCAGACCAGTCGGGGAGATTTTTATCTCGCGCAACTCAGGTTGTTCCAGGATATTTTGTGGAAGTATGACGCTTTTTTCAAAAAGGCACTA
Source organism: uncultured Saprospiraceae bacterium (assembly GCA_964594045.1). Taxonomy (GTDB): domain Bacteria; phylum Bacteroidota; class Bacteroidia; order Chitinophagales; family Saprospiraceae; genus UBA2365. Next base: position 20,092 of record CAZQKR010000034.1, on the reverse strand, counting down.
AAATAAGACTATCCAAAAACCCGGTATTTTGCGTGTTTTTGAATGCCAGGCAATAATAGGAATGCTGGATTGAAATATGTTTTGCTATCGGATCCTCTTCAGATCAGGTTTCCAGCTATGTTTTGTTTCTGCAAGCAGGTTTGTTTTCCGTCTCAATTTGATACATGATCACAAAATTGTCAATCATTCCGGAAGCTCATTCGCATTCCGGAAGCCAGTTCATTGACGTGATCATTTTCCCAAAAAACATTTCCATTGACTATGGTGTGTGTAATCTTATGCCTGAATTTTTTCCCTTCAAAAGGAGACCAATGGCATTTTGCCAGGATATTATCTGTTGTTACTTCCCAGGGACGTTCCATATCCATCAACACCAGATCTGCCCAATATCCTTCCCTGATAAAGCCACGATCCTTCACTTTAAAAATTGTTGCAGGTGCGTGGCACATCTTATGCACGATCTGTTCCAGACTGATCCTGCCGTTAGCATAAAAATCAAGCATTACGTATAGACTGTGCTGTACAAGAGGTAAACCGGACGGAGCCTGAACATAAGGCAAAGCCTTTTCTTCTGCTGTGTGCGGGGCATGGTCAGTTGCAATCACATCCAGCCTTCCATCCAGCAAGGCTTTCCAAAGTGCCAGCCTGTCCTCTTCGGTTTTCACTGCCGGGTTGCATTTCAGCCGGTTGCCCAGCAGAGCATAATCGCCATCATTGAAGTACAGATGGTGAACGCAAACTTCGGATGTGATCTTCTTTTCGCCCAATGGCAGATCTCCTGAAAACAAATCCATTTCCCTGGCGGTGGATAGGTGAAGTACATGCAACCTAGAACCGAATTTTTTTGCCAACGCTACTGCTTTGGCTGTTGACAAATAACAAGCTTCATCCGAACGGATAAGGGGGTGAAATCCTGCATGCAGTGCTTCTTTGTGCTGCTCAATATACAATTCATGGTTTTGCCGGATGGTCTGCTCATCTTCACAATGAGTTGCGATCAACATCGGGACCCGACTAAAAAGAGATTCGAGTACTTTTTCATCATCCACCAACATATTTCCTGTGCTGGAACCCATAAAGACCTTGATTCCGCATACGTTTTCCGGGTCGGTTTTCAGCACTTCTTCCAGGTTGTCATTGGAAGCACCCATGTAAAAGGAATAATTAACGGCTGAATTTTTAGCGGCCAACTGATACTTTTCTTCAAGAGCTTTTTGTGACAGTGCAGGCGGTTTGGTATTGGGCATTTCCATGAAGCTGGTAACGCCGCCAGCGAGTGCAGCCCGGGATTCAGAATAAATGTCGGCTTTATACTCCAGCCCGGGTTGCCTGAAATGCACCTGATCATCTATGATGCCCGGGATCAGGGTCCTGCCTCCCGCTATCAATTCGCGATCTGCTTTTTTGCTGATCTCAGGTGCCATCAGCTCAATCCTTCCGTTTCGCACAAATATATCTCCGTGAATGGTTTTAAATTCATTGATGATCTTCGCATCCTTGATCAATAAGGTACTCATCCTGACATTTTTAGTTTAAAGTTGCAACTCAGATTGTAAATATACTATATCTTTAAGCGGTATTGCATATTTTTGCGGTGCTAATATCAACAGATATGCTGACAAACAAAAGAATAGGTATACTCGGAGGCGGTCAATTAGGTAAAATGGTTTGCGAAGCCGTAGCCAAATGGCATCTTCATGTCGCAATTATGGATGTTTCTTCTGATATGCCGGCGGCAAATTATTGTACTCAATTTATTGAAGGAAATTTCAAATCCTATGATGATGTCATCCAGTTTGGTAACACTGTGGATGTTTTGAGTGTTGAAATAGAACATGTCAATATCGATGCGCTGGATCACCTGAAACAAAGAGGCATCGAGATCTATCCCGATCCCGAAATACTGAGAAAGATCATTGACAAAGGCATGCAGAAACAGCTTTACCTATCTAAAGGCATCCCTACAGCACCATTTAAACTGGTGAAAAACAAAGAAGAAATAATACAAAAGATCAATAAGGGCGAAATTCAGTTTCCTTTTGTCCAGAAATCCAGAACGGAAGGTTATGATGGCCGTGGTGTCTCAGTCATTCATCACGATGGAGATCTGGACAAAATAATGGATACTGCATCTGTCATCGAACAAAAGATTGATATCAAGGCCGAGATAGGCGTGATCGTCGCACGGAATGCAAACGGTCAGATTGAAGTTTTTCCTCCCGTTGAGATGAAATTCGATCCGGAAGATAATGTACTCGATGAATTGATCTGCCCCGCCCAACTCGATCCTGATATAATGCTGCAGGCCATCAATTTATCCAGAGAACTCGCTGGTCAGACAGATATCATTGGCCTGCTGGCCGTTGAGTTGTTCCTCGACCACGACAATCAGTTGTTTGTTAATGAGATCGCACCCAGACCGCACAACTCAGGCCATCATACCATAGAAGGTTGTAATGTTTCTCAGTTTGAGCAATTTGCCAGAGCAATCCTCAATTTCCCTCTTATTCCACCAATATGCGAAGAAGCATCCGTCATGATCAACCTTCTGGGTGAACCGGGGCATTCCGGACCTGCTGTGCTGAGCGGAATTGAAGAGATCATCGCAATGGACAAAGTACATATCCACTGGTATGGTAAAAAACTGACCAAACCTGCCCGAAAGATGGGGCATGTCACCATTCTTGGTGATAATATCCTTGAAGCACACATGAAAGCGATGTACATCAAGGAACATCTCAGGGTAATATCCGAATAACCAAAACAAAACAGTTATGAATAATAATCCTGCATTAGTCAGCATTATCATGGGTTCAGATTCCGATCTTCCTGTGATGAAGGAAGCTGCTGGCATCCTCGATTTTTTCGGAGTTCCGTATGAACTCAGTATTGTATCAGCCCACCGGACTCCCCAAAGGATGTTTGATTTTGCCAGATCAGCATATTCCAGGGGTATCAGGGTGATCATTGCCGGTGCAGGAGGCGCAGCACATTTACCAGGCATGACAGCCTCACTGACCGGATTGCCGGTGATCGGTGTACCTGTAAAGTCTTCCAATTCGATTGACGGATGGGATTCCATATTGTCCATTTTACAAATGCCCAACGGCATCCCCGTAGCCACAGTTGCCCTGAATGCTGCCAAAAATGCAGGTCTTCTTGCAGTCAGGATTCTGGCGACCACAGATCCGGAATTATACAGTGCAATGCTTAAATATCAGGAAGATATGGAACAGACAGTCCTTTTGAAAGCCAGTCAGCTTGGACAAAAATAAGCTCAATTTTAAAACAAAATCCATGATTAAATACATCGTCGTCGCAACCCTAGCGTTTTTTTTGACAATGCTCAGCATGAACCCGGGTTTTGCGCAGCAATACCGCGCCATGACCTATAATCTGCGTTGGGACAATCACAACGACGGAGCAAACAGATGGGATGAGAGAAAGGCTGAACTCGTAAGTTTCGTCAGAAAAACTGCCCCGGATATCCTGGGTACACAGGAAGGATTAAAGCATCAACTCGATTACATCTCCGCCGGTATAGCCGAATTCAGGATGATCGGCGTTGGCAGGGATGATGGCAGGGAAAAAGGTGAATATACTGCTGTGTTTTTCAATAGGAAAAAATTTAATTTGCTGGCAGAGTCTGGTTTCTGGTTGTCGGAGACCAGTCATGAAGTATCCGTTGGCTGGGATGCAGCATTACCCAGAATATGCACTTACGGATTGCTGGAAGACATTAAAACAAAGGAAAGGATCCATGTTTACAATACCCATTTCGATCACATTGGCCAACAGGCGCGCCTGATGTCTGCAAAACTCATCGTTGCCAAAATTAATCAGATGACGAATGAAAATGACAGGATCATCCTGATGGGCGATTTCAACTGCACTCCGGATTCTGATCCGGTCCTGGAGATCAAAAAACACCTGAAGGATGGAAAAGATTTAGCAAAAAACGGTTTTAAAGGACCTGAAGACACCTTTAACGGATTTGATCTGACGGATGAAAACTCCGGAACAATTGACCATATTTTTGTAAAAAATTTTGAAGTAAAATCTTATCAGCATATCACTAAAAAACGCAGAAATAAACTCCAGCTCTCCGACCATTACCCGGTTCTGGCAGTTCTTCGCATCAAATAACATTGCGCTCAAGGTTTTTTAAAAATATTAGTTGCATTCTGAAAAGTGCAGGCATCTGCCAATGATCAACCGGAACGCAATTCAGAATTTGCTGAAAAAATCTCTCAGATCCTTGGCATCCTTCGCCTCCATCCTTCCGCTTAGGATGAGCCTCAACTCCCTTCTTCTCACCGCACCCTCATACCTTTTTTCCTCTTCCTCCGTTAGCGGGATCACAGGTGGAACGATTTTGGGTTTTAAAGTATCCTTATCCAGTGCAACGAAAGTCAGATAAGCGTGATTGCTTTTGCGGGGTTTTTGTTCGGGAATGTTCGATGTGAATACTTCGATGTAGACCTCCATTGAACTGGTGAACGCCCTTGTTATCCTCGCATTCAAAGTAACAATCTCTCCCACTTTAACGGAATCGCTGAAAGATACATGGTCAACTGAGGCCGTTACAACGAAAGATTCACTGTGCCTTGATGCGCATATTCCTCCGGCGATGTCCATCCACCTCATCATATTCCCTCCCATCAGATTACCCAAGGGATTGGTATCATTGGGCATAACGAGTTCTGTCATAATGGTATTGGATTCAGCAACCGTTTTTCCTCTCATGTTTTTTCCGGCAAAGGTAAAGAATTATATTGCTTCATACCTTATGATGACCATCGCAACTTTTAACCAGGTATGGATGCACATTAACCCGGTGCATTCAAAAATAAAAATGACATCATTCAGTGCCTAAGTGGTTCCGAGTGAATGAAAATCGTTTTCCTGAGAAGCACTAAATAGTTTAATTCATTATATATCAGAAATAATATACTATAATATATTGACTATCTTTTACTTATGATGAGCTTTTTTTCCGCTATAAACTATTGCTCTTCATCTTTGGTTTATAGAAATAAATACGATGATCATCGACCCATTTTTCAAAGTTTGTCTTAATAGAAGACATTTTCAATGAATGGTCAGCAAAATTATTTTTATCTGTGCATTATGAAAAAGGAATTCAGTGTACGAAAATGCCAGAACGCCGGAAATAAATCTTGTTGGCTAAATAAAAAATTTTGTTAACTTTACCTGCAATTTGCAGTTCAATGATAACGATGAAGCTAAAATATATACTTCTGTGGTTTTTTATATTGCTGACAGGACTTAGTTTAAGCTCATGCAAGGAGCAAGTAGAATATCAGGATCTTGAAGGTACCTGGACTCTGATCAGGGCGATGAGGAATGGAAAACCTACACAAACGCTTGAGAATGTTTTTTTTGATTTTGATCCCGGCAGCCGGATGATGACCAATTTACTGGGCGACGAAAGCTCCTTCGAAATTGTGTACAATTATCCGAATATTAAAGTTGAAAGTAGCAGCGAATTAGACCACCTGACCGTTAAAAAAATGACGGGCGATACACTCCATCTTGAACTGAGGATAATGAATTACAAATACGATTTTTTCCTCATGAGGTCGGAAACAAATTGATCATTTTCTTTTGATGCATTTAACTATGTCAGATTTCCTGTTCAAAAGACTTTATTATATTCCCTTTTTACTGATCCTGATACTTTCAGGAGAAGCAAAAAGCCTGGATATTAGCGTGAGTACCGCTCAATTCAAGGCGGAACAAAAAGCATATCTGGAGACCTGTCTCTATGTTATTGGTGCATCTGTCAAGGCGGATACCCTGGAAGACAATCAGCTTCAGGCAGGTGTACAGATCACTATCATAATTCGACGGGACAGCTCCATCCTCGCCTTTGACAAATTCAATATGATCAGTCCAACGGGCTTTGACATAAAGGATTTCATGGAACTCAGACGTCTGCCTCTGGAAAATGGTGCTTTTATTTTCGAGTTGGAAGCAATTGACCTGAATGATCCATCCAACCGATTCGGGATTGAATTCCCATTATTGGTGGAATTCTCGCCTGACAAAATGCAATTGTCGGAAATTCAACTCTTGACTTCAGTCAAAAAAGATGAAAAAGAAAGTGCTTTTACCAAAAACGGTTATTTCCTCCAACCGGCGGCTTTCCATTACTTCCCGGCAGAAATACAAATGATCAATGCCTACATTGAATTATACAACGATCAGAAAGAATTTGAACAGGATCATTATCTGAGATATGCAATTTATTTGACAGTCAATGATCAAAATCAGACCCTGATCACCCAAAAATTCAAAAAAATTGAAAAAATACCATTTCAGGCATTTATTCTTCAATTGCCTGTTGATGAACTCGGTTCAGGCAACTATGTTTTATCCATCGAATTAAGAGATCAGGAAAAGCAGCTTATAGATTCAAAAAATATCGATTTCCAAAGGAGCAATCCTTACAAGGATTTTGTGAGCAACAAGCCTGACGAGAGCATTTACGGAAAGGCTTTTGTACATCAGATGGATGCCGGATCTTTAGAGTACATCCTTAAGGCGATCACCCCATTGGTCAAAGGAAATCAGGGCATTCTGTTGCAACAGCTGATGTTTTCTAAAGATCTGGATGCACAGAAATATTTTGTCTGGAATTATTTTTCTGAAATCTCTCCTTCTGAACCTTTCCAGGCATACAAACAGTTCCTGGAGATCGCCAGGGCAATAGATCAGACCTTCAGATCACATGTCGGATATGGTTTTGAAACGGACAGAGGAAGGATCTATATGAAATACGGGCGACCCACCGAGATCATCAAATCTGAAGAGGAACCCTCAGCCCCACCCTATGAGATCTGGTTCTATAACGAAATTAAAGAAGTCAGGCAGGTGAATGTCAAATTTATATTTCATAATCCTTCATTGGCATTGAATGATATGGTACTATTGCATTCCAATTGTAAAACTGAAAGGTACAACCCCAGATGGGAAGTCGAGCTGTATAAAAATGCGCCGGGAGAACAGGAAGGAAATTCACCCGGAGCCACCAGAATGGTAGAGAATTACCGCAGGGATGCAAGAAAAATCTGGGACGAATTATAATCCTGAAGAGCAACAACGGATGATCTATAGGAATACTCCAGTTCAAAACTTTTGACAGCTATCTGCTACTATCTGAAAAAAGAAATAGTTGGCTGAAAAGCAACTTCAGATAATTTATGGGAATATTTTTTATTCTTTTGAATATCAGCCTGTTAAAACAGGTTTTAAAATAAAATAAAATGCAACGCTTTAAAGTTTTATTGATTCTATTACTTTTTTTCTCTTTGAATCAGGCATTTACCCAAACGGGTACCATCAGGGGCAATTTGTATGACAAAGGCAATGGTAACCCCATTTCCTATGCCAATATTTACCTTGAAGGTACAGAAATTGGCGTAACTACCGATGACGACGGCTTTTTCAGTCTGACCAATGTGGTTGCTGGTAAATACATTCTGGTGGCTTCATTCATCGGATATGAAACCAAAAAACAGGAAGTGGAATTGCTTTCCGGTCAAATCAAATATATACAGTTGTCTCTTGAAGCAGCCGGCATCGGTCTGGCAGTTGTGGATATTTCAGCTAAAAGGGAAAGGGCGAGGTCTGAAACCCATGTATCGGTGATCAAGGTATCACCGAAAGAGATCAAAGCACTTCCGTCAGTGGGTGGTGAGGCAGATATCATGCAGTATCTTCAGGTCATACCCGGAATCATAGCAACCGGAGACCAGGGAGGACAACTCTTTATCAGAGGCGGTTCACCTGTACAGAATAAAATCACACTTGACGGATTGACCATTATTAATCCATTTCACAGCATTGGGTCATTTTCAGTCTTTGAAACTGAAATGATCAATTCTGTGGATGTACTTACCGGTGGGTTCAACGCTGAACACGGTGGCAGGGTGTCGGCGGTAGTGGATATTAAAACAAGACCGGGGAACGGGGTCAACCATGAATCCATCATTTCCGTCAGTCCCTTCATGTACAAACTGCTCACTGAAGGACCGATCATAAAATTCAATGAAAACAAGGATTTCAGTATGTCATATATTTTGACTACCAAACAGTCCATCATTGACAAAACAGCAAATTATCTTTATCCCTATGTCAATAAGGAAGACTCCATTGGCTTACCCTACAAACTGGGAGATTTCTACGGAAAACTGAGCATGCAACTGGGCAGCGGTTCAAAGATCGATGTTTTTGGCTTCGATTTTTCAGACAGGTATTTCCACCCAAGGGTAGCAGACATCAATTGGGATAATGCCGGAGGTGGGATCAAATTCAAAGTCATCCCATCCAGCAGCAGCATCATGGTTGATGCCGGATTCGGCTATACTGCCTATCAGACTCAAATGATCAGTTCTGACGGGCTTCCGCGTTTCAGCGAGATCAACCAATTCAGTACTGACATTGACTTTACCTATTTCGGAGAAAAAGTGAAGCTCAATTACGGACTCGAATTCAACAGCATTTACACCAATTTTGAGTTCACCAATCCTTTCAAAGTAAGTTTCAAGGAATTCCAGAACACAACCGAAATGAACGGTTATGTCAAACTGACAAAAAAATGGCGTGGCCTGATCGTCGAACCCGGCCTCAGAGCCCAGTTTTATGCTTCTCTGGGCGATTTTGAACTGGAACCCAGATTAAGCCTTAAATACAATATTAATGAATATTTCAGGCTAAAAGCTGCCGGAGGTCTTTATTCCCAGAACCTGATCTCCACATCTACCGAAAGGGACGTGGTCAATCTTTTTGTAGGTTTTATATCCAGCCCGGAAGAAAGGGTGTATGATCCGTTCACTGAAAACAATGCCGTCAACAAACTCCAGAAAGCCAAACAGGCAGTTTTTGGGATCGAAATGACTCCATTGCCCAGCCTGGATATCAATCTGGAAGGATATTATAAAAGTTTTGATCAGCTTATCGTGGTTAACCGGAATAAACTCTCCGTCAAAGACCCCAACTATGTAACCGAAATTGGTAATGCCTACGGCATGGATGTTTCAGTAAAATATGAGTTGAAAAAACTATACTTCTGGCTGGCTTACTCTCTGAGCTGGGTCCAAAGGGATGATGCAGAGCAGATCTATCCAACGATCTTTGACCGAAGACACAACCTCAACTTCATATCAAGTACCACCTTCGGTAAAAATGCCTCCTGGGAAGCAAGTGCAAGATGGAATTTTGGCAGCGGTTTCCCGTTTACCAAAACTCAGGCATTCTTTGATCAGTTCCAGTTTATCAACGGAGCGGAGACCGATTATGAAACCAATAACCCGGATTTTATCGGAGTGATCTATTCCGATGTCAGGAATGGAGGTCGCCTGCCATATTACCACAGACTCGACATCGCTTTGAAGAAAACGATACGGATCACTGCCAAAAGTAAACTGGAGATCCAGGCCAGCATAACCAACGCTTACAACCGGCAGAATATTTTTTATTTTGACCGTCTGAAATATGAAAGAGTGGATCAACTCCCCATTTTACCGAGTATTGGGATGACGTGGTATCTTTAGTATAATCCTGTATTTTGGACGAAACCTTTCTATTATGCAATTCATCCGGGTAAACGTTTTTTATCAGGATGTGTTCACAGGCTATTTGCCAGGCAAGACCGGCTTTTCCTGACATGTAACTTTTAGTGCGTTAATCATTTTGATTGAGCTGATTAAAATTTATTGGATTATAATATCGGAGAAACACTTGGCGGCCTTTGCGAAAAACTCTGCGTGCTTTGCGGTAAAATCATCAACCGCAAAGTTCGCAGAGAAGGAGTCGCAAAGATTCGCAAAGTTTATATTATTCCTCTAGCTACGCGTTTTACACCTTCCTGACTAGTATCTTTCACTGTTAATAATCATTTTATTTGAACCGACCAAAAGTTGAAAATGGTAAATCTCTGTCTTCTGCATATAGTACGTTCTCAAAACCCATTTTCAAAATCTCATTAGAAATGTATTTGTATTCATTAGTGAGGTAAATTTGATGATATTCTTATATAACATATTGAATATCAATAATAATTTATTTTTGACTAAATGGGTACAAGTCAGGAGAATGTTTTTATAGACTATTTGCCAGGCAAGACCGGCTTTTAAATCAAAACCAATGTTTCGGTATTTCTTGCCAGGACAAAGATGTTCATACAGAAAGCTTTCCGGATAAACTGTTTGCATTCCTGCCATGGATTAAAAGTGAACTGAGCTCAACCCTGAATTTTAATTCAAACAGCAGACTTCCAGTATAAAAACATTCAGTCCGAAACCCGGGCTCCTATTTCTTTTTCCCTTTCTCCTTAAATGCTTCAGGCAGCGCTTCCTCAATAATGGATTTCACCTTTTCCAGCGTCCAGGATTTAAGTTCCTCCGGAGGCACCGCTTTCCCATCCACTTTAGGTATCTTCACTGCATTTTTCTTAAACCGGATAAAAGCACCCCACCTTCCGTTTTCAATGGCAATACCTTCTTTTTCCCATTGCTGTATATACCTATTGGCTTCCTTATCCAGCTTACTTTCAATAAGTTGTACCGCTTCTTTCAATGTGATCCTGTCCAGATCAATCTTTTTGGGAACATTGACAAACAATCCATTCCATTTGATGAACGGACCAAATCTTCCTTTACCTTTAGTAATATCCAGCTCCCGGTAACTGCCGATTGGCCGGTTTTCGTCCAGTTTCATCGAGATCAGTTCAACCGCTCTGTCAAAACTGATCTTGAGCGGGTCTTCACCCCTTGGAATGGAAACAAACATTTCCCCGAACTTCACATACGGACCAAAACGACCGGAATTAATGGTCATGTCTTCACCCTTGTATTTTCCGAGTTCCCGGGGCAACTTAAATAGTTCCATCGCTTCGTCAAAAGTGATCAGCTCCATTTTCTGATCCGGCTTAAGGTTGGCAAAACGCGGTTTACTGCCTTCCGGCATTTCTTCCTTTGTGCCGATCTGAACTACTGGTCCAAAACGGGTCAACTGAACCAAAACCGTATGTCCGGTTGCGGGATCCGTGCCTAATTCCCGTCGTGCCCTGACCCTGTCTGTATTTTCAATCGTGTTTTCCACATCCTTGTGGAACACCTCATAGAATTCCCTGATCATCTCTGACCAGTTGATACCCTTTTCCGCAATGTCATCAAGTTGCTTTTCAACATCAGCCGTAAAACTGTAATCCATGATGGTTGAAAAGTGTTCCTCCAGAAAATCAGTTACGATCATTCCGAGATCTGTCGGATGAAGCCTGTTGACTGCACCACCCACCAATTCTGTTTTAACTTCCCTATGAATGGCTCCGTGTGAAAGGACCAACTCAACATACTCCCTGTTATACCCTTCAATTTTATCTTTTACAATATATCCTCTTTCCTTCTCCATGATCCTGGAAATGGTAGGCGCATAGGTTGAAGGACGTCCGATCCCCAATGCCTCCAGTTGCTTTACAAGGGTGGCTTCCGTATATCTTGGTTTTGGCCGGGAATACTTCTGGATGGCACTCAATCTGTGACCAAATAAAATTTGGCCTGTTTTCACGGGTGGAATAACACCCTGACCATTTTCATTTGCATCATCATCGATGGATTCCATATAAACCTTCAGAAAGCCATCAAATTTCATCACTTCACCGGAAGCCTGAAAAATTGCTTCCCTGTAATTGGATATGGCAATATCTACTTCAGTTCTTTCGAGTTCGGCACTTGCCATCTGGCTGGCAACAGTTCTTTTCCAGATAAGATCATACAACTTCATCTGATCGCTGTCTTCTCCAGCTTCCAATCGTTCAATATATGTTGGCCTGATCGCTTCGTGCGCTTCCTGTGCATTGGATTTTTGGGTTTTGTATTGCCTTTTGTGGGCATATTTTTCTCCGTAGTTTTCAACAATAGCCTTGTGAATTGAATTCAACGCCAACTGACTCAGCATTGTGGAGTCAGTTCTCATATAGGTGATTGCACCGCTTTCATATAGCTTTTGGGCAGCATTCATGGTTCTGGAAACGCTGAAACCGTATTTCCTGCTGGCCTCCTGCTGCAATGTCGAAGTGGTGAACGGTGGTGTCGGATTTCTTTTTACGGGTTTAACCCTCAATTCTGAAATTTGGTATGCAGCATGGATGAGCTTTTCGAGAAGTGCCCTGGCATCTTCTTCACCGGAATAACTTTGGCTTAACTCAGCTTTGATCAGATTATTCGCATTTATATCCTTATCAACTGAAAACTGTCCATAAACCCTGAATGCGGAAACTGAATCAAACTCACGGATCTCCCTTTCCCTTTCCACGATCAGTTTAACAGCCACCGACTGCACTCTGCCCGCAGAGAGCTTACCTTTGATCTTTCTCCACAACAGTTCAGACAACTCGAACCCTACCACGCGGTCCAAAACCCTCCTGGCTTGCTGCGCATTGACCAGGTTCATATCCACCAATCTCGGCTGCTCAATGGATTTTAATACCGCTTCTTTTGTGATCTCCCTGAATGCGATCCTCCTGGTACTGCTGACATCCAATCCCAGAACCTCACACAAATGCCAGGCAATGGCTTCACCTTCACGGTCCTCGTCCGTTGCCAGCCAAACTGTCTGAGAGATCTTCATCTGATCTTTGAGGGCTTTAACTACCTTCTTTTTATCTGGCGTGATCTCATACTGCGGAGTGAATGAATGGTTAATATCAATCCCCATATTCTTTTTAGGCAAATCCCGGATATGTCCAAAACTGGAAGTTACTTTGAAATCCTTTCCAAGTATTTTTTCTATCGTTTTTGCCTTCGCAGGAGACTCAACTATCAATAAATTTTTGGTCATTACAAGTGTTTAAATTAAAATCCCGGTACCACGTCACCGAAAATCACCTTTCCTGTCCGGATTGATAGACCAGGGTTTAAAATTTCGCCAAAAGTAGCAAAATTGTTCATTTGCAAATAAATACAAGTAAAAAATTTAACAATTTCAAGTAAAGCCGGGCATTCCGGGCAAAATCCGTATGAAAAGATCACATAAATGTCCAGACTCTCCATGCTGTTTCTGCTCTTTTTGACCCGAAAAAATGCACCTGTAAAAAATCAAAAAAATCCGTCTCAGCATCAAAGGATCCAAATTGGAGTACTCTTGTGTTCCGAAAGTTTGATATCGGTTTTAATTCATCAATCGCTGATTTCCCGAATCAAGATTGTCCGGATACAGTAAATCAAAATTTATCCCAAAAGCCGGCGGGTTTTTTTATAACCTGATCCTTTAATTTCAAATCACAAAACCAACGTTAAAAAAGCTTGAAATCTTTGTTGATCCTGTCTTTCAACATAAAAAAAGTCCCGCTATGCTATAGCAGGACTTACAACTTATTACTTAACTATTAAAACCAAAATTTTAAGTGATCATCATAACACGATCCGTAATCTTTAAAACAACCACTGCATTTTTGCACTTGTCAGTGCACCACCATCTCCTGATTGTGCTCAAAAACACAACCTGCAAACTTCAATCAGCAAATTCAGATCATCAAATCCCTAACCAGGTTTCAAACTCTTCTTCCTGTTCAACCAGGATGTCGACCTCATCCCCTTCCGGCTGATTGAAAAAATTACTTAAAAAATTAATAAAATTGTTCATTGGATTATAATTGATATCAAACATATACTAGACGTTCAAAAATGTAAAAACGCTGCAAAATCGAAAAAGTTTTTTTCAGAATTTTTACATTACGTACAAAATTAATATAAAACTGCTTATAAACCTAAAGTTTAGATATGTTTCTTCAAAAAACCTGCCAACTTTAACAATTTATTTGAAACAGGTTCATGAATTCAGTTCTGCTTTTTAAATTTTGCACTCAAAATCAACTGCTAATATAACTTAAATAAATTAATAAAATTGTTTTGAATCTTAATATTTTATACTTAATCGTACACATTAACAGTTTTATATATAAGTATTTTTTACAATGTTTCATTTTAAAATCCCGGATTCAGCGTTCTGAATGCCTGATTTATCTATCCTGAAGCTTCAAACAGGTAAAATTTGCTAATTAAACTCCAGGTTAATATTTTTATTATCCAGAAAGCAGAAAAAATGCATCCCGGGTCATATTGCTGCCATATTTCAGGTCCAAATGATACTGTGCTCTGATAAATGCATTAATTTTGTCCATTGCTATGTACCATTCAGAGATTAAAAAACATATCCTTAAATTCAAAGTCCCGGCAGGAACTTCAAGAGGGATCATGTATGAAAAACCCTCATGGTTTATTATATTATATGACGCAGAAAACCCCGGTTTGGTTGGGTTGGGAGAATGCGGACTATTGCCCGGGTTGAGTTATGATGACCGTCCCGGGTACACTGAAATGCTCGGGAAACTGACCGGAAAGATGTCAGCATCCCAACTGAATTCATTGATCCGGAATGAACTTGCAGAATGGCCTTCCATCCGTTTCGGACTCGAAATGGCACACATGGACCTGCAAAATGGCGGTGAAAAATTGTTTTATCCGGGTGATTTTACCTCGGGGAAAGATGCTATTCGCATCAACGGTCTCATCTGGATGGGCGACAAGCATCAGATGTTGCAGCAAATCGAAAAGAAATTATCTGAAGGCTGGGGTTGCATGAAACTTAAAGTCGGAGCGATAAGATTTGAAGAGGAATTATCCCTGCTCGGATTTTTGAGAAATGCTTTCACTCCTGCCGATCTGGAAATCAGGCTTGATGCAAACGGCGCTTTCAGCACTGTAGACGCCTTGACAAAACTGGAAAAGTTGGCCGCATTTGAGATCCACAGCATAGAACAGCCCATTAAAGCCAACCAATGGGACGAAATGGCCAGGATCTGTTCGGTTTCACCCATCGATATCGCCCTGGACGAGGAACTGATCGGATTGACGGATCCCTGGAAAAAGCAGGAAATGCTCAACCATATCCGCCCTCAATATATCATCCTGAAGCCCAGTCTCATCGGAGGCTTCCAGATCGCAGAAGAATGGATAAAACTCGCTGTACAACATCAAACCGGCTGGTGGGTCACGTCTGCTCTGGAATCAAACATAGGTCTTAATGCCATAGCACAATGGACCTACTCCTTAAAAAACCCAATGTCTCAGGGTCTGGGTACCGGACAATTGTACACGAATAATTTTGACTCACCTTTAACGGTGAAACATGGTCTTTTAAGCTTTGACCCGCAAAAAACCTGGGAAACAGCATCTTTGTACACAAATTATTCCTATGGAACCGGCTATGCTGAATAAAAAGATCATTCTGGACAGCATCGAATATCATCCGGATGATCTCCCTGAATTTCTCCGGAAACATGGAGAAGCATCATGGGTAAGTGAGATCATTTCATTCATCCTGAACTGGTGGAATGGAACAGATCATATTTCGGTTCAGACTTCAGGTTCCACCGGCATCCCGAAACAGATCCGGCTTTCTAAAAAAATGATGGCTGCCAGCGCCCGGCTAACTTGCCGATATCTGGACATCAAGCCTGGCGACAAAGCGTTGTTATGTCTGCCTGTTCAGTTTATTGCCGGGAAAATGATGATCGTCAGGGCGATCATTCAAGGCTTAAACCTGTATTGTGTTGAGCCTTCATCAACACCGGAGATCGTCCGGAAATACGATTTTTGTGCCATGACACCACACCAGGTGATCCGGTTATTGGAAACCGGCAATGAAAAACTCAACAAATTGTCCAAACTGATCATTGGAGGAGGAAGTCTCGACAAAAAGGTGGCAGATCAGCTTCAGGAATTGGACACCAGATGTTTTCTGACCTATGGCATGACTGAGACCAGCTCCCATATTGCCCTTCAAAAAATAAACGGACCCGGCAAACAGGATCATTTTGAATTGATTGATCAGGATATGCAAATTTTCACTGAGCAGGATGGCAGGCTCTGTTTCAAAGGAGGTTTCACCGGAGATGAGATCATGAGCACCAACGATGTCGTGAAGATCATTGGCCAAAACCATTTTCAATGGATTGGGAGGGCTGATTTTGTGATCAATTCCGGAGGGATAAAAGTTCATCCCGAAGCCCTTGAGAACAGGATCAGGGATCTGATACCTGTTCCTTTCATCGTGATAAGCATACCGGATAATGTTTTCCGGGAACGAATCGCTTTGGTGCTGCAAGCTGGCGTTTTCCCTCCTGAAAAATTGTATGAAGAGATCTGCAAGCGCGTTCAGGCACATGAAAAACCGGTGAAAATATTTGTTACAGAGCACTTACACACAACCGAAAACGGTAAGATCATCAGACAGATCGATCCGGAACGGGATGCGACTTTGATCTGGGAAAAAAAATTTAAGTCGCCGAGCTGAAAATTATGTTAAGGATGAAACTGATCCGATTTAAAACAAACAGCAATAAAAAATATCCAAATGCATTCTAAATAAATTATTATGAATCAAACAGTTATATACATTCAAAGCAAAGACAGTTTCGCGGCTTACCGTTTGCCTGGTGAAAAGGATTACCATCTCTTTTTGCCGGATGGGAATGCAGTCTTACCATTTTCACCGGAATATCTGAATGAAGATGGTTTTATAGTACATCCTTTCATCCAGACCGGTGAAACGAAAGCCTGGTTTTTAAAGGCAACAAAGAGGTATCAAAACCAGATTTTCAGTTTCAAACCCGAAAGCAAAGCATCACATGAAGACATGTCAAAGGAAAAATTCTTCTTACTGGCCAATCAATTCTTACAAGCCAGTTCGGGTGATTACCTGAAACTGGTGCTTTCCAGGACCAAATCCCTCGAAAATAAAGGTATGGATCTGTTTGAATTGTTTCTGGCTTTGCAACAGAAATACCCCAACGCTTTTGTTTATATCTTCAACCACCCTCAAACCGGTTGCTGGATGGGCGCAAGTCCGGAAATGTTGATAAGAGCAGAACAGAACATGATGCAAACCGTAGCATTGGCAGGCACAAGACTTTATCAGACGGGAGAAGAAACCATATTCTGGTCTGCCAAAGACCGTTTGGAGCAGGATATTGTGGTTCAGTATGTGGAAAATGCGTTAAAGGCACATCATCTGAAATATACTATGAAAGGTCCTGAAGATCAGCGTGCGGGAAAACTGGTACACCTCAAGACCAGTTTTGTTTTCGAAGCACCGGAAGATACTTACGGACTGATCCATCACCTTCACCCCACCCCTGCAGTGTGTGGGTTGCCGAAAAACAAATCTCTGGAATATATCGCAGAAAATGAAACACATGACCGGCTTTACTATGCAGGTTTTCTTGGTCCCGTCCAGTCTGAACAAAAACTGGATTTATTTGTCAATTTAAGGTGTATGCATGTTTCTGCATCTCAATTTGTACTCTATGCAGGTAGCGGTATCATTCCGGACTCCACTCCGGAAGGTGAATGGGAAGAAACCGAGCGCAAATTCAGGACAATGCAGGACATCATTGAGTGGGTACAAAGCAAAAACAACTGAATGTGGACAGCAAACAAACTGTAATCAATCTTGTACAGATCTGCCATCTTAAAGGCATCCGTAAAATCGTATTTTCTCCGGGATCGCGCAATGCTCCGCTGATCATTGCCTTTAACGCTCACGGTAGTTTTGAGACTTTTTCCATTCACGATGAGCGATCCGCAGCATTTTTTGCGCTCGGCCTGGCTCAGCAAACCGCTGAGACTGTTGCCATCGTATCCACTTCCGGTAGTGCAGCCCTGAATTTTGCACCGGCTGTGGCTGAAGCGTTTTACCAGCGTATTCCCCTGTTGGTATTGACTGCTGACCGGCCTCCTGAATGGATCGACCAGGGGGACAGCCAGACGATGAGACAGCGGGATCTTTACCGGAATTTCATCAAAAAAAGCTTTGAAATACGGTATGAAACCACTGACCCGGATGAGCTATGGTTCAACGGCAGGATCTATAATGAGGCTATTAATGAAACACGGATCGAACCAAAAGGGCCGGTTCACATCAACCTTCCCCTGAGGGAACCATTGTACCGGTTTGAGCAAAGCTTTAGCGATCTCAGCCTGGCCAAGATCTTTGATCAATACTCTCCTCCACCACAATTATCACAGAACCTCATGGAGGAACTGGCAACCGAGTGGAACCAATCAAAACGCAAACTAATTCTTTGCGGGATCACTCCGAAAAGCAAAGCGCTCAACGATGTGCTTGTCCGGATCGCAGATGACCCTTCTGTGATCGTGCTCACCGAGACGACTTCCAACCTTGGAGACGATTCGTTCATTGAACAGATCGACAGGATACTGTTTTCGATCAACCCTGAAGATCATCCTGTTTTTAAACCGGATCTGTTGTTGACTTTTGGAACCAATATCGTTTCCAAAAAGATCAAAAGCCTTTTCCGGACCTGGGATATTCCGGCACACTGGCACGTTGATGAAACCGATGTTGTGATCGACACATACAAAAAGCTGACCAGGCATCTAAGAAGTGACCTTTTGTACTTTTTTGAAGAGTTACTATCCAGAATAGAAGTGGTCGACAGTGAATACAGCGCTTCCTGGCATTCAAAAAATAATTCGATCAAGTCCAATCATGTTGAATTCATGGAACAGGCCGGTTGGTCTGACCTGCTGGCATACAGTATGGTACTCAGCCAGTTGCCCAAAAATGCTGTATTACAGATGGCCAACAGTACTGCGGTCAGGTATGTTCAGCTGATGGACAAGCGGGCAGACATCAGCTATTTTGCCAACAGAGGTGTTGCCGGAATTGACGGTTGCAGTTCGACAGCTGTTGGCGCAGCATGGGCAACTGAGCACATGACGGTACTGGTCACAGGAGACACAGCGTTTCTCTATGATTCCAATGCGCTTTGGATACCCTATTTAAAAGCCAATCTGAGGATAGTTGTCTTCAACAACCAGGGCGGTAACATTTTCAGGTTCATTCCCGGACCTGATACCACGCCTTACCTGGAAAACTTTTTTGAAGCACATCACCAGATTGAAGCTGGTTATCTGGCAAAAACATTCAACATTCCGTATTACAAGGCAAGTGATGAGGATGAGTTGTCAGCCTGTCTGGGTGAATTCTGGAAACCACAACTTTCTAACAGGCCTGCGATACTGGAGATTTTCACGCCAAGATTCAAAAATGACAAAATGCTGAAGTCATATTTCCGGTTTTTATGATGAAATAGTCAACAGAAATATTTGAAAATCAGCTCAAAATGTCATATAAACCGGGAGTAAATCATAAAATAATTGTTTTACAGGCAGTTGGAACAGCAAACATGCTCTTGTGAATTTCACTTTATAGTTCGTCTGAATTATTGTAGGAAACAATTGAATGGATTACTTTATTTTTTCATTATCTTTTACTAACTTTGAATTTTTGAAGAAGATTTTACGTTTAAGATGTACGCAATCATTAATTTGCGCGATCAACGATGAGTAGACGGATAAGTAACCGTAAACTGCCAAGACCTGGAAAGCGATAAATAAGGTCAAACAAATTGAGTAAAGATTTTTTAGATAAACTGTAATTTTTAATTTTTTAACAAAAACTTTTACCGCCATGAATATAACATTCAACGAGCTAAGAAAGATCAAGCACAGTCTTCCGACCGGAAGTGTAAAAAGAATTGCTGAACAGTTGAATATCGACGAACAAACTGTTAGAAACTATTTTGGAGCGCATAAGTATGAAGATGGGCAAATTGTCGGCAATCATGTACAACCCGGACCAAATGGTGGCATCGTGCACCTGGAGGATACCTCGATCCTCGAGGCGGCTAAAAAGATCCTTGAAGAGATTGAATAAAAAAATAAAAAAGCCTCCGGTCGGGAGGCTTTTTTATTTAAGTGTTTTTCATTGATCAGCCAGACAGCCAATATCATTTTTACAACTTTTCTGATATAGGGATTTTACCCAGCTCTTCCTTCATCCTGACTTGTCCTTTTTAGTGCGACATAATGTTTTTTTTTTAAATAGTTGACGCTTTCTATCTAAAACGCATGGGGTTTCAATACACTTCATTTTTTTCATTACTTTTTATGGTTATATGTTGATACTTGTGGGTAAAAAT
>CAZQKR010000033.1:0-45573 GCA_964594045.1 uncultured Saprospiraceae bacterium | reverse complement strand
TATTTGCACTTGGCAAAATATTTATTAACTTAATTTTCGGAGTGGACTCAAGGTTTAATAGTCCAATACATAGAAGTTGTCCTGGTATTTTGTGGATAACCAATATTAAATGCTTGAAAGTCAAAGCAAAGCACTTTTTTTGAATTTCTTAACAGAATGTATGGGACTGAAAAACTGAAGCATATGGCTTCCTATGATTTGATTACTGTTTGGATATTCATTTATAAACAACTTCCTCCATTCAAATTCAATAAATAATAAGTTGCTAAAGTTCTCTCAAAGGCCTACATTTGTTACCCGTTTTCAGGAGCTGGTGCTGCAGGAAATTTGCAGTAATTATTAAAATTATAAAATAAAAGTACTTTTTTCATTTTATAATTCGTCATATTTTAAATTCATCGATATGTGGAATATTCTTTTCAAAACTTTCTTTTTGTACAGTATACTCTTCTTTTTGTGGTCCTGTACACCAAAAACCACTCAGATCATTACTGAAGAAAAACCTGTCGAAGAACCACCTGTCGTACAAAGCGACAGACTGACCCCTTGTGCAACATTTGATGACCTTCCCAACGGAGAAGATATCATGTCTGCTTTCGTGATATACCGGGATCAGCTGAAGCTGAAAAATTATGAAGAAGCCTACAAAATATGGAAAATGGCCATGCACGGTGCACCAGGTTCGAACGGAAGGGTGCAGTCACATTTCGATGATGGTGTCACCATTTTCAATTATTTTTTCGAGAAGGCTCAAACTGAGGAAGAGAAAAAACAGTGGGTGGATTCCATCAGTTGGTTGTACAGGAAGAGGATGGAATGTTTCGGGAATGAGCCCTATCTATATGGAAGAAAGGCCTTTGATTTTTATTATTATTACAAAGATTATGTACCCGAAGATTCCATTTACACGTGGTTTAAAAGTGCCATTGACGGCAAAAGGGAAAAGACAGATTATTTTGTTGTAAATCCTTTTGTTAAAATGCTTTGGGACAAATTTTCTGATGGATCAGTCAGCCAGGAAGAAGCTTCTCATTATGCCAATGAACTGTTGACCATCCTCGATTATGGCCCTAAAAATTGTAAGGCACAGGAGTGCCAGGCATGGGAGATCATCATTGAATATGCTCCAAAATTACTGGCCAATTTTGAAGGTGTTCAGGACTTTTATGATTGTGAGTATTATGTCAATAAATATTATAATCAATATCTGGAAAATACTGAAGATTGCGACAATGTCATACTGAGCTACAGGAAAATGAGATCCGGAAATTGTTCGGAAGATTTGCCGGAAGTCAAAGAGCTCAAGGATATCGTCAGCACAAGATGTTATGTAGCTCCACCCGATCCGGGACCGCTTAGAAGAGCTTTTGACGCCTACAATGCCGGGAAATTCAGGGATGCGATCAACAATTTCAAGGAATTTCTCAATACTTCAGGCGACAATGAACAAAAGGCAAAATACACTCTGGTCATCGCGAAGATCTATTATGCTGAATTGGTCAATTATCCGGAAGCCCGCAGATATGCACTGGCAGCGGCAGGCTTAAAATCAGGCTGGGGTGAACCCTACATGCTGATCGGTAAATTATATGCATCCAGCGGGCCATTATGCGGGCCGGGCAGAGGCTGGGACAGCCAGATTGTCACATGGGCTGCTGTTGACAAATTCATTTATGCAAGATCCATCGACCCTTCTGTTGCACCAGAGGCAAACAAATTGATTGCAGAGTACAGTCGCTATATGCCTTCAAAAGAAGAAATATTTTCCAGGTTGCTCCGGGAAGGTGACAGATTCCGTGTTCCCTGTTGGATCCAGGAAGATACCGTGATCAGGGCTGCAAAATAATAATCCGCACGATGATCAGGTGGACAGGTTGTTCCGGCTTATCAATTTCAGGTGAGCCGAATTAATACTTACTCCTGGATTTTAGGTCCGTACAGGAGATCACCGGCATCTCCCAGACCGGGAACGATATAGGATTTTGCGGTCAGCTCCTCGTCAACAACTCCTGTCCAGATCTCAACATCCGGGAATTCCCTGTGTATGAAATCTATGCCATAACGCGAAGAGATGATGGTTGCCAGGTGAATTTTCTGAGGTTCGCTTTCATTGTTCAACGTGTTAAGCACTTTTGCTGCAGATGCGCCTGTTGCCAGCATCGGATCGGCAAGGATAAGCACTTTATGCTCCAGTTCAGGACAGGTGGCATAACCCATTTTGATCTCAAAACTTCCGTCCTTATGATGCTTGCGGTAAGCAGAAAAAAAAGCATTTCCTGCATGATCAAATATCCGGAGAATTCCCTGGTGAAATGGAATACCTGCTCTTAGGACTGAACCAACGACGACCTGATCCACAGGATAAGATACAACTGCCTCACCCAGCGGTGTTTCAACATGTTTCGGCGCATATTTGAGTGTTTTACTGATCTCATAAGCCATCAGTTCACCGAGTCTTTCCACATTCATTCTGAATCTAAGCCTGTCCTGCTGGATCTCTTTGTGTCTCAGTTCATAAATATACTGATTGATAATGCTGTTTTTTTCTGAAAGGATATGCACCATTAGAACACATTTTTTGGAATGAAAAGCAAAGGTAGATAAATTTTATTACTTGGATCCTTCGAACTTGATTCAAAAACTTCAATTTCGATGGATAGGTACAACAACACTTGTCATCAATATACGCATCAGCTAGCAAGCAAAATGGTCATAATCAAAATAAAAAAAGGAACCGGGACAGTGCCCGGTTCCTTTTTGTTGAACTTCAGACTGCTAAAAAGCAATCTGTTATACTTAACTCTGAAGTCTCTATTCTTCTTCGGTGGTTTCTGAAGCCTTTGCAGGAGCAGCTGTTCTTACAGGCGCTTCTTCCACCATAACTTCGTCATCATATTCAATGAAATCAGGGATCAATGGTGTAATGGCTACGTAAGTCTTTCTTTTTCTTCCGATATAGAAATCCACTATACCATCCACTCCTGCATGCAGGGAAAAGTCCTTGCTCATGTATACGTTTTCACCGGGATGGAACCTGGTTCCTCTTTGCCTGACAATGATATTTCCTGCAGAAGCATATTGTCCGCCAAACAATTTAACGCCCAGGCGTTTACTTTTACTGTCCCGTCCGTTGTCTGAACTACCAACACCTTTTTTATGTGCCATTTTTTAATCTTTTTTAGTTAAACAATTATGCTTTGACTGCGTCAATTTTAATCCTGGTAAAATACTGGCGGTGGCCATTCTTTACCCTGTAACCTTTTCTGCGTTTCTTCTTGAAAACAACCACTTTATCTCCTTTTACATGATCCAACACAGTAGCACTTACTGTTGCCGCCTTGACCAACGGGGTTCCAACAACCGTTTTTCCCTCGTTCTCAACTAAAAAAACCTTATCAAAAGAGATATTATCGCCTTGGCTGGCGTTCAACCGGTGGACAAAGATCTCCTGACCTGATGTCACTTTGAATTGCTGACCGGCAATTTCTACTATTGCAAACATCTCATTCATTTTAATGTTAAAAAAAATTGGATTGCAAAGGTAAACCAATAATTATGATATACAATTCATTGCAGGAAAAAAATCAGTCAATTAGTGATTTTTACTCCAAAATGCAGTTAAATCGAGTGAATCAGCCCAAATTTCCCCAAATATAGCCTGAAAACACCTCATGACACATGTTATGCAAAATTATACAGAAAATTTCCGTAATTCCGGGCAATCGATTACTTTTGACACAATAAAACTTTTACCCTATGCAAAATCAAACTATCAGGATGTGGGCTGAGGACGACCGCCCCAGGGAAAAAATGATGCTAAAAGGAGAGCGTGCTTTATCCAATGCAGAATTGATCGCCATTTTGATCGGCTCAGGATCGCATGAAGAGTCAGCGGTGGAATTGTCCATGCGCATTTTAAATGAAAAGGAAAACGATCTGTCCGCTGTTGCCAAAATGACCATCAGGGAACTGATGCAATTCAAGGGGATCGGTTCCGCAAAAGCCATTACGATCAAGGCGGCGCTTGAGCTTGGAAAACGAAGGCAACTTTCCGTTGCAGAGAAAAAAAAGTCAATCACGAGCAGTATTGAAGCATTTGAGCTGATCGCGCCTTTCATTCAGGATAAAAAAACGGAAGAATTCTGGATCATGATCCTCAACAGGCGCAATCAGGTATTGGATTCAAAGATGGTCAGTTCAGGTGGGATCAGTCACACCACGGTTGATCCAAAAGTTTTGTTCAAAATGGTTCTGGAACATCTGGGATCTTCAGTGATCCTGGTCCATAACCACCCTTCCGGTAATCTGAAACCCAGTCAGACAGATCTGGATCTGACACGCAGAATGGTTCAGGCAGGACTATTGCTGGACATCAATGTACTTGATCATCTGATCATAACCGACCACGGTTATTTCAGTTTCAAGGATTCAGGAGAGATGTGATTGATGAAGACCAAGTTAAACCTCAACGGATTGCTATAATTTTACGATCCTGTGTATTGAAACGCCATTACCTGTTTGGATCTGGAGTAAATAAGCCCCGGGTGCAAGGTGTTTTACATCAATTTCATTTGCCGAAGAAGTAACCAACAAAGTTTTGCCGGATAAATCAGTTATCCGGTATTGGCTCTCAAACTGCCCCCTGAAGTACAATATATCCTTTACAGGATTGGGAAAAAATACTATTTCATGGGTTGGAGCAACCGTTTCCTGCGCTCCAACCTGACCTGAACCATAAAAATGTACCAACCTGTTGAGTCCTTCCCATTGTTGCTGATTTTCCCTCCAACGCAGACTGGCATACTCCGTCAACCGGTTATTTTCATCATACACATATAAATAGCGGTATCCGGCAGTCCAGAAAGTTGCGCCATATTCCTTTGTATAACTGGTATAACTGGTTACATTGCCTAGATCATCAAAATTCAGTTCAATTATGATCAATGACGGAAAATCCCATGCCTGGCTGGTCTCATTCCAAAGGTATTCCGTCATCAGATCAAGGTTGCCGGAACCATCATATGAATATTCAACTTTTCTGTAATAATTCCATTCATTCAGGAGCTGATTCCAGGAACCTGTGATCAGTGAGGATAAATTGCCTTCATCATCTTGTTTCCGGACCTGTCTGATCTTGGGGATCCAATCGCTCAATGCTGCATTCCATTCTGAATCGGTGATCCATTGTTCGTTGAATTCAGGATGATATTCTGTATTTGTTCTGGACACAAAAACGAATTGATCTGAAACCGGGTCCCAAAGTGAAAACAATTGCTGAATTTTATTCTGGTCTGCATCATAATCATTCTTCAATCTGCTTCTGGGTACCCAAATCATATTTGGCATATCCCAGAGATACTCCACAGAAAGAACCAGATTATTCTGTTCATTGTAGTTGTAAACAGACCTTGAGGAATATCCCCAGACAGACTGGCCTCCATTCCAGGAGTATCTGGTCCTGTCGCTTTCATTCCCGGACTGATCATACTGAATGTCAGTTCTGGCTGAAGGGATCCAGGAATTGTCAGTGTTATCGCGCTTATACCTGATCACCTGATTTTGCAGAAGCGCTGAATTGTAAAAATACGCATCTTTTTCCCTGAGGAACCAGGAGGAAGAATTCACATCCCAACCATAATATAATGTTGAATCCTTTTGCTCTTCCTCCAAATAAAAAGATTGGCTGGCTTTTGAAGAACCTGATAATATTTCTTCAATAAAATTATCTATATTACTTTCTCCTGAAATTCTTTGTTCAAATTCATCATTCATATTGAACAATTCCTTATCAATAATGAATTGGCTGCTTGTCTGACCCATTAAAATCAGTGCGATATAAACCCAAAAACAAAGTGTAAAGATCCATTTCTTCATGAGTTGAATATTGATGTACTACCAAAATTAGTCATTTGTTGTTTACCAAAAGTAATTCTACCATTTTTTTACTCTTATATTTTTTTACGTAGAAGTTGTTTAAGAATTGTGTTGATAGCTGAAAAAACATGCTTGAAAGTCAGCATCTCCGATACTACGATGCTTTGCATATCAGTACTTATCTGACAAGCATGTCCGCATTTGAGATACTACGATGCTTTGCATATCAGCACTTATCTGACAAGCATGTCCGCATTTGAGATACTGACGATGCTTTGCATGTCAGCATCTCCGATACTGAAGATGCTTTGCATGTCAGTATCTCCGATCCAAAAAGGCGCTTCGCACTGATTTTTGCTTACCTGCCACTTCGTTTTCCCTCCCTTGAATATCCACCGTATATTCACCTTTCAGGAAGGGTCGGTCATTTTCATCAAACATAATTGTTAAACAACTTCTTATACTTACTATTTATTGGTAAACAGTCAAAAAAAAATTGTTATCATACAATAAAATTCGAATTTCAGGGAAAAGGCCAAAAAATTCTGAAAAAATTGAGTTCTTATTCAAAAATGTATGATTTTTGTATAAAGTCATTTATCTTTAATTTGCTTTTGCGCATCCGAAGGTAAAAACCTGTTTAAATCATTATTTTTTTGATCATGGAACAATGGGAAATAGAATTTTATTGGCTCAAAGTACGAAGCCAGATAAGAGATTCTTTTAAAGTATCAGTGCTCCCGGACCTGAATACTCTTCTTTTTCTGATCGGCATCCAGGAATCGGGAAAGCCATTTCAAAAGTTTTCAAAAGAAGAAAAAATTGATCTGATCAAACTTGCAGTAGCTACCCTAACGCAGGATGAAGGCTATTTTTCCTTCTCCGGAAAAATGAAAAATGGCTGGCCGGAATTCAAACAACTAAAGGAGTTCGATATTACCAAAAAAAATAATGAACAGCTGATGAAAATCAAAATCATTGATTATTTTGATGCCACCAGCGATGATATTTGATAAGAAGGTTTTAACGCTATGAACAAGGTCCTATTTAAAACAATCATTCTGTTCATTCTGTTGGGCTGTTCATCCTGCAAAGAACCTGTATTTCTGGTTGAAATTCAAACTCCACACGGTAATATGGTTTTTGAATTGTACAACACAACCCCTTTACACAGAGACAATTTCATGAAACTTATCGATTCAGGATATTATAATGATTTACTTTTTCACCGTGTGATATACGATTTTATGATACAGGGCGGTGACCCTGAATCCAAAAATGCCGGTCCTGAAAAAAGACTCGGAAACGGTGGTCCAGGATATCTCATACCGGCTGAAATCGGTGCACTGCATCTTCGCGGGGCATTGGCTGCTGCAAGGACAGGAGGAGGTGTCAATCCGGACAAATTATCTTCCGGCTCGCAGTTTTATATCGTTCAGGGTCTGCAGAATCTGAATGAACTGGACATCGGACAAGCTGTCAGGCAACACAGTCGGAATTATACCCTGGAGGAAAAAAAAGCCTACCTGGAAAAGGGTGGTTATCCTGCACTGGACAACGAATACACCGTTTTTGGCATGTTGGTAGAAGGCTTTGAAGTGCTGGATAAAATAGCGTCGGTTCAGACAGACCAATCTGATCGGCCGGTTCAGGATCTTCCTATGAAAATCAGGGTGATCAGATAGCTATTCAGGAGATTTGCACCTTTGTATTAACAGACAACAACATCAATGAAAGCAACAATTTCAGGATTTGTTTTCCTCATTACAGGCATACTTTTTCTAGGCAGCTGCAATCAGCCACTGGCCAACTTTATAACGGATCATGGCCATGAAGTGGTCATACCAAATGAAATAAATTTTAAAAACACTTCTGTAAATGCTGACCGGTTCAGCTGGGATTTTGGAGATGGCAATACATCTGATTTACCAGAACCTAAACATCAGTATCTGCATTCCGGGCATTATACTGTCAGACTGACCGCTTCAAAAGGCGATAAAAGTGCGGATCACAAACAACATATTACTGTTCATGCGCCTAAAACATGTTACGTGCTGATCACAACAAATTTTGGCAATATGATCGTGGAATTGTTTGACAACACACCTTTGCACAGGGACAATTTCATTCACCTTGCTGAACAGGGTTTTTATAATGATTTGTTGTTTCACAGGGTGATCAACGGATTTGTCATACAGGGTGGTGACCCATCTTCCAGAAACTCACCGGTCAACCTGCAGACAGATACCCTTCAATCCCTGAAGGAAATCGATGCGGAGATCCAACCTGAACACATCCATCTCAAAGGTGCTTTAGCTGCCGCAAGAATGCCCGATCAGGTCAATCCGGAAAAAAAATCCTCAGGCTCACAATTTTATCTGGTCCATGGCAGCAGGGTACTGCCTGAAACCCTGGATCAAACAGAACACTCAAAAGATTTCAGATACTCTTCTGCACAGAAAAACGCATACTTTTCCAAGGGAGGCAGTCCTCAGCTGGATATGGAATACACGGTTTTCGGAAGGATCATTCGTGGTCTGGAAGTCCTGGATGCCATTGCCGCTGTAAAAACCAATGCTGATGACCGTCCGCTGGAGAATGTCTGGATGAAGATTTCAGTGATCAATTGATCCCATTCCCAAATAAGACTTTAATTTTCACCAGCTCTTTTGATCGTTTTGAAATGGTTGATCAGGCCATTGGTTGAAGCATCGTGGCTGCCAACCATTTCCTCTGAATACAGTTCGGGCAAAATTTTATTTGCCAGTTGTTTTCCAAGTTCAACTCCCCATTGATCAAAGCTGAAAATATTCCAGATCACGCCCTGGCAAAAGATCTTATGTTCATACATGGCAATAAGTGCACCAAGCGTCTCAGGGTCTATCCTTCTGACCAGTATGGAATTACTTGGACGATTACCGGTGAACACTTTATGGGGCAACAACTCCTTGATCTCCTCTTCAGATTTACCCTGATGAAGGAGTTCTTCCCTTACCGCTTCCTGAGTTTTGCCCTGCATAAGCGCCTCGGTCTGTGCAAAAAAGTTGGACATCAGTAAAATATGGTGATCGCCAACCGGGTTTTGACTGAATACCGGCGCAATGAAATCGCAGGGAATCATTTTGGTCCCCTGATGGATCAGCTGGTAGAACGCATGCTGACCATTGGTACCCGGCTCTCCCCAGATGACGGGTCCTGTCTGGTAGTCAACCGGCAGACCATTTCTGTCTGTAGACTTCCCGTTGCTTTCCATATTTGCCTGTTGGAAATAGGCTGCAAATCTATGCAGGTACTGATCATAAGGTAATATTGCCTCTGTTGATGCACCAAAAAAATTATTGTACCAGATTCCCAGCAATGCCAGAATGACCGGGATATTCTTTTCAAAAGGGGTATACCTAAAATGTTCATCCATTCGATGCATTCCCCTGAGCAGGTCATTGAAATGCTCAAATCCGATCGTACAGACGATGGACAACCCTATGGCCGAAGACAATGAATAGCGGCCCCCAACCCAATCCCAGAATTCGAACATATTGCCTGTGTCAATACCAAAAGCAGCAACTGCAGGTGCATTGGTAGAAACAGCAACAAAATGATGCCTGATGTGGTCATGATCTTTTGCAAAATCCAGAAACCAGTTTCTTGCGGTATGCGCATTGGCCATGGTTTCCTGGGTGGTGAAGGTTTTGGACGCAATGATGAAAAGTGTTGTCTCAGGATCCAGATGCTTAAGCGTCTCAGAAATATGGGTTCCATCCACATTGGAAACAAAATGTGCATTGATCCCGGGTTTCCAGTATGGTCTGAGCGCTTCAGTGACCATTACCGGTCCGAGGTCCGATCCACCGATACCGATATTGACGATATCCGTGATGGCACGACCGGTAAAGCCTTTCCATACACCATTATCGAGTAACTGATCAAAATTTTTCATCTGCTCCAGCACTCTGCGCACATCAGGCATGACATCCTTACCGTTCACATAAACAGGTCTGCCTGACTGGTTGCGCAAAGCGATATGAAGTACGGATCTGTTCTCTGTTTCATTGATCGCTTCTCCGTCGAACATGGCCTGAATGGCAAGATCCAGCCGGGTTTCCTTTGCAAGCATGAACAGGCGTTCCATTGTCTGTTCATCCACCAGATTTTTGGAATAATCCACCAAAATCTGAGAAAAAACAACAGAATATTTGGAAAATCTTTCAGGGTCCTGGCTAAACAACTCTTTTATACTGACATCTGCTATTTTGGAATACTGTTTTTGTAAAGACAACCAGGCAGATGTTTGCGTTGGATTTATTTTTGGAAATGTCATGTTCAATTTTTTTGCAAATGTAAGTCATAATCTATTCAGTGCATACGGCTGTGGTGCAATTTTGGTGGAGACTGATCAAAATTAAGGAAGATTTTATGTATGGATCAATGGTCCGTGAATGTAATTAAATCCTGCAATTCCCTGTGATCCACCACTATGAATACAAACAATGGTTTTGGCCATACCAAAATAATTTTGGGAGAGCAGGTCGGTCAGAGCAAAAAATAATTTTCCTGTATATATGGGGTCCACAGGCATTCCGTATTTTAAGCTGAAATCATTGACAAAGTTGATCAACTGTTGGTTGAATCTGGCAAAACCGCCAAAATGGTAATCTTCTATGATCCTTACCCGTGCATGGTCGATCCTGAAATCCGGTTGACCCAGTACTTCCCGGAACGTATTTTGCCAATCAACACCTTTTAAAACGGGTATTCCGGTCAATTGCGTTTTCTGTGGCAGTGCCTGCATGACTCCACAGAAAGTACCGCCGGTACCCATATCCATGACAATATGATCCGGATCAAAACCCAGCTGATCCCTGATTTCCGTTACTATTTCGGCTGCTCCAGGAATTGCAAAAGGATTGGAGCCTCCATCAGGGATAAAAAATGCATCCGGGTGCTTTTGTATTAATTCATTTATCAGGCCGGATTCTGCTTTGGATTTGTATGCTTCTCTTTGGACAAATTCCAGTTTCACTCCGTTCCTCTGGATGGTGCTTAGGGTTGGATTGGAGGGGTCAAAACCATCGCCCCTGATGTAAAAAGTCATCGGTATCCCTGCTCTTGCCGAAAGAAATGAAAGCGTGTACAATAAATTGGAAAATGCACCTCCGAAAGCGATGATCTCCCTATAATCACCCTTCATAAATTCGAGGTAGTTGTACTTGATTTTCCGGTACTTATTCCCTGAAAAATAGTGATGTATCAGGTCATCTCTTTTTATGAAAACGGCACTATGACCTGGAAACAGCTCATCTGCCGGCATAGCTTGTACTGGACTTGGAAGCCAAAGGTTAAATACGGACTCAAGGTTTTTCATCATTTATGTTTATGGAACTGATGTGAGTCGACCATCCAAACATTTCAGCTCCGGTCCGGACCGGCAAAATTACATAATAGCTGAAAAAAACTGCTCATTTTTTGCCAACATGGAAAAGAAATGAGCAGTTTAGGGAAGTGATATCCGTTTTAAAAGTCTATTTTCCCCAGGACCAGCCGAATTTAAGTCTGATGGCGGCATAAGGACCTGAAAAATCAGCTGACTCCACCCAGGTGTTTTCAGGAGAAATAACCTGGCGGTATCCCACTTCGCCGCCCAGTCTGAACCATCTGAACACGTTGAATTCTGCACCAACAGATGCCAGACTGGTCGTTGTTTTGACAGGAACATGACCTTCAGACTCCAATCTGGACCTTCCGATGCTGAAGCCGACTGTCGGATGGATCACTTTAAACCCATCGTGGGTATAGCCAACAAACAGGGACTTTGCAGATATTTCCACATCGCCAATGCCCGGAGCATCCGTTTTCCAATCCATATTCTCAGCACCGACCAGGTAATCCTTATTGAATTCGAGTGCAAAAATTTCTCCGACTGCTTCCGGATTTTTTGTCAGGATATGGGGTGAAGAGAAACTGGATGAAAACCAGATACCGGTCAATCTAAGGCTGGGATTGCTCAGAAAGGTCTCATCCCTTTGACCGAAAGCTGAAAATAAAGTGGTAAAGGCGATCATGGTTAAAAATAATTTTTTCATGGTTGTACGTTTGAAGTTATTGATATGTTCCTTCGACGCAAACTTTTTCGAAAGGTTTCAAACATATCCTATTTTAAGGAAAATTTAAGATTTGGAAGCATGATTGACTGCAGACATTGGGAAAAATACGGTCAAAACAGCGTTATGCCAATAAAGCAGATACACTTCGTCAGAAGAAGCCTCCGCCGAGAGAACTTTGCAGTGGAGTTTCTCCGTGGTTGTACTTTAGGAAGTTGAGATCGGAAGAATTGACCCCTATGAAGAAAGAATAGTTACCTGCTCTTGGCCGCCAGCTGAAATTCATGGTCCAGCAGTGCAGGTCCCTCTGGAAACCGATGTCCGGATAAGTGAATTCATTGGCTTTGATGTCGTATCCGATATGTCCAACGGTAAGATTCCATTTTTTGGTCAGTTTGATGTTTCCCTGAGTGCTGATCACGTGCCGGCTAACGAAAAAAGTATCACGGTCGTACCGATTCACTTCCCAGGAGATACCCAGATCATAGCTTATTCTGAATGCCTGAAACAAGTCCTCCACACGTGATCTGTCGGTTCCCGGTGATTTACTTTTATCTTTTTCCTTTTTCCCGGAAAAAAGATTGATGATCTCCAGCACACCCATACCTGTGGTCACAGTCAGTGTTGATCTGTCATGTCTGAAGGGCAATTTGCGGTCATCCCAAACCAGCGTATTTATCCTTTTGTTATTTTCCCGGACATAGGGATCCAAGGTTCCATAGTAACGCAACTGAATCAGGTTGTTGAACAGGCTGGTGCTGGCAGAAAGGTTGATGGAAGAGAACCTGAGACTGTCCGCAGCAAAATTATAATTTCCGGTGATATTGAAAGATTGGAGCAGGGTCATTTTTTTAAGTGTGGAATCTGACTTGGAAAAATATTTTCCTTCCACATTATTTCCTATGGAATAGGTCAAAGCCATTTGCTTTTCAGATCCTGAACCCAATCCAAAAGGACCATTGGTAAAAACGTTGAATCGTTGGATATCCTCGTACTCTTCCCTGAAATCCCGGTCAATACTGACTTCATAAAGATCTTTGGTATTGGGTGAATAGCTGAATCCGACATTGTAACTCACCACATGCCTGATACCACGAAGCCAGCCTTTATTGAACTGGAGTTTACCATATTGTTTTGTACTGAGGTTGAGCGAAGTATTGAACTGTCTGAAAGGTTTGATGTTATTGACCGTATCGATCAGGATCTGTCCGTAAAGTGTGTCATAAAGGATGTTCCCGTCAACATCGAGGCCGATGGAATCCAGGATCACGGATTGATCGTGTTCAAATTTTCGGGTTTTGTAAAAATAGGTTTCGGCATAATTGACACTGGGCGAAAGTGTAAAGTATTTCAATACAGAATAAGATGCGCTGGATGAAGCAGAATGTTTCATCCCCAGTTTAGCGTTTTGAAAGGTTTCCGGTCTGAAAAGTGTTGTATCCGTTGCTTCGAATACATTTTTGAGATTAGCGTTATAGTTGATATTGATCTTTTCGAACCATTTTTCTACACCTGCAGGTTTTTTTAATTTGAATGGATAGTAAGTCTGCATATTCAGTGTTGCCCTGGGAAACTCTAATGTAACAGCACCGGTCTGGTTATTCTGTGAATGGGACAAACCGCCGTTGAAAGAGAAAATAGTCCCGGGCATTTCATGGCTAAAGGTAAAGTTGGATGTTGTGATGTTATTCAGACGCGTCTGGGCATCTGTATTGAAGGTTTTGTCGTATCCGTTGAGTGTCAAACTGATATTTCCACCCAGATTCATGTAAGGGTGTGCTTTTCTGTCCTGATTATGGCTCAGGGAGAATTGAAACTTATGATCGTTTTTCCGGTCCGGTTTCCCGTTGACTTCAGTAATGACATTGGAATATGACAGGCGGAAATTCCCGGTGAACTTATATCTTTTTTTGTAATTGCTTGAAAGGTTCAGCCCCCAGGTTCCGCGCGTATAAATGTTGCCGGTGATCGTCAGATCATAATAATCATTGATCGGAAAATAATAGCCGATACCTTCCAGACCGTAACCCAGCCTTTCGTCAAATGAATAATTTTTCGGAATGATCAGACCGGATCTCTCTTCAGAAAACATCGGGTAAAAACCAAAAGGCAAAATCGCAGGAGTTGGAATACCGGCGATCTCCAGGTGGGAAAATCCCAGTACAGCAAGTTTATTCGGCACCACTTTGAGTTTGTTTGCCCTGATCCCGTAATGAGGTTCACCACAATCACAACTCGTGATCATACCGTGCCTGGCGTAGATGGTTTCTGTATGGTTGAGCGTATCCGCTTCCTTACTGATGTATTTGATCACTGCTCCGTGAACGAACAATTCACCTTCTTTCTTGACCCCATCATAGATCTTTCCTTTACCCGACTTAAAATTGAAAC
Organism: uncultured Saprospiraceae bacterium; assembly: GCA_964594045.1. Lineage (GTDB taxonomy): Bacteria > Bacteroidota > Bacteroidia > Chitinophagales > Saprospiraceae > UBA2365. Next base: position 31,210 of record CAZQKR010000033.1, on the reverse strand, counting down.
GCAGTTTCCTGGCAGTGAAATTCTGATCACCATCTTCAAAATACGGAAGCTGGATCTCCTTTCCGTCCGGATCTATTGCAGGCATGGCCAGGGCTTCGCTACTCTCAAAATCAAAAACGATGTAACCAGCTTTCATGACCATAGTTTCCAGGTTGACGTAGGCCTCACCGTAGAGGTGAACTTTACTGCCGGAGTTATCAAACCACATGGTGTCCGTTGCACCCCAGTTGATGGCATCTTCGATGGCATCCGGAGAAATAAGCAATTTCTTTGGTGGATCAGCCGGAATTGTATTGTTCTCCCGATCTGGCAAGGAGTCATTCAGCACTTGATTCTCGCGGCCAGGGAGAATATATTTCCGGCTGATAGAATCAGGTATCTGTGCAAAGCTTTTGACTGAACATATTATAAAAATTACTACTATGTAATAAATTAATTTCAAATTAGTGATATAGTATAAATAATTGTAATATATTTGCATTCATAGAAAACTATGAGATATGTTTGCAAACATAGGTACACTTATGTATTTATTATATTTATTGGGAGCAAGTTTAACAGGTTCCCAGCAAAAATATATCTCTGCTTCCGTAGCTTCAAACGATAAAATCTCTCAAAATCATATAATCGATCCTGTCATTTTTCCTGAAAATAAGCCATCCGGCCCTCAAAATTACCGAATAGTCATTGACCCGGGCCATGGAGGACATGATCCGGGGTGCAAAAGCAAATATATCGCAGAAAAAGATCTGGTGATGGCTGTTGCCACACAATTGGGGGAAATCCTGAAAGCCAATCATCCGGAAATGGAGATCTACTATACCAGGGTCAAAGATGTTTTTGTACCCTTGCACAAAAGGATCGGGATGGCGAATGATCTCCATGCTGATCTTTTTATTTCTGTCCATGCCAATCAATTTTCTGATAAAAAAATCCATGGTGCAGAGATCTACGTATTGGGGCTTCATGCTGCCCGTGAAAACCTGGAGGTTGCCAGGAGGGAAAATGCCTCTATCCTTTTGGAGTCTGATTATGAACGCGCTTATGAAGGTTATGTTCCCAACTCTGCTGAAGAAGAGATCATCATGTCCATGTTCCAGAATCTGCACCTGGACAATAGTTTGAATCTGGCGAAACTTTCCTGTGACGAGATCGGTATTTATACGCCGATTGCTCCAAGAGGTGTCAGGCAGGCAGGATTTGTTGTGCTCAAAAATGCCACTATGCCCAGCATCCTGGCTGAGATCGGATTTTTGTCCAACGATGGTGATGCAAAATACCTGAGCACACCTGAAGGTCAAAAACAGATGGCATTGGCATTGGCCAGATCTGTTGAAAAGTATTTTCTGACAGTGCAACCGGATTTCATCGCACTGAAACGGTAAAAGCTCATTCAATTCATCCGCTATTCAGCTAAAGCTAAAATCTTAGTTTTTTATTAACTTTTCAAATCTTTCCTAAAAGATAAATTAGATTACTTTTGCACTCCAATATTTGGCAGGAAAATGACTTTTCATATATACGCTCATTAAAAACAATTCTTTGTTTGCGTTGTCGTTAAATTAAAGATTTTGCTGCATTATCCGGAGCGGATCCGGTTTTAGTTAAGATTAAACCAATATAATGTCAAAAGAATTAAAAATAGGTTTATTGTCCATAGGCATTCTCTTTTTGATGATCTGGGGATATAAATTCCTGAAAGGCAAAAACCTTTTCCATCAATCCAGCACATATTATATCACATATGATAATGTGGATCAGCTAACGGTTTCTTCACCGGTCATGATGAAAGGATTTAAAGTAGGGGCAGTGACAGAAATAGCGCTCAATCCCGAAAATATTGAAGAGTTGATCGTCACCATTGAGGTGGATGGTAAAATAGGCTTACCGAAGGAGACCGTTGCAGTGCTTTACAGTGCAGGAATTGTTGGAGGCAAGGCTATTGCCCTTGAATTTAATACCTTATGTACAGATGATTGTCTTGAGAACAAATCCTACATCAAAGGTGAGACACGAGGTTTGCTGAGTTCCATGTTGCCTGAACAGGAAATCAATGAATATTTAGGTGCGATTCAAACTGAGGTCAGCGGATTGCTGGATTCTGCAGGTCTTGGTTCGGGCAATGGTTCAGAAAATCCGGCTGAACAGGTAAAAATGGTTTTGAAAAACCTGGCATCCATCACACAAAGCCTGGATGTTTTACTGAAAAAATCAGACAGTCATATTCAGAAAAGTCTTTCTGATATACAATCATTTACCGGCACATTAAAACAAAATCAATCCCAGCTCAACACATTGGTGGACAATCTTGAAGCTTTTTCAAATCAATTGGCAAAAGCAGAAGTTGACCAGACTGTCGGGAAAGCTGACACTGCCATACAAGCCATTACGGTTGCTGTGGCTGACCTGAAAAACATACTCTCCAATGCAGACAATTCGTTTAATAATCTGGACAAGATGATCACCCAGGTTCAGCAGGGAGAAGGTTCACTGGGCAAACTGGTCAGTTCGGATAGCATGTATAATGATCTGCAAAACACTGTAAATCAGTTGAATTTTTTACTTCAGGATGTGCGTTTAAATCCGAGGCGGTATCTGAATCTTTCAGTGATCGGAGGTAAAAGCAGTCAATATGTCAAACCGCAAGATGATCCTGCGCTGAAATGATGTGATTGATCACCTTTAATCGTTTAGGACAATAGTCTTTTAGTCTTAAGTCTTTTATCTGATGATATATATCAAGGGTTAAATCTCTATTTCCAGAGCAAATTAGTTGTCTTTTGCTTAATTTACTTGCTCAATCCAAGAGACTAACTGGCTAACAGATAAACTAGCTCACCAACTAAATAACTACGACCACCTTCACAGTACTTTACAGAAGTCCATTTATGGCAATTTGGAACAGTTAAAAAAATCGTATCAGATTTTCCTGATATTCATACATATATATTATAAGTGTATATATCATCCGGAATTTTAATCAATTTTAACATATCCTGAAACATAAATTTGGCTACCTTTGTGATGCAAGTTGTCTGAAGAGAGCTGATCAGGAATGTGATTTTAATAAATCAGTCTATTTCTGCCCGGCTCAATAAAGGCGGAAAGTTTTTTCCGGGTAAACCATAAAACTTACTGTCTTTCAAGATACCAGTCAAGGATCAAATAAAATGATGTAACAAATCTTTTGGTGAGCTTTCAGACAGAATGTGATGGACTGGATATTATTTCCAGCAGTAGGAAGATTTTATAAGCTTTTTGATCAGGATGGATTTCGATACTTTCTGATCAAAATTAAAATAATAATTACCATGAATCCGGCGTACAAGTTAATTTCGTTGATGTTGTTTTTGTTGCTTTTCAGCTGTAATCGTTCCGGAGATCCAGCTTTATCCGAAAAGATATCAGCAATGGAAGATTCGGTTAACGAAAAATCCTCACAAAAGGAAATTGAGGAACTCTTTTCTGCATATGACGAATTCATCGCCAGCCCGAAAGAAAGCCCTTCTTCACGCAGGAAAATGCTCAAAAAAGCCTATGAATTGGCTAAAAAGTCCGGAAATTCAGAATGGATAAAAGTATTTGCAACAAGATCATTGATTGATTTTCCAAAGGATAAAGGCAGAGAAGATAAAGCATTTGAACTGATCGTTCTGCATGAAAAAGAGCGTAAAACTGCCGTTGCAAATATCCTTAAACTGGCTTACATGGAAGCATTTCCGGATTCACCAAAGTCTGATTCATTAAAATTGCTAATTCCTCAGGGGCAACCAATTTCAGCGGACTCAGCAGTTGCTGAAATCGGAAAAATGGTAAAACTGAATCCGGGAAGTAACGGGATCAATTCATTGAGTGCGACCATCTATGTGGATGCCTGTAAGGCTTATGCAACAATTTTATCCGACAGAGAGCAAAGTCCTAAGCTACTGTTCAATGCTGCCCAACTGACAACGACGATGCAGCAGTTTGATAAAACCATAGAATTATATGACTGGATCGTAAATAAATATCCTGAAATGGACGATGCTCCTGTTGCATTGGCCACAAAAGGTTTTATACTTGACAATGATTTGAAGGATACGGAAAAGGCAAAAACCGTGTATCGGCAATTTATCGAGGAATATCCTGATCATGCTCTGACAGGACAGATCCAGTTCCTTCTCGAAAATCTTGGAAAGTCAAATGAGGAGTTGCTTAAACAACTGAATCCTCGGCCAAATAAACAATAGCGAATATTTGCCCGGCAATGATCAGAAAAAGATCAGGAACAGGATAGGGATAATGATCCCAATGAGCATGTAGATCCCGCCTCTTCCCCAAACGCCTTTTGGTCCTTTCACCATGAACAAGGAAGTGAGGGCCAGGAATATCAAACCGCCTGCAAAAATATCTGAAAACCACATCCACCATCGGTTGGGATTGTAATGCAGATAATTGACCTGATAGAAAACCGGTCGTTTTCTCAGAAATTCAACCGTTCCGTCTCCGGTGTTAACATCCACCATAATGGATGAACCGCCTTTCAGGAAGATTTTCATTGTGTTGGCATCGGGATAATAATGATTCCGGTAATTATGGGCATCATCGATATCACCCACGAGTTGTTTTACCCTTTCCTTAACATCCGGACTTTTTTGGAGATCTATCCGGGTGTTGAATTCCTTGAGTGAAACAGAATAATTGGGATTCCAGTCTTTAAGATGGTTTAGTGCAATTCCGGACAATCCATAGATCAGGGAAGTTCCTATAAAAAAATAGCCGAGATCTCTGTGCAAAATCCGACTCCATTTTCTTAAAAATTTCATGAGCATTGTTATTATTTGTTTTATTCGGCTATTTTGAAACTTTGATGAAAAACATTCATTCCCGGTTGATGGAAAAAGAGTCTTAATGATTTTCTGATCATATCATCGTATCATCGTGTTAAGTTTTAACAACCCGGAAGAATAATGAATAAGATTCATAAGGATCAGGAATGGTCATCGCATCACAGACTGATCCTGACCAGTCATAATCATAACAAATTGATTCAAAAAAATAGGAATATTGTGTGAAAAATCAACGATAGATACAGCACATTCATCCTGATCTGAAAACTGGTGTGAACAATCTCATTGCTCACACCAGTTCCAAACCTGAAAACTAACTGAACTATTTTTCCATTTCTTTATGTGAAAGATAATCTATCGACCAATAAGAAAGGTAATCCACTCCTGCAACTTTCATTGAGTCTCTGTAGTATTGAATATTTTCTTTCTCAGCTTCAAATGCTTCATCATCCGTTTTTTTCTCATTATGAGCCTGAATATTATCTTCTTCCTTTTTCAGGCAGTAAGCTTCATCCACCCTGAATTCCCTGACAATGCCCTTCAATTCCAGCATTTTACCGACCAGATCCTCAGTGAATCTATCTTCTTCTGCATCAACATGGATGTCAGCATTATCGGATACCAAAAGAAGCCTTTTACCTCCGTGTTTACAAACATGATCCACAATACCTGTAATGGTAATTTCCTTGTCTGTATAATCTGCCGGACTTGCATAAAACTCATCCAATGTGAGGACTTTAACCTCTTCAACATTGTTTTCCTTTGTATCTGTGTTTTTACAAGCTGTCACCAGCAAAACCATCAAAAAAAACATCAAAGCCGTTTGTTTCATATACTTCAGTTTTAATTTAAAAGATTTCATTCAATGAACTGGCAAAGGATAATTTCCATCCCCTGTCAATTGCGATGCAAGTATACAAAAAATAACTCATATTGTTCAATTTCAGGTTTGATTTTCCCCCTGATCATTTGACAACAGATCTGTAAATCAATGATTGGATTCGGGCCCTGTAATCTTTTTTAACCAGTTTGTCATTATGCATAGTCGGATAGGTCCGGTTGGAAAGGAAAATATAAATGAGCTGTTGTTCGGGATCTGCCCAGACGCAGGTACCTGTAAATCCAAGATGACCAAACGTGGAGGGGGATGCAAAATGTGACATATTCTTATTTTTCAGGGGATCGAGCTCTTTCATATCAAACCCAATCCCGCGTCTTGTAGATTTATTGAACCTTGTAGTGAATGTGTAAACCGTTTGAGGCTTGAAGTATCTTTTTTTTCCATAAACACCTTTGTTGAGGAGCATTTGCATCAACACTGCCAGTTCCCTGGATGTTGAAAACAATCCGGCATGGCCGCTCACTCCCCCCAGCATGGCTGCACCCATGTCATGTACATATCCTTTTACTTCCTGCATCCTGAAATAATCATCTGATTCTGTTGGAGGTATGTATGATTTGTCAAATTTTTCCAGTGGATTAAAGCAGGTCCTTTTCAAGCCAAGAGGGTCATAGAGGTTTTGTTTCACATATTGATCCAGCGTGATCCCGGTCGTTTGCTCTATAATATCCTTCATAATATAAAAACCAAGGTCGCTGTACACATATTCCCCTTTTTTACCCAATTCACCAGCGTAAATGAGGTATTTTATCGTATCCAGATAGTCGTTGCGCATATACAGATTGTCAGCCACTTTCACTTTAAACCCCGGTTTTTCAATGCTGCTGTAGATCTTTTTTGACGGACTCAGTTTTTTATCCGGAAGCGTATCTACTGTCATCTGATAAAATGGTATCCATGCTTTCAATCCGGAATGATGTGCCAAAATATCGATCAGATCCAACTCACTGACTTTGCTTTCCGGAGGCAACTTTTTAACATACCGGCCAACAGACTCAAAGAGATCTATTTTTTCTTCTTCAAACAATTTCATTGCAGCAAGTGTAGTGGCCATTATTTTTGTCACGGAAGCAAGATCAAAAATATCGTCGTGTCTGACAGGCTGCTGTTTTGTGTAATCCTGATAACCGAACACTTCATCGAAAACGATCGCTCCGTTCCTGACCACCAGGATCTGGCACCCCGGAGCTGCCTTTTCCCTGATCAGATCTTCCGCCAGCAATCTGATCCTGTCAAGTGTATCTGAAGACATGCCGGCATTTTCGGGCATAAGATAGCTCAGTATTTTCATTTGAGGCAGAGAAAAACCCGAAGCCCTCAAAAAATAACTGTTGACATTTACAGGCAATCTTCCCTGGACCGGGATCGCTCCGAATAAAGCCTGTGCAGCCATATCCTGCATCATCGGATCCGGTTCGAATGCAAGCAATACATCATCATCAACGGTGAAAGACCGCAAACTGTAAGGAGTTCCGAAGAGCACTGTTATCGCAGGCTTTTTGCCTGAAATATTCCTGATCAGCCTGACCAAACCTGCTGAAACACCATAGTTTCCTGCCGGTGAATTGTTCATTTTCAGCACCTGAATTACAATTGCGTCAAATAATTCCAATTGCTTCACAAGTTTAGACTGTACATCAGATTTGGGAAGCGAAGGATAATTAAAATGCCTGGCATCAGCAAAATCATCGATCCTTTCCTGAAAAGTGGTCATCTGCTGAGATCCTATGGTCACAACAGCCACTTTTTTAGTCCAGGGCTCCTCAATAGGCAATACAGGGTTCTTGCCAGGAAAATACGTCAGCGCATGAGCATAGAGTTCCTGTTTGATGGCTATGGCTTTTTTATTGTTCACATCTTTTGTCACACCTTCAGTCCTGATCTCCGGCGCAAAGAACAGACCGGCTTCAAACTTTGCGATCAAAATACGGCTTACACTGGCATTCAGTCTTTGCTGTGTGATCTTGCCTTTACCAATGGCATTCCTGATAGAATTAAAGGCCTTTTCGAAATTTCGGGTAACGGTCAAAACATCATTTCCTGCAAGAAATGCCTCTACTTCAATGTCTCCCTGGCTGAAATGACCTGCAACACCTGCCATATCCAGTGCATCCGTCATCACCAGCCCTTTATAACCAAATTCATTTCTCAGAATACCTTCTATGATCTTATCTGAAAGCGATGCAGGTCTGTTTGCCCTGTTGTCCAGGGAAGGTACATGCAAATGACCGACCATAACAGATTTCACACCCTGATTGATGAGATATTTGAATGGAAACAACTCATAATCATACATTTCCTGCCGGGTTTTGGATATGATAGGCAGGGTTTTATGGCTGTCTTTTCTGGTTGATCCATGACCGGGAAAATGTTTCACGCAAGCGATCAGTCCGGCATCCTGCATCCCTTTCATATAGGCAAATGCCTTTCTGGAAACTTCCCTTTTATCATCCCCGAAAGAGCGGTTGTGGATGATCGGATTGTCCGGAATGGAATTCAGATCAGCAACAGGCGCAAAATTAATATGTACACCCAATCGTTTCAGCTGATATGCTATTTCCTTACCCATATTGTAAATCAACTTGTTATCCTGAATAGCTCCCAAAGTCATGGCTTTTGGGTAGCTGATGGTATTTTTGAGCCGCATACCCGGACCCCATTCGGCATCCATCGCAATGAGTAAGGGAATCCGGCTGTTTTTCTGAAGTTTAGCAGTGATTTCAGCCTGCTTGTCGGGGGTACCCTGAAAAAAAGCCACCGAGCCGATCTTATATTTATCTATGGTGCGCAGCAGCATATTGACATGCTGATCTCCTTTGTCAGAGTAAGCCTGGATCATGAACAGCTGTCCGATCTTTTCCTCCAGTGTCATTCCTGCCATTTTGGTGCCTGCCCATGTATTTGCCAGATCATTGCTCGATGTATTGATCAGTTCAGGCTGGCATGTACCCAAAAAAATCAATAACATTGTGGTTAAAATCCTGATGCTGAACTGCGTCATACTAATTGAATTCATTTTATTTTTTAGGTTCAAATATCTTCGGATCCAGTTGACGGGCTTTCTCATGTGCTACCTTGCCATTCACAGCATCACCCATATTGAAATAGGTATTGCCCAGGTTGACATAAGCGCCGGCATTGTCCGGATCCAGTTCTGTGCATTTCCTGAAATGGCTCAAAGCAAGTTCAAGATTACCGGAAATCGCATTGGCAATACCGTAAAGCCTGTTCGTCTCATAATCTTCCGGTAGCATCAGGATAGCCTGTCCGAGATATTTCAGGGAAGCTGCCAGATCGCCTTTTTCCTCTCCGAAATATCTGCCTGCTTCGCGATAGGTCAATGCCAGATTCTTACTGCCTTCCTGGTAGCCCGGGGCAATTTCAGTCAATTTGGTATAGATCCCGATCGCATCATCATATTTTTTTTGATAGAAATAAGCGTTGCCCAATAATAGATAGGCATTATTATACGTCGGATGGATTTCAAGTGCTTTGACCAGATAAGCAGTGGCATCCTGTAAATATTTTGTTTTCAGGTAATTATTCTCTTCTTTAATGGCCTGGTCGATCAGGCTCCCGCCTGCCGCATTCAGTACTTTTGCACTATTGGAAGAAGTTTTTACATCTGTGGTAAATAAAGTAAAATCATTTTTCCATACCGCGTTCCGGGAAATGGTCTTGAAGGACATGGCCAAAACGATCAGGACCAACAGGGAAATGGTCATGGGTTTAAACCTTGAATACCATTTATCAAAGAAATAAGCCACAACCAGCACAAAACCTGCTGAAGGCATGAAAATAAACCTTTCCGACATATTTGTACCGATCGGAAAAACAATATTGGAAACTATGGAAAGGCTGATCAGGAAAAATAAAATACCGAAACTGATCACTTTATTTTTGTGGAAATAACGGAATGCCATAAAGATCAGCCCCGCATACAACAATAAACTCAGGATCACCTGCCAATCTGAAAACAGCATGATATCGATATGTCTCGGGTAATAATCATGGGTCAAAGGATGGGGAAATATCAGAAGCTGAATGTATTTTCCCAATGTAAACAGAATCGTTGCTGTTTTTTCTCCCAGGGTGAAATCGGTGTACCGCCCGTCTACCAGTTTTAAAAACGGGTTGTTCATGAGTTCCATGGATTTTGTCCCGAGATCAAAGCCCAGGATTTGAGTTCTGATGATCAAAAAGGCCACTGTTGGTATAATAAGTGACAACAGCATTGGAATTTTAAGGGCAGATCTCTTTGACCGGAAAAGCCAGAGCGCCAGCGGAATGATCAGGACAAAAGTGATGGTATTTTCCTTGGACAATAAACCCAGGAAAAATGAAATTCCGGCAACTGCCAAATTCCAAAAACCCGGCCTGTCAGCATTTCGAAGCATTAAAAAGAGACTTAACATACTGAAAAACATGCTCATGATCTCATCCCTTCCCTTGATATTTGCCACTACTTCCGTATGCACCGGATGAACAGCAAACAACAGCGCAGCAACAAAAGACAGGAAAACAGCGTTTTTGATCCCGGAAAATTTTGCCAAAAGCAAATTAAAGGTCCTGAAAATCAGAACTACCAGGAAACTGAACATCAGTATGCTGATCAGATGTCCCGCAAAAGGCTTTTCTCCAAAAAATTCCCTTTCCAAAGCGAACATCATCAGGGTGAAAGGTCGGTATCGTCCACCCGTAACCAGTTGATCCTTACCTTCCTCCTTAAAAAAACCATAAAAAGTATCATACTTCAGAATACCGGGAATACCTTCAATGCCCTGTGAAGTAAACATATTGTCCCTGATCACGATCGCGTCGTCCTGAGTATAATCATGGGTCAGGGTATTGGCAAACAATAAAAATGTAACTGCAAAAAGCAGGATTTCCTGAATTACAGTACCTTTTGACCAGATGTTCTGCTTCATTCAAATATATATTAAAAAAATAAATTATATTTATTTATCTTAATTACAAAGTTATATAAAATTTTTTATAAGTAAAACAAATATTTCAACTTAAACATCATTTCGAAATGACGGATCCTGAATTAAGATGTAATGATAACAAAATTACAATAAACAATCAATCTGGTTGAGGTAGTCTTGCCTTATCATGCTTTCTGAATTTCAAACTGAATATTCATTTCCATCGAGTCTGCCAAAATTATTTAAAGATAAATACCCATATAGATCTGGCTTCACCCAACCGATTTTGGAAACAATGAAAGAGTTTAAGCTTAAGGTTGGAATAAGTCGATGTTGTTGGCTTTGGTCACTGAAGGCGCACAATTTATCCACTCAAATCCATTACTTGCGATTCAATTGCAGGGAAGCCGGAAATTCTTTCGTTTCTGCCCGAAAGTTGTGTAAAAAACAATTAATTTTGTTAGCCAGGCATTTGATATTTTCGCCAATTCCAACCATGAAAGCGATTTATTCAAAAACAAAACTCACGGTCATGTCAAAATCCACAATTATCCTCCTGCTGCTGATCAATCTGATCTTTGAAAGTCAGGCGCAGTCCGGTGTTTTACACAACCAATACATGCGAAAGGGATTCAGCCTTAACGGACAATGGCATTATATCGTTGATGTTTATGAATCAGGATTTTACAATTACAGATGGACTCCTTATGACGAAATTGAAAATCCTGGCGCAGGTGCATTTTTTTTGAATACAAAACCTAAAACAAAATCTGATCTGGTTGAATTTGACTTTGACAGATCACCTACTATTTACGTTCCTGGAGACTGGAATTCACAACATGAAAAATTGTTTTACTATGAAGGGACCCTATGGTATAAAAAATCATTTGACATACCGGATTTCAGCGCCGAAAAAAGGTATTTTCTTCATTTTGGAGCTGTAAATTACCGGGCAGATGTTTACATCAATGGGAAAAAACTGGGCATGCACAAAGGTGGTTTTACACCATTTCACTTTGAAATGACCGGGATCGTAAGGGAAAAAGACAATTTTGTGATTGTCCGGGTGGACAATAAAAGAGCAGCAGATGAAGTACCGACACTGAACACAGACTGGTGGAATTATGGCGGAATAACCAGGGATGTTACGGTTTACGCAATGAACAAAACCTATATAGATGATTATGTCATCCAGCCGGATAAGCAAAACAAACAACTCATCAAGGGTTATGTACAGTTGGACGGCGAGGACAAAGCCGGACAAAAGATCATTTTGGAAATCCCTGAGCTTAAAGTGACAAAGGAATTTATTACCGGAAATGATGGTAAGGCTATTTTTGAATTCAGTTCCAACGATATCAGTTATTGGAGTGATGTACATCCAAAATTATACCATATCACGCTTTCAACTGATCAGGATACTTTGACTGACCGTATCGGTTTCAGGTACATCGAAACCAAAGGACCTGATATTTTGCTCAACGGCCGGAAGATTTTTTTACGAGGTATCAGTATCCATGAGGAGAATCCTGTCAGAGGCGGCCGTGCATACTCCATGGAGGATGCCAGGATGCTGCTGGGCTGGGCGAAGGAAATGGGGTGCAATTTTGTCAGATTGGCACATTATCCGCATAATGAAAATATGGTCCGGTTAGCTGATGAGATCGGGCTGTTGGTGTGGGAAGAGATTCCTGTATACTGGACCATACAGTGGGGAAATGAAGAAACGTATCAAAAGGCTGAATCGCAACTGATAGAATTGATCAGCAGGGATAAAAACCGTTCTTCGGTCATCATCCGGAGCATGGCAAATGAGACACCACAATCAGATGCCAGGAATGCTTTCCTGACCAGGCTGGTCAACACTGCCCGTTCGATGGATAATACCAGGCTGATCAGCGCTGCTATGGAAAACCATGGAAAAAAAGGTACTAAAAATGTAATGGTAGTGGAAGATTCGTTTTCTGACAAGGTGGATATTGTCAGTTTCAACCAATACTATGGCTGGTATGGTGGTGATATTGCCAACCTTCAGAATCTGCGATGGGAAATTGACCTCAACAAACCGGTGATCATCTCCGAATTCGGCGCAGGAGCCTTACAAGGTTATCATGCGGATAAAATGACCAGGTGGAGTGAGGAATATCAGGAATATCTCTATGAGGAAACGATCCCGGCTTTACGCAGGATTTCCCAACTGGCAGGTATGAGTCCATGGATCCTGACAGATTTCAGGTCACCAAGGAGGGTGCTTGCACCAATACAGGACGGATGGAACAGAAAAGGCTTGATCTCACAGACTGGCAATAAGAAAAAGGCATTTTATGTCCTGCAAAAGTTTTATCAGGAAATGAAAAATGAGGAAAAATATTAAAGTCTTCCTATATTGTTTTATCGCAATAAAGTGTAAAAAACTGATTGATCCGGGAAAATGGGCGCTGAAACAACTTTACTGACTGCAAATGTGATGGTACAATTAAAACATTGATTTCCCGAACAAAAAACATCCGGATGAAATCAATTCATCTATTTTCAAATCATATCAAATAACACTTTTTCCCAGAAAATTTTAAAGACCTCAAACTGTTGAGTTTCTCAACATTTTTTTATAGTTTTGTGTTTTTCTTAAATAATAATAATTCTTATCTGAGATCATATTCATGAAAGAAAAAGCAGCAGGTATAAGGGAACTTCTTTCCATGAAGGGATTGAGGGTTACGCCTCAGAGACTGGCCATTATGGAAGCCATTCATACTATAGGCAATCATCCGACTGCTGATCAGATCATGGATTTTGTCAGGAAAGAACATCCGAACATTGCTTCCGGAACCATTTATCATGTTCTGGACACCCTGGTTCAAAATGAACTGGTCAAAAAGGTCACTACTGACCGGGATGTGATGCGTTATGACGGGGTACTGGAAAGCCACCACCATCTTTATTGCCAGGCTTGCGATGATATCCGGGATTATGTGGACGAGGACCTCGATGCGTTGTTGCAGCAATATTTCAGTGCCAAAAGCATCGAAGGTTTTGAAATAAAGGAATTTGTTCTGGAGATAAAAGGAACTTTCAATAAATGTAAAAATCCAAAGATATGAGAGAAAAAAGTATTGAATTGCTGAACAAGGCCATTGCGGACGAGCTTGCCGCTGTTCACCAGTACATGTATTTTCATTTTCACTGTGATGATCAGGGATATGATCTCCTGGCAATGCTGTTCAAGCGAACTGCGATAGAGGAAATGCTGCATGTCGAAAAACTGGCAGAACGTATTTTATTCCTTAAGGGAGAAGTTGAAATGGCAGCCGCCGGAGATGTCAAAAAAATCCATAATGTCAGGGAAATGCTTGAAATGGCTGTAAAAATGGAGGAAAGCAGTGCAAACGATTATAATAACTGGGCAAATATCTGTTCTGCCAATGCGGATGCGGTCACCAAAAAAGTTTTTGAAGCGCTGGTTGAAGATGAGGAAAGGCATGGAAATCAGTTCGAAGATGAACTGGAAAACATGAAAAAATTTGGTGACAATTACCTGGCTTTGCAGTCGATTGAAAGAAGTAAAGCCGTGGGGTCAGGTCGTCCTCCAATGGGTTAAGCAGTGAAATTGTTCCAAGATCCTGCCCACACAACATGATGTATGTTTGCTTTTTACTCAATTGATGGACGGCATAATAAGCTGCTGATCAAAGGTTTGTTTCACCAAAACAAAGTTTGATATACAGCCAATCGATTGATTACTGATTAGAAAAACAATATTGATCAATTATTTTAATAAACTTAAAACTATATGAGCATGGAAAAAGAATCCAATAGCATGGGCAAATGTCCATTTACCGGAGGGAATGTAAAACAGGGAGCCGGCGGCACCGGCAACAGAGACTGGTGGCCGAACCAATTAAATCTGAACATCCTGCGTCAGCATTCCAATCTGTCCAATCCGATGGACGAAAATTTCAATTATGCTGAGGCATTCAAAAGCCTTGATCTGAAGGCCCTGAAAAAGGATATTTTCGAACTGATGACCAATTCACAGGATTGGTGGCCGGCAGATTACGGGCATTACGGCCCATTTTTCATCCGCATGGCATGGCACAGTGCAGGGACTTACCGGGTTTCTGACGGACGTGGCGGTGCCGGGTCCGGTACACAGCGATTTGCCCCGCTCAACAGTTGGCCAGACAATGCCAATCTCGACAAAGCGCGCTTATTGTTGTGGCCTGTCAAAAAGAAATACGGCAACAAGATCTCCTGGGCTGACCTGATGGTGCTTGCGGGAAATTGCGCTCTGGAATCCATGGGGTTCAAGACTTTTGGATTTGCCGGAGGACGTGAAGACGTCTGGCAACCAGAAGAAGACATTTACTGGGGTTCAGAAACAGAATGGCTTGGCGATAAGCGATACACTGGTGACAGAGAACTGGAAAATCCGCTCGCTGCTGTTCAGATGGGTCTTATCTACGTCAATCCGGAAGGACCTAACGGAAATCCTGATCCTATCGCTGCTGCAAAGGACATTCGCGAAACTTTTGCCAGAATGGCGATGAACGATGAAGAGACTGTTGCGCTGATCGCCGGCGGACACACATTCGGTAAAACACACGGTGCTGCCGACCCGTCAAAATATGTAGGCAGGGAACCTGCTGCTGCAGATATTGAGGAACAAAGCATGGGTTGGAAAAACACTTTTGGCAAGGGAAATGCCGAAGATACCATCACCAGCGGAATAGAAGGTGCCTGGACGACCACACCAACCAAGTGGAGCAATAATTTCTTCTGGAACCTATTTGGCTATGAATGGGAACTTACCAAATCACCGGCAGGTGCCCATCAATGGATACCCAAACACGGAATGGGCGCAGATACTGTTCCTGACGCACATGTTCAGGGTAAAAAGCATGCACCCATTATGTTGACTACCGACCTGGCGTTGCGTTTTGATCCGGATTATGAGAAAATTTCACGGAGATTTTTTGAAAATCCGGATGAATTTGCAGATGCATTTGCCCGGGCATGGTTCAAACTGACCCACAGGGATATGGGACCATTGTCCAGATATTTAGGACCTGAAGTACCTGAAGAAACGCTGATCTGGCAGGATCCGATCCCTGCTGTTGACCACGAACTGGTGAATGATACCGATGTTGCTGCATTGAAGGCTAAAGTCATTGCTTCCGGACTGAGTATCTCACAACTCGTTTCTACTGCGTGGGCTTCTGCTTCTACCTTCCGCGGGTCTGATAAGCGTGGAGGTGCCAATGGGGCCCGGATCCGTCTCGCTCCGCAAAAAGACTGGGAAGCCAACAACCCGAAGGAGCTTGCCAAAGTGCTTGATGTTTTGGAGGGGATCCGCAACGAATTTAACAGCGCACAAACCGGAAACAAACGAATTTCTTTGGCAGACCTCATCGTGCTGGCCGGATGTGCAGGCGTGGAGCATGCTGCAAAACAATCAGGGTTTAGTGTTCAGGTACCCTTCACACCGGGCAGAATGGATGCATTGCAGGAGCAGACCGATGTCGAATCTTTTGGAGTGCTGGAACCATTGGCTGACGGATTCAGAAATTATACCAAAGCACAATTTGCAGTTTCTGCAGAAGAAATGCTGATCGATAAAGCACAGTTGCTGACACTCACCGCACCGGAAATGACGGCTCTTATTGGAGGTATGCGTGTTCTCAATGCCAATTTCGGACAAACCAGCCATGGTGTGTTCACAGATCGTCCGGAAACACTCACAAACGATTTCTTTGTCAACCTGCTGGATTTCAATATCAGGTGGAAATCCCTGGATGAGAAAAAAGAAATTTTTGAAGGGTTGGACAGGAAGACAGGACAACAGAAATGGACAGCAACCCGGGTAGACCTGATCTTTGGATCCAATACTGAACTCAGGGCTTTGGCTGAAGTATATGCCTGCGATGACAGCAGGGAAAAATTCGTAAAAGACTTTGTAGCTGCATGGAACAAAGTCATGAATCTGGATCGTTTTGATCTGCAATGATCAGAAAAGCAACTTTGTCCGGTAAGATTTAAACATCGGAAAGCATAATAATTAAGGTGGCCGGAAAATCCGGCCACTTTTTTTATTCAAAAATTCGAACACCTTTAACACTTAAGCCAAATTAAATTTGTTATCACATATCAAGTCTTTGGCGTACAAAAAATAATTTTATTATTGTATTGAAATTAAAACCATAAATTTGGTTTTTATTTTGAATACTCCATTCATCAAGAAAGCATTTTCAGCTTTGATATACTTCCGGAATGAATGATGATCAAATTTAATAAATCGCTGATCACAGATCAGGGAACTATAATTTTAAATATCCGTTCAAACAAATTGTAAGTTCGAAATGTCACAAGCTTTACTCTGGATCGGATTCAACGTATTCATCCTCCTGATGCTGGTACTGGATCTTGGTGTTTTCAACAGAAAAGCGCATGAGATCAAGGTAAAAGAGGCATTACTTTGGTCACTTTTCTGGATCACTCTTTCCATGATATTCAACCTCGGCATTTATCATTACAGAGGAACTGCAGATGCACTGGAGTTTTTCACCGGCTACATCATAGAAAAATCGCTGAGCATTGACAATATTTTTGTGTTTTTGATGATCTTCACCTATTTCAGGGTACCTTCAAAATACCAGCATAAAGTATTGTTTTACGGAATTTTGGGTGCCCTGGTCTTCAGGGCGATCTTCATTTTTGCCGGTGTGGCATTGATCGAAAACTTTCATTGGATCATCTATATTTTTGGTGCCTTCCTGGTATTCACCGGAATCAAAATGGTCACTGAGAAAGACAAGGAAATTCACCCTGAAAAAAACCCGGTGCTAAGGGGTTTCCGTAAAATTATGCCAGTGTCCAAAAAATATCACGGTTCTGATTTTTTTGTCCGGATCAATGATAAAATTTTCGCGACACCACTATTCGTTGTAGTGATCATGGTGGAAACTACCGACATCATATTTGCGGTTGATTCCATACCGGCGATCCTGGCGATCACACACGACCCATTCATCGTATACACCTCGAATGTGATGGCGATCCTGGGTCTGAGGGCTTTGTATTTTGCATTATCTGCAGTGATGCAACTATTCCATTATATTCAATACGGTCTTTCAGTTATTCTTGTTTTTGTGGGAGTTAAAATGCTTCTCAGCGGCTTTGACATTAAATTGCCAATCGGAGTAACGCTGTCTGTAATAGGAATTGTCCTGTTTTTATCCATCGTGGCTTCGATCGTTTTTCCGGAAAAAACAGAAGAGAATGCCGGTGAAAACTAAAAGATTTTTCCAACAATAAAGGACACAAAATTTATCATTTGAATTATTAAGAAATAAAAACTTTGATCATGATACACAAACAAATATACTTAATCTTACTCATCTTGATGACACTTTGCTTGTTGTCTGGTTGTGGTCTCAGCCCACAAAAAACAAATCCGGAACCCCAAAGTCCAACGACCATTTCCTATGACTTACAATCATCTGAATATCAGGAATTACTTAGCGGCAAAGATGACCAACTTGCTTTTTATTCCGGCATGGTAACCATTTTGGCAGGTGAATCCGGAGAACAGCACAGTACGGAAAAATATGAAGAAATCATCGTTACTCTCGAGGGAGAAGGAGAGGTCAGGATCAAAAACGAAGAAAATCTGAACATCTCCACCGGTAATATTGCATATATACCTAAATGGAGGGAACATCAGGTTTTTAACACAGGAGAAAAGCCGCTCAAATATATTTATATCGCAACTGAATCTGAATGATGCCTAAGTTCATCATTCGGATTCATTTTAACCAGCTCAATTCCATAAAAATCTCTTTGATCACCATTCAGACAAAATCAAAACAGCAGGCAAACATGAGTCAGCAAAAAGTCAAATAAATGAAATTCCAGATTGAATTCTTCATTTATTATAATATATTTGATGGAAATGAATTAGATTTTTAGACTTTTAACTCCATCAAACATGAAAATGCCAACACAATCTGAACTTGAAAATTATTTTCGCCTCGATTTCGCTGAAAACGATACCTTATGGCTGACCAATACTTACACACTCCGCAAAACGATCGGGATAATGGGAATGGCATTGCCCTTCCTTCTGTTCGTTTTTTTGTGGATCGACAACGGATACACCATGCCGCTGCAATCCATCAGCCATTACTATTTCACAAGGGTTTCGGGAATTTTTGTAGCTATTTTGTCTGTCATGGCCATTTTCCTGATCATCTACAAGGGAAAAGAACCCATTGATTTTCTGATCTCGTTCCTCGCAGGCATTGCTGCCCTTCTGGTCGTATTTTTCCCTACAGGCAACATCACGGAGGTCTGTTGTGATGCCAGCAAAACTTACTCCGTGACCCGTTTGATACCCAACACTTTCCGGGAAAATTTCCATTATATTTCTGCCGCGGTGTTCCTGGGCAGCCTGGCATACATGTCTTTATTTCTTTTCACCAAATCCAATAAACCATCCAGAGAAAGAGGACAACGGAAGATCATCCGAAACCGTATTTACCGGGTATGCGGGGTGATCATGATCCTGGCCATGCTGGTGATCCTTCTGGGTGGATTTTTCAGGCTGATCCCCCATAACTTATATGAATCCAATCAACTCACTTTCTGGATGGAAACCCTTGCCGTGGAAAGTTTCGGCCTGTCCTGGCTTGTCAAAGGGGAATCTGTTTTTAAAGACAGGGAATGATCAAGAGAAAGTGGGGCATTCTTTATAAATAAAGTTGTCTTTAAATGAATTTCTCAAATAACAACGGGTTATAGTCTAATATTTTACCCGAAAAAAAGCCGGATTCAAAAAATCCGGTTACTTTAGCATGATCAGCGGCTTAAAGCTGTGATGATTGACCGGAAAAGTCCGGTTTTTCAATATTTTATACTTCTTGAAATTCATAGTTTGGTGGTTTTATCCGAAGTGATGATTCGAAACCCAATAAGATGGGGATGTTATAACGAGCCGGTCAAACTATGGCCGGCAAAAGCTTCTTGAACAGGAAATCTGTCCTATTTTTAACCAAAAAATCAAACAAAATGGAAAAATCGGTAAAAAACAATCTGAATGAAAAATACTATAAGGGGACGATCGTGATCCATTGGATCAGCCTTCTGTTGATCCTGGCCATGATCCCAACGGGTTCCATTATGGCTGATATGCCGGCAGGACCTGAAAAAATCCAATTGTACAAAGTGCATTTTTTATTGGGCAACCTGATCTTTTTATTGACACTGCTCAGAACCTGGTTCTTTTTCAGAAAGCCCCGCCCTGCAAAACTGAATACGGGCAGTGCATTCCACAACCGCCTGGTCGTCTGGATAGAATATTCATTCTACTGGATACTGATCTTATTGGCTATATCAGGAATCGCGACCAATATCGCAGCAGAATTGGGTGAAGCGGTCATGACAGGAGATTTCAATTTATTGCCTGCAGACATGGATTTCCCGTCACTGGAGGTTCATGAGATCCTGGTTAAATTGCTGATCGCTTTAATGATAGCACATGTGGTGGGTGTGATCATGCATTACATCAGGCATAAAGAAAACACCCTGAAACGGATTTTACCCTGATATAGGTCTCAGGGCAAAGCCTTTCTAATTTTAAAATTTAAAAAGGCTTTGCCTGATCTGCAGGGTAAATCACTAATTTGAAATGAAATCTGATCTCAGCTATTCATTGAGGAAAGTCATTTCACCAAAACAACATGCTTCACCAAGTACTCATCTTCCGTTTCAAGCTTTAGAAAATAACTGCCGGCCGGTAATCCGGAAAGGTCAAAGCTCATTTCATAACTGCCGGACTGCTGGTGCTCCCTGTTCCTGAGTACCCTCTGCAGATTGCCGTAAACATCCGTTATGTGAATGGATACTGCTGAACCTTCTTCCAGGAAATAGCAAAACTGAGTTTTTCCGGTAGTCGGATTCGGATATACTTTGTGGTTCGTAATTTCTCCGGGAGTAAAATGGGTAACAGTGGAAATCAAATCAGTTGAAGGTGGAAACAGGATGTAGTCCACCAATCCGCAATTATAGCCTATCGGATCATAATCCACATAGTCTTTCCAGAATCGCCAGGAGAACGTGTGCATACCCGATGCTACAGGAAAGGCTGCCCTTCCCCAGTCAACTTCTCCCGACCACTGATCCTGCCATACACCGTCAATGAAAAAGCCTAACCAATCCCAATCCTTTTCTGATGAAACCTTCCGGTAAAAGGAAATGGAGTCAGCAAAACTGACATTCATACTGATGGACATCTCAGAAAACTCATCGTGTGAGATCTCTCCTGACCTGGCAGCATATAGCCCTTCATAAACTATGGAGTCATTCAGTGTCCATGGCGTTTTACCATCAAAAAGCCAACTGTACCTGGAAAAGTCAGCTGTCTCCCAGTTCTCACTGAACTGCCCGATCATTTTAAAGAAATTCTTTGCTTTACGATATGGAATTGAAGCGGATTCGAATGCAAAGTCAACAATATCACCTTTCTGTGCAGCTTGACTGACCGAAACGGTGAACTTTGCCTGCAGCGTATCCCCGGGTAAAATATTGCCGATGTAAACTTCAGCCTGCTCAATTTCCATCTGTGTATAGGAAGTGGATAACAAACCTGTCAAATCACAAGATGCACTGCCCACATTGACCGCCTGTATCATAATATCCGCTGTTTCACCAGGCTCAAGGATGCCGTTGTTATTGCCTCCTGTCTCATCGTTCAGGGTCATTTCCCCAACCCGCAAAACCGGTGCATACAACACAATGTTGAAGCCGGATTGCCACTCATTCCCTGCTGAATCTGTAGCTAAAATTGTAAAATGTGCAACATGCTGATCCGGTATGCTGTCGGCAATGCTGAAAGCAAAAGCATTGTTCAGCAATTTTGAAGTATTTGCGTCGATCTGGTTCCAGTTGCCGGTGTCATCAGTGATCGTGATATACGGGTCGGTTGTTGAGATTTGGGCTGTTATACCCTCTGCTGCGGCCACTCCGATATTTTCCAGGCTAACATCCAGAACAATATCTTCCCCAAAATCAGCCAGCTGATCATTGTTGCCCGCCAGGTCACGGATGACGCTCGCAGAATGGATCACAAAAGGACCAGACGCAGGAGGCAAAATGATGATCTCGCCAAAATAAGGGATTTTATTGTATGCGGTAACTGTGACGAGAATGGTATCCAAAACGGATAATGGATCAAAATTCAGATTCACAACTCCGCCACTCACATATCCCCGGCCAATAATGTCTCCCCCTATCGTCAGGCAAACCAGTGCATTTTCCATATCGCATTGTATGTTGATGCCTTTGCTGCCAATACCGATGGTTGATCCGTGGTTGACGTCCATGACAGTTGGCGTTTCAGTCCGAAGGACCACTGAAGGATCACCGAAAATAGTCCATGTGTCTGTCATATCGAACCCGCCCTGTCCATAGGCATCGTTCATTTTCATGCAGCCATTCATGGCAATGCCGCCAATACTGTGCTTCCTATGGGTCAGGTTTTCGGTGATGAGGCTGTTCATTTCATCCTGACCTTCCATCGGTTCGCTCCAGTACTGGTTGATCGTGGACATGAGCGTAGCGATGGCGCCGACAGGATGTCCTGCCTGTTCCATCCTGAGCCATTGTTCTCCGAAGCAGGTGCTTTTGGCGAAGTCTCCGTTGCTGCAGGCGACAGAGATGATAAAGGGAAACTGTTGGGTGTTGGTGATCTGGGCAACTTCATTATTACCGAAGCCGGTTGTTCCCCATCCTCCTGAACCGCCGTGTCCGCAATAGTTGATCAGACTGTAACCCGTATTGTGTAACAGATTGAGTACATCTGTAGTGCCGGGTGAGCCGATGGAGTCCTGTCCTCCCTGGTCACCATCATAGAGTTCATCCCCTAAGGTATAGGTATACTTCAGTAATTGTGTCCTGATATTCCGGATATGTTGAAAATCATATTCCCAATCATCTCCCGGGCCTTCTGAAGAAGCAATACCCATGGTGTTTTTATACCAGGCTGCAGATGGATCAGGATACTTTTCATAGTTGATGGTCCTGTCCACCTGAGTTTTAATGTGGCCTGCATTTTCTCCGGAAAAACGACCTACAAAGATCTCCGGGTAATGGTCATCGCCGCTGATGTATCCGTAAAAATTGTCTGACGTCCCGATGGGTGCAAGGTATGAAGGTACCTGTTGATGGTCACCTACAAGAAGAAGCCAGGTAAGTCCTTTGGAATCATAGTAGTTTTTGACAAAGGTACGGATCTCCTCAGCATCTCCGATGGCGGCCGCATTGACCATTTCCACCGGTATTCCTTTCTCTCTTTTCCAACTGATAAAGTCCTCCATTTCAGGCATAAAGGGACCGTGGCTGATGATCAGCATGTTGCCGTCCTCTTCCAGCGGGGTATACCTGGAAGCATTGGCAAAGTTGATGAAGTGGCGTTGGTAGATGTTTTTAAAGTCCGTGGGGATGGCTGTGTTGACCCTTTTTTGGGCAATGCGACTCTGCATTTGTTTGCCGGTTGGCTTAATGCGAACGGTGATCTCCGTGTAAATTCTGAGCTGGCCGGTGACTGGATTGTATTGAAATGGGTAAACGGTGATGGTTTGTCCGGAATGATCGCGCAGTATATAGGGTGCAGCAAGGGAAACAAGTTCAGAAGGGAAAAATTCATTGATATGGTATATACCGGCCTTTTCCCTGGGAATGGTATTGGGATCAATTTGACGGGAAAGTGTACCTCTGGAAGGCAGGATCTGAACATTGATCTCCCGGTATTTGCTGCTGATGACTTCTGCCATCATCTCCTGATCATCCGGAATGATCAGGGATGCAGTCAGTTTGTCCATTTCAGGATAACCTTTTCTGTTGATTGATG
Source organism: uncultured Saprospiraceae bacterium (assembly GCA_964594045.1). GTDB lineage: Bacteria > Bacteroidota > Bacteroidia > Chitinophagales > Saprospiraceae > UBA2365. The sequence goes on along the minus strand of CAZQKR010000033.1, from coordinate 7,651 downwards.
TACCCTGATCGAGGGTCGGGCAGACACCCGGTTTTCCAGGATCAGGTCTTTCAAGTTTCAATCCACCCGGAATAAAAGTGATGACGGTTTCATCGGCATGCTGGGAGATCAGCCTGATGGCTGTCCCGGAAGGAAGGTCCGGAATGGACTGTGCAGCGATTTTGTTTGCTCCGTAAAACAGCAAAAGCAAAAAGAAGGAAGTCATCAAAAAGGAGTGATCTGTCTTTTGGAGTGCCGAGTTGTTGATCCGCATAATGGTCAGTTGAATTTTGGATTCAAATGTAGTAAAAAGTTGGAGCGCATACAAATGTATGGCAGTTATTGACCCGTAATTGACTAAAACTCTGATATGAACAATGCCATGCTGGTGACCGTAAAACACAAAAGATTGAGGATCAAATGAAATGTCCTGATTGAGTCAGTCGTGAAATCAGCCATTTCCGTGATTAAATCAGAAGCCTGAATGGTTGTCGGTCTGCTCACTCCCGGGTATAATGCTGACTCATGATGGATCATGACGTCAGTATAACGCATTCCCGGTCCTTCGTTCACCATCGCTGAAAATGAAACCTTCCACGATCATACAAATTATTTCCCGGATAAGAAAACGCAAATTGTCATGTTATGAACGGTCTTCCCGGACCTGACATGTCATTCCGGACTTGATCCGGGACCCCTCACTATCCGACTACAGGAATGCGGATCAGTCCCGGATGCTTGCTTTGCCCGATCCCTACGCTGATGTCCCGGCAGGGACAGGTCAGGACAAGTCTGCAATGACGACCTGGTGATCAGAACGATATGAGCTTATGATATTTTGAGCCGGACAGATCTCTGATGACTTCAGGAAAACTTCCCTTGTCCACCTAAATCTTCCCCGATCTCCCGGTCAGATCTTCTCCATGCTGACCTCCCTCACCCAGCAGGTATCGCGGTTGATCAGCTCCAGTTTGAACCAGCCATCCCGGCTCTCTTTCAGCCAGACTTTGGAGCCTGCCTTAAGCTGATAGGATTGCCCGCTGCCATCATCCGGACTTTCAAATGCAGCCGCATCCTTCATCAGTATCCTGGCATCACCGTATTTCATCACCCTGGTTCCTTTCATGGCTGCAGCAAAAAAAACGATGATCAGGATGGTGACCAGCACAGCGACCCACCTTGCAGGTTTAAACAGTTTTGTCCGGGACCTGAACAGCAGCACGAACATCGACAGCAGAAAAACAAAGACCAGCAGAAGAGTCACCACAGCAAAAAAATCCGGGTGCATGGAGAGATAAAATGATTCCCACCATTCCAGAAGGAAAAACTTTTCCAGAGGATATACATCCTGATCGATGGCTGAACGGACAACTTCAAGGTTGTGGCGGACTTCACTGTTTCCCGGAGCAAGTTTCAGTGCCCGTTCAAAATAAAGTACTGATTCCGGAATATTCCCGGTATGATACAGGGCAAGTCCAAGATTGTTGTACAGGCTGACACCTTTACTACCTTCAGCGATAAGCTCACGGTACTGCACGATGGCCTCCTGATACGATTTTTGCTGCATCAGCCCGTTTGCCCGTTCCATTTTCTGCTCCGCGGTACTGCTCGCAATAAAAGGTGTCAAAAAAACAAAAAGTATCCAGATAAAAAAAGATCTATTTGCCTTCATGATTGATCATGTTAGTTGGTGTTTTGATATCATCTTCCTGCGCCGGCACTGTATTTTCGGAAGGATCAGCCTGTTCCGGCATTTCCTCTCCGGTGACTGGATCTTCCGGAGACGCAGGCCAGAGACTTTGCACCTGGACCCTGCGCTGTTCACCCCATTGATTCATCAGCCAGTTCACATTCAGCGGTTTCCGGTCAATCTGCCAGTTGAAGCCTGTGAGTTTCCCGGGATTCTCCACTTCTTTGGCCATCGGTGTCATTTTGGATTCCGGCTTTTCAAAATATTTGATATCCCTGATGTCATCATCCCTGAACACGAAGGAAATCCGGCTGCAACTCGTCAGGATGGCACCCGAATACCGTTCCTGATCGTCCTTCATGTAATAAAGCGATTGTGCATTCCCGCTGATCTCCATATTGCGCAAACTGTCATTTTCAAAGTAAGCCGTCATGTTTTTACCGGCGATCTGATTGTAAAGACCTTCATTTTCGGCCTCTATGATCAGGGAATTGCCGTACAAACGCATCTCACTGATCTTTTCATTCCTCAGCCGGATCCTGATGGTATCGGCGCTGAACTGAGTTGAATCCCTCCACATGACCGGATTGACCGTCAGGGTAAATACAGAATCCTGCCCGTCAAAATGCAGTGAGTCGCAGATGGCTGAAAAATCGGGATGGTATATCTCCACCTTATGATAAGCATTCAAAAACTGAAATGTATCCTGCTCCACTGTTTTTTCAAAAGAAAAAAGGGTGTCTGAGGACATATACAAGGTGTCTGTATCCATCAGTTTTTTCATCAAAGGGCGGGAAAGACTGTCACTATAAGCCTTGAAAACCCTGTTGTCATCAGCGGAAGAAATGTACTCGGAATATAGTTCCATTTTGGCAACCGTATCGATCAACTCCACATTGCCCGAAGCCTGGCTGCTGAATTCACCCTCTTTAATGTCAAAGTTGTCTGCACTCACGCGGATCTCATTTTCAGTGATGGTGCCGCGTCCTTTGGAGATGAACTCACCGCTTTCGTTGAAATACTCCACATACTGACCGGTTACGGTATTGTGCCTGCCTTTGACATGGACATTGCCGGTCAGTATGGTCTTTTCCTGATCTGAAAAATAGATGATGGTATCGGCAACAGCTTCCTGATCTTTATCCTGATAAAAAGCATTGCCTGCGAGCGTATAGGATTTCGCGGCATCCTCAAACAGGATCTGGTTACCCTTTGCGGTGACATCTTTTTCCCGGTAGAGCGGATTTTGCTCAAATGATGCCTTTTTATTGGCGATATCGTAAAAACCCCGTTCGCAATAGATGCTTGAGCTGTCCTGAACGATGAAAGTCGGACTGAGGAACACGGCAACTTCTGTTTTGGTGTTGAAATCCAGAGAATCTGTCCTGAGCATAAAGGAAGAATCGATGATGGATACGTGATGTCTGAACTGTAACAGGTCCTGGTTGACAAAATAAGTCCCTTTGAGCGACTTCAGGACGCTGGAATCCTGGCTGAGCTGAGCTCCAGAAGTATATCTGCCGATCTTTTCTCCCACGTCGTAATCCAGGACCCTGGTGCGCAGGGTCTTGTTTTCCTTCCTCAACAGTACCCTTCCGGTCAGGCTGGATTGCAGCGAGTCACCGTAATAATAAATGGTATCACAGAACACCGTGGTCCCGTCTTCATGGAGGATGACGATATTTCCGAAAGCCTTGAAATCATTTTCGCGGATGACGGCGGTGTCGGCATAGAAGTAGTTGCCTGCATGGAACATCTTGATGTTGCCGTTGAGGTATTTGATGTAAATGCTGTCCGCCTTTTCCACCAGGATGTGGTCCGTGTTTTCGACGATCAGCGTCGTACTTCCCCGCAGGTCCTGCGCAAAGCCCGACCTGATCTCTGCGAACAGAGACAACAAAATGATGAGTACCGGGATGAAGCTTTGTCGCATGATGCGGGACGATATTGTTTTAAATGCCGGTCCGGATCAATATGTTCCGGAATTCAGCCGGATGCGCAGGGTCATAGCCTGTATACATCCAAATTTGCGCAAATTTCTAAAAAAATGCCTAATTAAATACACAAACGTCAATTTTCCTCATTTCTTATGAAAAATGGATGATGTATCGCACAGGCCGGTGCTGCCTCCGTTCCACTACCCTGCTGGCAACAAACCGTGATCAGGAAAATGTACCCTGGCCATCCTGTCCGTGAAAAAATACGCCGGAGCATCAGCTGAAACAAGAAAGGCAAATGCGAATCATTTGCATATACATATCAGTACCATGTAGCCGTGGCTGATCAGCAATGGATCTGAATGCCTGCTTATTCAAGGATCTGATGTTCAAATAGTAAACTGGAATTTCCAGCAGTCCCGCAGATTTTCGCTGATCTGTTTCCTGCTCCTGAGGTATTTTCTGCGTTCATCCGGGAGACCTGCGGGAAAAAGCTTTGGGGAGCAGTCGTTCCGCATTGTTGGTGTTTTTCACCAACAAAACAATCGCAACTATATTTTATTCACCACAGTTATGCCATATCCTGATCCCGGTTGGGTACAGGATCAGGACCGTCCGGACCGGAAGTTTTCCCATCAACTTTGGAAATAAAAAGCCTCCCGCGCTGGCAGGAGGCTTCGATAACCCATTAACCCATTATGCGTACTTTTTTCTACAATCCTTTCACTTTGATGCACATCATATTGTACCCGTCAGGCAGGTAGAACAGGCCGGTGGACTCGTCGATGGCGACACCGGTGTTGAAGTAGCCTTTTTTGTGGCGGGTGTTGAGAAAAAACTTCTTTTCCCCAGTGTTAATGTCATATACTTCAAGCTGTTTGTCAACATTGAGCAACCAATTTTTATATTGATTCAACCTCCAGAAGCTGCTTGCATATGATTTGATATTATAAACTACTTTTCCATCGCTTTTCCGGACTCCTATTCTTTCTCCATTATCCGATCCGATAACGATCTTATCCTCTGTCTTCAGGTAATTGGCAGCCAGAAAGTTAGTATTTGGGAAATGAGTCCTCCAAATCCTAGCTCCGGTAAACTTATCAAAACAATGAACTGTTTTTGCACTGCAGAAATATATCCTATCTGCATCGACAAAAGGGGCATTATTAATGTTAGAAACCAAAGAATCCACGATCGTGTTCCAGACAATCAATTTTTTCGATAAATTGTAACAATAAAGTGCTGAACCTGTAAGATAGGGTTCACTTCGATAAAACCTTTTTTGAAAATAAAGCAATGAGTCTCCATCTGACCTAATTTCAACTGTTGGAGGATATGCTTGAATTCGTAAATTACCTGTTTCCTCAATTCTGATCGCTTTTTTCCATTGATTATTGACTTTGTCAAAGTAAAAAATATCAGTTCCTTTTTCATCAAAGTCAAGATCGCAATGAAAAAGGATATCTTGAGAAACAGAGATCCTTTTCTCACCTTTATTTGAAATTCTTCGTATTAAGGTGTTGCCAGTCAATGCATCAATACCGACAACTTCTTTTCCGGTTGTTATAAAAACGATATTGTCACTTATTGCATTTTGAGATACATACTTTTGTGAAGATTGAAAATCAGACCATTTCCATATGATTTCACCTGTATGAATATCATAGGCGGTGATGGTATCAATATCCTTATCGTTTAAAAAATCAGCATACACATTATTCGCACTGAAAACCAAATCTCCAATAATGACCGGTGTAAAATGTGGGGAATAGCTTCCAGAAGAATCAGTAATGTTCTGAGGTGTTTGCCAGATTATTTCGTAAGGGAGGGAATCCGTCTTAGTTGTATCACCAGGATCAACTGGTGGATCAACTGTACAACCACAATTGATATTAAATAACAATATAAATATCACAAGAAAAGGTAAATAAGCAATAATTTTCATGGATTTGCTTTTTTAGATTATTAATCTTTTTCTGTACAGATTTAGAATATTGTAGAATTAAGCAAATATCTGATATTTTATTAACATAAAATTAATGAATTATCATGATCAAGAGCACTGAATTCATTTCAGTCATATGTAATAAGTTAATCCATAATATCCAAAACAGAAACTTATTTAATATTTAGTTTAAATCCCGATCCGTATTCTTTACCTTCAAACAATTTCCTAAAATACTCTTTTGTCTCTCGACTATTTCTCATTTGCTGGTGATTATTGTCTTTTAATTTCCTGGTATTTCTTACTCCCGGGAAATTACTTGCAGAGGTCTCAACCACTACACAATCGCCTGGATGGAGGTATTCAATGTAGTCATATACCGGTTCGAATTCATCTTCACAATGGATATTCGAATTATACATGAAATTTAGATAAGATTCAGATTCACTGCATGGCACATCATCCATATCTACCAAATCACCGTTCACATGATAGCACTTACAAACAGGGCGCTGACCTACTGTCTGATATTCAACTTCCAAATGTCCGAATAATATTCTGTATTCCTTGTCAAAATCACTGACGAATTGGTAAGCTTTACTATATGAAGAACTTGTAGCTGCATCACCAGGCAGATCACATCTCATCATCCATACAGAAGAGAGAAATGTTGGATTTGTAGGGAAAATTGGTGGCAGTGGAGGAATTGGTGGAACAAGAGATATTGTTACAGGAGTTCCTCCTAATGAAATACACTCAGCATTATTTTCATGATCCGGATCCAAAGGGTTTGACCATGGCCATATTACCAACGTATAGTTATAGCTAGGTGGCCCGGAATAATAACTAACCTGTGAAAACAGAAAATTCTTTAAATTGATATAATCGGTGATGTAGGAATCATCCTCATTTTCACCCCCAAAATCAGTCGCTGTTGACATCTTGTTTAACGAATGTAATTGCCGCAATGCAGCATAACCATCCACTCCTTCGCCCTCCGCTTCTTCATAAGTTCCTTTTTCGATCCCATAAAATGCAACATTGTCTATGTCAATTTTGTGCGAACCTAATGTTGAAATCAGTTCTGAATTCGGATTCAAAGCTGCGCCTATAGGAGGTGCAATGTCCGCAGCCATTGATTGAAATCCTATTTCCACAAGTTTATCACACAGATAGTTTTTTGCGTAGTCCTCCAAGTATCCAAACATAGTTTTCTCAAGGTTCATGATCCTTTTGTTGAAGAGCATTCCCATAATTCCTTTCAGTTGAAGATCTAAGTCTGCTTCAATTTTGGAGATGCCAGCATCACTCAAAACTTCACAACCCCGCTTAAAATACTCTTCTACTTCACCATTCTGCAAAGTTTCAATAATTTTTGCTCCCTGGTGGGGTGAACCGAAAGTTGCCATGGCATTAAATCTTTTCTTAAAGTTATTATTAACCACGTCATAATCCATTTGGCGACCTACGATGCCGCCCATGCTGTGGCCAATAAAAATACTTTCTTCTCCTTTTGAATCCGGATAATCTTCTTCAAGAGAATTGTTCGCTTCTCCAAAATCAAGATTCAACCAGGTTGCAGCCTGCGGAATTGTAACTTCCTGCCTATAGTTGATTTCAGGTGTTAAAGCTTTATAAGTAGTTGCAACATGCCTTGTTGCCGGTGCCCAGGAAGCAGAATGCCCTCCCAAACCATGTACAAAAAATACATTTTTGAATACCTCGGGATCCATATCCGATAGAGGTGTATAATTTCCTCTGATTTCCTTTACCGGAGGATCAAATATTTGGATAATTTCTTCCACATTCAGAATTGTTAAATCTGTCTGATCCACACACGAACCAGTTTCATGTTGTGTTACTGTATTTTGGGCGGTCAGATGCCCGAATAAAATAGTTAATATTATTGCTAAAGCTAATTTAATATTTTTCATTGTTTTAAATTTTTCAGGTGATTAATTTTTTATTAATTTAAATGAAACAGACTCTTTGCCAGAGACCAGGTTCACTACATGCATTCCGGTATTTAATTTTCCGGCATTTAAATTTAATAACTGACCTTTCGCAGTCAGAATATTTTGATAAATAAAATAAATTTTT